>JAKSDA010000523.1 GCA_022360315.1 Pseudomonadota bacterium
CCAAAAACCTCGGACCGAGCCAGAGCGACGAGGCGCGCCGCCAGTGGGTGGGCGAGGAGTGGAGAATACTGGGTGTATTTGACCGACGAGCAAGCCCGCTGGCGGTGATGGATCGCCGCTCTGGCGACGCGGAGAGTTTTTGGACCGGCTCTAAGTTTGGTGGACGAGTTCGCGCCTATTCTGTGAGCTCACCATTCAGGTAAAGGCAAACGGAAAAGTAAGGAAGCAATCGAATGAATCGCATGGAATTGATACATTCAGTGATCGTGGCAGCTGTACTGTGGTTGGGGTTGATGGGGATGCCGGGCGCTTTATTGGCTCAAACCTGCCCGTCCACATCGCCTTTGGTGAGCTATTGGCCGGCCAATGACGACGCAAATGATGTGGTTGGTGGCAATGACGGCACTGTGCAAAACGGCGCTGGCTTTGCCGATGGGCAGGTATCGCGGGCGTTCGATCTCGATGGGGTCGATGACTATATCAGTGTCTCTCACGATCCGTCTCTAAATCTCGGCACCGGCGAGTTCACCATTGCTGTGTGGATCAATCCGAGCACGATCACCTCCTACCGTCTCATACTTCACAAGCGGGATGGCTCTGTGGACAAGGAGCTCGAGCTTCGCATCGGCCAGTCAGCCGGCGATGGGCGCCTCTTCTTTCTGACCGGCGACGCGGCCAGCTACTCACAGGTAGTTAGTTCGAGCAGTATTGAACCAGATCGCTATACACACGTCGCTATTGTGAGGCAGGCAAACAAAGTAATGCTCTATCTCGATGGAGAGCTCGACAACTTCGTCCTCGGCGGCCCCCACAACATCTCTTCGTCGAGCGAGCTCTACATTGGTAGGGCCCACCAGGGAGGTGGGTATTTTGCGGGGATGATTGATGAGGTGCAAATCATGAGGCACGCGATTACCTCGAGTGAAGTTGCCGCAATCTACCGGGCCGATTGCAGCCGAAGCAGCTGCGGCTGTAAGTGACCACCCTGGACCGTACGGCGAAACTCCTGGTCCAGGCTAGCGGGCCATTCTTCGTACCCAGTCTGAGGCGACTGTTGTGCTCCTTGATTGCCGAGTTGTGTAACTCAGTTTTCAGCTCGCTCTCACCGAGGCTCAGCAAACGCTCGTGCGCGATGCGAGCGCGCTCGTCAGTCGGCAAATCGAGCGCCGCGGCGAGAACTTCGGGGTTAGCGGGTATACAGACTGCGGACCGGGGGTCGTGACAGGAACGGGGGTGTGACAGGACCGGTCGGCCGGGTCGGAAGGAAGCGCACCGACCGCGTCGCCGTTGGTCGCCAGTGGCGCGGTCAAGCAGCTGATCGTGCGGTAGCCGAGGACACGGTCGACTTCTCTGGCCCGCGATATGTCAAAGCGGTGCGGAGGCCGGGTTAGCGGGTGTACACAGTCACTCCCAAAATCGATATCACGAGAGTGATCACCAACGGGCTCAGAAAGGTTGTCACCACAACCGCGGCCGAGGCAAGAGAGGCCTGATCTTCGTGTTCAGCGACAAAGATCGCCAGCAGCACGCCGATCGGGGCACATGCCCCCACGATCAACACATCGCTCAAGGTGCCGGGAACCGCGACAAACAACAAACAAAATGAGGTCAAAACCGGCGCCACGGCGAGGCGCAGTAGCGTCAGAGCTGCCACTGGCTTCCATGCGGACATCCAATTGGTCGACGCAAGCTGGACGCCCAGGATGAACAGCGCCAGCGGGGTCAAGGCACCCGCCATGATCCGAAGCGGCTCGGACACAATCATGGGCAGGGGGATGCCCGCTCCCTTGACGGCCAGGCCGATCACAACCGCCGGAATGAGAGGCGTTTGCACACTCATTCTGAAAATTCCCCCAAGTCCGACGCGCTCACCGCTCAACAGCAGGGACGCGCAGATAATGACCAGCACCACCTGTACGCTGGTAATGACACTCTGATGCAAGATCCAGTCGGGCCCGAACACCAGCTCGATGACCGGGATTCCATAGTTTCCGGAGTTGGGAAACGCAACGCCAACCGCAAAAACCCAGCGCAGAGCGGGGTCGATCTGGACCGCCCATGCAACTGCCCGACCGAGTAAAAGCAGAACAGCAAACTTCACGCAGGTGAATCCGGCAGTAAACGAGACTGCCGACAATGGTAGGTCTGTCGAGGTGAGGAAGTGAATCAGCGCACAGGGCACCACACAGTGAACGAGCACCCGGCCCAGCGAGGCGACGTCCAGGGAAAAGCGGCGCTGAAGCACAAAGCCCAGCCCCATCAAGGTCATGAGCGGAATCGTTACTCGAGTTACCGTTTCAATGAAGAGCGCAAGCACTGACTCTGAGTCTCCAACATCACGTCCAGCAACGATACCTGTCCAGGCCCAAACCGCTCACTCGAGCGCAGCCGCGATGTGCGCATGAGCTCCGAGACATCGGCGTCCGGCGTGAGTGGGTTGGGACTGCTCAGATAACTGGTCAGCCGCAAGACCGTCTTCTTGGGGACCCCCCCAGTCGCCCAACCGCCAAAACCTCTCCTAACCCGGTCGGGTACCGCAACGATGTTGCCCGGCTTGAGATCGCGGTGAACGATGTCGAGGTCGTGCGCAGCGGCCAGGGCCCCGGCGATCTGGTCAGTCCGGCCTTGCACCGCGCAAGCCGGTCAGCACGATTCTGGTCATGCTGGCCAGGCGGCGGTTGTACGTGGCCACGCCGGGCCGGTTACCGGACGGGCCAGCCGTGCCGTTGCCGTGGGCGCAGCGAATCAGCAGCTCGGCAGCTGATTGCGGCGTGTACCCGCTTGCCTCCAGGTCGAGCTTGCCGGCGTCGAGCACCGCGGTCAGCAATCGCTCGTACCTGCGGTCGGCGTCGGCAAACACCTCGCTGGTCAGATCGTTCTTGGACTGGATGATCTCGCCCGCATGGGGCGAAGAATGGACCAGCTTGTACAGGTAGGTGAACTTGGCCTCGAGAATGGCCCGTACTTTGTCGTCGATGGCCAGGTCGGCCTCCACTGCAGCCTCGGCCGCAGTCAAGAACGTCGCGACCACATGGCGGCACACCCCGGCAAATAGCGATTCTTTGTTGTCAAAGTACAGATAGACCGTCCCCTTGGCAATACCAGCAGCATCGGCCACATCTGCGACCGACGTGCGCCGGTAGCCGTAGTCCGAAAACAACCGCAGAGCGGCCTCGACGATCGCGGTTCGCTTGGCATCACTCTTGGTACGCGACATCGGTACTCAACCCTGCTCAACCCTAGCCTACCATCGCGCCCCGAGCACGTCGCCCAAAAGCCCCGCCCCCGTGCCGGTCGGTTACTGCCCGGGCACGCCCGCAATGCCGGGTCGAAAGCGATGGAGATAATAGGGCGCGCTGGCCCGAATGTGATCGCTGGAGCGCAGCATCTGGTCGGGAATGGCACTGTCAGCAATGTAGAGCCAGCCGTTCGGTCCGTAACTCAAGGCGTCGGCCCAGCGAATGCGCTCGCTCTTGACCAGAGCTCGGAAACACTCGATCAGCTCGGTTTTGAGGTTGCACCAGGGCTAGTGAATTACAGCTGCGCAAACGCAAAGAAGAAGTAAAGACGGTCTTCTGCGCTGGAAGCTCGGTCGGCCAGCGGGTACTTTCGGGCGAAATGACTCCTTTTGCTTGCACAGCAATGTGCCTCGCGATCGCGGGGCTGGCCACTTCGGGCTGCCGCGATGGCGAAATCGCGGCGCCGAGCCCCGAAAGTCCAGCGGTGCGCCGCGCTGCGGCCTCATCCGAGGCCGCGGAGCGAGCCGATCCGGTCGCCCAGCTGCGCTCCTACGAGAACCGGCAGCGCGCTTCTGTCGACTTCGCCAGGCTGGCTCCGGGCGATCGAGTGACCGGAAGCAATCCATTCGACATTGTCCGAGTGCCCGCAAGCGCGACCAGCGAGGAGCGATTTGTCGGCATTCTGCGCGGCGCCGACGCGGTGGTGCTGCTCGATGCCACGGGTACAGAGCTGGCACGGCTGGGCGCTCCCCGGTCACCTACTGGGTTGGCCATGGCGCCGGATGGCGAAGTCTACGTGTCGGGCGAGGACTCGGCGACTGTCGCCCGCTACCGGGCCAACCGGTCTCTCGAACGCACCGGCGAGGTGACTCTGCCCGGAGCCCTGGCCATTGTCGATATCGCGCTCGGGCCCGAAGGGATCCTCTACGCGGTGGAAGAGTTCGACGGGCGCATTCTGGCTCGTTCAGGTCGGGATGTACACGAGGTTGACCGCTGTGGCGGCCCTCTGCGCGTGGTTCGCGAGGGCGACTATCTCGTGGTCGATTGCCTGCTCGATCGAGCGATCGTGGTCTATCCGGTCGATCGGCGCGGCATGCCGGCCTCCTCGCCGATCGCCCGCATTCAGCACGACGGGCCGATATGGGCGATCGCAGCCGGCACCGTGGCGAGCGGACTGATCATCGCCGCAGCCGGCGTCGAAGATCATCCACTCGACCGCAGCGACGGGTCATTTGGCTATATCGACTCGTTCGTGTACATGTACGAGGTGGATCGAAAGAGCGGCCAAGTCGAGCGCTGGGCTGCAGTCAACGTCGCCGAACACGGTCTGGTCACACCCAAATGGCTGGCACTGACCGTCTCGAGAGCCGGGCACGACTCTCCGGCAAACGGCGCTATTTCGGTGGATGTGGCCGGATATGGCAGCGGCCGGCGTCTCGCGTTGACCTTTGCGTCGCGCGACGCCGAGGTGGCTGTGGCCGGCACTGATCTGCCGCCCGGCACGGCCGCGCTGGCCCGCGGCGAGGCCGGCGTGGTGGCGGCAAATCCGCTGCTCGACGCCTGGGTGGCCAAGCGCGGCGACACGACCCGCGTGGTGAGCGTGGCAGGGCCGCCGCGCCAGGCCCAACTGCGCCTCGGCGAGGCCTTGTTCTTCACCACCCTGATGGCGCCGTGGAACCCGTCGAATGGTCATCTGAGTCGGTTTACCTGCGAAACCTGCCATTTTGAGGGCTATGTCGACGGCCGCACTCACTTCACCGGCCGGGGTATGGTCCACGCCACCACCAAACCGCTGCTCGGCCTGTTCAACAACCGGCCGCATTTTTCGCGCGCCCTGGACCGCACCATGGCCACGATGGTGCACAACGAGTTCCGTGTCGCCAACCGGGGCAGCGGGCGGGATTCGTGGTTCTCTCTCGATACTACGGGGTTTCCCTGGCTGGCCCATGTCGGCGATCTGCCGCCCACTCTGTCGCCGATCTACTTGCGCGGTGCTCTGATGAATTTCCTCATGGAGTTCACTCATCGAGCCAATCCGGCCGTGGCCGGGCGACGTGGATTTGACGACCGCGAGCGGTCCGGCGCCGAGATTTTCGAACAGCGCTGCGAGGGTTGCCACAACGCGCGGCTGATCGCCGATGCGGCGACCAGCCGGGTTCCGCCGCGCGATTGGGAGAAGCTGATCTTTTCGGCGCAAGGCCCGATCGTGTGGGGTCGAGCCGAGTACAGAAAAACCGGCGTGGAGCCCTATGTGCACGACCGGGGTGCGCGCGTTCCATCACTGCGCCGGCTGTACAAAAAACGCCCTTACTTCACCAATGGCTCGGCCGCGAATCTGGCTGCGGTGTTGCAAAGCATCCGCGTTGGTACCGACCCGAATAGCGGCCAGCCGGGGTTTCTCCACGCTGGCGAGGGCGCGGGCTTGCACGCTCTGTCCGACGGCGAACAGCGCGCGCTGCTGGCCTTTTTGCGCCTGCTCTGAGCTCAACCGGCCCTTGTCAGGGATTTCGGGTCAGCCGGCTGCGAACGCACACTTTCAGGACTCCTTGCCCGGACGGGTTTTTCGCTTGTGGCCCGACTTGCTCCGGCCTGGCTGGCTCTGCGAGCGACCCTCGCGCGTGCTGCGCGAGTTCGATGGTGCGGTCTTGTTGCCGGCCCGACCGGGCTTTGCGGCTCTGTGCCCCGCTCGGCCGCGACTGGTGCTGGCGCCAGGGCGGCCGGTCTTGCCGGGACCTCGGGCTTTTTTGCCGGATGTGCCGCGCCCATACGTGCGGCCAGAGGGTTTGCCCGCGATGGGTTTGCGGCCGGCTTTTTTGCCGGGCACGGACTTGCCGTCGGACCGTTTGCCAGCGGCCGCGCTGGCCTCGCCCAGGGCCTCGGCGCGGGCCCGCGCCCGCGCCCGCGCCCGCCGGCCCAGTTCGGTTTCTTCGCGCCGCGACTGCCATTTGCCCCGCGCAACCGTGTTTTTGGCCAGGCCGACCATCGCGCGCAACTGGTTGACTTCGACCTGCGTGAGCTCGCGGGCATCGCCCACGCGCAAACCGTGGTACGGGATTCCAGCATAGGCCACGCGCTGCAGCTTCAACACCGGAAAGCCCAGGGCCTCGAACATACGGTGAATCTGACGCGACTTGCCCTCGGACAGGGTGACCACCAGCCACTGGTGACGACTCTTGGCGGGCAGAAAATCGACCTGGGCCGGCCGGGTCAGAGTGCGGTCGTCGAGACGAACGCCGCTGCGTAGGATGTCCAGATGTCGCTCGCTCAATCGCCCGCGCACCTTGACGTGATAGGTCTTTTCAACATGGCTATCAGGTGACTGCAAGCGCGCCGATAGCTCGCCGTCGTTGGTCAGGAGCAGAACGCCTTCGCTGTAGAAATCGAGCCGGCCCACAGGAGCGACGTTGACCGGCAACTTGTGCAGATACTCCATGACTGTGGGCCGGTTTTCTGGATCCGATACAGCAGTGATGCACCCCTTCGGCTTGTTGAGAACCGCGTAAAAAAGCTCCTGCGGATAAACCGCCTTGCCGTTGACCTGAACCCGATCTCGACCAGGCACGACTTTGCTGCCGAGCTCGGTCACGACTCTGCCGTTGACTGTCACTTCACCCCGGGTGATCAGTGCCTCGGCCTTGCGACGAGCGGCAACCCCGGCCTGGGAGAGATATCTCTGCAAGCGAATCTCGGTCATGTCTCTCCTCCGAGTCTCGGCGAGCCGTGGACGCCCCCGTCTAACTCCGATTGTGCGCCTGCGTCCGCATCCGCCGCCGGTTCCGCCTCCGCGTCCGATTCCGATTCCGATTCCGACTCCGAGACCGCATCCAACTCTGCTGCCGAATCGGAATCCAATGCCGCGTCAGACCTGGCACTTCTCGCCGATTCGGCCAGCTCCTCGAGATCGACGCCCATTCGCTCGACCACGCGCATGCTGTCCTCGGTCAGTTCGTGGTACTCGCGCAAGGTCGGCAGATCGCGCAGGTCACTCAGATTAAAGAACTCGAGAAATTCCCGGGTCGTGCCGTAGAGCAGTGGCCGGCCCGGCTCTTCTTTCTTGCCGAGCACCCGGATCAGATGACGATCGAGCAGTACTTTGAGGGTACCTCCAGAATCGACGCCGCGAATGTCGTCGATCTCGGGCCGGGTGATCGGCTGCCGGTAGGCAACAATGGCCAGGGTCTCGAGCTGTGCCCGACTCAGCCTGACCGGTCGCCCACCAATGAGCGCCTGCACATAATGCGAGTTCTGCGGCGCTGTCCGAAATTGCCAGCCACCGGCCACTTCATGCAAAACGATGCCGCGCTCGCAATACTCGTCAGCTAGCTCACCTAGCAGTGACTTGATGAGCGCACTGTCGCGACGATGCGCCAGTACCCCCAATCGCTTGGGGGTCAGCGGCTTGTCTGCAGCAAATAGCAAACTCTCCAAAATACTCTTGAGACGCCTGTCCTCGGCCCTGCCCGAATCAAGTGGCTCGCCGTGGGCCCCGGCCCCGGCTTCATCATCCGCTGCCGCCTCCTGGGCAACTCCAGCCCCGTCGTCACGGCCAGATCCAACCCCGACCTCGCCATCGGCCTCGGCCCGCGCCGCCCTGTCGATTTCGCGGTTGTCATCCTCGCGCTCGGGTTCGACCGCAGCGCCCACCTCTGTCCCGCCATCGGCGCCCACCTCTGCATCGTCACCGGAGATCTCGTCCGCTGCACCGTCAGGGGGCTCGAGCCCACTTGTGTCAGACTGCGCTTCGACCCCGGCCGCGCCCGGGGATTCGGCCTCGCCATTGGCTGGCCCCTGAATATCGGCCGGCTCTTTGTGGTCTCGCGCCGAACCGCGCTGCTTTCCGGTGCGCCGCGCAGTACCCTTTTGGGCACTGCGCGCACCTACGTTGCGTTTCTTCCGGATTCGGCTCACTGCCAGTCCTCGCTCAGCGATATTCGTCGTCTCGTGCCACTGTCTCGGCAACGCGCTCACGTACGTTGTCGGTGGCCCGGGCGATGTGTATATCGTCTTCGCCCTCTGGTTGCGAGAGGGCAATGAGCTGAAGCTTGGCCATTTCGAGCAGGGCGAGAAACGTCACCACGATCTCGTGGCGCACGCTGTCCGCAGACATCTGGACACCGGGGTCGAGAAAGCGGAAGCACGACGAGAACGGGAGCGATCCGTCCTGTTCGAGCCGGTCGGCCAGCTCATTGATGCGGTCGGTGACCGATAGCCGCTCTACCAGTACGTCATGCGCCAGCTTGATCTTGGCCCGCTTGAGCACGCGATCGAGCGCCTCGATCAGCTTGGTCACGGCAAATGGCATCAGCGGCGCCGCGGTCTCGGGATCGATGTTTTCGGCCAGCGCATCCTCTTTGGGCAAGCCCCGGGTCCACACGTTGCGCCCCACCACCGGTCGTTCGCCAAGGCTGGACGCCGCCGTCTTGTACTTCTGATACTCGAGCAGACGACGGATGAGATCCTGCCGGGGATCGATCTCGTCTTCGCCCTCCTCGTCCTCGGCGTCGTCTTGCGATCGGTCGGACGGCAATAGCTCACGCGATTTGATGTGGGCCAGGGTGGCGGCCATCAGCAGGTACTCGCCGGCCACATCGAGACTGAGCGCCTGCATCAGATCGAGGTACTCGAGGTACTTCTCGGTGATGAAGGCGATCGGAATGTCCAGGATGTCGAGCTCGTGCTTGCGAACCAGATGAAGCAGTAAGTCAAGCGGGCCCTCGAAGACGTCGAGCTCGACCTTGTAGCCGAGAGCAGACGCGGTCATGACAGTCCGAAAATCGCACTCACCACGCTCCACACAGCACCGTGGAGCCATACGGCCGGCTTGACAAAGAGCTGGCTCAACTGCGGTATGAAGATCACGGCCATGAGCACGAACGGACCGTACACGGCATAGCGTTGGAACCCGGGAACCATGCGCTCGGGCAAAAGCCCTTCCAGCACAGCCCCGCCATCGAGTGGCGGGGCGGGAATGAGATTAAAGAAAAACAGAATGAAGTTGAGCCCGATTGCATAATGCAGAGCCCTGGCCAGCTCGTGGTGCTTGGGAAGAACCTCGAACGTCACCAGCGAGGCCAGGATCAGTGCGATGACAATGCCAAAGAGGATGTTCATCAGCGGTCCGGCAATCGCGACCATCATGTGGCCGGTGCGCATGGTAAAGCGCCGGCTAAACGCCACTGGATTGACCTGAACCGGTTTGCCCCAGCCAAAGCCAAACCCCTTGCCCCCGGTGAAAAGAAGGCCCAGCATGGGAAAGAGCAACGTGCCGATCGGGTCGGCGTGAGCAATCGGGTTGAGAGTGACTCGACCCTGGCTCTCGGGCAGGCGATCGCCCAGCTTGTGCGCCACAATGGCATGGCCAAACTCGTGCACGGCGATCGACAAGATCAAGATGATCATGCCCTGGATGATCCAGCGAATATCTTGTGGTGACAGGTCCATAGGCCCGCTCGACACTATGTCGTCTGCACTCTGACTGTGCAACCCCCGCGCGCTCTGCGCACAGCGCCGCTCGTCGCCAGCCCCGCGGCAGGCCGCTCCCAGGGCCCTCAAAATTCTCTGCGCATCCGATTTTTTATCTTATTTTCAAGTCGTTATGTCAAGACCTAGGCTCTGGGATGGTGCTTTCGATAAATCTCGACCAGGCGGGCGCGAGAGACCTGGGTGTAGATCTGAGTCGTGCTGATATCGGCGTGTCCCAGCATGGCCTGCACAGCGCGCAGATCGGCGCCGCGCTCGACAAGATGGGTGGCGAACGAGTGGCGCAGTTTGTGGGGAGAGACGTCCAGGATGCCCGCGGCCGTGGCATAGCGCCGGAGTAGCTTCCAGAACCCCTGCCGGGTCATGGGCTTGCCCCGGCCGGTCAGAAACATCGCCAATTCGGCAGGATTTCTGAGAAACGCGGCCCGGGCATTGTCCTGGTATTCGGCGACTCGCTCGCACGCAACCTCCCCCATGGGGACCAGACGCATCTTGCGACCCTTGCCGGTCACTCGCACATACCCGGCCGTGAGGTTGACGTCGGAAACCGCGATGTGGACCAGCTCGGACACCCGAATGCCGGTGGCATAGAGAAGCTCGATCATCGCGGCGTCCCTCAGCCCTCGCGGCGTATCGGTCGGCGGCATGGCGAGCAGCCTGTCGATGGCATCCATGCCGATGACGTCGGGCAACCGGGGCACCAGACGCGGCGCGTCGATCCGCTCGGTGGGATCGCTGTCCAGATAGTGCTCGCCACACAAAAAACGGAACAATCCGCGTATGGTCACCAGAGCACGGGCCCGGCTGCTCGCGCCGAGGCCCGTATCGAGCATGACCAGCAAGTACTCGATCAGATCGTCGGTGCCGACCTCGACGGGCGACGTGCGGCCGCGTTCGATGAGAAATCCCCGCAGCGCGGTCAGGTCACGACTGTAGCTCTCGATGGTGTTGGGCGCCAGGTTGCGCTCGACCTTGAGATGGTCGAGAAACAAGTCGCAGGCGCGATCGAGATGGGGACAACGCGGCATGGTTCACGGGTATCACGCCCGCGCATTGTGGGCAAAATCTACCATCGCGGCACGGTGCGAGACTTTCGGGGCAAAAACCGAGAGATCGCCCGAAAGTTTGGCCCGAACCCCCTTGACCCCCGGCGTCGGTTCAGCGTAAAAGCGCACTCGCTCTCCGCGAGTGCCTCGCCGCACCGCTGGTAGGGAGTTCTTGCGTCCGTTTTCTGGACATTCACGTACATACGATCGATAACATCTCCATGCTCGCTGTCATTGGAAACGCTGTCGTCGCCCTGCTGGTAGTCAGTCTGCTCATGGCCACTGTCCACCTGAGCAAATAGTCCGGGCCAGGCCGGGTCCCCCGGCAAATAATGCAGTGCGGAGTTCATGCCGAAACGGCCGCTGATCCGTTCAGTAAGGCGCGCTCTCCTGCGGCTCGACAACTCGCCGAACACCCTTGGTGGTCGCCTCAGCTCGGTTGACCGCTGCCTCCGCCAGCCCTGAGTTGCCTCTGGCCGGGCCGGTGTAACCCGGAGTCGATTGGCAGCGTCGGGAGGTGCGTTGTCGCTGCCGGGTTTGGACACGTACAATAGAGCCAACGCATGGCGAACATACGAACCGTACGTCCACGAGTTGGGCGACCTCTCAAGATCGACAGTCTCTCCCTCGCCGATCTCGAAGCAATCCGCTTGATGCTCCACGGAGGCTCGGTCATCGAGTGGTATCAGCTCGACTTTCACGACCACGCCGAGGTCGATCGCTTCTTGCGCATCAACGAGTACGATCCCGATTCTGTCGAAGAGATGGCCCGGCTCGAGGAGCTGCGCAGCGATGCAGTGGCCTATTTGAACCGGGTATTTCACTTCTCCCTCCCGGCAGACGTCGCCTACCAGGTACCTGCGCGCGATCTCTTTCTCATCGCGTCGCGCGAGGGCAAACACCGCCGTGCCGCCTGTATCGTGCTCAAAGTGATGCACATTGTCAACCACCTGGCCGGCCGCGAAGCCATGGTCCGCCTGCCCATTGCCGACGGCGATGTCTTTCGCGCCACCGAGCTCAAAGTTATCCAGCTGGTCGAAGAGCTGCGCGCTGCCGGCCATCCCATCACCGAGTTCGAGTGGAGCCGCAAGCAGCGCGATTCTCTGATCACCAAGCTCCTGGCCAAACGCTCGACTTTGGCCGCTAAGATCTACGACAAGCTGCGCTTTCGACTGATCGTCAGCGAGTACGACGATCTCATGCCCATGCTGGCCGCTCTCGCCCGTCAGCTGATACCGTTTAACTACGTCATCCCCGGCGAATCGGTCAATCACCTGTTCTCGTTCGAGCGCGCTCTCACCTCGAGCGCACTGCTGGCACCGCTCGAGCCAGCCCTGCCGCGGGAGGATATCGAGACCGACGTATCCGATTCCAATCCTCATATCAACCCCTTTTCTGGCCCCGACTACCGCATTATCAACTTTGTCACCGATTTGCCGCTACGCCTCGAAAGCCTGGTTCCCGAGCAAGAGATTCCAGCGGATTGTGGCCATGTGGTCTTTGTGCTCGCCGAGTTTCAAATTGCCGACAAGCAGACCGCCCTCGACAACGAGCGAGGAGAGAGCAGCCACGAGCGCTACAAGCAGCGCCAGCACGCCAAGGTGCGCACCCGACTTTTGTGCCACCCGGACAATCCGGGCTGCGAGGAGGAACTGGTTGGCATCGAGATGGAACTCACCGACGAATTCGCCGTGGACAAGGTCGCCGAAGCGCTCAGGGTAATCGATGATATGGAGGTTGCGCCGGATAGCGGGACCGAGGGGGATGGTTAACAGCGTTCGGCAACCATCACTCTGCCGCCAGAAATCTGTCTTTTCAGTAAGGCCAGTAGGCTGCGATGAAAACCATAGTTGGCCAAATCAGATACCAGCCAGGGCAGCACCATGGGATTAAAACCACGCCAGAGCAAAGCAGAGAACCAGCTCAAAACCGAGCCTTCAGACGCCAGTGTGGACGCGTTTCTCGACCGTCTGGCCGACCCGCGCCGGCGCGCCGAATGCGACATCATCCGCGCGATGATGAGCGAGATCACCGGTGAGCCGGCAACTATGTGGGGGGCGAGCATCGTCGGATTCGGTTCCTACCACTATCAATACGCCAGCGGTCGAGCAGGTGACTGGCCGCGAGTTGCCTTTTCGCCCCGCAAGGCAGCGCTCACGGTGTATTGCATGCCCGGCTTCAAGGACTACCAAGATCTTCTCGCCCGACTGGGCCGACACAAACACAGCGTGTCATGCCTGTATTTGCCCAGGCTCGACGAAGTCGATCTCGAGGTGTTGCGCGCCCTCATCGCTCGCTCGGTCGCCGATATGGCCGAGCGATATCCCCTCTAGCACCATTGGGGAAAAATCGTTTTTCCCCAATCTGCAGGTGCCCCGGCCAAGAGGCCCCGGCGTGACAGGGGTCAGCTCGCCGACCGTTGTTGCCGACAGTTCTCGATCGCAAGAGCCCGGTGATCGCCGGATATCGAACTGCCCGACCCGTTGGCAAACGCAACACGGTTACAACGGAGTGATGGTTCAACCAGTGTATATGATTCGATCATAGTGAGAAATCTCGTTTGCACGGTTGGCTGTGGTGCGAAATCGTTTTTGCACCACAGAGCCATTTCCCGGCAATCGGTGGCAAACCGAGCAGGGACCGCAATCACAAGCACTTGCCTCACTATGCAAGATGGGTTAGGTAACAATACCGTTTTTGTTTTGTGGCCGCTTCGTCACTGTTTTGGCCCGGTGAGTGCGGCCGTTGAGACAACGCCCTTGAGACAAGAGAGATGAGGCACAGGCTTCCGCTTTACGACGTATTTCGCGACCGGCTCGGGCTCTACAATGGGCTATCAGCTGCCAGCGACCGTAGTGCGAGGCCTGGCCGGACCCATGCGATACGCGTGTTCGACGACGGCAAGTCCGCGTTTGCCGAGATCTTGCGCCGAGTCCACGAGGCGCAAAAGAGCATCGAGGTCCGCGCCTTTCTGTGGCGGGACGACGAGGTTGGCAACCGCCTGGGTCAGGCCATTCTCGACGCCGCCGAGCGAGGTGTCGAGATCACCATCCAGAAAGACCGCATCGCCGCGGTCTACGAGTACCTGGGCGGCAACAAGCAGAGTTTTTTTCACAAGCGCATCAACCCGACGCAGCGCTTTCAGGCCTGGTTTTTGGGTGCGGTGTATCGGTCGCCGGGTTCGTTCCGGCAAAAGCCCAATCCCCTCGCTGAGGCCATTCTGTGCCACCCCAAGATCACGGTCCATCACGAGCGCAAGCGCTTCGATCACTCCAAGGTATTCGTGTTTGACGAGCGAGTGATCACACTGGGCAGCATGGGAATCGGCGACAATCACCACAGCGAGTGGGTGGACATCATGGTCGAGATCGATGGTTCCGAGCACGTCGAGCGCCTGCGCCAGCGACTGGCCGGAAATGTGCCGTTTGATCCGGGTCTCGATGTCGACTTTCTGGTCCACAGCCGGGGTGCTGCACCGCGCCGCGATTGCTCCATGCTGGCCCAGCGATTGGCCCTCATCGAAGCGGCCGAGCGAACCTTGACCATCGAGATGGCCTATCTCGGCGATCCCCGCTTTACCAACGTGCTGCTCCGGGCCATCAAACGCGGGGTCGAGGTCACCCTGGTCACGGCAGCTCAAGCCGATGTTTTGGGCAATCTCAACCGGGCCACCTGCGACAAGCTGTTGCGCCGGACCGGTGCGCCCAAGAACCTGACCATCGCGTTTTTGCCCCGTATGGTGCACTCCAAAATCGTCGTGGTGGACGGCTCGATCTGCGATGTCGGGTCGGCCAATTTCACTCCTTTGTCTCACGGCGTGTACGACGAGATCAATCTGTACGGAGTCGATCGCAACCTGGCCCGTGACCTCGAAGATGTGGTCGATGGTCACTGCGAGGAGGGCGAGGTGGTCGAGGGCCGCATCGGGTATCGGCGTCTGCACAGCCATGTCGAGCGGGCCATCGTGGCCTATCAATCGCGGCGCGGCGGCCGCCTGCGCCGTCCGCGTCGAACTGCCCGGCGGCCGCGGCGAAAACCGCTGCGGCTCTTACCTCCGCCGATGCGTGCCGGCCGGGACACGAGCGGCCCGGTCCCTGTGCTCACAGCCGATACCGGCGCCGAGTCACCCACAGATGGGGCCGAGCGCCGCGCCGACAAACGGGCGCGCAAGCTGGCTCGCAAGCGGGCGCGCCGGCTGGCCCGTGCCCGCAAGGCGGCCGAGAAGAATGGCCTGTTGATATGGCGCGGGCGAAAAGGTACCAACCGGGCGCGAACTCGCCCATAATTCCGCCCGTGCCCCATGAGTCGGACGACGATCGGCGCGAGCAACGCCGGCGCCAGATTCTCTCCGTGGCCAAAGAAGTATTCGCCGAATTCGGCTATCACAACGCCTCGATCGGCGAGATCATCAGCCGCGCGGCAATCGCCCGGGGGACGTTTTATCTGTACTTTCAGAGCAAGCAGAGCGTGTTCGACTCGATTCTCGACGAGGCGCTGCGCGAGCTGCGCGCTCGCATCACCGAGATCGACGTCGACGACCCGGCCGCCGACCCGCCGCAGGTTCAGCTCCGGCACAACTTGCTGCGGGTGCTCGACTACGTGCTCGGCGATCGCCCGCTCACCCACATGCTGCTCAATCACAGAGAGGATCCCCGCGCCGAGGTGGCCGAGCGGGTCCAGGTATTCTTCGCCGACGTGGCCGTCTTGATCACCTCCTCGCTGCAACACGGCATCGAGATGAAGCTGGTCCGGCCGTGCAACACCGCTCTGGTCGCGTGGGGCCTGCTCGGTGCAGCACGCGGCATGATCGAATTCTGTCTCAGCGCCGGCCAGCCCCCCTCAGTAGAAGAGATCGCCGACGAGATCATCGCGTTTGCCCTGCGCGGTGTGTTCGTCGGCGAGCGCTGATGACCGCGGTACTACCGCCTGGCCCGGCATTGTCAGCAGGCCCGAAACCAGCGATAATGACTCCTGTCAGTGCAGACGAACTCACGTGCCGAACTGCTGCGCTATCCCCAATCGGGCCGGCGATGCTCCGGCCCTGGTGTGCTCGTCCTGCTCCTTGTGGCCAGCTGCAGCGATCTGCCCGAACCTCTGCTCGCGATCACCGGCATCGAACCGGCCGAAGTATCCTCGCGCATCGCCACCCCTGCCGTGGTCACAGGCCGCGGCTTTTTCGCCACGGTCCGGGTGTCGCTGGATGGAGACCAGCCCACAGCCGTCGATGTCGGGTTTTCGATACGCATCGGCGACACTGAGGTATCGCCCAATGACGTCTCTGTGCGCGACTCGCAAACCATCGAGATGACCATTGCACCCGGCCTGCCACCGGGTGAACACACCGTGGTCATGATCTCGCCACGTGGCCAAAGAGCCTCGATCAGCCAGGGCTTGACCGTGCTCGACGACGCCGAGCTGGTCCTTTTTGTCGAGGATATGCCCGGTGGCGCAGGCGTTCCTGTCGAGCGCCGTACTCTGCAGGTCGACGATACTCTGCACCTGTACGCCGTGGGCCGCCGCCAGACCGATGGATCGTTCCTTTCTGCAGTGAACGTGCAATGGCAATGCAGCGGGCCTGCATGCTCTCTCGATCGGCAAGGCGGCAGCGAGGCGATCTTTACCGCGACCAGGCCCGGCGTGGCCAGGGTCACCGCTCAACACCCCATCTACGAGCTCTATCAGACCGGTAACCTGACCGTTCAAGGACCGCCCTGATCAGGTGTTCCGCATCAGACCAGCCAGTCCCGGTCCAGCTGCCGCCACCCTCGGCCCGATCTGCCCGGCCAGATCGGCCTTCGTGTCGATTGGTTCGACCGAATAGGTATAACCAATTGAAATAACTGCGACGAAAAGCCTCACATGGAGTGAGATGGAACTGGACTGACGTGTCAGTCGTACGTAGACTAACCGCGTTTCCGGCTAGACTGACGTGTCAGTCACGGATGAGCGAACACTGATACGAGGTTCACCGAGCGAAGAAGGATGACCATGACTGTGACCAAGATGGTGATCGGAATTGATGTCGGATCGACGACCTGCAAGATGACGGTGGTCGATCCGGACAGCAAAGAGATCCGGTGGAGCAAGTACCTGCGTCACGAGACCAAGCAGCCCGAATATGTCCGGGACATGCTGGGCGAGATTCACGCGGCGTTTCCCGATGTCGAGGCGGAGGAGATCCGCGTATTCATCACCGGCTCGGGTGGCGGTCCGATTGCGCCGCATATTGGCGCCAAGTTTGTGCAGGAGGTCAATGCGGTGACCATGGCGGTGGAGATCCTGCATCCCGATGTCGGCTCGGTCATCGAGCTCGGCGGTCAGGACGCCAAGATCATCATTTTTAAGGAGAACCAGGATACTGGCGACAAGCAGTCGCAGTGCTCGATGAACGACAAATGTGCGTCGGGCACCGGAGCCACCATTGACAAATGCATGCTCAAGGTCGGCATGCCGCGGGAAGAGATTCCGCTCCTGCGTTACGACGACAGCAAGCTGCACCACGTGGCGGCCAAATGCGGTGTATTTGCCGAGACCGATATAGTTAACCTGGTCAAGAGCGGCATTGCCAGAGACGAGATTCTCAACTCGCTGGCCGACGCCATTGTGCAGCAAAATCTCTCGGTGCTGACCCGCGGCAACACCTTGCGCGCGCGGGTGCTACTGCTGGGCGGGCCCAATACCTATTTGCCGTTTTTGCAGGAGTGTTGGCGCAAGCGCATTCCGGAGGCGTGGACCGAGCGCGGCTACGACTATCCCCAAGACAAGCCCATCGACGAGCTGATCTTCGTGCCCGAGAACTCGGAGTATTACGCGGCCTACGGCTCGGTGCTCTACGGCCTGCACGAGCCGGCCGATGTCGGTATGTACCGCGGTCTCGAGCCGCTCGAGGAATTCATCAACCACGGTCGCAAGGCCAAGCTGGGCGAGAATGCCGGTCCCGGGCTGGTCGACAATGCCGAGCAGCGCGACGCCTTCATCGCCCGCTACAAGATTGCCCCCCTCGAGGATGTCCGGCTCGAATCGGGCCAGGTCATCCGCGGCGCGATCGGTCTGGACGGCGGGTCGACCTCGTCCAAATGCGTGTTTATGAGCGAGAAGGGCGAGATCCTCAAAAAGTGTTATCAGCTGTCCAAGGGAAATCCCATCCAGGACATGAAAGAGATGTTCGCCGACCTGCGCGCGTGGGCCACGGATCAGGGGGCGCGCATCGAGGTCACGGGGTTTGGCGTGACCGGCTACGCCGGCGATGTCATGGAGGCCTCGCTCTCTGCCGACGCCAACATTGTCGAGACTGTCGCGCACATGATGAGCGCCAAGCACTACGTCCCCGACGTCGACGTCATCTGCGATATAGGCGGCCAGGATATCAAGGTCCTATTCATGTTAAACGGGGATATCAAGAATTTCCGCCTATCCAACTCGTGTAGCGCCGGCAACGGCATGCTGCTGCAGACCATGGCCGACCAGTTTGGCCTGGCGGTAGTGGACTACGCCGAGCACGCGTTCGAGGCCCGACTCTCGCCCGTCTTCAGCTACGGGTGTGCGGTATTTTTGGACTCGGATCGGGTCAACTTTCAAAAAGAGGGGTATGCTCGCGACGAGTTATTGGCCGGTCTGGCCTTGGTCTTGCCCAAGAATGTCTGGCAGTACGTGGTGCAGATCCCGCGCATGGCCGAACTCGGCCAGGTATTTGTCCTGCAGGGTGGAACCCAGCACAACCTGGCCGCGGTCAAATCGCAAGTGGACTACATCGAAGAGCGGGTGCCGGGCGCCCGGGTTCACGTCCATCCCCACACCGGGGAGGCCGGGGCCATCGGCGCGGCCATGGAAGCCCTGCGCGTGGTCAAGCGACGGGGTTACACCAGCTTTGTCGGCCTCGATCAGGCCATTGACATCGACTATACCTCGACCAACGACGAGACCACCCGGTGCGACTTCTGCCCCAACAACTGCTCGCGGACGTTTATTGACACCAAGACCCGGGACGGCAATACCGCGCGCTACATCTCGGGCTTTTCGTGCGAAAAGGGCACGGTCGAGGACATCGACGCGCTCAAGAGTCTCAACAAGGTTCGCAGGCAGCGCATGAAGAAGTTTCCCAACCTGGTCGAGCACGAGGCCAAGCTGTGCTTCAAGAGCTTTTACAAGCCCGACCCTCTGCCCGATGCCGGCGCCCTGATCGACGATATCGAGGTCAAGCGGACCCTTTTGGGCGCAGTGCGGCACAAGCCGATCAAGCGGCCATTCGAGCGCTCCTCGGCCGATGCGGCCAGTGCGCGCGAAAAAATCCGCATCGGCATCCCGCGCGCCCTCAACCTGTGGAGCACCGGGCCGTTTTGGCGGACCTACTTCGAGACATTGGGCATTCAGTCGCGCAATGTCGTGTTCTCGGACGAAACCTCGGAAGAGCTGTGGCAGGCCGGCGGCAAGTACGGCTCGGTCGACCCCTGTTATCCGGGCAAGGTCAGTCAGGCCCACATCCACAACCTGTTGTTCAAGCACCACGAAAAGAAAAGCCTCGACTATATCTTTTTCCCGTCCATCACCCACATTCCCACGTTTGTCGAGGGGGTCATGGACACCGCGTCGTGCCCGGTGGTATCGGGCACACCCAACGTGATGAAGGCCGCCTTCACCAAGGAAATCGATTTCTTTGCCGAGCGCAATATCGAATACATCGATATCACGGTCACCATGAACGAGCGTCTTATGATGAAAAAGCAGATGTTCGGCGCATGGGGCGCGCGGCTGGGGGTGAGCGAGGACGAGAGCGATTTTGCCATGGATCAGGCGTGGCGGGCGATGGCCGAATTCGACCGCATCATGGAGGAAAAGGGCCGAGACATCCTCGATCAGGTCGAGCGTGAGGACCGCATTGCGCTGCTCATGATCGGGCGTCCGTATCACAACGACCCCGGGCTCAACCACGGTGTACTCGAGGAGTATCAGGCGCTCGGTTATCCCATTTTATCGATGCGATCGATTCCCAAGGATCGGGACTATCTCGACAAGTACTACGCCGATGATCTGAGCAAGAAGCTGGTCGATTCGCCGCTCGAGATAAGCGACGTATGGCCGGAGAATTACAGCGTCAACAGTGTGCAAAAAGTGTGGGGGGCCAAGTTTGCCGCGCGTCATCCCAACGTCGCGGTGCTCGACCTGTCGAGCTTCAAATGCGGTCACGACGCGCCGACCTACGGACTCATCGACAGTGTCATTGCCGCGGCCAAGACGCCGTATTCGGCGCTGCACGACATTGACGCCAACCGGCCGTCCGGGTCGATCAAGATCCGGGTCAAGACCTACGCCCACACCTTGATGCTGGCGCGCGAGCGGCTCGAGGACCAGCGGGCCCGGCGGGAAGAGCTCGACCTGGCCATCAGCAAGAAGAAGCTGGCCCTGCTCTTGCGGGTGGCCAAGGAGCACCGCGATCGCGGCCAGCCCATCCCCGAGGGGGTACGCGCCGAGATCTTGGCGTTGCGCGACCGGGTGGGTTTGTTTGCCGAGCGAGTGCAAAAACAACGAGAGGCCGAGCAGGCTGCCCTGCTCAGTACATTGCCCAAGACGGCCAAAAAACCGTCCGGTCTGGCGATCATTCAATAATTGCAATCATTCGAGCGAGAGATCAGAAATTACCCACAGGATTTGTCGGCCATGAAGCACGAAATCAACGACCAGGAACTCGCTGACCTCATCGACATGGCAGCCGAGGCCAATCTCGACGGCGCGCTGGGGGCAGTGCAATCCGACTCTTCACAGCCTTCATCGCAGCTTTCATCGATAGACATCGATGCCGAGCTCAAGCGGTTCGAGGCCGAGGAGAGAAGGCGGCTGGGTCTGCCCACCCGGGACACGGCCGAGCACTGGTACGATGCGGTACCCAGCACGTTTACCGCCTCGCAGCGGGCCCACACCACGATTTTGGTCTGCGGCCTGACCATGGCGCACGATCTGTTCATTCAGTCGGCGCTGCGCGGTATTGGTTATAACGTCATTGCCATGGATGTGCCCGACAACGAGGCTTTGCAGTTTGGCCGGGAGTTTGGCAACCGCGGCCAGTGCAACCCGACCTATTTTACCGTCGGCAATCTGGTCAAGTATCTCAGCAAGCTGCGCGGTAACGGCATGTCGACCCAGGACATTGTCGACAATTACGTCTTTGTCACTGCGGGCGCGTGTGGTCCGTGTCGGTTTGGCACGTATGTGACCGAATACCGCAAGGCCCTGCGCGATTCCGGATTTGACGGGTTCCGGGTCCTGCTCTTCCAGCAGACCGGAGGCCTCAAGCAGGCCACTGGCGAAGAGGTCGGGCTGGAGATGAATCCGATGTTTTTCTGGGGGGTGATTCGCTCGATTTTGATCGGCGATGTCCTCAATGCCCTGTGCTACCGTATCCGCCCCTACGAAGTCGAGCCCGGCGCCACGGATCGGGCCATGGAAAAGGCCAAGCGCATCATTGCCGATGCGTTCGAGAACCAGAAGAGCGTGATCAGGGCGCTGCTCGCGGCGCGCCGCGAGCTCGGCCAGGTGGCGGTCGACCGCACCCGGATCAAACCCAAGGTCGCCATTATCGGCGAGTTCTGGGCCATGACCACCGAAGGCGATGGCAACTACGCCCTGCAGCGGTTTCTCGAGGCCGAGGGGGCCGAGGTCGATATCCAGCTGGTCACCGCGTGGCTGCTCTACATGGTCTGGCAGAGCCGCCACGACACCGAAGAGCGCGCCGCCCTGCGCGGTGTCGACCGGGGTGGGCCCGAGGGCTCGAAATTCAGCCTCGAGGGAGTCGATGTGCGCAAGCGTCTGCTCAGTTTAAAAGCGGCCGAGGGCGTGGTCGGTGCTCTATTCCAGACGGTTGCCCGGATGATGGGTCTACACGACTACCATCTGGCCGACATGAATGAGATTGCCGCGATCAGCGATGCTTTTTACGACAACAACTTGCGCGGTGGCGAGGGCCATATGGAGGTGGGCAAGCTCATCCAGAACATCGTCAAGAGCAAGGTCAACATGACCTTGAGCGTCAAGCCATTTGGCTGTATGCCGTCGAGTTCGGTATCGGATGGCGTGCAATCGCTGATCACCGAGATGTATCCCCAGGGCATTTTCCTGCCCATCGAGACCAACGGTGACGGTGCGGTCAACGTATATAGCCGGGTCCAGATGCAGCTATTCAAGGCCAAGCAGCTGGCCAAAAACGAAGTCGATCGCGCGCTCGAAGAAACCGGGCAGACGCTGGACGGGGTTCGCGAATACGTGCAGAGGCATCCGCGTCTGCGCAGTGCATTTCACAAGAGCCCCCATCGGGTGGGATGTACTGCGGCCGATCTGGTCTACGAGGTGGCCGAGCACAAGAAGCGCTTCACCCGGGTCGTGGATCGGGTAACCGGTTTGTGGCGTCGCCGTCGCGAGCGCGCGGCCGAGGGCCATCGGGTCGTGGAGATCGCCAAGATCGCTGCGGCCCGGGCCAGGGCCAGTGCTTCGGTCAAGCAGGTGGTCAAAACCGCCGGCGAGGACCCGATCGAGCTCGACTCGAACAAACCGCCCATCCCATCGGGCCGCAAGACCCTCAACGTTATCAACTAAGTACCGCGACCCGTAAGTAAGTGCCCAGTAGGGTCGGTCCAGCGCGTCGAGGGCAAGGCGCGAAGAGGGGGCATAGTGGGCCTACGTGACCGATGAGCAACACCGCCATCGGCGGGCTGGTCGGCCGTAATGGGTACTTACTTGCGGGTCGCGGTACTAAGGTCGACTTGAGCACTTTTCGACCGGACAAGTGAGTGAGAGGGAGCGTGAGCGGCGCGGGGGAGCGCGAGCGTGGGGCGAGCGGC
>JAKSDA010000544.1 GCA_022360315.1 Pseudomonadota bacterium
ATCAGCACATTAAGGATTCCGGGACGGGAACTAGACTATGATCACCGCAGGGCCATGTCGAATTTCCAGCTGAAGCATCGTTGCGGCGGACCGGCAAAAACTGCATTCTTATGATTCGCATTACCTCTCTGCCTAGTGCCGAGGATACGTAGTTGGGTGTGCGCCTATTCTCGCCACACACATCGCTGCGTCATTGACCGCTTTCTTGTGACTCGGCATGACATCTGTGACCTTGACCCACGCCCAAATCAATTGCATCGAGCATTGAACCCGATGATCCGGCTTCAGGTCAGTAGCTCGAAAACTGGCTGAGCTCAGATCGCGAAAATCGCATCTCACACGCCTCTCGCGGTTAGCGGCGTGGTGATGCGACTTATCCCTACTTGATTAGGAATGTTTCAGTGCCAGAATGAGCGAGGATGGCCAGCTGCAAGGCGTTTCGAGCACCGGAGCGCAGAAACAACGCAGCAGATGGCCACTGCAGCCGTTCTGGTGCGAAACAGGCCTAATCAAGTAGGGTTAGCCAGAAAGGACGGCCAATGCGGCACTCGGGGAAGTGTGTGGCAGATCAGATGAGTAGGTTGACACGGGTTTGTTATCTCGCCCTGTGGTGACCGCGATGTAATTGTCATGAGGAGTGATCGATGTTCGGTGGATCGGGTCGACAGAGCTGGACTTGAGATCTGCTTCGCGAACACCGTGCTCTACGCGGCAGCCGAGAACCGAGCCCACGTCGGCGAGTATGTTCATTGATCGAGCAGGGCACGGAGGCGTGCAACTTCGGCTTCTGCCCTGTCGGCACGCCGGCGCTCGTCATCGGCGCGCTGGCTCTCGTCATCGGCGCGCTGGCTCTCGTCATCGGCGCGCTGGCTCTCGTCATCGGCGCGCTGGCTCTCGTCATCGGCGCGCTGGCGCTCGGCCTGAGCCTGCTCTGCACTGGTTGGAAATGGATCGGTGGCGTGCTCGCTTTCATAGATTCGCAGCCAGCAGGCCGTATAGCTGTGCGAGGTGCCCTGCCACAGACCAAACCATACGTCGAGTTTTTCGCTGTAGACCCGGTCGTTGGCGCCACGCCTGGCCTCGCAATACTCACCATCGATCAGATGATACGCGGTGAATACGTCGCTGTCCGGCTCGTAGAGATAATACTCTGCTGTTCGAAAAATATGGCAATAGCGCCACTTCTTGACTGTCTGGTCGATTCTGGCCGTGCTGGGCGAAAGCAATTCGGCAATGACGTCAGGATATCGATTTTCTTCATTCCATACCTGCCAGCTGCGCCGCGGCTCCGGTGTGGCGCCGTCGATGAAGACAAAATCCGGCCCCATGAACGCGCGCTCCTCGGACTGCTTGTGAGTAGCAACATAGCGCGCCTGCTCAGGGGTATAGTAAATAAAGATATCTCCGCTGACATAATAATTTGACCGTCCGCGCGCGACCATCAAGGCGCTAACCCCGTCGACCAGAATATTCATCTGCCGACGGTGCAGATCACTAGCCATGGGTACCCCATCCTCTTCGAGCAATTCGATGCCCTCGAGCAACGACAGATCCCACGGCGGGCCTCGATACTCGGTCTGAGCCAATACCTCTCTGCTCACCGGCGGCGGACTGGTTTCGCCCAGCTGCGGGGTGATTTCTGCCAATGCACGTGTTCGGGTCATGGGCGCGCTCTCTCTACTCTACGATACTACCCTACTATGGAAGTTGTCTCGATTCAACCTGCTCGACTATACTTCCCTCCCTGTGGAGAGGTCAGCTTCGGCTCATGCTCTCGCTGGAGTCAGTAGACCTCACTCGAGGAGATATCCTACCCGGGTTTGTCCCTACATCTCATTATGGAGCAGAACTTCTGGTCTAGATGAGGTGTGCTGACCTCAGTTTGAACCCTGCTTGTTCATCACGACAACCACCCGACACGGCGACCCGCTAACCCCGGACAGGCGCAACGGCAACCCGATGAGCTCGCCGCCAGGCTCTACCTCGCCAGCTTTTTCCGTGTCGAGGTCTTCGATCAAATACTTGCCGAATCGGGCGATGAATCGGTGAAAGTACAGAGGATCCGCTCGTTGTACGGCAATGCTGCCAGCCACAACCCACACTCTGGCCGGCAACTCACACAGAGCCATAAGTCCGCGCTCGGTCACTGCCGAGCCATCGCGGTGCGAGCGCAAAAACAATATCGGCTCCTGGTCGAAGCACCCGACAATGGCCGCGATATCCTCATCTCGTGCGATCGGATGCAGATCCGCCACATGATATCGGCCAATGAGAGCCTGTACCGGCAAGGCGTCAAGCGTGTCGCCACCCGAACAAAAATGCGCCGGCGCATCAATATGAGTGCCAGTCTGAGTCCCCATACCCAACCGTGAAACCCAATATCCCTGGTTGTCGACTGTGCACCAGGTCACAATTTCGACAGCAGGATCAGCATAGTCGCCATCGCGATAGATCTCGAGACAGGGGTCGATGATCTTGGTGAGGTCCAGAATCGTTCGCGTCGGCATTGGCGACTCCATGACACACGAAGCCAGTGCATGGCAAGCTGTTCCCCGGTACGATAGAAACGATCTTGAGGAGTATGGAATGCCGCTCGTAGTGGGATGTTTGGCCATTGTCAGTCCGCGATTCGCCCTTTTTCTGGTCTGGCTCTTCGGTGGCGACTATCTGGCTCGCGCCGTCGACAGCGGTGGCTGGCTGCTTCTCGGTTTCTTGTTCATGCCCCTGACCACGCTGGCGTTCGTCTATTCGATGAATTCACTGGGCGCGCCGGGCCAGGTCCCGCCACTGGGCTGGGTACTGGTCATCGTCGCCATCTTGCTCGATCTGGGACTGGTCGGCAGTGGCCATTCCAGCGCACGCAGGCATCTGAACCGGAATAGTGAATAACTAACCACCGAGCGCATACTCGATCAGGCGTCGCCAATCACAAATCACCGGAACTGAGCGTATTCACTGTTACATTTCTGCAACAATCTGTCGCCCAGCCAGCAAGGCTTTGCCCAACAATGGCGGCAGCGTTCGAGATTTTTGCCGAACGCTGCCGGTAAGGCGCTGCATTCTTGACAGGCGCGCCGCGCCTCTCAATGCTTGGGCAGTGCGCATCGGGTTCGCGCTCGCTCTTTCTGCGCTCATCGTGGCTGGCTGCCGGGATGGGGAACCGACGTCACAGTCGAATTCGCCGGCTGGAAAGAGTCTTGCCGCGCTGGCACCCTATAGCTATAGAGCGGGAATCAATGGCCTGGAAACCATGATGAGCGATCTGATCCGGGCAGTCGCCGAGGGAGACAGGGCCAGGGCTGAGATACTGGCCCGAAGTTTCGAACTCGACGAGTACGAAACTTGGTTTAGCGAGATCTTTGGCGCTCAACTGGGACCCCCACTGGCCGAGGGGTATGCCCCGGTATCGGGTCAATTCTCACAATTGGTCGACCTGATCGCCTCTTTGCAGGCAGGCCAGCAGATCGAGATCTCGGTCGAGCAATACGACACGCCTGACGATCCGGCTGCGGTGGCATATCAGTCTCTGGCCATCCGGCGCATGATTCGTCATACACCTCTGTATTCAGTACGATTGAGTGATACATCTGGCAACAGAACGTTTCACCTGTGGTCATTTGTGTATCACGAGGGGCTCTTCCGCTGGATTGGCAAAACCAGGGCATTGGCCGACAAACCGAGTACCGGAGACCTTGACCTGCGCGAGTATCGAATCCGCGACCGCAAAAAAGCTCGCGATCGACTGCTCCGATGAGATCGTCGAGGCCCGAGCGCTACGACGCATCGAAGCCCTGATGCTACGATGGTTCTCCTCCGGCATGACGGTGATCCGGGTCAGTGGCCTTCTGTGGGGGACAATCCCACTCAATGTCCCATTTGGCCGGGTGGCGGGGAACTGACCCGTCTATTAACCAAGGGACATCTCTCTCATGGGCTCTCACCGTCGATGGCCCGGAGATTGCTAATCAGGGTACACGATGAGGCAACCCTCGCCTCTCACGTATTGACGTCTCGGGGTGTTTCTTGCTGTCCCTGCCCTGTCCAAATCCTCAACACGCATCTAGCGCCCCGAGAATAACGGACCCGCCGTCGTGACATCACGGCGGCGGGTTTTGTCATTTCTGTTGGCGACACTTCGCTTGGTACTGCGACCCGCAAGTAAGTGCCCCCAGCAGGGTCGATCCAGCGCGTCGAGGAGGGAGCATAGTGGGCCCACATGACCGGCGAGCAATGCAGTTATCGGCCGGCTGGTTGCACAGAATGGGTACCCAATTGCGCAGAGCGGTACTCAACTCAAGCTCGGTGGCAGCGAAGCGCCGCGGCGACCCTTGGCAGTCTGTGGTCGATAGTTCACAAACAACCACATCGGGGGGCAAAACTCCTCACCGCGGCGACTCTGTTGAATGATCATGTTCGCTGTTTGCTGACGATCCAGAATTTAAGCTTGGCTAGCACGCCGGCCTTGAGCTTGACGTCGACTTCGTATTTGCCCAGCGCTCTGATCGGTTCGTGAAGCATGATCCTGCGGTGCTCGATGTCGATACCGGCCACTCTGAGCTGTTCGGAAATATTGCGGGCAGTCACCGAGCCGAACATCTTGTCGTCATCGCCGACCACGCGTTCGAACTGTAGGGTCATGCCGTTGAGTCGCGAGGCCAGAGAAGCGGTTTCAGACTGTTCTTTGGCCACTCTTGCCGCAATGACCGTACGCTCGTGTTGCAGCCGCCTGACATTGCGCTCGGTAGCTGATATGGCGAGTCCCTGGGGCACCAGGTAATTGCGCCCATAACCCGGTTTGACTGTAACCAGCTCCCCGGCCTTGCCGAGATGCTCGATATCCTGGGTGAGTATGACCTGCATGGCTCGATTCCTTGCGCCTGGTTATCAGTTCAACGACCGGTCACGGAGAACGGCATCAGTGCGATCATGCGCGCGCGACGGATTGCCAGAGCTAGCGCCCGCTGGTGTTTGGCACAGTTACCGCTGATCCGACGCGGCGTGACCTTGCCGCGATCGGTAATGAAGTTTTTGAGGATCTGCGGGTTCTTGTAGTCGATCTTGACACTCGAATCAGCGCAAAATCGACAAATTTTGCGCCGAGAGACGCTGCGCGCCGGTGCCTTGCCGAGCATGCGAATGACCGGCCGGTCAACCGCTTCGCCGGTGGTCTTGCTGGTATCATCTGCCATGGATCTGCTCCTCTAATCCTCGTCCGTAGACGGTGAATCGTCACCAGGTGCGGCCTCGCCATCGCTCTCGCCGGCGGGTTGGCCTTGCTCGCTGGCGCTGCTGTCCGGGCTGCCATCGCTCTCAGCTCCGGCACTACTCTCGGCTCCGGCACTGCTGTCGACCGCAGCCTCGGCCGCCGCGACGCCCTCTGCCGCCGACGCGCCCTCTGCGCCGAGATCTCGCGCCACCTCCCCGAGATCGGAATCGGCAAATTCGCCGTCCTCATCACGCTCACCATACCCGCCGTACTCGTCGTCGTATTCGTCGGATTCTTCGGCCCGGCTCAAGTACAGGTCTTCTTCATCCGCTGCCGTAGTGGCAGCGCGCTCATAGGTTTCGTCGTCCACGTCACTGGGCCGAGCTTCGGGGTCGATGTCGGCGTCGAGCTTGACGGTCATGTAGCGGATGACCGAATCGAGCATGCGCATATTGCGCTCGAGCTCTTCGACCACGCCGCGCGATGCCAGATACTGCCAGTACAGATAAATCCCCTTGCGCTCCTTGTTCACCTCGTAGGCCAGGCGACGTTTGCCCCAGTTATCGACCTTGAGGATCTTGCCCCCCATGCCCTCGATGATGCCCCGGACACGTTCGTTGACCGTACCGACTTCTTCGTTGCCGGTGTTGGGGCGAAGGATGTAAATGGTCTCGTACTCCCGGGACGTACCCGGAACATCGGCCAAACTCTTCAATTCACTCGCTTGCATAGGTTCTCCTTGTGGATGTCAAGCCCGGCCCATGCCGAGCAAGGAGTGCGCTCGCCCGACCGGGACATTCACGCCCCGCATCGAGCAGAACAGCCTTTCGTGCCTTATCTGGCTCTATTTGTCTACCGTTCTGGCTTGCTTTCTGGCGTGCGTCCCGAACCAGCTCCCTCTGCCTGATGGTTTTCCTGTGGATTTGTTTGGGATTGCCCTGCCGGTGCCGGCGCAGGGCTGTGAAATCTGTTCATGGCGGGACGTATCCCGTCGCTCACGATGGCTTCGGCCGCGTCGGCAGCGCGCTCGACCAGGGCGGTTACCTCGGCTTCGAGTGCGCCGGGAAAGTTCGACAGAACGTGGCCCGCGACCTGTGCGGTGCGCCGGGCCGATCGGCTCGGCTCAGACGCGGCGATCGAATCGGAATCACCGCTGGGGGGCGGGGGGCCCGGCTTGCCGACGCCGAGCCGGATGCGCAAAAAATCGCGGCTGCCGAGTTCCTGAATGATCGAACGAAGGCCGTTGTGACCACCGTGACCCCCGCCGGCCTTGAGCTTCATGCGACCAAAAGGGAGATCGATCTCGTCGTGGATGACCAGAATATTGGTAGCCTCGATGTCGAAGTAGTGAGCGGTCCGCACAATGGCAAAGCCGCTGCGGTTCATGAACTGCATCGGCTTGAGGATGACTGCTCTGTGGTACCTGCCGGCAACCGACAGTCTGCCCGATGCCATCTCGCCGCCGAATTGCTCGCGAAACGAGCCCATCCCGTGGCGCCGGGCCAGCGTATCGGCCACGCGAAAACCGACATTGTGGCGATTGCGCTCGTATTTGCGCCCGGGATTGCCCAGTCCGGCGATGAGCCACAAAACTGCCTCCACAAGGGCGTGCGCAGCGAGCCGTTATCCGGCGATCAGCTGCCGCCCTCTTTCTTGGCCGCGTCGCCGGCACTCGCCTCTGCCACCGCTTCTTCGCCCTCGACTTCCGCGGCCTCGGCAGCCTCGGCTTCGGGGGCGACACAGGTGATGATGGCCATGTGTCCGGGCGTCATGGACACGACGCCGGGCGGAAGGACCAGATCGCTGACGTGGAGTACGCCTCCGATGTCGAGCTCGCTGATGTCCAGGCTCAATGTGGCGGGAATGTCGGCCGGCTTGCAGCGGATGTCGAGCTCGCGGCGGACGACGTGAAGCTGTCCGCCAGTGACCAATCCCACCGCCTTGCCGGTCAGCTCGATGGGAACCTCGACTTCAACCTGCTGTTCGGCGTCGATGGCCAGAAGATCGACATGAGTGAGCTCGCGGCGGGTCTTGTGGACCTGATAATCCTTGACCATGACGAGGACACTCCGGGCCGGATTGCCGTCGTCCTCAATGGTCATGTCAATGACCGTATTGTTGCGTTTGACCGGATCGAGGCTGTTCTTGAACGCCCGGGTATTGACCGAGATTGCGATGGGCGCGTCGACCGTGGTGCCGTAGCAGACACCCGGAATGTGTCCCCGAGCGCGCAGCTTGCGCGCGACACCCTTGCCAGTCTTGTGGCGAGCTTGGACTGTTAACTTACCGACTTCCATGGTTTTCGACCTCGAATCGTGCTGAATTATCGCAACAGCCGCCAGCTAGATAAACAGGGAGCTGATCGAATCGCCGTGATGGACGCGTTTCACTGCTTCTCCGAGCAAGCGGCTTACCGACTTGACCGAGATTTTGTCGCATGCCGCCGCGGCACTGTCGAGCGGGATTGTGTTAGATACCATGACCTGACTGAGCGGCGAAGCTTCGATCCGCTCGAGTGCTTGACCTGAAAACACGGGATGAGTACCACAGGCGAGGACCGATTTGGCGCCCGCGTCCATGATGGCCTGAGCCGCCGTGGTCAACGTGCCGGCGGTATCGATGATGTCGTCCACGATGATCACCCGCCGGTCCTTGACCTCGCCGACAATATGCATCACTTCGGATACATTGGGCCGCGGCCGCCGTTTGTCGACAATGGCCAGACTGGCGCCGAGCCGCTTGGAATAGGCCCGCGCGCGCTCGACGCCGCCCGAATCAGGTGACACCACAACCACATCCTCACCGCGAAAACCCAGGGTCTTGAGCTCGTCGATGAATACCGGCATGGCGAAGAGGTGATCAAAGGGAATGTCGAAAAAGCCCTGGATCTGCCCGGCGTGAAGATCAACCGAGAGCACTCGATCGGCACCGGCAGCCGAGATCAGGTTGGCGACCAGCTTGGCCGTGATGGGAGTGCGCGGCTTGGCCTTGCGATCCTGGCGAGCGTAGCCAAAGTACGGCACCACCGCCACAATGGACCCGGCAGACGCGCGCCGCAAGGCGTCGATCATGATCAGCAACTCCATCAAGCCCTGATTCACCGGGGTGCACGTCGACTGCACCACGAAGCAGTTGACCCCGCGCACATTTTCACCGATCTCGACGTAGATTTCGCCGTCGGAGAAATGCGTCACAGCGGCGCGGCCGATGGGAATCTCGACGTACTTGCAGATTTCCTCGGCAATCGCGCGGTTCGAGTTACCCGAGAAGATAGAGAGCGCTTTGATCACGGACTACCTCTGATCGCATTAACCCGAAGGAATGATCGGTCACCGGACGATATGCCCAGTGCGGATGGTCAGATCCTAGCAATATCGTCCCTTACAAAGCGGCGATCTACAACCCAATAGCCCCATGCGTCAACCACAAATCCCCGAATCTCGGAATGTAGCTGATCCGGGCCCCCCAGCGCGGACGAACTGCCGTTCCAGGACGTCTGAGCATCGTGGAAGAACGATCCGGATTGTCTCGGTCCGAAAAATCCCCTGGCTCTCGGATGCACTCTCTTGACTGTCCAGGGGGAGTCAGTATTTAGCTGAAGTTACAGCGTTTTGTCCGTGGTCGGGGGATTGCGGCGGCGCCGATGGCTCAGCCGTCGTCGTCGCTGCCCCGGGCCGACCCTTGATCGCAGTCATATCCCTTGGAGATTGACAGACCTTTGGGCCGGGCCAGAGAGCCTCCGGGACCAAAGCCCTCAATGACCTGGCGCAGGTCGGGATGACTGTTCGGGCCCGAGTGACTTGGTCGTGACTCGCCCTGTTTGGGCACGCTTGCCACGTGCAGGGTTTGGGTCGGATAGGCGAAGCCCACGCCCAGATTGTCGGCCAGGCGCATGATTTCGAGATTGAGATTGGTGCGGACCCGCAACTCATCGTTCCAGGTCGCGGTATCCATGAAGCAATAGAGCATGATGATGAGTCCGTGGCTGCCGAACTCCTTGAACTCGACCAGGTAATAGTCTTTGCGCATGCCCGGCATACCGGAGACAATGGCCCGCAGGCCCTCGCAGAACGCCTCGACCTTGTCCGGCGGGGTGTCGTAGCAGAGGCCCAAATTGGCGACGTAGCGGCGGTATTGCCGGGCACCGTAATTATCGATCATGGCGTTGGTGACCAGCGAATTGGGCACGGTGATCAGCGAGTTGTAGAACGTGCGCACACGCGAGGTGCGAAAGCCGACTTCTTCGACGATGCCCTCGGTCGAGCCGATCACCACCCAGTCGCCGATCTGAAACGGCTTATCGATGAAGATCATCAGGGAGCCGAAGAAATTGGCGATGGTGTCCTTGGCGGCCAGCGCAAAAGCGAGCCCGCCGAGGCCGAGACCGGCGAGCAGCGAGCCCACGTTCACGTCGAGGTTTTGCAGGATAAAAATACCGCCGACCACGCTGACAAATACCTTGAGGGTCTTGGCGACCATCGGGACCAGCTGATCGTCGAGTTTGCTCTGGGTTTGCTCGGCCCGGCTCATCATGTAATCGGTGAGCACGTCGATGAGCCGGTAGCTCAGCCAGACCCCGGCAAATGCCGCCATGGCATTGATGACCACCATGAGGAGCTCGTTGATCCGCAGCGGCAGAAGCAGAAATGGCACTCCGACGTAGTACACGATGGCCTGGACCAACAGGCCGAGCGGCCGCTGGGCGCGGCTGATCAACTGGTCGAGATAGTCGATCTTAGTCCGCTGGATGATGCGAAGCACATACCGGCTGAACACGAAGACCACCATCCACTTGACCATCTGGGCCAGCAAGTAGAGTAGGACCAGAGCCAGGTATTTCCAGATTTCGATATTGAGAAACTCAGCCCGCAGCCACGAGGGCATCACGTCCTCGAACACACCGGTGGACGGATAGAGATCGGGCACTGCGTCCAGGGTCTCGGGCGAAAACTGCCATCGACCGGTGCGCTGGTCTTTCACCACGACGATATCCGAGCTCACCATGCTGCGCACGGTCGGATCTCGGTACAGATGCAGTCCGGTTTCGTTGTCGCGATAGTCCGGGTTCATCGGCAAGAGCTCGTCCTTGATGCGAGCATTCCGACTGTCCAGCGTGGTCTTGAGCATCTCGGCGAGCCTGGGGGCCCGGGCGGGGTCGGCCAGCTGCGAGGTATCGAAACAGCGCGCTGCCTCGACCGGATTCCAACGCTGACCTTTTTGCAGCCAGTAGAGCAATTGCAGATAGGCCTGTCGGGGAGTCTGGCACTGGCCGCGAACCTCGTCTTCGACCGGTGGCAGGGCAATCCGGCCAGTTTTTTGTTCCTCGGGTCCCGGCGCTGCAGCTGCTTTTGAAGTCGGCGCAGCTGCGGGGCTCGTGGTCGGGGATGCCGGGACAGGTGCTGCGGGGGCAGTTGTCTGCGCCTTGCTGTCCTGCCCTGACGGGGATTCGCCCGGCGCCTCGGCCGAGCCGGCAGGCTGTGGTTGCGCAGCTGCTGGCGCGATCCAGGTGCTCGACCCGAGGCCGGCTGCGAGCAGTGCAGCGGTGAATAGAACGGCGGTGAACAGGGTCCTCGATCGATTCATAGGTATCCCCCAGGTGGCCGTGTACCTTACGGAACGCGTGGCCCGGGGGCAACCCCGGACGGTCCGCGGGGGCTTGACAGAAAGGCCAGCGCCAGGTGTCATCCGGTCATGGCGCTATCCCAGGAGTTGCTCGAACTGCTCCGCTGCTCCGAATCCAAACAAGAGCTCATCTATTTTCCCGACGGGGAGGGAGATAGCGAGCCGTTTCTGTTCTGCCCCGCCTCGCGCTTGCGCTACCCCATCGGCGAAAACGATCTGCCCATCATGCTGATCGAAGAAGCTACTCGCGTCGACGAAGCCGAATCGGCTCGACTGGTCGCCGCAGCGCAAAAGCTCGGCCTCGCCACCCCCGAGGACGCCACATAGCTGCCCGGGCAAACCCGGCAGAGCGTGTTAATCATCTTGCTGCCTGAGGCCCAATTATCTGAATTCATTATTTTTTTACTGAGCCGCTCGAACGACCATCGAGCCGCGGCGGCGAGGTGCGAGCAGACCGCTTCGGCCTGTCGTCGCCCGTCGCCCGTCTCGGTGGGGCAGTCGAAAACACCCGTTCCATGCGTTGACGCCGGCCACCCAGGTCCTTAGACTACCGACTCCGCCCTCCGGTTGGTCCTAAGCAGAAGGATTTGTTGAACTTTGGACGACGAAGATGCAATCGCCTGGCAAGATGTTCTGGATGAGATCGCAGCGGGTCGGCCCGGTAATGCAGCGTGTCCTTTTTGCGGTACAGCACCCATGAAGGTCGAATCCATGGGGGGCGAGCCCATGCAGGGAGGAGTTCCGGTTGGTCGAACTCGGATCATTTGCACCAAGTGCGGCAAATTCATCGAAGGGACTTTCGGCGGATACTAGAGCGACAGAGCATGGCTGCGGATCGTGAATTTCTGGGCAAAGGCTGGCGTTTTCCCGTCGCTGTCAATCTGACCGGTGGAGTTTCGACCTCGGCCCACGAGGAAAATGTCCGCGAGTCGCTCTTTGTGATCTTGGGAACGGCTCCTGGCGAGCGCCTCAAGCGGCCCGAATTCGGCTGCCGGATTCACGACCTCATGTTTTCTCCCAATAACTATGTGACTGCTGCACTGGCCGAGCATTACTGCGAAGAGGCCCTGCTCAAATTCGAGCCGCGCATCAGCCTGGTCGAGGTGAAGGCAGAGCCGTCAAAAGGCGAGCCCAATCGGCTCGATATCCGTATCGCGTATACTGTCGCCGACGAAAACGACGTGCGCAATCTGGTCTACCCGTTCTACCTGGCCCAGCCGGAGGAAGAGACCTGAAGCGGGCGTGACCGGCTGCCCGCCCTGTCGATTCGGCGAACTCGACGAACTCGATGGTACGGTGGCCTCGCTGCCTGAATGTGCCGCTTCTGTGTTTATCCGGTTTGCCGCCAGCCCAGCATAGAGCCCGTGTCATGATCCCAGCTCCCAAACTTGATGATCGCGAGTTTCAGGATATCGTCGATGAGGCGCTGAGTTTGATCCCGCGCTACGCGCCCGATTGGACCAATCACAACCCGTCCGACCCGGGTATCACGCTCATCGAGCTGGCGGCGTGGATGACCGAACTCATCCTCTATCGACTCAATCGGGTCCCGGACAAGAACTATGTCGCGTTTCTGAATCTGCTCGGGATCAAACTCAAGCCGCCCCGGGCCGCTCAGGCGTTGTTGCAGTTCAACCTGGTCGAGGGCGCGCCCAAACAGCGAATTCCCCGGGGCACCCAGGTGGCCACGCCCCAGGGAACCGAAGAAGAGCCGGTCGTATTCGAGACCGCGCGCGACCTCGTAGTCACCAACGTATCGCCCGACCAATGTTTCAGCTATTTCAGCGACACCTACTCGGATAACTCGCCCTCGCTGGACGGCCGTCGAGAGCAAGCGTTCGAAGTCTTTGGAGGTGCTCATCGGGTCGAGCGCTTTCTCTATCTGAGCGATCCCCGCTTTTCCAACGTGGGGGATGCGGCGGTCCTGCGGGTATTTCTCGGCTGTCCGGAAACCGGCGGGCGCGATCTAGTCAGATTGCTCGAATGGGAATACTGGAACGGCGACCGCTGGAAAGACCTCGTGCCGGCACCGCTCGATGTCGATCGCGGTGAGATCTGCTTCTACGGGCCCATCAACTTCGCACCGGGCGAGGTCGATACGTTCGAAGGGCTGTGGTTGCGCGGCCGTCTGGCCGAGGTGCCGGACAAGCCCGAAGACACCGAGATCGATACTGTGCGGACCCGGGTCGAGGTCGTCGGCGAGGGAGTTCTGCCCGACCGGGCCATCGCCAACCTCGACGACAATGCCTATGTCTGGCTCGACACCGGCAAGAACATGTACCCGTTTGGCCGCGAGCCAGCAGTGGACTGCGTGCTCTATCTGGCCTGCGAAGAACTGCTCGAAGTGGCCGATGCCTATCTCAGCATCGAGTTCATGCTCGCCGATGCCACGGCCATTCCGCTGCCTTCTCCGTCCGAAGACCTGGTTCTGGCCTGGGAGTATTTCGACGGCAAGCGCTGGCAACCGCTCGGTCGATCCAATGCCCGGGGCATTCTGCCCGGGGCTGGCGACGAATACGGCTTTCACGACGAGACCCGGGCGATGAGTCAAAGCGGCGTGGTCAGCTTTCGCCGACCCAGGGATATGGAGCCGTGCGACATATCGGGCGAGGAGTTCCGCTGGGTGAGGGTGCGCATCGAAAAAGGCAACTACGGCGAGGCCGGTATATACACCCTCGACGGCGATAAATGGGTGTTCAGAGAGGATCGCCCGCTCAGGCCACCGGCACTCAAGAGCATCGTCTTTCGCTATCGCGAAGACTATCGCGACGTCAGGCATGTGCTGGCCTTCAACGACTTCACGTTCAACGACGTCACCGAAGATGCCCGCACCGAGTTCACCATCTTCCAGCCGTTCACGCCCAAGACCGAGGAATCACCGGCGCTGTATCTGGGCTACTCGGCTCGCTTGCCCAACGACCCCCAGTCGATTTATTTCAAAATGGAAGAAGAGCTCGGTCTGGCCGCGATGACCGACGAGAGCACCGATGTGCTCACCGCCGAGCTGGCCAACTACAACGCCGAGCGCGCCTCGATATGGGGGTCCGAGCAGCGGGTCCTGTGGGAATACTGGGATGGCGCGACCTGGGAGCCGCTCCGCGTCACCGACGGTACCAAAAACTTCACCACATCGGGGTTTGTCGAGTTTGTCGGACCGGACGACTGGCAGAAGTACATGAAGTTCACCGAAGAGCGCTACTGGCTTCGAGCCCGCCTCGAGATGGGCGGGTATGTCAAGGCGCCCCGCATCCGCCGCCTGCTCGTCAATGTCGTCGAGGCCAACAACCACAACACCATTCGAAACGAGATCCTCGGCTCGTCCGACGGCAAGCCAATGCAGGAATTCGCGCTCTTGCGCTCACCGCTTCTCGAGGGCGAGTCCATCGAGATACTGGAGAGGCAGCCGCCGTCCGAAGATGACATCGCCGATCTGGGCGAGGGCGCGGTGCGACTGGTGGACGAGGAGAATTCCGAACAGGTCTGGGTGCGCTGGAAGCGGGTCGACAGTTTTTTCGAGTCCGGCCCGCGCAGCCGCCATTATATGCTCGATTATCAGAGCGGAAAGGTGACCTTCGGCGACGGCCGCAAGGGCCTGATTCCGAGCGAGGGCCAGAACAACATCGTGGCCGCCAGCTACCTCATCGGCGGCGGAGCTCGGGGCAACGTCAATGCCAACACGCTGACCTCGCTGACCCGGGCCCTGTCGTACATCGATTCGGTCGCAAACCCCCTTGCCGCGACCGGCGGGGCCGACCGCGAATCCGTACAAGAGGCCAAGGAACGGGCGCCGTTTACCATCAAGAGTCGCGATCGCGCGGTCACCTCGGAAGACTTCGAGATGTTGGCTCTGCGCGCGTCGACCTCGATCGCCCGGGCCAAATGTGTGCCGGACCGGTCCAATCGCGGTGCGGTGGTACTCGTGGTCATTCCCAAGGCCGAGGGCGGCGCGCGCGGTCTGACCCAGCGGCTGATGCCGTCCAACGAGACCTTGCGCTACATCAAGCGATATCTCGACGAGCGCCGGCTGGTCGGCTCGATCCTTCATGTGGTCAAACCGCGCTACAAAGAAGTTTCGCTCAAGGTAACCCTTTTGCGGCGCACCATCGGCACGTCCGACCGCATGCGCCGCGAGATTGCCGACAAGCTGCGCCGCTATTTGCACCCCCTCTTTGGCGGGCGCGATGGCAAGGGCTGGGAATTTGGCCGTGCTGTACTCAAGACCGAGCTCATCCACGTGGTCGAGGAAGTTCCCGGCGTCGAGGGGGTGGACGCCCTCGACATTCTCGACGAAACCCGCGGCGTCCACGTCGAACACGTCCGCATCGACGATGACGAGCTGCCCCATTTGATTCACATCCACATCGTCGAGAAAGTGCGCGATGAAATCATATGATGAAACCATATGATGAGATCATATGACCAGATCAGATAAAAATGGTCACCGATAGAGATGGCCGCCGAACTGCACAATCGCAAAGTCGTCAAGGTCCCCGATGTCATCGGTGAGCCGATCCGCAAGGCCCGTGTCATTGTCGAGAACGCCGGTCTCAGAGTCGAGTCGGTGTTGTTCCGCGAGAGTTACGAAGACCACGACACCGTGCTCGAGCAAAACCCGGCCCACGGCCAGATGATCTACGAGGGTTCCGAGGTCACCCTGTGGGTTGCGCGACGCGGGTACATGGAGCACCTTCCGGCCATTTACCGCCGTTCCGACGCAGTCGGGCGCAATGTGGTCCGCGACATCTGTTTCATCTTCGAGCATATGTTCGGCTCGATCGACCAGGTTCTGGACCAGGGACACCGCTACTACGACCCCCACGAGTGTCCGTCCGAGTTTCTCGACTGGCTGGCCAGCTGGACTGCGATGGTCGTGGACATGGACTGGCCCGAGGAGAAGAAGCGAGCCATCATCAAGCGCGCCGTCGATCTCTACCGCATCCGTGGCACCCGGCGGGGCCTCATTTTATTTCTCCAGCTCTTTACCGGCCAGGAACCCAGGATCACCGAGAACGAGTGGCCCTTCAAGGGATTCAGAGTCGCCAGCGAGGCCCGGATCGGTCTGGATTCTGTCATCTTGCCGCCGGTCCAGCTATCCAACTGCTTTATCGTGACCATGCCGATCCGATTTACCGACGTCACGCCGGAGACCGTGATCCGCGTGCATCGCATCATTCAGATGGAAAAGCCGGCCCATACCCAGTACTACCTGCGTTTCGAAGCCGACGAGGGCGATGTCGAGCTGCGCGAATTCTTCGCCATCGGTGTCCGATCTGGTATCGGCATTGGCGCCGAGGTGGTCAAAGCTGTCGAAGGCGAACCCGGTGAGGAGCGGGCGAGCCCCGATCAGGATGGCGGCGGCGACGGTGGCGGCAGCAGCGGTAGAGGCGCGGGCAAACGGGGAGATACCGATCCAGATTGACAGCTGTCGAGTCGCTCGAGCGAGCCGGCTCAGAACGGAGATTTGGACATGAGCACTGAGCAGGGATACAAGCGGATCAACTTCTTCAAGGGGTTTCTGACCACCGAGAAGGACTGGAACGACGCCGAGAAGTACCACATCGAGAAGCGCAAGCTGCACAACCGCCGATTGCATTCGCCCGGCGTTGTACTCGGCTACGGCGGCAACCTGCGGGTGGTGGCGCGCAGTCGCGGCGACCTGTCGGTCGAGGTGCAATCCGGCTATGCCATCGACGGCATGGGCAACGACCTGGTTTTGTGGGATGCGGCGATCAAGAACATCAATCCCGAGGAATACCGGCTGCCGCAGACCATTTACTTCGTCCTGCGCTTCTCCGAGGAGCTGGCCGATTTCATTGCCTACAAGGAAAACCTCGAATACAAGGGTCACCGTCGCGTACTAGAACAGGCCGTGGTCGAGCTGGCGCAGACTGAGCCCGACATTCACCGCGAGGTCGAACTGGCCAGGGTTCAGCTGGAAAAAGGTGCCACTCGCATCCGCGACGCCCGCGATCCCGCTCATCCCACGGCCAACGAGATCGACATGCGTTTTGTGCCCAAGGCCGGGGTGGCGGGCTCGTTTCTCGCTCCCTCCATGCGCATGCGCATGGAGACCATCCTGTGGCAACTGCGCAAGGTGTTTCTCCAATACTCGCGGCGCCAGGTTCTGTGCGGCCACGACATTCTCCAGGCGACTCATACTGCGCTCATGCTGAACTCGACCAATCTGATCGACATGAGGAACGTATTTGACATCTTCTACCTCATTGTCGAGAGCGAAGGCGAGCTGGCTCTCGAAGTCGACGTCAACCATCCACATATCGCACAAAAAGAGGATTTTTCCGACTTCAAGCGCAATGTTGATGTTTTGCGCGGGTTGCTTGCCGAGAGCAAGAACAACATGGAGGCGTTCACCAACCTGTTGGCGTTTCAGAGCAAGGCCAGCGAGGCGGCGGCGCGGGCCGTGGCTGACGAAGAGGCGCTCATCGAGGCCCCGGCGGAGGAGGTCGAGGAGAAGCCGGTCAAGGTGGCCGACATCAGCGATTGGGAGGGAGTCAAGAAGCTGCCCAATCCCGAGCCGTCGATGGATCTCGAGGGAATCAACTGGGTGCTGGTCGACGAGATCGACATTCTCGACAAGGACTCGGAGAAAAAGCACGAGTTTGCCATTCAGGATGCCAAAGACAGCTATCGTTCGCGGCAGAAGCTCAAGTATCCGGACGGCACCGTCATCGAGGGCACGGGCCGGGCTCATGTCTCGGGGTTTTCCACCTTCAAGGTCATGAATTTGGTGCCCGGCCGTCCGGTGGTGATTCTCCGCCGCATGGACTACGTATACGGCGACTACGAGCTCGAGTATTTCGTCAACGGTCGATCGGTGGGTATCACTACCTGCAGTGGCACTGATCGGGTCCACCGCTGGCGCAACTGGCCCATGATGATCGACGCCGAGTTTGTCACCGACACCAGTCTCACTGTCAAGCAAACTGCCATCACTGCTGGCCGCGACGTAAACATGTTCCACATATGGGTCTACCAGCCCAGCTGACGGTCGGGCTCGGCTTCGGCTGTTGGCAATGGGGCTCGTTCGGCTCCATATACGTTTGCATCTCGACGATCTGTGTTGCCGGAGTACGCAGTCCTGGGGTACTATCCCTCTGTTTTTGTGGTTTGTTGGGGTCTCCCCAGAAGCTCGGAGAAGAGGGCATCTCTACAGCGCTGTTGGTCCTCCGCGGAAAGCTCCTCGATGCGCTGCATGAGAATCCACAAATGCCCGAACGGATCGCGGAGTCGCCCCATCCGATCGCCGCAGAAGTTCGCCACGGGGAACACAACCGTTGCCCCCTCGGCGCAGGCCTTTTTGAACTGAACGTCGACGTCGTCGACGCATAGCTGAAGCACGACCGGAGAGCCGCCGAGCGAACCGGGTGCATCGCTGTTCCAACCCGGCGCCTCCTCGGTCACCGAAATGAGCGTCTCGCCGATCATGAGGTCGGCGTGGCTGATCGTTCCGAGGACATTGTTCATGTACCGCACGAGCTCGCGCGCACCGAACACGCGTCGATAGAAATCGATCGCAGAGATGGCGTCTTTGACGATGAGAAGGGGGACCAGTGTTTGCCTGGGTTCTTGCATGACTCGAGCATGGCCTGGCTGTCGATGGTTCGATAGCTAGCTAGTTCCCGTCCCTAAATCCTTAATGTGCTGAT
>JAKSDA010000028.1 GCA_022360315.1 Pseudomonadota bacterium
ATCAGCACATTAAGGATTTAGGGACGGGAACTAGCTAGCTAGCTGGCGTTGCTCGAGCGACCAGCCAGTCGACGTACCATCCATGCAACCGGTTGCACTCTCCGAACTCGGTGTCGAGATGACCGAGAGTCGACCATTTGTGTACACCAACAAGGTCGCGGCCTATTTCTACGGCGAGGCAACCGCGCTGCCGCTCATCGATTCGCTTGACGCTCTGCTCGTCGAACCTGAGGGGTCGGGGAGACCGAGACGATCACGTTCAATGTGCCCAGGTCGGTCTTGCCTGCGCTGCCGAGTAACACCGCGGTGACTGTGCTCATCGGTGGTCAGGACGATCACGGCGGCGGCGGAGCGGGCGATTTTCGCCAGATCTCGGCCCAGGCCAGCGAGTGAGCCGGCGGCGGCAAAACCGATCCCAACGCGCCAAATATCTACGACACAATGATCGGTGTCATCGTTGGCACGCAGTAGCCGCGATCATCGTTCCGCCGGGTAGCGCCCGGGCGGGTTGGTCGCCCCGGTTGGTCACCCGGATTGATTACCCGGGTTGATTACCCGGTGGGTTGGTCACCCAGGTTGATTACCCGCATTGATCACCCGGCAATGGACTGGGCGTGGCTGGTATTTGTAACATTGTGGTTCCCAAATCCGCACTTAGGTCGCAAAATATACTGACTGCATAGCAATGCAATGCAACGAGTCGGTTTGGCTATTTGTGAGAGGAGAGTCCATGACCCAATCGAACGAACGTTTCGACCTCTGGACACCAGAGGCATTTGTCAATCCTTTTCCGGTTTTCGATCGAATGCGTCGCGAAGCCCCTGTGATCGACAGCAAACATCCGTTATTTCTCTGTCCCGCGTGGCTGGTCAGCCGATATCGCGACGTCGTGGAAGTACTGAACGATTCAGAGCGATTTAGCAGCGATCCGAAAAAACTCACCCCCGAACAACAACAGCGCTTTGCCCCGTTTTTGACCGGCCAGCTTCCACTCATTCAGGACAATATGCTGGGGGCTGACCCCCCCAAGCATTCCCGGCTCCGTTCGCTGGTGGCAAAGGCGTTTACTCCCCGTGCCCTGGAAAACATGCGCCCGCTCATCAGCCAGATCGCACAAAATCTACTCGATGTAGTGGAGGATCGCAGCGAAATCAATTTTCCCGACGATGTGATGTTTCCGTTTCAGATCACAGTAATCGCCGAGATACTCGGTCTACCGGTGGGCGACCACGAGCCGTTCCGGGATTTGATAGTCAGCATGGTAACGCCTCCCAGTGAGGAGAATCGGCAGCGTCTGAACCGGATTTCCGGTTATTTTGTCGAGTACTTCAACGCCCTCTTTGCCGAACGGCGCGTCTGTCCCCGGAACGATGTCATCAGCGCACTGGTCGCCGCGGAAGCGGCTGGCGATCGACTATCCTCGCAAGAATTGCTCAATACGGTTTTTCTGCTTTTGATGGCCGGTCACGAAACCACCTTCAACCTGGTCTGCAACAGTATCCTGGTCTTGCTGCAACACCCACAAGAACTGGCCAAGCTGCGCGCCAACCCCTCGCTCATTGGCACGGCGATCGAAGAGATACTGCGCTATTCTGGTCCTCTGGTGACTGCAGGGCCGCGCTTCGTCCTGAAAGATACCGTGTTTGGCGGTCAGCTAATCCCGGCCGGGCATATGGTCGCGGCTCTACTCCTTTCGGCCAACCACGACCCCGAACAGTTCGACCAGCCCGATCGATTCGACATTACGCGATCACCCAACAAGCACGTCGCATTTGGTCTCGGTATCCATTTCTGCATCGGCGCCCCACTCGCTCGCCTCGAAGCATCAGTACTTATTCCCATGTTATTTGAGCGTTTTCCCGATCTGCGACTGGCCATTACACCGGATCAAATTCGATGGCAACCCACGGCGAATATCCGCGCGCTGACCAGCCTTCCCCTCGCTCTACGAGGGAACTGAAGCTCGAGCCGCGGCGTTACCCGAGGTAATTACCCGAGATAGTTCGCAGCTTGGCCTCGACGTGTCTCTGCTTCACCACCGGTATCGGGGCAGCGCCGAGCATATCGATCAGTTCGAGCGCCCCTGCGCGATACCTCTTGCACACAAAGCCAGAATAGACTGTGGCAAAGCACATGTCTACCAGCGCAGTAATGGCGAGCAGCAGTTCCTTATGATCTCGAAAGAGCTCGCTCTGGCCCAGCTCGACCCGTTTGTACTCGTCTCGAAACTCGGCGAGTAAGTTGTCCACCATCTCATTGTATCTTTCCACAACATACCAATACGCCTGTCTCAGCTCGACCTGCTCTAACCCTTTTCCTGCAAATGGATTGGTTCCCGTTCTTTGACCATATACACACAATACTGCATTCAGAGATTTTTCCTGCAGGTTTCGCTCTACATCGGCGAGATCGTTTCCAACCCCACTCACGATCATAATATCTCTCAACCAACCGCGAAAATTCCCCCCTGCCGGGTGTAGTCGATCGGCGATTTCACAAATGCGTCGGGGCGAGATCCCCAACGACCGGCCATACCACAGAAGGAGAAACAAAACCGGAACATCGGTCCCTGTGTTCGGGCCACGGACTCCGACAAATTCCTGAAACGAACACCCTCTTTCAGCCAAACTCGATAATACTTTGCGTACCTGATGTAAGTTTTCGTACCAGGCGACAGTCCAGTCACGGACACGGTCTGTCTCTTGTGAAACGCTCCCCGCTCGAATCAGGCAGTCGTAGCAGGCGAGGTATGTAAACATACCGATGCTCAACGTCGTGGAGTACGCCTTCCTGGTCCCTTGCTCCTCCCACATCTCCTTCAATTGAGCACATGTATACGTTACCGCATCATACCCTTGCTGAGTTGAATATTGCGGCGTCCACAAATTTACCAGGACACGTGTAGTGGCGGTGTAAAGCGCTGGATCGACATCGAGATTGGAGTCGATCACCTCGTCGGCACTCCACGTGGCCAGCAACCACAGGATATGCGCACTATGCCACCATTTCGACTCGCCCTCGAGAAGCAGCGGCTGGGCATCGTGCCACGCGCCCAGCCGCGCTCCAGCCCGAGTAGAAGCCCGGCGAAAATGGCTGCGGATTGAACCGGAGTGATCGACTCGATTTACTAGAGTCAGAAAAGCATACTCAGTCGAATGCCGTAATAGCTTCATATAGGTTTTTCGCATCACATTACCCTGAACCGGTATGTGGCGGCGAAGAATAGGAATATTTAACGTCGACGCTACGAATTCTTCGGTTTGCTTCTGATGAAGATCCAGACCGGAGGGGTCGAGAAAGTGCAGCCCCTGGTTTTGAGCTGTAAATCGCATCGATTCGAGCAAATCGAGTTCCGATTCCAGCTCTGTTGCGACCTCCATGGCAAAATTCCCATGATAGATTCCGCTCGAGTACGAGTTCATCAATGATCCCCCAATCATGTGTATTTGGGGTCGATCGATCGGCAACTGTAGCGTTACGGGTACAGATGTACCCTCACGAATTGTCGCTCAATCCCCCCTGATATATTGACCTGCTATCCGACTAACTCGGTTATTCGTTTCAGGCCGTCAGTCCTTACCTCAACTTACCTTATATGCCTCACCACTTCTGAAATTCAAAATACCATGTTGAGACGATAAGCGCACCCACATTTTTTTCGAATATATTAGCTGAGGGGCAGTGGAGCAGACAGGGTCGGGACTATTCGGATCTTGATGCGCGGCGGTACTGAGTACTGTTTCCCGGATATTCTGAACCGATTCACTGTTTCAGCCCGCCGAAAGCTGGTTGTTCATCGGTTACCCGGGCTTACTATGCTTTTCCTCGACGGCTTGCCCGCGACGCGCTGGATAGACCCCGGTGGGCAATTTACTTGCCGGCCGCAGTACTGAGGGACTGTTCGGCGATTGCGGGGGTATCCACTCTTCGCTCGCGTGGAGGCGAGGACCGAATCAGTACAGTGCGAGGATGGCCAGTGAGACGATGATGGTTGGGACGGTGACGATGGCGCCGATCTTTATGAACTGGCCGATCCTGATCTCGATCCCCTGGCGGCGCAGCATATCGAGCCAGAGCAGGCCTGCCAGGGATCCGATGGGTAAAAGGCGCGGGCCGAGGTCTCCGCCGACCAGGGCTGCGAACACGGCAATATCACCAGTTCCGGCGGCCTCGAGGGCCATCATATTGAGGTGTGACATGGGATGGTTGTTGAGCACGGCGGAGCCGAGCGCCGAGGTCACGCCGACCGTACTGACGTCGCCGCCAGCGTATAAGGCGGTGAGATGATCGACGAGGCCGACCTCGAAGAGGCCCATGGACATGATGAGCACGGCGAGCAGAAAGGCCAGGGTTTCCCAGGAAACGCCTTGCCAGGCCAGGCGGATCGGATTCTCGCCGGCATGTCGATATCCCAGCACCAGGGCCAGGGTGGCCCCGCACGATGCAACCGCCCAAACCGGCCCGCCAAAATAACCGACTATTCCGTACGAGGTAAGTACGGCGCCGAGCAGCAGCATCACGAGTCGCTGGGCGGTGGTCGCCGGTGCGGTTTTGACGCCATTGGCTGGTCCGAGTGGCCCGGTGAGGTGAACGGCGAAGATGCGCCTCATCGTGACAAAGGCGATGAGCCATCCCGCGATGGCCACCGGGATCATGTGCAGGGCGTAGGTGTTGAAACCAATGCCGGAAAACTCTGCCACGACCATGTTCATCGGGTTGGACACCGGCAGAGCCGCAACACCAGCGGACATGAACACGGCGAAGGCAAACGGCACGACCAGCTCGGGCCGATCCGGGTAGCGCCGGCGGACCAGCGCCACAACGAGCGGGGTGAGCAAGAGGATCGCAGCGTCGTTGTTGAGGGTGGCCGAGGTGAGCACGCCGAGGGCAAATACCAGCCCAAATAGGTGCGACGTGGATCGCGCCCGCGCTTCGACTCTCGATGCCCACCAATCGAGCAGCCCGACGCGCAGGGCGACCTCGGTCATGATCATGATCGAGCCGATGGCGACGAATGGACTCCACAGGTTGCGCGCCGCTCGCACCCAGTGCTCTGGTTGAACAATGCCCAGGGCCAGCATGATCAGTACGCCTGCGAAGGCGGCCAGTGCAGGAGAGAGCCTCAGTTCCCCACGTACCCGTGGCCGAGTCACAACCAGACCGAGCGTCATGGCCACCGTCGAATAGGCGGCAACTTCCATACTTCGGTAACCTTAGCACGTTGCGTGCCGACCCCAAGTAGCTAAAATTATGTAGCCAGACGCGGTAGGATTGGGACTTCAGTCTTCACTTTTACCTCTCATCCCGGCGCGGGCGGCGGTTTTGATCACGAACCTGGTCCTTTGCGAGCACTATGTACCCTTCTCTAGCTGAGCATTGGTTTCAAATTCACCAACCCGTACGGGATCCCCGCGTGCGCCTGCTCTGTTTGCCCTACGGCGGTGGCGGCGCGTCGATTTTCCATCGCTGGCCCGACGGCTTGCCAGACGACATTGAAGTGTGCCCGGTGCAATTGCCCGCCCGGCACAACCGTCTCAATGAGCCCGGGCTCACCAGTGTTTCGGCAATCGTCGCCCGGGTTGCGATCGCGTTGGAACAGCTCGTACCGGCGCCGGTTGCGCTATACGGTCACAGCTTTGGCGCGCTCCTCGCCTTCGAGCTCACTCGCCGGCTCGAGCAGGCGAACTCGCCGCCGGTCCACCTCATCGTGGCGGGTCGGTCGGCGCCACAGCTGGCGTCGACTCGCCCGCCCATCGCCCACCTGCCGGACATGGCTTTTTGCCAGGCGCTGCAGGAACGATACGGGGCCGGGCAAATGCTGTCGAAAAGTGTTGAGCTGCGGGAAATCGCCCTGCCGTCTCTGCGCGCCGACCTCGCCGCCAATGAGGCCTACCGCTATACCGACAGCACACCGCTGACCACCCCGATGACGGCGCTCGGCAGCCGTCAGGACCGGAGTGTAACGGCCGAAGCATTGATGGCGTGGCGAGCGACAACCCGTGGCGCCTACACCGAGCACTGGATCGACGCAGGCCACTTTTTCGTCGATACCCATCGCGCATGGGTGCTGGAGCGGGTGACCGAGGCGCTGGCCGGCGACCGTAGCGGATAGGGCCGGGCCAGCCATAACTGGGGCCACAGTCGACTCCTGGGCCGTACAGTTGTAGGATTCGGGTAATGAAGAGTGCAAGAGCTGACACAGTGATCGCTGGCATGAGCCGGAACTCGGTGGTCGCTGCGGCCGATCGCATTGCCGGCCTGGTCCGCCGTACTCCGGTGTTGCGCTGTGATGCACTCGACGAGATCGCTGCCGCCGAATTGTATCTTAAGGCCGAAAATCTGCAGTATGCCGGTGCGTTCAAAGCACGCGGTGCCATGCACGCAGTTTCGCGGCTGGGCGAGGACCAGCGCAGCCGCGGGATCATCACGTATAGCTCGGGCAATCACGCCCAGGCCGTGGCCCGGGCAGCCCGCTATTTCGGCATCCGCGCCGACATCGCCATGCCAGTGAATGCGCCCCAGGTCAAAATCGCGGCTGTGCGCACCCTCGGCGGCCAGATCACCTTTGCCGGGACGTCCAGCCCGGAGCGTCGAAAAGAGGCATTGCGCATTCAAAGTGACACGGGAGCGGCGATTATCGAGCCGTTTGATCACCCCGACACCATTGCGGGCCAGGGCACGGCCACGTTGGAGTTCGTCGAAGAGCTGGCTCGTGACCGGGCCGAACTCGACGCCCTGGTCGTTCCAGTGGGTGGCGGCGGCCTGATCGCGGGGGCGTGTCTGGCCACGATGGGCAGTGCGACCCGCATATACAGTGCCGAGCCGGTCGGCTGCGATGCACTGGCGCAGAGCATGGCAGCTGGCGAACGAGTCGCAGTGGAGCCCGGGCCGACAATTGCCGATGGCCTCAAGCCAACCCGCATCGGCGAGCTCAATTTTGCCATCGCCAAAGAGCGCGTGTCGGGTTGCTACACCGTGGATGATGACGAGCTCGGACGGGCTCTTTTGGTCCTGCTATTGCGCGCCAAGGTGCTGGTTGAACCGTCCGGTGCCGCTGCACTTGCGGTCGCGTTGCGCGGCGACTTGCCCGGGCGACCCGGGCGGGTTGGAGTCGTCTTGTCGGGTGGCAATATCGCCGCGGGCCTGGTCGCCGAGTTGCTGGAAAAATACCAGGACGACTTGCCAGCGCTGCGGTAAGGTCGAGGGCGTCGATCGTGTCGGCCGCGATCGGTGCACGTACAGAGCCGCGCATTCGCCGCGAGGAGCGGCGGTCCGCACAATTTGTCAAAATCCTCTGTTTTGCCAAAAAACCCCTTGGATTGCGATGAATTGAACCCATTCTCGGCCGGGTTTTGTCGGTCGGACAGCCGGCCCCAATTGTGTTCAGGGGAAAGAGGAGTGTTGGTTGTTTTGCGATTGCCAGGCAGGAGCAGCGGTTCGATACTGCCCACCTATTGTACGTTTCACCTCTGCCCTCGCAGACCGGCTGTAGCCCGCGGTGGTTACAATGAGTTGGCAACTGCAGGGCAGAGAACGGAGTCTTGCGCATGGCAAAAGTAGTGCCCAGCTCGTCGCCCAGCACCCTCGCGGAACGTTTTTGGAGCATTGCGCAGAAGCACGGCCAAGGAAGTGATAACAGCCCGACAGGGGTGGTACGGCAAGTCCTGGACATCCTCGATGCCACGGAACGAGGTGAGGAGGGCGATAAAGTCCCATCGAGCACGCTGTCGTTCCTGGCGATGGTGCGTCAAGCCGAGAGGCGTGGGGAGCTCGGGTACGTCGCGCCCGAGCAGATTCGAGGCGAAATGGCCGACGAGCGCTCGCTGGTGTTCTCCGTCGGCGTGCTCCTGTTCGAGCGCCTCACCGGAAACCATCCGTTTGGCGCCGAGGGCAATGGCGGGCGCCGGCTGGCACGTATCCAGAAGGGACAGTTCGGCTCTGGTGTCAACTATTTCCCAGAGGTAGACCCTGGATTGCGCAGCATTTTGATGGGCGCGATGGGGCCCTTTCCCGAGGAGCGATATGCGACTCTGCGCGAGTTGCGGGCGCGGCTGGAGGAATTCCTTCGCCAGTCCGCGCCGCCACCGCGACTGCCCGGAACGCCACTGCTAACTGGGAAGAGCGACTACGAGGAGGATGAGCCGACCACAGTGGTCGAGCGTCCGCCAGCCGAGGTGGCTGAGGATGAGCCAGCCAAGGTGGTCAAGGATGAGCAGACCAGGGTGGTCGACATGGGGCCCACGGTGCAGAAAGAGCAAGTGGTCGCCGCGCGACGAAGTCGGCGCAAGCGCCGCGCGGAGCCCGATTCGAAGGCAGCGGCCGGATCGCAGAAAGGCACCGACAAAAAGTCATCGGCCGAGCGCGCCGCCAAACCCAATCGGCCGCCGGCACCATCGGTATCTGCGAAAAAGACTCGGCCGCCAGCGCCATCGGCATCTGCCAAACCCAGTCCACCGCCGATCCCATCGGTATCTGCCAAACCGAGTCCGTCGCCAGCACCATCGGTATCTGCCAAACCGAGTCCGTCGCCAGCACCATCGGTATCTGCCAAACCGAGTCCGTCGCCAGCACCATCGGTACCTGCCAAACCGAGTCCGTCGCCAGCACCATCGGTACCTGCCAAACCGAGTGAACCGCCGGCCCCATCTGCGTCTGACAAACCGAGTCCGCCGCGCGACGCAGCTACATCTGACGAATCGAGTCTGTCGCCGAGCGCATCTGTATCTGCCGAACCGAGTACCGTGCCGACGCCCGACAGCGCCAGTAGCGATGTCCCACAAGAGGGTCGCGGTCTGTACCTACCGGCGAGATTTGCCCCATTCATCTGGATCGGTCTCGGTGCTCTACTGGCCTCAGTGCTCTTCGTGCTGCTGGATCGCCCGAGCGGCCCGCAGCCAGTGCCTGAACAGGCCACGGCCCTCGCGGTGGAACAGGCGCAGGACAGCGAGGCCGCCGCAGGTGCGAGTGCAGACGAAGAAGCGCAGCCCCGGGGCCAAGAACCGAAATCGCAACCGGAGCTGAAGCCGAAACAACAGCCGAAATCGCAACCGGAGCTGAAGCCGAAACAACAGCCGAAATCCCAACCGGCGGCAGTGGTGAGCCGAGCCCTTGAGCTCGAGACCGCGGACCGGCCGGCCGCTAGCATCCCGGCGAAACCTGTCCCATCGACGCCGGCGACTGTGGTCCGTGTATTCGACCCCGACGACGTCGGCAGGCGCGCCGCGCGTCTGATCCACGGTTGTATGGACGAGCCGACCCGGAAACGCGGCTATTACTTTGGTCTCGCCGTTCTTCTCGGCACAGGCGAGTCCGCGCAACGGCTTTACTTCGGCAACGACGACCGGTTTGCCCCGGGGGTACGCCCGTGCATCATCTCTGCACTGCGCCAAAACCCCATTGCTGTTCCCGCATCTCCGAGGTCGCAAATGTTGAATTTCCGCTTCCGTATCAGTGGCGACACCATCGACGTCGAATTGCTACCCACCACCCAATAGAGCCGGATAAATCCGGCTAGTCACCAGGGGTGTTGAGAATACGGTGCTGCTCGGGGCAACGGCTCGCAAATGCGGGGAACTCGGCGTCGGGATCTGCTCCAAGGCGCTTGCCGAACTCGACGACGGCCTTTTCGCATACCGCGGTGAAGCGAGATTGGTCGACGGTGGCTGGTTGTTCTTGCCGGGCCAAAACCCGTCGTAGCGGATCAGGGCTGCGGCCAGGGCTGGTGATACGCCGCCGCGCTTTGCCGCGTCCTGGGCCAGCAGCCGGGCTCGTTTGCAATCCTCGTTCGAGCCACGGCGAATGCGTCTGTGGTCAGCTCGCGCGCTGGATCGGGAGGGCGCGCACGCGAGTATTCGTGGCCGCCGAGACCGCATTGGCGACTGCTGGAGCGATGGGTGGAACGCCGACCTCGCCGATGCCTCCGGGTTTGTGGGTGGTGGGCAATATATGGACATCGACCTCGGGCATTTCATCGAATCGCAAGACGCGATAATCGTGAAAATTGCTCTCGACTACCCGCCCCTTGTCGAGTCGAATCTGCCCGTAGAGCGCCGCGGTGAGGCCAAACGCGATGGCTCCTTCGATCTGCGCCTCGATGATATCAGGATTGACGATCATGCCGCAGTCCACGGCGCAAGTCACTCGATGGACTCGCATCTTGCCGCGCGGATTTGCCGAGATCTCGGCGACCTGGGCCACATGGCTGCCAAAACAGGGATGGAGCGCGACCCCGCGGTAGCGCCCCTGGCGCGGCGGCGTGGACCAACCAGACTTTTCGGCAACCGCGTCGAGGACTGCCAGGTCACGAGGAGAATCGGCCAGGAGATGGCGGCGAAAAGCAATCGCATCTTTGCCGGTTCGAGCGGCCAGCTCGTCGATAAAGCACTCCACCGCAAACGCGGTGTACGAGTGAGAAACCGATCGCCAGATACCGAGGGGTATCTTCGACTCAACCTTGACAAACTCGGCGGCAAAATTGCCGATCTTGTAGGGAATCTCGGACGCTCCATCAACTGCACTCCGGTGACTGGCAACCACTCGATGACGCCAGGCCACGGGCCAACCACTGTCGTCCAGCCTGGCGGTCAAGCGATGGGCGGTGGCCTGGCGATAGAAGTCGTGACGGATGTCGTCCTCGCGACTCCAAACCACCTGGATTGGCTTGCCCGTCGCCCGCGCCAGTTCGACTGCTTCGCGCACCTCGGCCGGCACCGAGCGGCGCCCAAAGCCGCCGCCGAGCAACGTGGTGTGCACGATGACGTCGGACACCTTGATCCCCAGCGTCTCGGCCACTGCCCGCTGTGCTCGCACTGGAGCCTGGGTGGGAACCCAGACGTGACAGGTACCGCCGGCGAGGTGGGCTGTGCAGTTGATCGGCTCCATCGCCGCGTGGGCCAGATAGGGCACCTCGTACACCGCCTCAACCGTCCTGTCGGGTTGATCTGCTGCTGCCAGCACGGCCCCGGCATCGCCGACGCTGTTGACTGTGTCGCCCGATGTTTCGGTACCCGAGCGCAATAACTCGCTCATCCCGGCGCTCGAGAGATCGGGCGCTCCCCCGGTCCATTGAATGTTCAACGCCTCTCGCCCCTTTACCGCAGCCCAGGTCCCGTCTGCGACCACAGCGACTCCACTCGAGATCTCGACCACGTCGCGCACCCCGGGGACCGAGCGCGCACTGGCGGCGTCGAAAGAGGCGGCGCGACCGCCAAACATCGGGCAGCGGGCGACCACAGCAAAAAGCTGGCCAGAAAGGCGCACATCGAGCCCGTACCCGGCACTGCCGTCGACCTTGGCGGGAATGTCGAGACGCGGAATGCGCCGGCCGAGCAAACGAAAGTCCTTTGGCTCTTTGAGCGGCGGATCGGCAGGCACATCGAGAGACGCGGCCAGTCCGGCCAGGGCGCCAAATCCGATCCGGCGCCCGGTCGGGACATGGACCACGGCTCCCCGCTCGGCAGTACATTGCGCGCGGTCGACCGCCCAGGTTTGGCTGGCTGCCCCGATCAGCATTTCGCGGGCTGCAGCTCCGGCTTTTCGAAGTGGGCCCCACAATCTGCTCACACTGCGACTGGCCACAGTGGCCTGATCGCCGTAAGCCGGATTGGCCAGCGCCTGCTCGATGCGTATCGTCGCCCAGTCGGCATCGAGTTCCTCGGCGACCAACATGGGCAGCGCAGTGCTCACTCCCTGGCCCATCTCCGACCGGGTGACCCACACGGTCACCGACCCGTCGCCGTCAATGGCGAGGAACGCGTTGGGCGCAAACGCCTCCGGGCGAGGCGGCACCGGATAAACCAGCTTCTTGCGCTCGTAGCGGCGGCCGACAAAAAATCCCAGGATCAATGCTGCACCGCCGGCAGCTGTGCTGCCGGCCCCGGCCAGCAAGAATTCCCGCCGGCTGATTTTGATGATACCAGCCATATTACTGCCCCCGATTTTGCGCAGTTGGAGACGCCGCGGCACCCGATGCGCTCGCCGCGCGCCGGATAGCCCGTCGAATTCTCCGGTAGGTTCCGCAGCGGCATAGATTGCCCCGCATGGCCAGTTCGATGTCGCGGTCGGATGGACTGGGATTCTTGGCCAACAATGCCGCTGCCGCCATGATCTGACCCGATTGGCAATAGCCGCACTGGGGTACTTGCTCGGCGATCCAGGCCTGTTGAATGGGATGGGAGCGATGCTCCGCAAGTCCCTCGATCGTGGTTACCCGTTTGCCCGCCACCGTCTCGATCGCCAGCTGGCACGATCGAGTCGGCTCATCGTCGATATGCACCGTACAGGCGCCGCATTGAAGCACGCCACACCCGTACTTGGTGCCGGTCAAACCCAATGTATCGCGAAGCACCCACAAAAGGGGAGTCTGCCCGTCGACATTGACTGCGACGGGGTGATTGTTCAGTTTGAATTGAATAGATGACATCAAGGGCTCCTGGCTGCCTGCCTCTGCGACTCGTGATCGAGCCACCGCGGGGGATAGTAGATCGGATCGCGAAGCGGTGCAGGAAAGGAACCCGACGCCGGTCAAAAGCTGGCGGTCGCCGATGTCGAACCCGAAGACGGGGTGGTGAAGGCGTTGTTGGGGCCCGACTGCCACTCGACACCCTGGCTGGGGTTGGCCTCTTCGCGCTTGACACACTTCCACTCGACCGCAGTGCTGGCGGGCATACTGATGGTGCCAGTCCAGGTTGGATACGAGGTGGGGTCGAGCTTGACCGCCCTGCCCACGTCCCAGTTGCCCAGTTTCGCAATGTTGCCTACCACGTAGACGCTCTGGCCCCAGTACGTATGGCCGTTATGACAGGTGAAGTACACATCGACGGGATTGGGATTGGGATCACCAGGCGAACCGGACAGCCTGGCATCAATATGGATGGCCAGTGCTTCATACGCGGCAACCTGAAGGTGGGCCCGCCCGTTGCCATCGACCGAAACTGTGTTGCCGGTGCAGGCGTCGCCGGTGAAATCACCGCCGGCGATATTGCAGTACGTGCCCGCCGGCAGGCCGGTCGCCAGAGTCTCGCTCATGGTTCCGCCCTCGTTGTTGATGGAGATGAAGCCCTTGTTGCCGCGGCTGAACGCAATACGGTTGTTTCCGTTGTCCCACCAGTTGCTCACCCCCTCACCGTTGGTAGTGTTGCGGAACTGGAACATGTTGGCGATGGTCGTCCAGCGGTGCTCACACACAAAGCCGGAGTTGGCACAGCCGCCGCCACCCGCTGGCGGTCCGGCGTCGGAGTCGCTGAAATGATAGCTCGACATGACCTTGGGATAACCGTATGGCCAGGCCAACATGAATGCATTGGCGATGTCGTACTTGGAGCCATCCTTGTAAGTCAGTACCTCGCCACCAGCGCCGTGCCCGCGCTGGTTGTCGTGATTGTCGGTGAATACAATCGCGCGATCCGAAGGCAGTTTTCCGTCGGCTATGTTACCCAGATCGCGGATCTGACCGTGTTTGAAGCGATGGGCGATGTGAGGACTGTAGCCAAATTCGGTGACCTGGCCGATGTGGGTATACCAGCTGGGCTGGACCGCCTCGCCCGCGGCGCCGATGACCTCGAGGAAAACATAGGGATTTGACGCTTTGGCCAAAATCCCCGAGATGTCCTGGGGCGCTATGTGCTTGGCTGCGTCAATGCGGAATCCGGCGACCCCAATGCTGCGCAGATCGTTTATATAACCGGCGATCTGATCCTGGACATACCACTGCGCAGTGTCCAGATCTGGTAGGCCGACGAGTTCGCAATACTGCACGTTGTCGGCGTCTTGATAATTGTTGACCTGACACGTGGCGTGGTAGTTGCCGGGGCTGTAGGCGGGAAACGCCGGATGGTTCTTGTAGCTCCAATGCGTACCCGCCCAGCCGACTCCACCGCCGTTGAACGCCGCAGTGTGGTTGATGACCAGATCGGCATAGATGGCGACTCCCGCATCATTGCACCGCCGTACCATGTCAATGAACTCGCCGCGAGTACCACTGCGACTCTCGAGTTGATAGCTGACCGGCTGATAGCGGGCCCACCAAGTATGATGATTAATGTGCTCGTTGGGCGGAGAAACCTGCACCGCTTCGACACCCTTCGGACCGAGAAATTGCTCGCATTCGTTGGCAATATCGGTCCAACGCCATTCGAATAGATGAACGAAAGCAGTGCCGGCCACAGCGGACTGATCGTTCTGAAAATCGCTGCTCACCTCCTCCCCGGTCGAACAACCAGATCCTCCGACTACTGCCAGAATAGCCATAATCGGCAATAAATACATAGAATTATATTTTTTGCTTACGAGCATATCAGCGTACATTGCACTGCTTGTGCCATCAACCATTGCCGCAATTATCGTGATTTCACGGAAAAGATATTCGGAAAACGTAAGTTGGCAAACGTCAGGTGTGACAGATTCTCACATATGGTTTGAAGAAGCATCATTCGCTGCGGATTTGTTGCCGAAGGCAGCAGGTGAGTGAAAGGCGGGCGAACCGCGTCGAGGGCAGCTGGCACGCAGACTTTGCGCAGCAGTTCACGATCGACGCGCCGGGTGCGCGAAACGGCGATGACGCCGTCGAGTCGTCCGGCACTGACCAGCTCTGCGGTGGCGATACTCTGACCCAGAGCATTTCGATACTCTGACCCAGAGCATTTCGATGCTCTGACCCAGAGCATTTCGCAAAGATCAACCAGGCCAATCCAGCAATGATTGGCCTGGTGCTCCAATGCCCGGATAGCCCGATCAATTACTGTAGGCGCATACCTCCCGGGACCTCAAGCCCGTGCCTATCGCTTCGTTTCGAGGCGGGCCTTGCGACCCTTCGAGGCAGGATGGCGCAAACGCTGCGATCGAAAGCCCGAAAGTTTTGCGCCTGTTTATCGACCGATTTGATCGGGACGGACGACTCACAGAACAGAGATTCGACTCTGCGGAGCATGTGCTCCGAACTCGTAGCACTTCGCAGCCACACTGGGGTCCGGGCGATAGGATTGAATGGCGTCCGGCATGGTCGTGAGTGTAACCATCCGTCCATCGTTACTTTCGAATCGATCAAAGTAGTCCCACTCGTTGCGATCCTTGAACACCCTTACAGTCCAACCATTGGACGCCTGGTACTCGACGCAGCCCATATCAACCTGACATGGCTTGCGGAGGGCATTGAGGACGACATTGCCGTTCTCTATATCCCTGATAAAGGCGGACAGCTCGGTCTCGCTGATTTCAGGTGTTAGAGTGCCCTGAAACGCCCGCATATCCTCGACGTCGAGGAAGGAACGACATCGCGCACATCGATAGAGAACTCTATGTTGCGGGTCTTGGGCTAATTCCCACACATGGGAACATCTAATCGCTTGCTCAGTCTCGAATCGGTATTTTTTGGACATGGATGAAGCTCTGTGGCGGCGCAGAAGATCGCTGATGTTTGTGGTCGAAAGCAGCCAGCGAATCTAGCCAATGCACCGATCAGGCCAACCCATAAATTGTAACTTTACATAGCAGTTCTACACGATCCATGGTCGCCACGACGTGGCGTTGTGACTCGATGGAGCACCACTCGGTTTACTCGCTCTCCAGATTATAATGAGTTATCAGGATCGTGGCATATAGCTACACGTAGCGATATGCCACGATCCGATCGAGACTACCCAGAACTTCATTCAACGCAATCGGCTTATGACGAATTAGTCGCTTTCATACACTATGGCGCCATTGTGCCAATTTCCATGTCTCATTTAGCCGAATATTACGCCCAAACAGACCAAAACCGCAAGTAATCGACCATCGAATCAGCCTACCGACCGCCAGGGATTTCACAGTGAGCACTTCTCATTTCGAAATCTCAAAACCGCATTCAGCGTGGATCCCGGGCCTGCCTGTCTTATTGAACCAAGATTCGGATCGCACTAAGTACCGCGACCCGCAAGTAAGTACCCATTACGGCCGACCAGCCCGCCGATGGCTGTGTTGCTCATCGGTCACGTAGGCCCACTATGCTCCCTCTTCGCGCCTTGCCCTCGACGCGCTGGACCGACCCTACTGGGCA
>JAKSDA010000519.1 GCA_022360315.1 Pseudomonadota bacterium
CCTCCTGCAGCATCCGCTTCTCGTTGCGGATGATGATCTCGGGCGCATTGAGCTCCTGCAGCCGCTTGAGCCGGTTGTTGCGATTGATGACACGGCGGTAAAGGTCGTTGAGATCCGAGGTGGCAAATCGCCCGCCGTCGAGCGGCACCAGGGGACGGAGATCAGGCGGGATCACCGGTATGACCGTCAGCATCATCCACTCGGGCTTGTTGCCCGACTCGCGAAACGCCTCGACCACTTTGAGGCGCTTGGAGATCTTCTTGCGCTTGGCCTCGGACGTGACCTCTTTCATCTCGAGACGCAGCTGCTCGGCCAGGGTATGGACGTCGAGATCCCTGAGCAATCGCAAGATCGCCTCCGCCCCCATGCCGGCGTCAAAGGACCCATCGCCGAGCTCGTCGAGCAACTTGCCGTAGCGCTCCTCGCTGATCAGCTCGCACCGCTCCAGCGGTGCGTCTTTGGGATCGATGCAAATATAGGATTCGCAGTACAGCACCTTTTCGAGATCCTTGAGCGGGATATCGAGCAGGTTGCCGATGCGGCTCGGCAGTGACTTCAAAAACCAGATATGCGCGACCGGCGTGGCCAACGTGATGTGGCCCATGCGCTCACGGCGCACCTTGGACTGAATCACTTCGACGCCACATTTTTCGCACACCACGCCGCGGTGCTTCATGCGCTTGTACTTGCCGCAGTTGCACTCGTAATCCTTAACCGGGCCAAAGATCTTGGCGCAGAATAGTCCGTCGCGCTCTGGCTTGAACGTGCGGTAGTTGATGGTTTCGGGTTTTTTGACCTCGCCGTGCGACCACTCCCGGATCTTGTCCGGCGATGCGAGCATGATGCGTATAGCGCTAAACGAGCGCGGATCTTTGGGCTTTTCGAAGAAGTTGAAAATGTCCTTCACGGAGACTCCTTTACTCGCTCTCGACTACTGGGCACGAACTAGTCTTTTACTAGTCCCTGGGGCCGTTGAATGCGCTGGAAATACATGGATCTTTGGTTGGATACGACCTGCGCCGGACACCCGCGCTAGGCCGGACACCCGCGCTAGGATGAGGAAGTGGTCCCGACTTTTTCGGCCACCTCGCGGGCCAGAGCAGCAAGCCCGGCCGGAACTCCCGGTGCCGGTTGCTCTTGTTTGCGTGGCGCCGACGGATCCTCGATCAATTCCACATCCAGGCACAGTGACTGCAGCTCCTTTAGAAGCACGTTAAAAGACTCGGGCAGGCCGGCCTCGAGGACGTGCTCGCCCTTGACAATCGACTCGTACATGCGGGTTCGTCCCAAAACATCGTCGGATTTGACGGTGAGAAACTCCTGCAGCGCATAGGCAGCGCCGTACGCCTCCATGGCCCATACTTCCATCTCACCCAGGCGCTGGCCGCCAAATTGCGCTTTGCCACCCAACGGCTGCTGGGTGACCAGGGAATACGGACCGATACTGCGCGCGTGGATCTTGTCGTCCACCAGGTGATGCAGTTTGAGCATGTACATCACGCCGACTGTGACCGGAAGGTCGAATGGCTCTCCGGTCTTGCCGTCGTGTAGTCTCGACCGGCCATCGGTGGCCAAACCGGCCATCCGGAGCGCGTCCTTGATCTCTTCTTCGGACGCGCCGTCGAATACCGGGGTGGCAAAGAAGATACCGCTGCGCAACTTGCTCGCCATGCGGCCGATGTCCTCGTCGGACTGCCGGTCGACAAAGCTGTGAACCTCCGGATCCACGAAGATCTTTTTCATCTTCTCGCGCAGGATATTGGCCGCCCATTCGGTCCTGAGATACAGGTCGATCTGACGACCTATCTCGCGAGCGGCCCAGCCCAGATGGGTCTCGAGAATCTGGCCGACGTTCATGCGGGATGGCACGCCAAGAGGGTTCAGCACGATGTCGACCGGGGTTCCGTCGGACAGGTACGGCATATCCTCTTCGGGCAAAAGTCGCGACACCACACCCTTGTTGCCGTGCCGGCCGGCCATCTTGTCGCCGACCGAGAGGCGGCGTTTGATGGCCAGATACACCTTCACCAGTTTGATCACTCCCGGCGGCAGCTCATCGCCCTTGGTGAGCTTGGCGATTTTTTCCGAGTACTGGGTCTCGATCTGGTAGACGTCGTCCTCGCGCCGCGTCGCCAGCTGGTCGAGCGATTTCTCGATCGAGCCATTCCCCTCGACCTGGATCTCGTGCCAGTACCGCGGCGGTACATCGTCCAGTACGGTGTTGTCGATCTTGGCGCCCTTGGGCAAAAGCACCTTGCCCTTGTCGTCGACCAGCCGGCCGGCGGTGATCTGGCCGAGTACCAGCTTGCGCATCTTGGCGTAATACGAATCCGAGATGATCTTGATCTCGGTCCGCTTGTTGATGAGCAGCTTTTCTTTCTCCGCGTCCTCGATGTCCTTGGCGCGCTCGTCTTTTTCGGTTCCTTTGCGGGCAAACACGCGGGCATTGATCACCACCCCGGTTACCCCGGGCGGCACCCGCAGCGAGGTATCGCGCACGTCCCCGGCTTTTTCACCGAAGATGGCGCGAAGCAGTTTTTCCTCGGGCGAGAGCTGGGTCTCGCCTTTGGGTGTGATCTTGCCGACCAGGATGTCACCGGCCTTTACTTCGGCGCCGATGCGCACGATGCCCGATTCATCGAGGTCTTTGAGCGCTTCCTCACCGACGTTGGGAATATCGCGGGTGATCTCTTCCTTGCCGAGTTTGGTGTCGCGAGCCACGCACTCGAATTCCTCGATATGGACCGAGGTATAGGTGTCGTTTTTGACCAGCCGCTCGGAGACCAGAATGGAGTCCTCGAAGTTGTATCCACCCCAGGGCATGAACGCGACAACCACGTTTTGACCCAGCGCCAGCTCACCGCACTCGGTCGCAGGTCCATCGGCGATGACATCCCCCGCCCGGACGGTATCGCCGCGAGCAACGATGGGTTTTTGGTTGATGCATGTATTCTGGTTGGAGCGCTGGAACTTGATCAGATTGTAGATGTCCGGCTTGGCGCCCAGCGGGTCGTCTTCGTGAGATTCGAACGGCTTGACCACGATGCGTGCACCGTCGACCGACTCGACTACCCCATCGCGCTTGGCGACTCCGGTGACCCCCGAGTCTCGAGCCACAATGCCCTCGATGCCGGTGCCGACCAGCGGCGCTGCAGTACGTACCAGCGGCACGGCCTGCCGCTGCATGTTGGACCCCATCAGAGCGCGGTTGGCGTCGTCGTGCTCGAGGAACGGGATCAGCGATGCAGCCACCGATACCAGCTGATTGGGCGAGACGTCCATCAGGGTCACATCTTCGGGACGGACCATGGCGACGTCGCTGCCCCGCCGGCTGGACACGAGCTCCTCGGTCAGCTTGCCGGAATCGTCGCAGCTGGCATTGGCCTGGGCAATGACTTGCCCCTCTTCCTGCAACGCCGAGTAGACCTCGACCGAATCGGTGACCGTGTTTTCGGTGACCCGGCGATAGGGGGTCTCGATAAAACCGTATTCGTTGACCTGGGCATAGGTCGAGAGCGAGGCGATGAGACCGATATTGGGCCCCTCCGGGGTCTCGATGGGGCAGATCCGGCCGTAGTGGGTCGGATGGACGTCGCGTACCTCGAATCCCGCGCGCTCGCGAGTCAAACCGCCCGGGCCAAGCGCCGAAAGGCGACGCTTGTGGGTCACTTCGGACAGAGGATTGGTCTGGTCCATGAACTGGGACAGCTGCGAGCTGCCGAAGTACTCCTTGACCACGGCCGACACCGGCTTGGCATTGATCAAGTCGTGCGGCATGAGCGTCTCGATCTCCTGAGACATGCTCATGCGCTCCTTGATCGCGCGCTCCATGCGGACCAGACCGATGCGGTACTGGTTCTCCATGAGCTCGCCCACCGCCCTGACCCGCCGATTGCCCAAGTGGTCGATGTCGTCGATGAGACCGCGACCGTTGCGCAGCTCGATCAGATAACGCACCGTCTCAAGAATGTCGCGCTTGGTCAGAGTCGGGTTGTCCAGAGGCTCGTCGAGACGGAACTTGTAGTTCAACTTGAGCCGACCAACCTGGGACAGATCGTAGCGCTCGGGATTAAAAAACAGGTTGTTGAACAGGTTTTGCGCGGTCTCGATCGTCGGTGGATCACCGGGGCGAAGGCGCCGGTAGATCTCCATGATCGCCTCCTCGGGTCCCTGCAGCTTGTCGGCGAGCAGCGTATTGCGCAAATACGGACCGACGTTGAGATTATCGATGAACAGGATATCGAATTGAGCGACCCCGCGCAGACGCAACTCCTCGAGCTTGTCCTCGGTGAGCTCTTCGTTGCACTGGAGAAGCACTTCGCCGGTGCTCTCGTCGATGACATCGCGCGCCGATACCTTGCCGACCAGCTCCTCGACGTCACACGGCAGGCGCTCGATGTTGGACGCGCGCAGCTTGCGGATCGCCGACTTGGTAAACTTGCGGTTCTTCTTGACCAAGATCTCGCTGGACTCGGGATGCCGGATGTCGCGCGTGGCGCGCTGACCGAGAAGTAGGTCGTATTTGATGTGGCGCGCGTACCGCTTTTCCGGCTCGATGTAGATCGCCTCGGTGTCGTAGAAATAATTGAGCAGTTCTTCGGTCGAGTAGCCCAGCGCCCGGAGCAGTACGGTGGCGTACAGCTTGCGCCGGCGATCGATGCGGACATAGAGGATGTCTTTGTGGTCGAACTCGAAGTCGAGCCACGAGCCGCGATAGGGGATGACTCGCGCGCTGTAGAGCAGTTTGCCGGACGAGTGAGTCTTGCCCTTGTCGTGGTCGAAGAACACACCGGGCGACCGGTGAAGCTGAGACACGATGACTCGCTCGGTCCCGTTGATGATAAACGTACCGCTGTCGGTCATCAGCGGGATCTCGCCAAAGTAGACCTCTTGCTCTTTCATGTCGCGGATCGACTGAACCTGGGTCTCCTCGTTGACGTCCCACACGACCAGGCGAATCACGACCTTGATCGGAGCGGCGTAGGTCATACCGCGCGCGCGACACTCTTCCTCGTCGTATTTGGGTTTCTCCAAATTGTACGACTCGAACTCGAGCGACGAGGTCTCCGAAAAATCTTTGATCGGGAAGACACTCTTGAAAACCCCCTGCAGGCCGACATCCTGACGCTTGTCTGGGGTCAGATTGAGCTGCAAAAACTTGTCGTACGACCGTTTCTGAATGTCGATTAGGTTGGGTATGTCGATGACCTTTTGGAGCTTGGCAAAGGTCCTGCGGATCCGGTAGTTGTTCTGGATTGCCGACGCCATGAAGTCATTCCCCTCCAGGGATGGTCCCAGGGATGGTCAAAGATGGATCCGGACGCCGGATCGCCAGGTGTTGGCGATGGCCGATAGCGGCCCGAGGCGGAGCCGTCGTCTGTAGCGGCTGACAAGTCCTGTTCGCTCCACTGCCGCTGCGAGCGTCCGGAAGGTCAAAAACACGTACAGACACCCCAGCGAGAGGAGCGTCGCAACGCCTCGTCCGCGCCGGGTCGTCCGTATGAAAATGCAAAGGGACACGCCCGGTCACCGCATCGCGGTCACGGCGAGTGCCCAAACAAGTCTTTACTTTCGCCACAGGGTAGAACCCCTGCGGACAGCGCTTCAAAATGTCCAAATTGGCCTGCAGACGAGCGGCACACACCGGAGTGCACCGCACACGCTGCAATACGCCCATGGCCGCATCACAGCTACGCCAAGATGCTACCAGCTCGGCACAAGTTCGCCTACCCCGCGGTCGGAAGGCCGCGAAAATGCACGCGCATGAATCGCAGGCGTGTACTGCGCTGGCAGACGAGCGCAAAATCTCGATCCCGATCCTCGCGCTACTTGATCTCGACCTCCGCACCGGCCCCCTTGAGCTTCTCGGCGATTTCCTCGGCCTCGGCCTTGGACACGTTCACCTTGACCTCTTTCGGCGCATTGTCCACGAGATCCTTCGCGTCCTTGAGACCCAGACCGGTGATCTCGCGGCACGCCTTGATGGTCTGAATCTTCTGCGGACCGTGCCCCTTGAGAACGACCGTGAACTCGGTCTGCTCCTCTTTCTCTTCCACTTCGGGCGCCGGACCGGCGGGCCCGGCCACAGCCACAGGAGCGGCCTTGACGCCCCATTTTTCCTCGAGTGTCTCGGTTAGCTTGACCAGTTCCATGACCGTAAGCCCGCTGAGATACTCGACTACCTGTTCCTGGTTGATGTCTGCCATCGTCTCTTCCTCGTGGTGAAAACCGTGCGGTTGCAGTTTGTCTGTGAGATTCGGGGTCGTTCTATGCTCGGCTCCGAGCTGATCACACAAATCAGATACCCGGCCGCACTGTCTGGCATTCCCATCCCGAAATGCGTGCTTGCCGGGCGGCCAGACTACTCGGCCCCCTCCAACGCCCGCTTGCGTGCGTCAAGTAAGTACATGAAATTCTGCGGCCCAGCAATGAGCTGTCTGACCATCTCCTGGGGGGCAGCGATGAACGTCATGAGCAACTGGGCCTGAAGCTCTGGCTTGCCGGGCATCTTGGACAGGCGCTCCACCCCGGCCTCATCCAGTACCTCACCCTCGAAGTACCCACCCTTGATGGCAAATGCCTTCTGCTCTTTGGCGAATTGCACTGCCAGCTTGGCTGGCGCCGACGGCGACTCGTTTGACCAGATGAACGCTGTGGGTCCGGCAAGCAGTGTGGACATCGGCTCCAGGTCGGAGCCCTGAATGGCAATCTTGACCAGGGTGTTCTTGATGACACGATACTGGCAGCCGGCCTTGCGGAACTCGTGGCGCATATCGGTCACCGTGGGGACATCGAGACCGCGGTAATCGGCGAGGATGATGCTCATGACGTTGGAGAAGCTCTGTTTGAGCTCGCCGACCACCTCTTGTTTCGTTGCTTTATCCATGTCGCGCCCTTGCTGACTATCTTTCAGAAAAACTTGTCAAAAAACAAAAGCCCCAAATCTGCAGTCAGAGGGGCGCTGTTCTCTTACATCGCGTTCCCTCTGCCTCCGCAGGATATTTCGAGCGCCATTGGTACAGCCGCTACCTGCTTCTTCGACAGATCGGGTTGGCCGGACAACGTGCAGAAAGCTGCTTGCTGCCCCGCTTTCGCTTATATGCTGATTAGCTATAATTGTGCGCTTTCCTCCGACAAAATGATCGCGCTTCGGGATTCGTACGAGGCGGTATCACGCCTTGGTGCCGGCAGTGGCTGGATCGATTTTGATACCCGGGCCGTGAGTTGTGGAAATCGTGATCGACTTGACGTAGGTCCCCTTGGCCGTCGCCGGTTTGAGTTTGAGCAATGTATCCATGAGAGTGTGGAGATTCTCGGCCAACCTGTCCGATGAAAACGATGCCTTGCCGATGGGCGAGTGCACGATACCAGCCTTCTCGACGCGGAACTCCACCCGTCCAGCTTTGAGCTCCCTGACCGTTTTTTCGACATCCATGGTCACAGTACCCACTTTGGGATTGGGCATGAGTCCACGTGGGCCGAGGATACGGCCTATCTTGCCGACCTGACCCATCATATCGGGAGTAGCAACGACCGAATCGAATTCGAACCAGCTCTCATCTTTGATCTTATTGATGTACTCTTCTCCGCCAGCATAGTCCGCGCCAGCGTCGAGAGCCTCGTTGGCCTTCTCCGGCTTGGCGATGACCAGGACGCGTTTGGTTTTGCCGGTGCCATGTGGCAATACCACTGCACCGCGAACCATCTGGTCGGCGTGACGCGGGTTGACTCCGAGCCTGACCGCGACGTCCACAGTCTCGTCGAACTTTTTAGAGACCTTGGCTTTAGGTATCAAGGCACACGCATCTTCGACACTGTAGCGCTGCTTGCGGTCGATTCTGTCGGTGACGGTTCTGTACGACTTACCTGCCATGGCTACCTCCTGGTCCAGGCGCCTCGCGGCTCCCAGGTATTGCTGCCGGTGCCGCGCGCGGCGATCAGTTGCGAACCTCGAGCCCCATCGATCTTGCGGTGCCCTCGATGGAGCGCATCGCAGACTCGAGGTCTGTGGTGTTGAGATCGGGCATCTTGAGTTCTGCGATCTCCTGAATCTGCTGCTTGGTTACCTGGCCAACTTTTTCTTTGTTCGGCTCCCCCGAGCCCTTGTCGATCTTGGCGGCCTTTTTGAGCAGAATCGCAGCCGGCGGAGTCTTGGTAACAAAGGTAAAGCTGCGATCCGCGAACGCCGTGATGACTACCGGAATGATCAGATCGCCCTGGCCTTGAGTCCGCGCATTAAACTCTTTGCAGAATTGCATGATATTGAGCCCGTGTTGCCCGAGCGCCGGACCTACAGGGGGAGAGGGATTGGCCTTTCCCGCCGGTACTTGCAATTTGATGATGGCTGCAACCTTCTTCATGACACTACATTCCAGCTACGCGATGTTCTCTTTACGGACATCTCGATGCCCCGGGATAATGGGGCAACCGGGACATTGGCTCACCCGGAGAACCCGGGTGATTGTGCGGGCGATTGTGATCGTCCGGCCGGATCACCAAATCTGATCGAGTCTGGCGGGCTTTTATGCTTTCTCGACCTGGGTGAAGTCAAGCTCAACAGGCGTTGCTCGGCCAAAAATCGACACCAGGACGCGAACCTTCTGCTTGTCGGGCTTCACTTCCTCGACCGTGGCCGAGAAGTTCGAGAACGGGCCATCGATTACCCGAACCGTGTCGCCCTGTGCAAAGACAACCTTTGGCTTGGGCTTGGACTGGCCCTCGTTCATGGCCGAATGGATGCCGGTAATTTCGCGTTCGGGTACAGGGGTTGGGGTCCGCCCACCCAAAAAGCCCGTAATCTTGGGTGTATTCTTGACCAGATGAAAGGTTCGGTCATCCATCACCATCTGGACGAACATGTATCCGGGGTAGAACTTCCGCGTCGACGTGCGACGCTGCCCCTTGACCACTTCCATGACACTTTCAGTGGGGATAAGGACCTCTCCGAAGTAATCGGAAACCCCTTCTTTCCTGACCCGTTCGAGCAGAGTCATGCGCGCGCGATTCTCGTGTCCTGAGTACGTGTGCACCACGTACCATTTCATCTTATCCGCGAGGGTTTCTTCACTCTGGTCGCCGTTGGGGGCGTCGGACATGGAACTACCCGTAAACAAAGTCGGTGATATTGGCCCAAATGAAGTCGAATAGGCCGAGAATGCTGGCAGAAATGATCGTCATGATGATGACGACGATGGTCGCTTGCCGCACCTCCTTGGCTCCTGGCCACACCACCTTCTTGAGCTCGGCAGCGACCTCGTTGGCCAGCGCGAAGGTGCGCTCATGGTGGTAAAAGTAAATACCGGAGCTGAGCGCGACAATGGCCGAGCCCAACGTGATGTAGAACTCGTTGGGGGCTCGGGTGAAGTACCCCCATATCCAATCGACAGTCCACTGAAGAATGTAGAACAAAAGCAGCCCACTGCAGAAAAACATCAAGTGGACCGGTTTGTTAGGTGCGTTTTCTTGCGCCACGGAACGTTCCTAATGGTTGGCAGGGAAGGAGGGACTTGAACCCCCAACCCTCCGCTTTGGAGACGGATGCTCTACCAGTTGAGCTACTCCCCTGTATTGTACAAACACTTTGACGGCCAGATAATTTGATCGGCTGGATGGCCAGCCACTCGATCGGCCAGTTGCCACGGCCCTCGATTGATCGGCCCGAGCGACCAGATTATCTGAGCGACATATCTGCATCTCAATATATCTGCGTACCGAGAACCGCATGGCCGGTATCAGGCTGTCTGTACCTCCGGAAAGCGTTGATTTCACACAGCAGAAGCGGACATGTACCCCACTTCGCGGCGACTTGCAAGACGAGACGTGCACAATTCGAAGCACTCCTGTCCTGCTGCTTACCCCGAGGTTGCGCACGCGACAAGTCCCATCCGGGTTAAAGCAGTAAAAATTAACGATTATGGCGGTATACGGCAGGGCAATTGGAGACGGGCAAGAGTGCTAGGCCACAACTTGGCACGCGAGAGCAGGCCGAGACGCCCGGACTATTCGGTCACCGCGGTGACGACTCCCGCGCCCACAGTGCGGCCGCCTTCGCGGATGGCGAAGCGCAGTCCCTCCTCGCAGGCAATGGGAGAGATCAGCTCGACCGAGATATTGGTGTTGTCGCCCGGCATGATCATCTCG
>JAKSDA010000370.1 GCA_022360315.1 Pseudomonadota bacterium
GGTCAACGCGATCAACGTCAAGGTGCCGGTTCTGGTGGACCCAACAACCCTACCGTCGGGCGCGGCAACCTGAACCGGCGGCAGTTACTGCCACCAGAGTGCCACCAATTCGGTGGCAAACCGACCACCCTATCTGCGCCTCGTCCCGCAAGAATGAAAGATTCCCCAATAAAAAAGCCCCCTTGCGGGGACTCTCGATTGCTCCGGCGGACGGACTCGAACCGCCGACCCGGTGGTTAACAGTTCTGAGCTGGAACTTCTCAAGACATCAAAATTACTGAAAACACTGCGATTTAGTATTCCTCCGGACCCTCCGAAACCCTCCAAAACCTCCATTTTCCGCGTCCGCTCTGCCACCAATCCGCCACCAGAAACTGGTGGCGGAAAACTGGTGACAATGTCGTCTAGATCACGATTGCGTCCGAACACAGCAGGCAGTCCTCTGACTTGGAGCTGCCACAAGCGTGTAAGTTTACATGCCTGCACACATCCCTCTGCCGGTTTCCTGTGACGTCCTCGATTCCATAGCTTGGTATGTCGCGACCAGCTTGCAGCATCAGTACGTGTATGGGGCCCTATGGGATTGCATCATCCGCCCAGGAGACAGGAATATGTCCAGACAGACTCAATATGACCCTCAAGTCATACAATTCATGGTCAGCAGCGATTCGGAGATGGCAGTTATGGGAACCGGAGAGCTGTCCATCGGCGCCATAGCTGGCGCCATCATTGGTGGCTTGGTTGGGGTTGAACGGGGCTTCATGCTGCGGTTACGAGCGCAGAATGCTCTATGCCAAGTAGCTATCGAGCAAAACACACGTGCCCTCAGCAACCACCGTACGGGTCATTAATGATTCATGGATTCCACCCATAGCCGATGTGAACTCCGGCCTCAAGCGTGCGGATTTCTTCGGCGCCCGTAGGCAAAGCAGCGGACAGAGCGACGCCGACGATCAGATTGTCGCTGACTCGATAGTCCACTCCACCACCAAACAGCAAGAGGCCGGAGAATTCAATGGAGTCGTCCGGCTTAGTTGTCCCGGTAGCCTCAGAGCCGTAACTGGTACCCTGCAGTCCCAA
>JAKSDA010000369.1 GCA_022360315.1 Pseudomonadota bacterium
CCGCGTCACGGCTGCGCTCGAGGACACGCCGATCCGCGGCGATCTCCTTGAGCTGGTCATTCCACGCATCGGCGCTCAGATATTGATGGCTCGTGCAGCACTAAAAATGACGACCCAGGAGCTTGCCGATGCGGCAGGTCTGGACAAGCAAACCATTTCTCGTATGCAAACTGGGGCATCCGTGCGACCAGGGACGCTGGCTCGCGTGGCCCGTGTGCTCAGAGAGCGCGGAGCTGAGTTCATCGAGAGCAACGGCAAGGTAGGCGTGCTCGTGCCCCGGAGTTAACTTCGCCGCCTGGCCAAAACGACCAGACCTCGATGACGCCGGAGCACCCACCCGGCGAGAAGATATGCCCTGCGGCTCTGCATCCGATCGCTGCATGGGTAACTTCATCAAAACGCGTCACGGCAACTTGACTGCCACATGCGAGTGGCCTACCGTCTGGCATTCTAATGGCTCATGGCCGCAAAGGTGGTGGAGGTCGAGATGGTCGCGAGAGCGAGAGCAACAGGCCCCCCAAGTAGACGCTGCCTGGAATCGCGCTGTCGACCGGCTCGTGGGCTTCGCCGATGAAGATGGCCACGCCCAGCAGCAACCAAGCCAGGCCCAGCTAGCGGCCGGCCATTTGATCCGTCGAAAGCTGGCGGTCCCGTTCGCTCTCTATCGACCAAAGGTGTCCGAATAACTCAGAAATGAGTTGATGTTGTGGAGCGTCATCTAGCCCGGTTCGGCCCCGATGAGGCGAACGCTGTAATGCTCCAGCGCCTCCGCCGCATCGCTAATGGTGAGTTGCAGCCAACAGCCCAAGACTTGAACTTCTATACGCACGAACTACGCGAGTTCGTTCGCTACCGTCGCATGGGTCACAAGACAGGCGATCCCGGCTACGATGTATGGAACAACGCGCATACCGCGACGCTTGAGGACTATGGGTTAAGCGAGCTTTCCAAGCCACATCCGCTTTATCATCCGGAGGCATTGCAGTGAGTCCGAACCTCGATGCAGACACAAAGGCTGCCATCCTCAGTATTATCGCCGACCACGATGGCTTATGGGGTTGGTATCAACTCGATCGTGCACTTGCACAACGAGGGATTCTAGGGGTCCATATTCCCTCCGCGGTGTCGACTCTAAAAAACGAGGGATTGATTGAGTTCGCAGGCGACCCTCAGAGTGCCTCGGTGCGTTATCGGATTACCGATGCAGGAAAGCGATACTTTCTTAGGAGCATGTCGCGATTCCCTCTTCGATTTTAACCAAGCGGATCAGGTGCTCGAGAAATCCTTCATACGCGCAGGGAATGTTCCGGTGACACAACAAGAGATCTCCACCACAGCCATAACCTCCGCGACAGAAAATGTTTTCACTACTCGGCAAGAGAGTCTCCGCCTTGACTCCAGATGCCGTAGCAGCAGAGATTCCAGCTCTTTAGTGGAATCTTTTACCAAACTGGGAGGATATGGACGACGGTGCAATCGCTGAGACGTCCGGGTTGGTCAATGCAAGTCTGAACGGTCAACTGATGGTAGTCACAGAGGCATCTTACGGCGCAGCAAACGGCGCTTTCTTGCTAGAGGCGTCGGGCCTGCCGGCCTTCATCAGTAACCATCTCTCCAAGTATTGATCAATTTGTTGGTAGAGGTAGGTGATCTCAAGCGCATGGATATCATCGCCCGTGCCATGCAGACGCATCCGCAACTCGATGCCTCGATTGCGTCGGCGTGGCCGGCGCATCCCGCGGCCGTCAAACAGACGACCAGGCTCGCAACGATGTACACCAACCCGCTGGTCCTCCGCGAGTCGCGAGAATACAGCTGGTCGGTCGAATGGGCTTTTATCGTCGACGGTGTCTCGTTGATGAGACTGTCGACGTGGTCGGCAATGCGGGGCGGTGCATGCGGACATCGAGCATGGCTGGCCTAGACAGCAACCCATATGCCATTCTCGAACTCGTCCAAGCAGTTGATATGTAAGAACCACTATCTGGAGCAACCATATGTGCACCTGTGGCATGCAGCGTCTGGGGCGAGCGGAAAACAGCTCGCCCCAGAGCGGAAGCCGAAGCTGATAACGCCGAGGGCCGCACTCTGGCTACTCCGCCTTGGTGTCATGAAGCCCAACGTCTTGCCGAAAATACCCCCGAAAAGTCAGCAAGCCACAACCTGAGCTGAGAGGAGCGGGCGCCCATTGGACCGGTCATCGGCCGGTCCAGAGGAGCGCTCGATGAGCAGAAGAAACAAGAA
>JAKSDA010000122.1 GCA_022360315.1 Pseudomonadota bacterium
ACGAGATCTCGCGGGCATTCCGCCGCGGCAATCTCAGCGCCGATGCGTGGAATGACCAGCTCAAGGAGATCGCAGCGGATCGACGTGTCCTCGAACGCCGCCGCGATGCAGCCCGCGAACAGCTGGCCATGGCCGAGTCCACGGACTACTCGATCGATCTCGTAGAGGCGCAGCTCGACGAATTGCAAGATCGAGTACGAGCCGCGGCCCCCCGAAGACCGCAAGGCCATCATCGAGTCGGTTATCCCGGGAGAACAGCCGTTCGGCATCGTGCTGTGGCCAGACGGCAAAATCGACATTCGCGGCGCTATTCCCGTACCCGCCGAGAGCGACGTTGCCAAACCGAACACCTTGCCAGGACAAGCGAGACACATTGACAACAATGCGAGCGGTGCGAAGGTATTGCCATTTCGGCTGGTTGTACGTGGAGTAACCGCTCCACGGAACTCCGAGAGAGGTGGCAAGCAATCGGAACGCTCACGCTGAGAGGAGACCAACGGCCGCGACTTTGCCCGGTGTCAAATGGCCATGATGCTCAGTTACGGGTAAACTCTTCTCGACATGCCCCGACAGGATGACGTATTCGCCGCTGCGCTTAGTTTGCCCGAGTCAGACCGGGCCAAGCTAGCCAATCAACTGCTCGAAAGCCTGCCCCCCCCCGAGCCCAAGGCCAACGAAGCCTGGAGTGCTGAAATCGAGCGAAGGGCGCGCGAGGTGCTCGATGGCACGGTTGACTTACTTGACTATGACGAAGTTATGGCCGAGCTGCGCACGCTCGACGGAAAATGAGGCGAAAGCTTCACCCTGGTGCACGCACCGATCTCATTGATGCTCAGCGTTGGTACGATTCCAAAGAACGAGGGCTCGGCCGCAGATTTCGCCAATCGGTTGACGAGGGAGTTGCGCGAGTCATGAGACTTCCCCTGGCTGCTCCGTTGTGGCCAGGCATCGACACGGAACTCAACGTTCGCAAATATGTACTTCGCCGTTTCCCCTATTCCATTGCCTATTTGCTACAGGGCGACGTCATCACTATCCTTGCAGTGGCACATCAACGCCGCCAGCCAGACTACTGGCTTGACCGCATTGGATAAGCTCGCGTCGTTCCGCCACGGGGTACGCGACATTGAACAGCCTGATCTACCGCTGCTGGGTAACGAGTCACCTACCATGGTGCCGATGTCATACCTACCTCTCAGCGCAGCCGCCATCAGCACGCCGTCCCGCGTCTGTTGAGCCGGGACGGAATCGACGCCAGCACGTTTGTCCTGGCCCGCTGAATGCGTTTGCACAACCGGTCGGGACTGGGTGAGCGGCCGGGCGCAATGGTCACGACGGTAGACGATCGCGGCCGACGTTGTCTGCAAACCTGGACAGGTGCCACTGCGTCCATGTTTTTCCCGGGTTCATGCTGCCGAGGACATCTGAGTCCATCAGCACATACCGGGCGGCGAGGTTGGAACATCGATTCGACGACTCAGACGGACCAGCGGCGAGGTAGAGACCTCGAGTCCGAGGCCCCGGACGGGGGTACGGCGGACAAGGTGCTCGCGGCGGATGAGGTGAATGTCCACGATCGATCGGCACATATGGAGTGACCATTTTTTGTAGACATTCATGAGCCCAACCTGTCTGGAACAGCAGATATCGTCCCAGGTCCATCCTGCCAAGGATATCTGATGCCACCATTGCACGCTGGCGGCCGTTCTGGCATGGATACTCGCCCGCGGAATGGGGTGCGCAAACGGGTCGCAACAGGTGTATTGGTGAGGTGACCACGATGGTAGACGATCGTGGTCCGCGTTGTCTGCGAACGTGGACGGATGTCGCTGTGCCGGGGCGCACCGGACACGGGCGGGCCCACGCCCGACCAGCAGCGCCAGCAGCAAGGGTCGATATGGCTCGGCCACGGCGAGATCCTGGCCGCACCTGATGCCGCTCGCGGCAGTTTTTTGTCCGGCGGGGTATGGGTGAGCATCGGCTGCTTCAGCGCGGGAACACCGGCGCGGAGCCGCTACATCGACTGGCTCAGACACAGTCGGGCCGGCAATGGCGGGATTGCGGTCGATCGACTCGAACATTCGCTGCCGCCACCCGGACAACGGCCGTTCATATCAGCGTTGGCCAAGACCGCGCTGGCCAACCCGAGCGGCCCGCTGGCCGTATTCGGCCACATCGATCTCGCCTGGCTCTACGGCTTTATCGATCTGTCCGATCCCCGCCGGACCCGGGCCGATCATTTTTATCGCCTGGCCGAGCAGCTGTGCCGCGGTCGTCGCTTCGGAATCGCTGTCGAGGATTTTCAACGCGCGCGACGTGCACTCGATGGCGAGTTGCTCGACCGCGAGGTCAAGGCATGGGATCGGCTGCGACGACCCGCGCCCGATCGCGCTCGATCGCGCTTGCGCGTCGCGCTGACTCGCGAGGACTTGCGCGGGTACGTCCTGCTCGGCGACCCCGCATCACGCGTGACCGAGCTGGATTCTGCCTCCGCTCGGTAGTTGTAGCCCACTGTGTGGGGTAAAATCCCCGGCCGCATGGATTCCTCGTCGCCGGCATTGCCCGCAGTCAAAAAACTACATGAACTGGTCAAGGCAGGCGCGATGCGGGAGCTTCGGCTGGATTTGCGGGCACAGCGCAACGATGTGCCCGAACTCGACTGGGCGACGTTGCAGCTCGAACTGGGCATGCGGGGGCAGACCGATCTGTTGAGCCTGTGGGAATGCGCCAAAATTCTCGAACAGCACGACAGCCAGCTGGCCCCGCAATGCCTGGGAGTCCTTGCCCGCGAGCTGGCCCGCTGCGGCGCCAATCGGGTATCTCAAGCCGCGGCCGAGACGTTCGAGCGAATCCGCTCGGAGAGCGATGACTGGCTGGCCGAGCAGATCGCCAAAAAAACCTACAAGGGCGCAGGGCCCGACGAATTTGCCGCCTGGCAAGCCCTGGCCGCGGGCCGTCGCGCCGAGGCCATCGAGCGACTCCACGCGTGCGCGGCCCGGCCCGGTAATGCCCGTGTCGCCGTCGCCCTGGCCGAACTGCATTTTGCCGGCAGTGCGTTCGAGCACGGAGCCGACCTTTTGGCGTCGGTCTACCAGCATCGGCCGGAATCCAACTGGCAGTTCGGCATCGAAGCTGCCTGCGGCTACTGGCTGGCTGGAAATGCTGATCGGTCGATCGAACTTTTGCAGGCGGTCAGGGCATATGACGACCTGGTCCGGGAAGTCGATGACGAAACCGACGAACTTCTCCGCTCGATGTCCGGCTCTGCCAGCAGTACGTGGGTCGCTGATGGCTGGACACCCGGCCCGGCCACGACCCCGGGAGGCGACCAGTACAACGCGGTGCAAAGCCTGGTCGAGGAGCGCTTTCTCGCCCGCATCGAGCACAAAGACAATATCGCCACCTTGTGGCAAACGCTCGAGGCCAGCAGTGCCGCGGTCTGGCGGGTGCGCCTCAAGCGCGAACAGATCGCTCCATGGCTGGACGCGGGACTACTCATCCTCCTGGCCGAAGAGCGCCCGGCCGAGCTGGGTTTGGCCTGGCTGCGCGGCCACGACACCCAGACCGGTATCGTGGCCGTGAGCGCATTGCCGGACCGGGGAGTCACGCTCAGAAGCTGGCAAGACCAGCAGTCCCGTTCTCGGCTGCACGGAATGCGCGCACTGGTGATCGCGGGCGATGACCGCGCGGCCGATACCCTCGCAGTGAGCGACGACAGCGAAATCGCCGCGCTCGACGCCTGCTACGCCGACGACCACGGTGACCCACCGCCGCGAACCCGGGTCGTGTCGCTGGCCGAGCGGGCAGTCACCGCGGCTCCCGATCTGCAAGAAGCGTGGATGCTCAAGGGCAATGCACTGCTGGCTCAGCTCGAGGCGGGCGAGTTGCCCGACAGTGCAGACGGCCCGTTCGAAGAGTGGTATGCCAATGTGCGCGATCGCTTTGACGATGCCGAGTGGGCATCGCAGATCTACGCCCAGGCACTCGAATACCAGGGCCGCGACCACGAGGCAGCCATCATGTGGACCGACGCCCTGTACCAGGATGACGAGGACTATCGCAATCATCTCGCCGTGGCCCGGCTGGCCGGCACCATCGGCGTGCAGAGTTCGCTCGACATGCTCCGCGAGGCCCTCTGTCTCCATCCTGGATGCCACCAGGCGTGGACCCAGGCGACCCGGGAATTGCTCACCCGGGACGATCTCGACCGGGCCGATTTTTGCTCCTCGGTCGCGGTGGCCCTCGCCGCTGACGATGGAGCCGCTCTTTTGGCCCGCGGCGATACTATGGAGCGGCGCGGCCAGTCGGCCGCAGCAGAAAAACAGTTTCGCCGGGCAACTGGCGATTCCGACCTCGGCGTGTCCGCTCTGTCGCGGCTTTCTGTGCACGCCTTTCTCCACGGCAATTTTCGAGCTGCCGCCGATTGGGCCGGCACACTGCGCGAAGACTGCCCCGATTCGGCGCGGGGCTGGGTTTTTGCCGAACTCGCCGGACGCGGGCTCGATACCGCCGATGAGGTGTTTGCGCATATGCTGTTCTACAGCGAGCGCCACCGCGTCGCCGATTTCATGATCGACGAGATCGCCGACTTCTTGACCGACACGTGGACCGGTGACCAACTCCTGAAACGCGCACTGGCCGTGTGCGAGCGATTGGTGTCCACGTCACAGGACCTCAACTTCGCCCGGGCAATTGCGCGCCGGCGTCCCCGGGTCGCGCTGGCCGCTCTGGAAGAGCTGCGCGACACCACATCGGACGCGATCAACTGGCAATGGTCGCTGGCCCAGGTGTTGTTGCGCCTTCTGCGCGAGCCCGGACTGGGCCCGGACGAGCACGGCGAACTCACCGACCGCACGTCCACGGCACTCCTGACAACGATCGAATACACCGGTGAGTTTGCCTATCCGCGGCTCTGTTACAGCTGGATCGCGCGCCGTCGCGACCCGGCCAGGGCCCGGGAAATCCTCGACGGCGCCGTGCCATCCGCACCCGCCCCGGCCTGGTGGCTGGCCGCACAACTGGCCGACCTGGGCGGCGATGATGAGGTGGTCAGGGCCCTCGAAGAGCGCCTCGACTCGCTGCAAGACGACGACATCGCCGGCGCGATTTCACTGCTCCGCGACTTCGAACTCCACGAGGCGGCGACCGCGCTGGCCACGAGATACATCGCCCAAAGGCCCGAATGCGCGGCCATTCGCATCCAGGGGGCCATTTCCCTGGCCACCGATGGCGGTGTCGGGGATGCGGCCAGCTGGCTGCCCGATTCGCCCGAGGGCATGAACGAGGGACTCTTCGCCTACATTATGTGTCGCGGCGGGCGATTCGAACTCGCCGGCACGGTCGCCGGCCGAGAAGCTGCGGCCCAAGGGGTGCTCTCGGACCGACACATCGACCCGTGGCCGCTGCGCGCCATTGCCCATGTCTGCGCATCGCATACCGGCGCTCGTGCCGACCCGCTGATCGAGTCGTGCAGTCACCGGGGGGTCCTGGCCGTGCTGGCCGAAAGCGGCGACGATCGAGCGGCCGCTCTGCTGCAAGCGCGCGCGCCTGGCCTGCACCAACACATCGCCGAAGGACGCTGGTGGTGGACATAGGGAAACTCATCGCCGCCGAGCGCTACGATGAAGCCGTCGCGGCCGCAGCGCAGCGCATCTCGGACCCGTCGCAGCGCTCCTCCGATGTGGTTTTGACCTGGTTGGAGTACGGATTCCGCACTCAGGCGATCAGCGCCGACGAGGTCCTGCTCGAACTCGAAACCATGCTGGCCGACCAGGCCGAGCTATCGACCCTGGTTCGCGGGCATCGGTTGCGCATCCGATGCCTGGCTGCCAAGCGGTTGTGGAAATCCGAAGAAAACGCCTGGCAAACCGCCCTCGACCAGGTTGGCGATGATCGGGCCATTCTCTGGGTATCGCGCGGCGACACCCTGTTATGGGCCGATCGGCGCCCCGACGCCCGCGCCGCCTACGATCGCGCGCTCGCCCTCGACCCGGACCTGTTTGACGCTGTCTATCGATCGGCCCACTGGTTTTTTGTCGCCGGCCAGTTCGAGGATGCCACGAGTCGCCTCGAAACCCTCCTGTCGGGCCAGAGCGATACCAGCTGGGGCCGAGCCGTGCGCCTTTTGGCGGCCTGTATGAACACGACCGGCCAGTATGATCGCGAGGTCGAGTTGTGGCGCACAGTCCGGGCTGCCCGCCCCGACAGCGACTTTGCCCACTCCGATGCGCTCAGCCTGAGCTACGCCCTGGCCGCCGCAGGCCAGTACCGCGACGCCGAAACCATCCTGGAAGAATTGTGGCGAAACGCCGCGGAAGAGCCCATCGGCAAACACGCGCGCCGGCGCCTCGACCACTTGCAGCGAGCCCTGGGCGACGTCGGCCAACCGCCTCATGTGAAGCGTCTGGCTGCGTTTCCAACCGTGAGCCAGAAACACAATTACTGCGGGCCGGCAGTTCTCGAGCTGTGTCTGCGCTTTCTCCATATCGAGCTGACCCAGGATGAAATCGCCGACGTGGTCAAGCGCCAGCACGGCACCCCGATGTTCGAGATCACCGCGTTTCTGTCGCGCCACCACATCGCGGCGCGGCGCATCGAAGCGACCCCGGAGGCGATCAAGAAATGCATCGACCTGGGCTTGCCCGTGATCGTCGAAGAGGAGTACTCGGTGTCGACCCACGTCGCCGTGATCACCGGGTACGACGAATATCTCGGTGTGTTTATCAGCCAGGATCCGTCCACTCATCGACCCTCGCTCAAGCCCAACGAGTGGGTGAGCTACTCCGGGGACCTCCATGGCAACGGCGGTGTGGTGGTGCTCGGCCGGATGGGGGACCACACCGAGAAGCTCGGAAACCAGCTCGACCAGGCCGGCGTGGTCGATGCCGAACATCTCGAGATCATGGATGCGGTGGCCAAACGCCGGCGTCGCGTGGTCGGTGAGGGCGAAGAACCGCTGACCATCGCGGAGGTCATCGAGCATTGCCAGCGCGCGTGCACGATCAAGCCGGATTTTAAATACGCCTGGTACCGGCTGACCCATGCCCTTCACGGGGTATTTCTCGACAGCGGCAGCGAGCGCGATCGCGACGAATTTCTGTCCTGTCTGTATCCCGTGCGAGCGCGCTTTCCCGACGACGAGTGGACCCACCAGATGCACGCCCGCTATCTCTTCTGGTCCGATCGTCACCACGAGGCCTATGCCGAGTACCTGAAAGCGCACCGGCTCGATGACCAGGATTCCAACAACCTGTCCTATATGGGAGAGTGCCAGTTACACGTCGGCAACTTGCAGCGCGCCCGAGAACTCATGATACGCGCGCTCAGGCTGGAGCCCGATCACGTTCGCGCGGTCGAGATGCTGGCCTCGCTCTACGTCGCGCAACTCGAAACCTCGACCGACCGGGAGCGCGACATCGACTTCGGCTGGATACCGGCGATTTCTCGCGACAAGATCGAAGAGCCGGTCGATCTCGGCAGCGCCGACATCGCCCGTCACGCCCGCCATTTTGTCGCCATGGCGTGCGAGACAAACGCCGAAAATCCATTCAACACCCACACGCGGGCCCGCTATTTGATCGCTGCGGGCGAGATCGACCGGGCTCGCGATGCCCTCGACGAGCTGGCAGCGGAGGGCAATACCTGGGCGCGAGCCGCTCTCATTCGCGTCGACATCGAGCTCGGCGAACTCGACCAGGCCCTCGACCCGGCCCGCGCCCTGACCGAACAGAACCCCCGATCACCCAGCGCCTGGCTCTATCTGGCCGAGGTGCAACGGCGGCTCGAGGCACGCGACGACGGCCAGGACAGCGACCGGGACGACAGTGCAGTCGACGGTCAGGACGGCCCAGTGGCGACATTGCTCCGGGCCATCGACGCCTGTTCCAGCGGCTATCAAGATCTGGTGGAAGCGCTCTACGAGGCGATCAGTGACGGCGATTCGGGTGAAAGTGCCGCGGTTCAGATCACCGAACTGGCCCGGGCGCGCAGTGCGGACCTCGATTTACTGGCCGCGGTCTGTGAGACCCTGGACGACTACGGGCACCGCGGCATGGCCATCGAGCTGTGGCGGATTTTGAGCCAGCAGCAGCCCGGCAATCTCGAAGTGCTCTATCGGCTCGGTTGCCTCTTGTCCGAGGATGTGCTCACCCGCGAGGAGGCCAAGAGCATTCTCGCCACGGTGATCAAGTATGCTCCTGACTTTCCAGCGGCCCGGCAGAAGCTGGCCTGGTTGCTCATCGACGACGCGGCCGAAGACGCCCTGGCGCTGCTCGAACCAGTCCTGGACGCGCAAAACGCCTACGTATACGAGGCTGCCAGTGCAATTTGTCGGCGCCTTGGCCGCGACGAAGAGGCCGAGCGGTGGCGGACCATGGCGCTGCAGGTGGCCGACGAAGATCCGGTCGAGGCAGTGGTACGGCTGATTGCCCATCACAGGCTCGCCGCGCGCAGCGACCTGGCCTGCGATCTCTGTTCGCTGCTTTCGCGCGAGGTCATCTTCGAACACGAAACCGCTCGGTACTGGTACCTGTCTTGCCACATGCACGCGGGCAGGGCGGTCCAGATTCTCGATGTAGTCAAAGAGCTGTGTGCCGATGAGGTTCCGACCGACTGCGCGGGCATCGTGTTTTACGCGTATCGATCTGTCGATTACGAGCTGGCAGCGCGCGCGGCCGATACCGTGGCCAGCAGCGAGAGCGATCTGCGAGAGATCTTCGAATGGCGCGCCAATGCGGCGGGAACGCGGGCAAAGATGGGTGATCAGGGCCCCCTGGACCAGCTTTTGACCGAGGTGAATGACGACGGAGAGGACTGGGCGAGTTTGTATTTCGCCCTGTCGGCGGCGGAGCGCGACCAGGAGGCGTGGCGAGCTGCTGACAAGGCGTACGAGCTCGAGCCGCGAAATTTGCAGGTACTGGCCGCCGCGGAAAACGCCGCGCTCAGCCGCGGCCAGGTCGACAACGCGATTCGCTACGCCCGCGAGGCGCTCGAGTATCATCCCTATCGCCATCTGGGCGACGAGCGTCTGGCCGCGCTCTATGCCCGGCTGGGTCAGGTCGAGGAGGCGTTGCCCCACTCGGAACGGGCGGTTGGTCTGGCGCCTTTTTGTCACATTGCGCAAAGCGCCCGTGCAGTGACTCTGTTCATGGCGGGCGATTTCGGCGCAGCATCTCGCCATGCCAGGCGATCTCTCGGCATCGAGCCGCCCGAAGAAACCGACGAGGACAACGATGCACTCATGATCGAGCGCGCTGTGGCGGGCGATGTCGATGGGCTCGAGCGGTGCATCGCGGAGCGGAAAAAAAGCGAGCCGCTCGACAATTTTCCCATTTTCTACCGGCGGCTGCGCGAGGTCGCGTCGAAGCAGAACAAGCCGATGACGCACTCTCGATGAGTATCGCGTCTGGGTCCGGCGATCGGACAGAGCGAGATTATCGGGCTGGCGGATATCGGTACAGGTTGGCTCGATTTCGGCACAGCCACAAAAAGCCGGTGGCAAAGAGCGGGGCCAGCAAGGCCAGGGCGATGGCGATCCAGTCGAGCGGCCCGCGCGCCCGCGGTCCGTTGTAGGCCACGGTCTGGATCGTGCCGAGGATGAAATCGCCGCCCGCCGCGGCCGATAGCGCCATGGCCAGTGGTTTGCGCCACTGCGAGGCGAGTACCATGAGAGCGACGAACAGAACGATGTCCAGGCCGATCCACCCCATCTTGGCCGCCGCTGAGGGAAACCACTGCCCGGTATCGACCAGCGCCATGGCCAGGGTCCAGGGAATGAGAAGAAGGGCCAGAAGACGGGTGACCGATGCAGCGCGGTGATACAGCGTGGCCACGGCAAAGCGCAAAAGGCTGCCATGGGCAAACGCGGCCAGGATGTCGATGACCGCCCGGATGCCCCGTTCGCCGCGGGGATAGGCCAGATAGACCGATTCCCAGCGACTCGGCAGCAATTTGGCCTTAAACGCGCGCAGGCCCTCGAAATCGTAGAGCCAGCGGGTGTGGTCGCGGATAAAACAAAGCACTCGCGACCGACTGTCGGCCAGCGGCGCCAGGCCATATGTGACATGGTCGCTGCCCTCGCACGCAGCCTGGCGCATCGCATGGTCGAACAACAGCTCTACCGTGCCGTTGGGCGCCTCGGGACGGCGCAGGAGATCTTCAAAAAACCAGCCGTTGCGGGCATAAATCGGCACTGCCGAGAGCAAGCCGACCACAATACCGCCGCGCTCGGCGACAAAAAAACGCCGTAACTCGGCAGCTGTGTACAGATCGACGTGCACCAAAAACCCCATCGGCGCCATCGAGCGCGCGTCTTTCCAGCGCGCGACCAGCTCGTCGGCACCCAGGCGGGCCCGACTGGTCGGATCGGCCAGCTCGGCCCCCTGCACCCGCCGCACACTCACTCCCTTGGCCCGGGCGCGGCGCAACTGCTCGCGCAAGCTGCGCTTGTTGCGCAAAATCCCCGGCCATTCCCGCGGGTCCCACGACGCTTGCTCGCCGATATGAATGAGCGCAAATCGGTCGGCCAGGTCGCTTACCCGGGACGTTTCGAGGGCAAAAAATCGCACCCGGCGACCACTGCAATGAGCGGCCTGGGCAAATTTCTCGGCCGCGATCGCCTCGCCGTGGGGGGGCGCGATCGGCCCGCCTACCGCGACCCACGCTCCTCCGGTGTCCATGTATGCCACGCACGCCGTTGCGCCATCGTCAAACCAGTACGACAGTCCCGGCTCGAGGGTCTGGAACGATGTGGTTTCGCGGCCGTACTGCTCGAGCAGTGCGAGCATCCGGTCGCGCGGACAACCCAGCGGCTCGGCCATCACCGGCTTTTTGCACAACCGCGCGGCCAGCGCAAGATGCCAGCCCACAGACATGGACACAATCCGTTGCAGATCGGCCAGGTAGAGCAGACAATACCGGTTCTCGATCACGTTGAGGGAACGATTTGCCCGACCAGACCAAGCCACCACCAGGCAAGCCCAAACGGACCGCGCTCAAAGCCATTCTCTTTGCCATCGCCTCGCTCGGTGCCGCCGGCGCCATCGGCCACTACGCGTGGAATCTGCGCGGCGAGCACATGGCGGTTCTCGAAAAGCTCGAGGCGAGTGAGCAGTGCCAGGGCCAGCTCGCCGAAACCCAAACGCGCAACCGGGAACTCGAGCAAAAAGTCGCCTCGTGCCAGGCCGAACAAGAGGCCGTGAAAGGCAAGCACCAGGATGCCAGCGCCAGCCTGGCCCAAGTGGAAGCCAATCTGAACGCCACCCGCGCCGAACTCGAGGCGATCCGCAAGCAGCGCGAGGAGACCGCCAAACGGCTCGCCGCCTTCAAGAAGCTCACCGAGCAATTTCAGAAAATGATCGATGCCGGCAAACTCGACGTGGTGATACGCGATGGGCGCATGTTGCTCAAATTGCCCGCCTCGGTGCTCTTCGACTCGGGCAGCGCCGTCCTGTCCCGGGCCGGCGAGCTCGCCCTCATGGAGGTCGCCATCATTTTGCGCGAGTTGCCCGAGCGCAAATTCATGATCGCCGGACATACCGATAACCGGCCCATCGAAAACGCGGGCGAAGAATCGCGCTACAAGAACAACTGGGAGCTGTCGGCCGCGCGCGCGATCACAGTCACCCAGTTCCTCATCGAGGCCAAGCTCAAGCCGATCAACCTGGTCGCCGCCGGCTTCGGAGAACACGATCCCATCGGCGACAACAAAACCGCCACCGGACGACAGGAAAACCGCCGCATCGAAATCGAGCTCCTGCCCAACCTGTCCGAGTTGCCGGCCCTGCCCGACGATGCCGGCGCATCGCCAACAGCGACCAGCGCCAGGTAACCCGCGCAGTCGAGAGCCTGTTACAAGCTGTTATCGGGCCGCGGAATTTGATCCGAGCGGCGCCCGGTTGTGCTGATGCCAACTCGGTCTCATCAGCACATGCCCTCTTCGCCTGTCGACAGAGCACTTCGTACCTTCGTTCCAGTCGACGACGGCGAATCCGGCGCGGCGCTGTGGTCGTTTGCCTATTTCTTTTTTCTGCTCGGCGGATACTACATGCTGCGTCCGGTGCGCGAAGCCATGGGCGTGGCCGGCGGGGTCGACAATCTTCCCTGGATGTTCACCGCGGTGTTCCTCGTGTTATTGGCCGCGGTACCGGCATTTGGAGCCCTGGTCGCCCGCCTGCCCAGGCGCCGTTTTGTCCCGGCGGTATACCGCTTTTTTCTGCTCAATATTCTGGTTTTCGCCGCGCTGCTTCATTTCGACGTCGCTCGCCGCACGGTCGCCCAGGGATTTTTTGTCTGGGTGACGGTCTACAACATGTTCGTGGTGTCGGTGTTCTGGAGCGTGATGGCCGATGTTTTCAGCAGTCAGCAGGGCAAGCGCCTGTTCGGCTTCATCGCTGCGGGCGGCAGCACCGGCGCTCTTTTCGGCTCGTGGATCACCAGTATCCTAGTCGAACCGGCAGGTCTGGCGGTTTTGCTGGTCCTGTCGGCGACCCTGCTCGAATGTGCTGTGCAGTGTTTTGGCCGCGTGACCAGGCCGATGGCCAGGCCATTGCTCATGCGGGTGGACGCCGGGGGGGGCGTCCACGATCGCGATCGGACCTCGCGGCCGGCGGTGCGCAGCCCAGGGTTGCCGGAGCAGAGCGGGCAGGGCGCGGCCGGGCCTCCTGGCCGCGCCGAGCGCCCGATCGGCGGCAGTATCATTGCCGGCGCCACTCAAGTGGCCCGGTCGCCCTATCTCGCCGGTATCTGCCTCTACCTTCTGTGCATGTCTCTGGCGGCCACATTTGTCTATATTGCACGGGCGCAGATCGTCGCCGAGGCGTTTTCCACAGACGAGGTCCGCAGCGCCTTTTTTGCCGTCGTCGATGCGATGAACAGTTTGCTCACGTTGCTCCTGCAGCTGTTATTGACCGCCAGAGTACTGCGCTGGCTGGGTATTGCGCTCACCCTGGCCGTTTTGCCTCTGCTCACCGTGGCCGGCTTTATCGGCCTATCGATGCTGCCGGTGTTGTCGATGCTGGTCGTCTTTCAGGTCGCAATGCGGGCGGCGCGGCACTCGATTACCCGGCCCGGACGGGAAATGCTATTTACCGTGGTCAGCCGCGAGCAGAAATACAAATGTAAAAACTTTATCGACACCGTGGTCTACCGCGGCGGCGATGCGCTGAGTAGCTGGGCATTCCGCACTCTGCAAGCCCTCGGCCTGGGCCTGGCCAGCATTGCGGTCGCGGCCGTGCCGATCACCCTTGTATGGCTGGCTGCCGCGGTATTTCTCGGTCGAAGGCAGGAAGCGCGGGCCCGCAATAGCGGCTAGCCCGGCCAAAAAAAACTGCCACGCCAGCGCCGCGAGGAATATTGCAGGCAGGATTCGCAGGAGCAGGAGACATACCGGCGCTTGCGTGGCAGTTACATCGCTAATGAGTTGTCATCATTATCGTCGTCGCTGGTGAATGCGTTGGTGACATCGTCCCGAACGTCGTCGATATGCTCGGATGCCCGATCGACCACGCGCTTGCCTTCGCCGTCGGCAGGCACATCATCCCAGGGTAAATCCACGACCATGTTGGCCAGATCGACCGTGATCGCGATCCGCCAAAGCTGGATGTCGGCGGGCAATTCGACCCTATTGAGATCGATTTCCAGCGACAGGTCACCGGGCGGTTCGTCCTCCACCTCGAACTCGACCACGGTTGGCGTGTCATCCACGTCAACCGTCACAGTTCCACTGATCTCGTATTCGACCACCTCGGCCCTCAGCCACGAGTAGATTCCGGCCGGTGCCCTGGGAAAAACCAGCTCGGCCGAGGCGCTCTCGCTGTCGTCATCGTCCTCACCCCACTCCAGCTCGACCATCGCTCGGGTGGTCCGCGAGTCGCCAGGCGCCGCGTCTCCGATCGCGCGCGGCCGGCTGAGCTTGAATTCGGCCGAGCGAATACGCGCCTGAAACTGTCCACCAGCCGTGCCCGGGATCTGTTCGGGCACGGTCTTGAAAGTGAATAAGAGCCCTTCGGTCGGCGTGCCGCCATCGTCGATCGAGCCGCCGCCATCTGTGCCGCCGTCCACCCCGGACAACGGCGGATCGCCTCCTGGACACCCTTCGGAGAGGAGAGCGGCCAATGCGACAGATATCCCTGCAACCAGGCGAGACATACGCAGTGACTCTATGCAAGCGGCCCGCCAACAGGGATGCAGGTCGTATTGCAGTGATCAGTGGGCTTTCCCGCCCGGCTTACCTGCGCAAGGCTGGTACACTGTGCAAACTTCGTACGATCACGTTCACCTGGACATTCGGACAGCCATGGACGATGAACTTTATACAGTTGCCGACGCGACCATTGCCCACGCTGGCGATCACGCTGGCCGGGCTCGGCTGATCGTCTACCACGGGGCTGACAGTGACGCCGGCACGCGGATGGTCGAGATCCCGGATGGCGCAGAGGTCACGTTTGGCCGCTCGCGCAGTAGCACTGTGCATATCGATAGCGAGCGGGTGTCGCGCAACCATGCCCGTCTCGTTCGCGAGGGCGATCGATTCACCGTAGAAGATCTGGGCAGTCGCAACGGCACCCGGGTCAACGGCGATAAGATCGAGCAGTCGACGCGGGTCTCGTCCGGGGATGAGATCAGCATTGGTTCGATCATGGCTGTTGTGAGCATCACCTCGAGCATGGTTCGGCACAGGTCGATCGGTTCGACGACCTATCTCGAAGAGCGACTGGCCGCGGAAGTGGACCGGGGTCTGCAGTTTCAACGTCGCTGTGCCCTCATGATGCTTCGCCTCCACGGCAGCGTGGCAGCCTGCGATGAGGCGCTCGATCAAATTGTCGCCATGCTTCGTCCCATGGATGTGGTGGCCGAGTACGGGCCGGACGACGTGGCACTGATCCTGCCGGAGGCCACCCAGCAGACCGCTCGAGAGACGGCCCGGGCCCTGGTCGGTGTGGCTCGACAGAACGGCGTCCGCGTCTATGTGGGCGTGGCGTTGTTTCCCGAGCACGGCACCAAGCCGGGCGTCTTGCTATCCGGAGCGCGAGCGGCGTTGCGTTCTGCCGGACAGCAAGATGAGCCGGTCGCCCTGCCGCCGAGCGAGCAGGAGCCACGTACCAGCGAGTTCGTGGTCGCCGATCCGCAGATGGAGCGGGTATTTGCCCTGGCGCGCAAGGTGGCTGATCATCCGATCACGGTGCTCATCAACGGTGAGACCGGGGTGGGCAAAGAAGTTGTCGCCGAAACCATTCACCGGAGCAGCCAGCGCAGCGACAAGCCATTTGTCCGTCTCAACTGCGCCTCGATTCCCGAGACCCTGCTCGAGAGCGAGCTTTTCGGCCACGAAAAGGGTGCGTTTACCGGCGCTGATCGGCGCAAGCTCGGCTATTTCGAGGCCGCTGGCGGTGGAACCATTTTTCTCGACGAGATCGGCGAGATCAAGGGAGCGGTTCAGAGCAAGCTGCTGCGCGTGCTCGAGGCCCACAAGATCTCGCGGGTTGGCGGCACTCGTTCGATCGACGTCGATGTCCGCGTGGTCTGCGCGACCAATCGCGATCTCGAAGCCGAGGTGGCGCGGGGAGTATTTCGGGAAGATCTATTTTTTCGCATCAGCGCGTTCACCATTGTGGTACCGCCGTTGCGCGACCGTCCGGCCGAGGTTTCGCTTCTGGCGCAGCATTTTTTGCGCCATGCTGCGCGTGAGGCTGGTGTTGCCGAGCCGTCGCTGTCAGAAGCCGCCGATCGCGCTGTGTGCGCGTATCGCTGGCCCGGCAATGTGCGCGAGTTGCGCAACGCCATGGAGCGGGCCATTGTGCTGCACACTGGTGCGACGGTGGAGATCGACGATCTGCCCGATCGGGTCCGCGACACTGCCCGGGCGGACGTCGTCGGGCCGGGCGGCACCGGCCTACGGGGCGATATGCGCGATCAGATTGCCGACGTCGAGCGAGCGACCATCGTCGGCGCCCTCGACGCCTGCGGCGGCAACCAGACCCGGGCGGCCAAGCAGCTCGGTCTGTCGCGCAGAGCTCTGATCTACAAGATGGAGAAGTACGGCCTCAAGCCGCCGCCGAGCAGGCGGCGATGAGTTATCTTGTCAGCCCCATCGAGTCGCGGTACTCATGGCCATCGCAATCGCGAGGGAGATACCATGAAACCCGACATCGCCCATCTCTGTGCCTTTTTCATTGCAATCGCGCCCATCGCCACGGCATGCGAGCAAGGCGTTGCACCAGGCCCGGCCGAACCGGTTGCCACGCCCGATGAGAGCAGCCGAGACAAGAGCCAAAAAGACAGGGCCGACCACGGTGCCGGAGAGGAGGTCGAGATCCAGACCGTTCCGGTTGCCGGCAACATCTACATGCTCATCGGCCGAGGTGGTAACATCGGAGTCTCGGTTGGCGGCGATGGAATACTCATCATCGACGATCAGTTTGCGCCTCTGGCCGACAAGATTCGCGCTGCGCTCGGTGCTCTGTCCAAGGGCGACCTGCAGTATGTCCTCAACACCCATCACCACGGCGATCATGTCGGCGGCAACGCGGTATTTGGCAAGGAGGCGACCATCATAGCCCACGACAATGTGCGCAAGAATCTGGCCGGCAAGCCGGCCGAGGTTCTGCCGGTTGTCACCTTTGACAAGACCCTGACTGTGCATTTCAACGGCGAGGCCATACGAGCGGTGCACTTTGCCAGCGGCCATACCGACGGCGACAGCATCATCTTTTTCGACAAGTCCAATGTGGTTCATATGGGCGACCATTTCTTCAACGGTCGTTTTCCCTACGTCGATCTGGGCAACGGCGGCAATCCAGCTGGCCTGGAGGAGAACATCCGCACGGTTCTCGGCCTGGTCAAGTCAGACACCAAGATCATTCCCGGCCACGGTCCTCTGGCTACCAGGGATGATCTGGTGGCGTATCACCAGATGCTCATCGAGACCGTGGCGGTCATTCGCGGCCAGATCAAGCAGGGCAAAAACCTGGCTGCGATCCAAAAACAGGGCTTGCCGGCCAAATGGAAGTCGTGGGGGGAGGGGTTTATAAGCACTGAGAAATGGATCGAGACCATTTACAACAGCTCGACGGCCGGCAAGTAACGCTTGTGGGCACTTGACCGATTTGACCCCTGGTGCCATGGCTCGCTTGATCGCGAAGCCGGAGTCAGGGCGTGGAGCAACCGATGGTCAGTCGATGGCCGCGAGATCCTGGCGCAGATAACGCACTGTATCGTGCAGAGTCAGGCCGGGATCGCGGGCCTCAAAACCGAGTTCTCGCTCGGCCTTGGTCGAGTCGATCCACCAGTAGTGCTGGCTCATCTCCACCGAGATGCGGTCAAATGGCGGCTCTTTGCCCCGATTGCGGTAGAAATGCTCGATCATGCTGGCCCCGGCTCGAGCCCAGCTGTCCGGGATGCGCAGCCGCGGCGGCCTTACCTTGGCGACCCGAGACAATCGGCCGAAAAACTCGCGAAAGGTCCAGTTGGGCCCGCCGAGCAAATAACGCTCGCCCGGCCGACCACGCTGCAGTGCGGTTACGATCGCGTCAGCAGCATCGCGCACGTCGACAAAATTGACCCCGCCGTCGGGCACGACCGGGATGTTTCGGCGCAAAAAATCCAGCACATCGCCACTCGACGATAGTCGCCGGTCGCCCGGGCCGAGAAGCAAGCTCGGATTGACACACAAAACGTCGATGCCGTACTCGCTGCCCAGGGCAAAGGCCAGCTTCTCCTGAAAAATCTTCGACGCGTAATACGGCCAGCCAGCCACGATCTCGGTGGCATACCCGGCGTTTTCGTCGAGAACCTCGTCCACCGTAGACACCGCAACCGTACCCGAGGTCGAGGCGACCACGATGCGGACCGGGCCCGGTCCCGGAAGGGCGCGCGCGGTCTCGAAGAGCCGCCGGGTGCCGTCCACATGAATGCGCATCATGGCCTGGGCATCGTCCGGGTTGCGCGACACCATGCCGGCCAGATGCAGCACAGCATCACATCCAACCATGGCCTCGCCGAGTTCGTCACCGGCCAGAATATCGCCCCGAACAAGCTCCAGCTCGGACTGGCCGGCCAGCCCGGCCAATACCGGCGAACGCGAGCGGGCAAGGACTCGAACCCGATAGCTGCCCGCGGCGAGCAAGTGCTGTACCACGTGCTCACCCAAAAAACCGGTTCCACCGGTGACCAAAACAGTGTTCATATGCACTCCCTCACCGGCCGACCTCGCGCTTGCTCGAGACCGGCTCGGCCGACCCGGCTGCCGGATCGGGCCGGGCCGGATTGGCGGCCTGCTCGGCGACCTGGGCCAGCGGTTCGCGGCCGGATTCGCCCAGGGTCCACTCGTACTCGGCCGGAACCTGCCTTCTGACCTGACGCTCGATGTGCGCGGCAATGCGGCGATAGGACTGGCTGCGAGATACACCCCGCTTCATCTCGCTCAGCCTCTCATAGGGCACAAATGGGCCAATCCGCGCCACCAGATCGCGGTGCTTGGGCAAACGGGGCAGGTAGGCGCCTTTTGGGAACGCATCGTAGGTGCCGCCCAAGTACATGGGCAAAATGCCGCATTGGTTGGTCAAAGACAGGTAGCCAAGAGACGGTTTGAAGTCGCTCATGACCCCGGTCTTGGACCGAGTGCCCTCGGGAAAGATCAGGAGGATATGGCCCGAACGGATGACATCGCCGGCCAGACGAAGTGACTCGCGCAGCGATCCATAGCGCTCCATGGGCACCAGATTGGTGAAATTCTCGAAATAGGCCCGGCGCACCGGATCGTCGAAAAAGTAGTCTCGGGCGGCCAGGGCGACCAGTAACTCGCCCTGCTCGCCGAGCGCGTGCTTGACCAGGCCCATGTCGAGATGGCTGGCGTGGTTGGCCGCCACGATATACCCGCCAGTAGGCGGCGCATAGGCCTCACCGCTGACGTCAGTGTCGTACAGACGCTGGTAGGCCATGCGCTGGCCCATACGCAGGGCGCGCCGGCCGATGCGCACCCATAGATCGGGCACCGCGATCTCCTCGTCATCGCCGCTCTCGTGGTCTCGTTTGCCCTTCTTGACCCGCTCTTTGCGCCCGTCCTTGCGCCCGCCGGCCTCGGCCTCGATGCCGTGCTGGGCGGTGTAGTTCTCGACGTCGGCCACGGTGTCGAGATCGGTCAGAGCCGCCGGATCGGATAATGTCACCCCCGCAGCCTCGAGGGCCACGCCGAGCTCGGTAAACATCAGCGAGTCGTAGCCGAGCTCGTCGAGCCGAGTTTCCGGCTGGACCTGAGAGCGCTTTTTCTGCGCAACCTGGGCGATGACATCGCGTATCCAGTCAGTGGAGCTGCGCTGGCCCGGTTCGCCGCCCTCGGGCCGCTCTTTGCGGGCCTGGCTGGCTCGCGCTGCGGCCGCCTCGAGTCGGCTCAGCTCGGCCACTACCTCGCCCCGTTTGACCTTGCGGGTCGACGTCTTGGGCAGGTCGTGATCCCACAGATGATAGACTTTGAGCCGCTTGTGAAGTGGCAGCTGCTTGGTCAAATCCTGCACGTGCTGCAATAGCCGCTGCCGGATGACCTCGCGCGATAGGCCGTCTTTGCCGTATTCGGGCACGATCAGCGCGGCCACCGTTTCGCCGGTATGGCCCGAGGGAAGGCCGACGATGGACAGCTCCTTGATATACGGCGAGTCCGAATAGATGGCCTCGAGTTCGTCCGGATAGACGTTTTCGCCCGAGGTACCCAGGATCATGTCCTTCTTGCGGCCCACGATGTACAGATTGCCGTCCCGATCCAGACGACCCAGGTCGCCGGTATGAAGCCAGCCGGCCCTGAGGACCGCACTGGTCGCCTCGGGATTGTGATAATATCCCTCCATCACATTGGGCCCTTTGGTGACCACTTCTCCAATGCCGCTGTCGTCGGGCTGGTCGATCTTTATGTCGACCCCGGGCAGGGCCCGACCCACGCTGCCGATGGCGGTCTTTTCATTGGGCCGCATGACCGCGATGACCGGAGATGCCTCGGTCATGCCGTAGCCCTCGTAGAGGCGAAAGCCCAGGCCGTGAAATGACTTCATGACATCGCTGGGCAGCGCCGACCCACCGCTGATGAGAAGCCGTAGGCGGCCACCGAGCTTGCTGTGAACCGGAAAGAACAACAGCTTGCCCGGGTTGAATCCGGTTTTTTCGGCGATCATTCGCGACAGCTCGACCACTGCGTCGACCGCGCGGCGCAGAAGCGGCCCGCGATCGGCAACCACGCTGAAGATCTTGCGGTGAATCAGCTGCCACAGAGCCGGCACTCCGACCATGCTGGTAATGTGGCCCTCGGCCAGGGCGTCCGATAGGGATTCGGGCCCGATCTCCTCGAGATAGGTGATCGATGACCCGTGCACCAGGGGCATGAGCAGACCGGCGGCAAACTCGAATGTGTGGTGAAGCGGCAGAACCGAGAGCAAACCGTCGTGGCGGTAGAGCTTGAAGAGCGACGACATCTTGGCCGTCATCGAGGTCAGATTCTTGTGGCTGAGCATGACGCCCTTGGGCTCACCAGTAGTGCCCGAGGTGTAGATCAGCGAGGCGGTGGTCCCGCCCAGTCGCGGCCGGGCGACCGCCATGGGCGATACCGCAGGCTCGACCAAAATGTCGTCGAAGCCGAGTACGCCGACATCGAGGACCGGCTGCGCCACATCACTGCCGGCCGCGCCCGGGTCGCCGGAATCGTTGGCCATGGCCGATGCAATGGCGCGGCCAAGGGCCGAGAGCGCTGCCGATACCTCGATGTCATCGCCCCGCATGGGCGTGGCAATGCCGTTCTCGGACAGCAGCCGGTCGGCCACGTCGGCTGAGGCAATGAGCAGCCGCGCTCCCGACGACTGGGCCAGATTGCTGACTTCGGGCAGGGATAGCCCCGAATCGAGAGGAACCGCCGTGGCCCCGGCTTTGAGAATGGCAAAGTAGCTGATAGCCCACTCGGGTCGGTTCTCGGACATGAGCATGACCCGATCGCCGCCTGCGATGCCGAGCTGGCGCAGCGAGCCCGCGCCCTGCGCGGCCATGTCCTGGATTCGCTCGTAGGTGTACACCACCGGCTCGTCGCCCCGTTTGGGCATGAGCCGCATGGCCACCCGGTGCTTGTTGAGCTTGGTCGCGGCATCGAACAACTCGACCAGGTCTTTGTAGGTGTACACCGAGCGCTGTTTGGGACCGAACTCGTCGTCAAGAATGGGAAACACCCATTTTTGCAGGCCGGGAAAGTGGCTGTCGAACCAGTAGGACCGCCAGTTGATCGCGTCGGGATCCCAGCGCAAAACCTCGCGGTCGTGGGCGGTGAGCTGGGCATTGAGCCCGCGGGTATTGTCGCAGCGAAAGCGGATATCGTGGTCAAAGGTAAACGCCTTGAAGAGCTCGATCACATCGATGGCCTGGCCGGCGAACTCGGATACCCGGGCCAGTTGCTCCTGGGCTCGCTCGGCCACCGCGGTGAGCCGGGGGGCGCCCCAGCGGGGCAGCCGGCGGTCGATCTCGTCGCCGATGCGGTCGGCGACCCGCTTGAACTGGGGCGCCGAGAAGCGCTGAAAGCGCTTGTACTCGACCGGAAATGGCTCGAGCCGGGCGCGCAGGCGATTTCGGAACGGCTCTTCACCGCTGTCGGCCAGTTCGCGGTAGTACCTGCGGATGGCCAGGCTGCTCAGCTCGGTCAGCCGCTCGGTGTAGACCGGATTGATATCGCTGGTGCCGCACTGATAGACCGGTTTGTGGCAATTGGCGATGAGCGCTGCCGTGGCCTGGATCATGGCAGCCGACACCATGTCGACCGGAATGATATCGAGCGGAGTGCGGTGGCCGGCCACGATGTGGCGGTGGCCCTTGAGAGCCAGATAAATGAGCGGCGCAGTGGTGTTGAATCCCTCGTTCCAGCCGGCAAATGGATAGCGCACCGACGACTCGACAATGGCTGGCCGGAGCACGGTGGCGCGCACGTCTTTATCGGCCAGAATGACCTGCTCGCCGAGCGACTTGGTATAGGTATAGGTGTTGGTCCAGCCCCAGTGTTCGGCGCGTTCCTGGCCGAGCTCCTGCAGGCGTTTGTGCATCCACAGCTTTCGCTCGCGCGCCACGGCCAGACGCAAGGTCTGTTTGTTGTCGGGATCGCGGCGCTGGGCGCGCAGGCTTTCGGCCGCTTGCTCGCGAAACTGCGAGATATGGGCCCGGTCGTTGGCCAGGGTGCGGACCTGCTCGATGATGCGCTGGCAGTCGGCGATTTCGGCCTCGGCCGAGAAATCGTCGGTTCTGAGTTCGTCGTGGCGGGGAAAGTAACCGATGACCGGCTCGTCTTCCCACACCTCGCCGTCGCGCCGGCCGGCGACATAACAGGTCGACACGTGCAGGAGATGAGCTCCGGTCGCCCGGGCCACGTCGAGTACGTTCTTGGCGCCGAGCGCGTTGATGCGGATCGCGCTCTCGAGCGACGGCATGAACGAGACCAGACCGGCCGAATTGATGATGGCCGAGATGCCGTGATCGGCAAACTGGCCGATCTGATTGTCGTCGAAATTGCACCGCGGCCGGCCGATATCGCCCGCGATGGGGACGATTTTTTCGCGCAGGAAACTGTCGTAGCCGTCCTGCCACATCTCGCGCAGTGGATCGAAGGCGGGCGATCGGGCCACTTTGTCAAAAAATCGCTCCTCGGCAGTGTCGCCCATACCCGGACGGACCAGGGCATAGATCCGGCCGATGTTGGGATACCGGCACAGGAGCATGGACAGCACCACCTTGCCGACAAAGCCGGTAGTGCCGATCAAGAGCACGTTCTTTTGATCGAGCGTTTTGGCGACGTCGAGTTGTTCCCGGTCTTTTTCCTCGGCCATGGTTGCTCCCAGGGGGGATCGCGAAATGTCGGATCAGGAAACGTCGGTGATCAAGATGGGCGGGTGGTGCATCATGGTGATCTGCGCGCTGCGGCCCATGGTCGAGCGTCCCATGGCCACGGCTTCGGCCAGAGAATCGGCCCGTTCCCAGCCCAGGATGTCGGGCACTGTTTTGTTGTCGGTGCCGACGGCGATGACCCGGCCGACTTTCTCGCGACCGCGCTGGCCCCAGTACCACATGTAAAACGGATGGGCGCCGTGATAGGCATTGCCGCGCCGGTACATTTCGACGTAGCTGGGGTTATAGGCAAACTCGTCCTGATATTTTTTCTCCAGCACATACGAGTCGCGGGTCTCGGGCAAGATGCGGTTGAAGAACTCGATATACGATGGGTGGTGAACCGGGTCGAACTTATCCGAACAGGGATGCGCGATGATGAGAACACCGCCATCCTTGAGGAGTGGGCGGTTGCGGTACATATGGTAGTAGTAACCCAGGGCCATGACCTGGACCAGCAGTGGATTGAGCGCCTTGGAGTTGACGTTGTAGGGACTGATATACGGTATCCCGGTGATCAGGATATCGGCCTGACCGGCCACATCGATCGAATACTGCTCGTACGAGCGGGCCAGGGTTTTTTCGTGCACCGGGTCGGTCGCCCCGGCATAGCAGGCGATGAGCTCGTATGCCGCCGGCGTGCGCATGAAGATCTCGCGGCGGGCCGCGTACGGCATGCGGTCGAGAGTCCATTTCATGGCCTCGAACTTGAGCCGATCGGCCTCGGTAAAGTCGTCCTCGTTTTTCATCAAGAAATCGAGTGGTCCGGAGAACGCGCGGTTGTTGAGCACGGTTTCGATGTGAAAGACCTTGACGTGCTGGTCGCAGACCCGGCCGATGCGCTCGACCGAATGGGACAGGGCCGAGTTTTTGGGGTCCATGAACGAGTCGGAATCGACGATGGCCCGGGGCGTGTGATGTGCTTTCAGGCTCTCGTAGCCGCACAGGCCGACGCCGACCGATTTGTGACCGCCGTCCATGGGCACCAGGTTAATATTGATGTAGATGACCAGGTCGGACTCGGCGGCGCGGCGGTTCATTTCGACCAGCTCGCCATGGCGGGTTTTGCCCAGCACCACCATGCCGTCGGGATCACAGGCATCGTGGTTGTAGAGCCGGTCGGGCCAGTATTCCCTCCACACGTTTTCGCCCACCATGCGGCGGATTTCGCGGTCGTGCATGCGGCGGTGCAGTGACGTGGCCACGATGATATGGACGTCGTCCACGCCGTGATCGGCGAGCATTTCGCATACGATGTCGAGCATGGTTTCGCGGACATCGGGGCGCCGCATGATCGGGAGCGGCAGAGAGATATCGTCCACCGCGATGGTGACCTTCATGCCGGGCTCGAGCTGGGCGTGCAGAGGGTCCATATCGAGTGGGTGATTGAGGGCGTAGCGGATGGTGGCGACCGGGTTGACCACGCCGGTCAGCGGTCGCTTGGGATAGATCACCCGGGTTCCGACGGGCAGGTCTTCGAGGAGGAAGTTTTCGCCGTAAAACAGAATGCGTGGTGCCGAATCGGTATCGATCGTGACAATCTGCTCGCGGGCGCGTTCGCGGTACCGGGGTTTGAAAGCTCGCATACGTACGCGCCGATAGTGCCTACAATGGGTTGGGAGCGCAAGGGGAGTCGCGACTCTCGAAAAGCCCGATGTCTCCGGTCTAAATCGGAATTTTGCGGAAACTGGCGACCGGTCGCTCAGTACAGGTCGAGGACTGGCCAGTCGTAGGACCGGGCGACCGAGCGCAGGCGGAGGTCGGGGTTGACCGCGGTGGGGTGACCGACCACGGCGAGCATGGGAAAGTCGGAGTAGCTGTCCGAATAGGCCCACGATTCGGTCAAGTCGACATCGTGTTGGCGGGCGTAGTGGCGCATGATATTGGCCTTGGTCGCGCCGCCGACGAACGGCTTGGCCAGCTTGCCGGTGGCGTAGCCGTCGTGAAACTCGAGTCGATTGGCGATGAAATCGTCGACTTCGAGGTACTCGGCCAGCGGCCGTAGAGTGAAGTCAAGTGCCCCCGAGATCAGCACTTGCCGGCATCCGGCCCGCCGTGACTCCTCGATCAGGGCGCGGCTGCGCGGGTAGATCTTGGGCTCGATGACCTCCTCGAACAGCTCCTCGGCCAGGGTGACCAGGCGGTCTTCGCTCATGCCCTCGTAGAGGCGGTAGAACAGCTCGTTGAACCATTTTCGCGAGATCTTGTCGGCTGCCCAGAAGAGCGGCAGGGACATCGCCGTAGTTCCCCATTTGCGCGCCGCTTCCACGAGGGACGCCTGCCGGATGGCGTAAAACGTAAACGTATGGACGATGTTGATGCTGATGAGTGTTCCATCAACATCATAGAACGCCGCGGAATTCTTGTACTTCGACCGAGCCATGAGAGAGCGCTGGAACTGTTGCCAAAGTGCGGGCGCCTGTCAACCGCGAGCGCCTGCACTCTTTCCTGGCAATGCAAATGAGTGTCACAAATCATCGCCGATACCTGTTAAAAACAGCGGGCGATGGTAGCCATCCCTTCCTGGGTCACCTTTCTCGTTGCCGGCGTGGTCATCTGCTTTGGTCTGTACCGCCTCTATATTGCGCGGACCAGTGATGCGGAGTCGCTCAAAAAGCGCAAGGGCATGTACGGACTGCCCAAACGGACCCATACGCTCTTTGGCATCCTGTATCTGATCCTGGGTGCGTTTTTGATCGCCAGCGCGCTCGGCTACAACCCGTTCGTCCAGAGCCAGCCCGAGCCAACGTGGATTGAACTCCCGCGCAACCCGGATCGGCCGGCTGGCCCGGCCAAAGCTCCCGGTCAGCCTGACCAGGGCAATGGTTCGGGTCCGGCCGGCGAAGAGTCCGGGCCGGGTCATTTCTTCAGCGCGCGGTACAGGGTCGCTCGATGAACTCCAAGTTGCTCGGCAACTTGGCTCGCGGTGATCGCAGGGTCAGCAAGCATCGCAGTGGCCATCTGCACCTGTTTGGGGCTGAGCGCACGTGGACGGCCAAGTAGCTGGCCACGCGCTCGAGCAGCAGCCAGCCCTGCACGGGTACGCTCTCGAATCATGTCGCGCTCGAACTCTGCTAACGCGCCGAAGATGTGAAAGGTCAGCTTTCCAGCGGGAGTCGTTGTATCAATCGACTCTCTGAGTGAGCGAAATCCTACCTTACTTTCCCGCAACGCGTTTACGGTGTCGATCAGGTCTCGAAGCGAGCGTCCTAGCCGATCGAGTTTCCAGACCACGACGACATCGCCTGGCCGTGCGAAGTCGATCAGCTTGTCGCGCTGTGGAAAACTCTTGGCCGCCCCCGAGACCTTCTCGCGGTAGATCTTCTCGCAGCCTGCCGCTTTGAGCGCATCTCGCTGCAGCCGTAGCTTCTGGTCCTCGGTGGACACGCGAGCATATCCAATCAGCATGATTTGTCCTTTCGCTGGGTGTAGACACCGTTGCAATAACGGTGTCTACAATACAATATGCGACACCGAGTTCTGCAACAAGATTTTGCGACACCTCGCGGGGGTTGGGGGTCCTCTCGAGCTCGCCATGAGACTGTCGCATATGCGACCGCTTTCGCGACACGACCGGCTCTTAGAACGGCGACGCGACGTCGTGAATGTCGTTGCCGACCAGGCGATTGTCGCGACCGATGAGGCGCACGGTCGTCCGCGCGTTGGTGGCGCGAAATTCGTTGCCCCCGATGATCAGGTTGTGGCCCTCGAGGACGACCATGTTTCATAGCTCACGCCCGGCAACTTGGCCTGGACGTGCTCGGCAGCGGATAATCCCGGCCATGTCAGTCAAGGTTCTCGGCTTTCCCTGGGATGAGATGTCTTCGTACCTGCGCGGTCCCGCCGAGGCACCGGCGCGGATTCGTGCGGTCATGGACTCGGGCTCGAGCAACCTCTGCAGCGAGGATGGTCTGGACCTCTCCGCGAGCCAGGACTTCGAAGTGCTCGGCGATATGCCCCTCGAAGCAGGCGAGCAGGCAGTCGCCCAGATCGAGGCGACGATTCGCGAGTTTCTTGGCCGTGGCCATCGCCTGCTCTCTCTGGGTGGCGATCACGCGGTCACCTATCCCATCCTGCGTGCCTATGGGCGCAAGTTCCCGCAGCTGAGCATCCTGCACTTCGATGCCCACCCGGATCTGTATGAGGAATTCGAGGGCAACCGCCTATCCCACGCCTGCCCCTTCGCCCGCATCATGGAAGAAGGGCTCGTCCAGCGTCTCGTGCAAGTGGGCATCCGCACGATCAACGCGCAGCAGCAGGCACAGATCGAGCGCTATGGCGTGGAAGTCTTCGAAGCCAGGCATGTAGAACGCAACATGCGTATCGATTTCGCCGGCCCGGTCTACCTGAGCTTCGACCTGGATGGCATCGACCCTGCAGAAGCGCCTGGCGTTTCACACCACGAGCCCGGTGGCATCAGCCTGCGCCAGGCCCTGGACATCATCCAGAAGATCGAGGCCCCTTTGGTCGGCGCCGACATCGTCGAGCTCAATCCCAGGCGCGATGATCATGAGCGCACGGCGGCAGTGGCGGTCAAGCTGCTCAAGGAGATCGGCGCGCGCATGCTCGCCACACCGCAGAGCAAGGTATGAGCGAGGCGAGAAATCATTGCACCGGCACGCGCGGATTACCCCGGCTGGGCGGGATCGTGTGGCAAACTGCCCGGCGACGAACGAAAGTACTTGAAGGGGGAATGGGCGAGGAAATTGGACACTCGAGAGGTGTAGATGTCGGCGTAGCGCTCGATCTGTCGGGCCAGGTGGCTCTTGTCAGAGCCCGCGCGCATGAGCAATCCCCAGCGCGGATTGGACAGCTCGGCCGAGGCACGGGCCAGGGGAGCAATTCGCTCGTCCAGCGCAATGAGCTCGCCGCGCACCGCGTCCCGGGAAGAAACCAGATCAGTAGGGTCTTTGTGCCGGCCCGGCCCATAGCCGCCGCGAACCCGCTGCAGGGCGAGTTTGGCCGCGCACAACCTCTCCTCGAGCAGTTCTTTTTGCGCCATGAGCCGCCTGAGCTCGGCCCGGGTTGCGGCAAACCTCTCGACATGGGCAATCTCGTCTTCCAGCTCGCGCACGACCAGGGCGGTTCGCCAGCGCTGGATCCGCTTGGATACCTGCACGTCCCCGAAGATGTGATCGCCGACATAGAGAATGCGGTCGCCGGCCACGCCGAGGTACGTTTCGACGTGATCCACGCAGCCGCCGAGATAGATGCCGCGATCGTCGATTCCCGCGATCGTGGGGCGGAGTAGTCCGTCCTCGCTCACGATCTGGAACAGGCTGTTCTGGCCGGTAAAAAACAGCGGCTTGCGCGCCGACACGATGACCACGTCGAACAGTTCACGCCAGGTCATCTCGCCGGGCAAATAGGGATCGAACGCATACGTCATCATCGAGCGGGTGTAGCTCCAGTCCGAGTTGGTGATGAGAAGCAGCTTCTTGCCGGCGTGCTTCTGGTCGACCAAGGCCAGAGGAGCATCGCTGTCGATCGCTACAAACCGGTCGGGATCGGCGATCACCTCGTTCTTGAGCCGACCCTCGACATGAGCATAATCCAGCGTCGTCCGCACCAGGCGGTACAGATCGTCGTAGCCCATGACCTCGGGGATCGCTCGCGCATCGAGAAGCTCGACCAGCTGAGCATAGAGGCAGGCCTCCGAGAGGGAGAAAAACGTATTCATGAATTTCCACCGGCTCTCGGCCAGATCCACGATGGTCCGGGAATACATGGCGCGCAGTTCATCGAACGAGATCGGCTCGGTGCCGTGATAACCGCGCTTGATGTAGCCGAATCGGTTGGCCTTGACGATATTGCCGAGTTCGGTATCGATGACCAGACCGCGGATGAATGTCTGGTCGAATGCAAGCTCGCCAACCGGCCAGCCACGCTCGCCGAGTCGCATCTTGACGTGCTCGAACGCGTGCCGCTCCCACTCGTCCACCCGATAGTGAATGAGTGTGTAGTCCATGTCATAGCCAATGGCGTCGATGGAGCGCAGATTGAGCGTGCGATTGCAAAATATGCGGCGGCGACTGCTTAAAACTCCGGTCATGTCAGCTGGCCAGAGTAGCAGAGAGCTGTGACCGGAGCGCGGCGAGCAGCTTCCATCGTTCCTGCCAGCCGGCTGGAGGCGCCTTCCGATAGCAGCCGGCACCTCCACCACAGCAACGCGAAAGCGCCGGCCAAAACCGGTCAAGCGAGGACGCCTTGCAAATCCGCCGAAGAGCGTTTGACACCAACGATCGGCGGATCGGGCAAATCGAACAGATGTTGGATGGGCTCTAGCCGCGGCTAGCCCACTGCCAGTGCATTTATCGCGCGGGGTAAAGGCGAAGCAGACGCTCGCGATCCTTGGTATAGTGATAGCGGATTTGCTCGTCATCGTAGCGATGAGCTCTGCCGATCGGACAGGCGTCGCGCACCGAGACCCACAATCGCCAGTGTTTGTCCAGATCGACCTGGTCTGATTCAGCGGAAGCGGCGGCCAGAGCACGCTGGAATGCGGGGGTGCAATGCTCGTCGCACACGCACGGTTGCCGGATCGGCCGGACCTCGCCGGGACCGTCACAATCGACCACGATGACCGCACGGAGAGCAATCCACGGGCCGAACTGGCGATGAACACTGAGGTGACAGGACGACAGCGCGGCCAGACCGGAGATCTCGGCGAGTCGCTGCATCGCGACCATGCGCTGGCCTCGCCAGTGGGCCGGAAACGCGCGCGATGGTCTGGCAATGGCCTCTTGTGCGCTGCGAACCACGCGATCGCAGTAGTCGTCGACCGGATGCTCACTGGCGCGCAGGTCGCGGTCGGTGCGCAGGGCTTCGACCAGATGTGGCCACAGGGCGCGCGAATTTCCGATCAGGATGGCCAGGGTCGAGCCGCGACCCCAGGTCGGCAACCGGTAGGTCTCGGCCACGGCCCGGTTGTACTGGGCTACCTCGAGCGGTTGATAGAGGTCGAGCCCGGCCTTTGCACACCGAGCACCCACCTGGCCGACGACCGTCGCGGAAAAATCCACCGCTTTACTCATGGGCATCTCGGCAATCGAAAACAGAAACACGTGACCAGCCGCCCTTGCGCGATCCGGGCACTCAGATTATACAGCGCTCCACCATGATCGCGACCCAGCGGATGCACGACATCATCGTGATAGGCAGCGGTTTTGGCGGAGCCATGACCGCCCACGCACTGATCGAGGCCGGTCGCGACGTGGTGCTGGTCGAACGCGGCGATTGGGTCGAGCGGGGACCCGAAAACTGGCAGCCGCGCGGTTCTCTGGAACTCACTCGATACTATTCCTCAGAAAGCCCGTATCACATCGCAGCCGGCGGCTATGGCAAGACCATGGGAAGTTGCTTTTGCGTGGGCGGGCCCTCGGTATTTTACGGCTGCGTCGCGTTTCGCTTTCGCGAAAAAGACTTCGACATCGATCCCGACGTGAAGGGCGATTCCGGCGCCGAGTGGCCGTTTGGCTACGGCGAAATCGAGCCCTACTACAGCCGCGCCGAGGCCATTCTCGACATTGCCGGAGATGACCGCGCCGACCCCACACGGCCCCGGCGCAGCGCCGAGTTTCCCCAGCGGCCGGCGCCGCTGGCAAAAATCTCGCAACGCATTGCCGACGCGGCTCGCTCGCTCGGTCTCAACCCGTTCTCTCTGCCCCTGGCCATCAATCATGCCACCCGCGCCGGGCGCCGGCGCTGTGTCGCCTGCCGGACCTGCGATACCTTTGCCTGCGCGGTAAAGGCCAAAAACGATATCGCAACGACCGTGCTCACGCCGCTCTTGAGCCGCGGTCTCGACCTTCGCACAGGCACGGTGGTGACCCGACTGATCGCCGAAAACGGCCGCATTGCCGCGGTCGAATGCGTCGACAAGCAGCGCGGCGAAACCGTGCGACTGGGCGCCCATACCGTGGTTCTCTCGGCCGGAACCCTGGCTTCTCCGCATATCTTATTGGCCTCGGACCTGGCCCGAGAAAACCCCGGCGGGGCCACTGTGGGCCGCTACTTGATGCGCCACTGCAACGCCATGATCTTCGGCTTCTACCCCCGGCGTCCCGATCCCGAGCGGCGTTTTCACAAACAACTCGCCATTCACGATTACTATTTTGGCGATACAAACAATCGCGGTTCATCGGGCAAATTGGGCTGTATTCAGCAGGTGGCGACCCCGCCGATCGAACTGGTCAGGCATTATCTGCCGTGGGGTCTGCGCACCGTTTTGGCCCCGCTGGTCGAACACTTGACCGGCCTTCTGGTCATCGCCGAAGACCAGCCGCAGCCGGACAACCGGGTCGTCATCGACCGCAGCGTACGCGATTCATTCGGGCTGCCCCGTCTGGTCGTCACCCATCGCTACAGCAAACGCGATCGGCGCGCGTGCCGCACCCTGGCCGGCCGGGCCAAAAAGGTGCTGCGCAGATCCGGAGCCTGGTTGTCTCACACCCACAATATCAAGACCTTCTCGCACGCAGTGGGCACAGTTCGCATGGGCAAAGACCCCGAAACCTCTGCCCTTGACGAGTTTTGCCGCTTTCGCGGCATCGACAACCTGTACGTCGTGGACGGCAGCTTCATGCCATCCTCGGCCGGTCTCAACCCCAGCCTGACCATCTCGGCCAACGCCCTGCGGGTGGGCGAATATCTGGCGCAGAACTTGCCATGAACGAAAATCGCAAATACCGGCCAATGCACATAGCCCTGCTCGGCTGCGGTTACGCCGCCGAGATGCACAGCAAGAGCTTGCGCACCCTGGGCAAGCGCGCGCGGTGTTATTACGCCAGCCGCAACCCGGCCAGGGCAGAGGAGATGAACGAGCGCTATCGCGGCGCCGGTCACTTCGAATCGCACCAGGCGGCCATTGCCTCGCCGGACATCGATGTGGTCGCCGTGTTGACCCCGCCCGCCCATCACCTCGACACTACCCTGCGCGCCCTTGCCGCGGGCAAGGACGTCATTGTCGAAAAACCGCCATTCTTGCGCGCTGCCGACTTCGACCGGATCGAAGAGGCCTGTCGAGAAACCGGCCAGCGCGTGTTCGTGGCCGAAAACTATTACTACAAACCGCTCGCCCACACCCTGCGTCAGCTCCTCGCCGACCGGGTCATCGGCGATGTCCTGTTCGTCCACCTCAACGCCATCAAGCTGCAAAAGACCGGCGATTGGCGCGATGATACCGCGCTATCGGGTCCGGGCGCCCTGTTTGAGGGTGGCATTCATTGGATCAATTTTCTGGCCAATGTGGGCCTGGAGGTAACTGCTGTACACGCCACCCGTCCCGGCCCGGACCGGGGCATGGATCGCAGCATGCTGGTCACCCTGGAGTACGACAGCGGAGCAGTCGCCACCCTGTCGTACTCGTGGGAGGTGCCCTCTACGCTCAAGGGCTTGCGAATCTCGCGCATCTTCGGGCGCCAGGGTTCCATACTATTCGAATCAAACGGCATTTTTCTGGCTGTAAATGGGATCAGAAAGCAGCTGCTATTTCCGGGATTTCGCGATATTCAGGGCTATAAGGCGATGTTTCGCGACTTCTACCGCGCGTGGTCCACCGGTCGAGAGCCGGCCATGGATCTGGCCCGGGCACGTCGCGATCTCGACATTGTCGAGGCCGCTTACCGCAGCGCGGCCTCGGCTCGAGTGCCGCTGAGTTCGCCCCGGCCAGACTTTCGGGACAAAGGCGAGTAGCGCCATGAACTACCTCATCGCAACCCTGGTCGGCCTGTGTGCCGGCCTTCACACCTCGACCTGGGGCATGTACAAGGATGCTCCGCACGAGGGGTTTACCTGGCCCAAGTACTTCCGCAGCACCATCGTGGGCGCGGTGCTCGGCTTGCTGGCCTATCCGTTCACCGGATGGGACATGACCGAGCCGCGGTCGATCTTGGTGTACTTCGGCATCATCTACGTGCTCGAGCGTGGGGCCACCGAATTCTGGAAGAGCTTCTGGCGCGAAGAAGATCAGTCCAAATACTTCATTCCCATGCAGTTTGGCGTCATGGGCAAACCGATCAAAGACCGCGGCAAACGCATGACCATCGGAGTCATCTACGCAGCCGTGGTCATCGGTGCGTTTCTCGCCATCCACGCTCTGGACCGGGCCGAGCTGGGCTGGCCCAGGTGGCTGGTGGTGGTCAGCATCGGCAGCATCGGCGGCTGGATCTCGGCCTTTGGCGGCGCCTGGAAGGACGCCCCGGTCGAGGGCTTCGAGACCTTCAAGTTTTTTCGCAGCCCGGTTGTGGCCACGCTATACGCGGCGATGGTCGCCCATTTCACCGACTCCTACCTGGCCATCTCGATGGCCGGGCTGGGCTTCACCATCGCGACTATCGAGACCTATAAGACGTTTTTTTTCCCCACCAGGCCGCGCGGCAAGTTCGCCGGCAAGCCGATCGATCACCCCGAGATGCTCGAGCGACGCAAGAGGTTCGTGCCGGTCTACGTGTCGATATGGCTGGGCGTCCTCATCGCCGCGCTGCTCGCCTTTGCACGCCCGCATGTCGGATTTCTCCTGTGAGGGAGTCCGCCGCGGCCGATTCGATCATCTGACCGGTTCTGTCACAGGATGGCCAGGGCGATGGTGCGGAGTGGTCGGCCCGATTTTCTGGACCGGTCGGCCGGTTGGCCCGATGGGCCCGGGCGAGTCGATGGACCCTCGGTGCCTTCCAGACAACCCTGTCGGGCACAGCCCTCGCCCTGGCGCTCTCCGTTGTCGTTGAGGCAGGTCTCGGCCAGATAGGTACTCAGCGAATCGACCGTGGGGTGGCCGGACAGCGAGGCCAGCGACAGGGAGCAACATCCGAGCGCTCTCTGCAGGCGATTCTTGAACTCGATGATGGTCAGCGAGTCCATACCGAGCTCGCACAGGCTGTGGTCCAGGATCTTTTCGTCCGCCGAGGCGCCGAGCAACATGGCGGCCAAGTCCGCAATGTATCGGCGCAGGATGGCAACGTGGAGTTCTGGCGGACTCCCGGTCAGATCGGCGCGCAGATCTGAAGGATCTGATTTCGGTTCGAGCACGGCTCGCAATGGGATGAGATGGGCGAGCATCGGACTGTTGATCCCGGTCGCCTCGGCGTGAACGAGCCAATCGGCGCGGGCGACCGCAACGTGGACCGGGTTGCGCTCAATGACTGCCTCCAACGCGTGCATTGCTCGCTCTGGAATCAGCACAGACACGCCGTGGCTGTGCTCGATCTCCTTGGCCGCATTGGTTTGCACGACTTCGCCGAGATCCGGCCAGTCGGCCCAGGGTCCCCAACTCACACTGGTGGCCGGCAGTCCGCACTGCCGGCGGAAGTGGACCAGACCATCGATAAATGCATCCGCAGTCGCGGGTGCCATCTGCCCCGGTGCACCCAGAAGAGCCGCCTTGGACGAAAAGAAGACGAAGAAGTCGAGCTCTTCTGATTCGGTGAGCCAGTGCAGGTGCCAGGCCCCGAGCGCCTTGCCGGCAAACGTACCCACGATCCGGTTCATGTCCTGTCTGAGCAACGTGCCCTCGTCGGGCCGGTCCACTGCGTAAACCACTCCGCGCAGTGGCGGCGCATTGTGGCGCACTTGTTCGAGGATCGTGGCCAGCGCCCATGAATCCGAAATGTCGGCCTGAAATCCCATGACCCGCCCTCGCTCCCGGGCCAGATCGGCGATCGCTTCAGTATCGCGTCCGATCACGATCACCGTGCCAGCACCGCGATCGACGAACAGATCGACGATATGGCGCTCGACACCGCGGTGGTCACCGACGATGAGATAGGTTCCATCGCTGCGCAGAGCCAGCGGCTCGGTACTGTCATACGAACCCTCGGCAGCAACCACTCGCGGTACCAGGCAGTCGCCGTCGCGCCAGGCGACTTCCTGTTCCGTTGTTGAGTCCAGCAAACTGGCCACGAGCTGCTGCGCCGCGCGCGGAGCTTCGCTCGCGGGATCGAGATCGATGAGCCCGCCCCACAGCTCGGGATGTTCGTTGGCAACGACTCGGCCGAGCCCCCACAGCGCGGCCTGGATCGGCGAGGTTTCCGACTCCGTGACCGGGACCTTTGCCGCGCTTGCCCGGGCGGGACGTCCGGGCGATTGCGCACCACGGGTGCCTATCCAGACCCGGCCCGGACTCGCCGCCCATGCCATTCCCTTGAGGAGCTCGAGCAGACCAGCACTGGCATTGTGCAACTGGTTGACCGCGTCGGCGTGTTTCTCGCCCGGTTGTGGCTCGTCCTGGGCATCGAGCGGCCACAGGTAGAGTACGCCCTGGTAGACGCGCTCCCCATCCCCGTCGAGCCATTCTCGCTCGCTCGCCCGGGCGGCAAACTGGCTGCGCGTGATCACAGTGCAATCGTGGCCACGGCGGCCGAGCTCGCGCACTGCGTGCTCACCAACTCCGCTGTCATCGGCGAATACCAGCCACCTCTGGCCATTTACAGGCGCACGACTCGGCGTCGGTTGTTCGGTCGCAGACCATATGACCTCGTGCATCCAATCGGCCAGCGAGAACAGTTCCTTTTCGAATGCGACCCTGGTCACCCGCCGCAAGGTCACCCCGCGCGCCTCTACCACCACGTGGCCACACGAATCGCGAAGCGTCACATCGCCGCTTACGATCTCATCCTGGTCGTCGCATTCATACGCCGTACTGTGGCCGTAAAACGCATCCTCGTAGTTGGATGCGACTTCCAGACGCTCGGCGCAGAGCGGGACGTAGATGGCATCGCCTTCCAGAGCGCCAAATTCGAAATGAGCGAGTTGTAGGAGCTGAAAACACGAATCGAGCAGCCCGGTGAGAACCTGTCCGGCCGACGCTTCTCTGGCGAGATGTGACCGCAGTTCGGCAAAGGCTTCACCGGTACCGCGATATGCGGTGTCCAGCCATTGAAACGTCGGTCCCAGATCGTAACCGGCATGGCGGAGAGCGCCGTGTAGCGCCGGGCCGTCGAAACGCTTTGGGCAGCGGGCGCGAAGTTGGGCGACGCCGGGCCAATTCTCTGCCGAGCAGTCCTCTTGTGACGATGAGGCGCCGACCAGAAAACCTCCCGCGTGCACGGTCCACGCATCCCGATCTGCCGGAGTGCTGACGATCTGCACACAGCCGCGCTGCGTGGCAGCAGACTTGACGACCGTGTGAAGCAGGCGGCGCGCACCGTCCTCTGTCAAGGGCATGATTTCGCGGAATTCGAGACCGTCGAGGGTGACCGATCGCGTGCTCCGGCTACGTCGGCGTCGCTGGGTGATCGGGATATGTCCGCCTGTCGCCGACTGATCGGGTTCCAGCCCGGTGAGCAAGGCGAGTGCCGCATACGCCGCGCCGGGAACGAGCACGTGGCCAAAAACTCGATGCTCGGCCACAAATGCGGGATCGTCGGCACTCCATTCTCGCTCGAACTGATGCGTCGCCAGGGGAGAACGCACCCGGCGGCCCAGCAGCCATTGCGCGGCGGTGCCTTTTCGATGGCCAGCGACTCCTTGCGACTCGGCTGTTGCCGGCCGGCTCTGCACGCGATCGCCAGGCGCGTCGGCGTGTCTCGCCTGGGATACGCCGAGCTTTTCGAGACCGGCCAGCGGCCACAGCTGTCGCGCGGGATTGCTGTTGTCTCGAACCTGACTCTCCGTATCAATGGTGGCAGTCCCGTTGCGTGCAAGATCCGTAGAAGGACGGTTTGAATCGTTCATCCTTGTAGTGACTCCTTCTTTGGAATGCTGCATAGCCATACCTTGATCTCTGCGTTTTCGTGAGGTTTCCTTCTTTTTCGATACGCTTGCCGCAGCCGCTGGCATCAACCGTCCGAGCAAACCGAATTACACCCGACCACTGCACTGAGGAGGTCAATACCGGCGTGAGGCCAACCCCGCTGGCATCTTCTCCGCAGTAACGCAGATAACACACTCAAATCACTACATAACTCGCAGACCCTCTGGTCAATTCACCTCAACAATCCCGCAATGGCTTCGCCATCATTGTACAGTATTTGATGATATATCCACTGATGAAGGAAACAGTATGCAACGCTTATACACCATCTCAATCTGGTAAGCATAGAAGAATCGCAATGAATTCATTAAGATGTTCGATTTGAAGAAAATGTATTGAATATTACATAATATGAGCTGCTAGAGAAATCCTGACACACAGTGCCGGTCTTACATGTCGATAGCTGTCGTACAATGAGGAGTTCGATTCACAGTGAGTGTAGTCCATTTTGGACTGATTTAGGTCGCCATCGCGACTCCGCGATAGAGTTTAAATATATGATAATAAATAACATTATCAGTTGAACACACGTCGTTCGCGGAATCGGCACGGCACTCGTCGAGAGGATATTTAATGCGGTAATCCGCTCGGAAAACTCGGCAGAAGAACCGAAGCTCGATTTCTATCTGCTTTGATCATGCTTCGTTTTTTTGTAATATGAACGGAAAATCATTATGTTGGAAGTTTACAGAACGACCTCAGCGAACATGTGATAGCCGGTGTGCATTCCAGGTCGGGTCGATCGAATGGCCGGCCGGGACGTCCGGCTGGGGCCGAAGATCGGGCCGATCATCTCGGCCGGGCAGGTCGAGGTGATCGAGCGCCATTTGCGAGACGCGTTGGCACTCGGGCCTGGGCCCGTCACGCATGGGACCGGCCGCCATTGAGCGCTTCTGGCGCCGCAAATCCTATTTGGTCAATACCAGCACCAGACCTGCCCCGTGGTGGTTCTGATTCGGGGGCGGCACGTTCAGAACCATCGGAATCGGTTCAGCTATCGGAGCACGAGCTGGAGGCCGGGGAGCACGAGCTGGAGGCCGCGATCCGGGCTAGACTTCCTGTCACGTGGATACCCCCGAAAAGCTCCGCCGTCTGCTCGACCGGCTCGACAGCGGGTTGGTCGAGCGCCAGACCCATGTTCGCCTGGCCTTCCTGGCTCTTCTAGCCGGGCATCATGTGCTGCTTCTCGGTCCACCCGGCACGGCCAAGAGTCTGCTCGCCCGCACTCTGTGTCGCTGCGTGGCCGGAGCGGCGTATTTCGAGTACTTGCTGACCAAATTCACCCATCCGGACGAACTGTTCGGCCCGGTCAGCATCCCTGGGCTCAAGGAAGAAGATTACCGCCGACTCACCCATGGCTATTTGCCCAGCGCTCACGTCGCCTTTCTCGACGAAGTGTTCAAAGCCAACAGCGCCATCTTGAACAGCCTGCTCACCCTGATCAACGAACGGGTGTTTCACCACGGCAAACATCGCGATTCGGTCCCCCTGCTCGGACTGATCGCGGCGAGCAACGAACCGCCCGAATCGGACGGGGTGCTCGACGCGCTCCACGACCGGTTTCTGGTTCGCGTTGCAGTACCACCCATCGCCAGCGACGAGGGGTTTTTACGGGTCTGTCTCGGTGAAGTCGATATCGGAGACGCCCCGGCCGACGAACTCCTCACCATCGACGAGATCGCCCGGATCCGACTGGCAGCGCGCACCGTGCAAGCCAGCCACGAGGTCCGCCGGGCCATCCTGGCCATCCGCCGCAAACTCGGCGATGAGGGCATCGCAGCCAGTGACCGCCGCTGGCGATGGGCCGCCGAAATCCTCAAGGTCGCCGCAGTCACCAGTGGACGCGCGTCGATCTCATTGGTCGACCTTCTCCTGCTTGAGCACTGCTTCGGCAATCCGGGCGACAGCGGTCGCATCGTGCGCACCATTGTCCGCGACGAGATGCGCGCCGGAGTGGCCATCCACAACTATCGCGAGCCCTTGGAAACCCGCTGGAACGATTTGCACAATCCACCCCCGGCCGACCGGGCCGAGTTCGACCACAATGGCGCTTCTGCCGAACTTCCCGGATCATCGCAATACCAGACCTACACAACAGTGCAGTCGGCCCGCCTCGCCGGGCTCGATCTCTTCGATCGCGAATGCCAGGAAGCGTCACAATCACTCGACGACCAGCTGGCCGAGGTCACCGGCGAAGCCGAGTCAAGTCTGTGGACCGCCGAGATTCCTCCCGAACTCATCGCCGGATTCGTCGCTGCGCGCCGCCTGCTCAATCGCTGTGCCCGGCTCAGCGCAAACTATCGAATCGAACTAGAAGACAGCCCTCTGCAGCGCTTGCTCCGGCTCCTGCGCGCCGAAAAGCGCGACCGCAACGACTGGGCCTACTATCAGCGCGCCCGGGCTGTGCTGTGGATCGGCGCACCGGACAGCCGCAGCGATTCATGGGTGCCGCTCGGCGAGAATGGCCAGAGCCTGTTCGAAAACCAGCAAGAATGCATCGACCAGGCCCGTTACTGGATGCGCAAATCCCTCGGCCAGCACCACTCGCCGGGCTGGGACAAGATGGCCTATTTTGTCCCCCTCACCGACCGCGATCTCTTTGCCCTGGACGGGCGGACGAGCGTCGCTCGAATTGCTGGACAACACGTGCGTCGAGCCACAGCCCGGCGTACCGCTGCAATCGCCCAACTGCGCGAGCGTCCCGGTGCGGACGTTGCCGTGGTCCCGACTTCCGATCGCGATCAGGTGCTCAAGGCCCTGGCTGCCCTGCTCGAACGCATCCCCGCGCTCGATGTGTGCACCGTGCCGGTCGCGCCTGCCCTGGAAGAATCCCGCGCGACGGTCGCGCAATCGGCCGCCCATACCGTGCCGGCGAACAACCCGGAAAACCAGGCGGAGCGAGCATGAGCCTGGCTCGGGCAGCACTCGACGCAGTCGACGCGATCGGCGAGCACCCGGCCGTGGTCGAGCTGGCAAAACACGCCCCGGCCGGAATCGATGTCCCGGCAGTGGCACGCTCGGTAGCCCGCCGCCTGGTCGGCGCCCCCCGTGACGGCGAAGACCCCCTGGCCGGGCTGCTCTTCGCCATCGCCGGCGCCGAGCTCTCGCTCTTGTGCGACGCGTGCCGCGACGATCCCCTCAAGGCCGCGCTCGCCACAGTCGCTCTCTTGAATGCACTCATCCCGCGCTATTCCATCGATCCGCCGCCCAAACCTCGCCCAGGTCGCGGCACCGATAGTCACAGCCGCCGCCACAACTCGCTCCGACAGAAACTCGAGTCATTGAACCATCGGTCCTTGCCCCCGGACTTTCCCCTGCCCCAGATCGATGACTCCGCGGCGCGCGATCCGGTCCGCCTGGCCGCTTCCCTGGCCGATGCCCTGGACGTGGACGGCGCCGCCCACGCCGCCTGGACCGAACTCGCCGAGAACCGTGACCTGCTCGATACTCTGGCCCGTCTAATCCCTGGATTTGGCTGGGATTTCAGTCCCGGAGATCTCGGCCAATCCCTGCTCGAACAGCTGCCGTTACTCTCTGCCCTGCTCGACAAACTGCCGTCGCTGCAGCGCATTTGTGACGAGCTCGGCCGGCTCGAGGGACGGGCACGCCGGCAATCGTCAGCCCAGCGCGGCGGCCGCGAAGAAGTCGTCGGCGTACGCGTGGGCGGCGAACTGGCCGACGTACTGCCCGTCGAACTCGCCCTGCTCGGCGAGACCACCACCGAAGATCTGTTTTATCAACGCCTGATCGAGCACCGCCTGATGTGTCTCGAACTTCAGGGCACCGTCCTTGCCCCGCATGACGAGGGCGAAAAACGCGGACCCATCATCGCATGTATCGATACCAGCGGATCAATGGCCGGGGCTGCCGAGGAAGTGGCCAAGGCACTGGTGTTGGCGGTGGCCCGGCAAGCCCGCCGACAACGCCGCCCGGTCCGCCTCTTGCTTTTCGGTGGCCCGGGCGAGATCACCGAAAAAGAGCTGCGCGAGGGCCGCGCCGGGCTCAACACACTTCTCGAGTTTCTCGCCATGGGCTTTCGCGCCGGCACCGATTTCGATAGCCCCCTGCGCCGCGCCGCACAACTCCTCGATCACGAGATATATGATAAAGCAGATATCCTGGTGGTTACCGATGGACTTGGGGCGACCAGTCGCGATACCCGCGACGAGTTGCGCGGCAGAAAACGCGAGCGAGGATTTCGCATACTGTCAGTCGTTGTGGGAGGCAATCCCCATGGAGTGCGGGATTTCAGTGACGATGTATGGCTGGTGTCGCCCGGCGGTCCACTCCCGAGCGGGATCGATGTGCGCTTGTCGAAGCCCTTACCATAATACCGGCGGCGGGGCCACACTGCTGATGATAAACTTGTGAGCCCGCTGCGGGTTGCGCGGCGCCGCGTGGTGGAGTGCCGCCCGGGCGACCCGAAAAGCTGAGATCGGCCAAGCGCTGCTCCCGGTCGGGTCGCGCGCGGCGTGCTGTTGATGCGAAACTAGAGCGATGCGCAACGGCATCTATTTCGCCCACAGGGACGACGAGCGCGAAGCAGTGTTCAACCAGCGCTATCGCATCTACGTCGAGGACAAGAAGCGTTACGCCGACCGGGCCGACCACGATAACAAGCGGCTGGTCACGGCGGAGGACGCCAATGCCCGCCAGCTGATGGCGGTCGATGACGGCCAGCTAATCGCGACCATGCGGATCGTGTACGGTGCCGATGCACCGTTCTCCGATGCCCTGCAGGCCACCTACGAGATTGCTCGGTTTTCAGATCTGATCGCCGAGCGCGACATACTCGTCCTCGAGCACTTCCTCATCGATCCGGCCGCGCGCGGCGGCGGGGTCACCATGCAGCTGATGCTCGCCGCGGCCGGCTTTGCCGTCGAGAACGGGGTCGAGATGGCATTTTGCGCAACCGAGCCCGATCTGCTCAACCAGTATTTGCAGCTGGGATTTCGGCCCTACGCGGGCAGCCAGCGCGACCCCGATGGAGGGGTGCAGATTCCACTTTTATTTGCCGTGAAAGACCGCGAGTATCTGCAATCGGTCGGCTCTCCGATGGCCAGGATGGCCTGGGAGCGAGCCGCAGATGGTATCGATGATGGCTTGCGCCAGCGTCTCGACGAGGTTGCTCCCGTACCCGGTCAACCGGCAGAAGCGGCCGGCTACTGGCAAACTGTGCGCGGCGAGTTGCTGATGACAAAAAACCATGGGCCGCGTCTCTTCGACGACTTCGACCCCGACGAAATGACCCGGCTGCTCGAACAGGGCAATGTTCTCGAGTGTGCAGACGGGGTGCGCGTCATCAAGGCGGGCGCTGCCACCCGGGCGATGTACATTCTGCTGTCGGGCCTGCTCGAAGTGCACCGCTCTGGCCGCCTGGTGCGGGTCATCGTGCCTGGCAGTGTGTTCGGCGAGGTGGCATTTCTGCTCGGCACCAGCCGCTCTGCCGATGTCTACGCGGTCGCGCCCAAATCCCGCCTACTCGCTCTGAGCGACAGCACCGTGGCCGAGCTGATCGAGGCCGACTCGGTCCTCGCCGCCAAGTTGATGACCAATCTGGCTCGCTCTGTATGCGCCCGCTTTGCCGCTCAGTAACGTCTGAGGGCGATCGCTCTGTCGGCATCGGGTGGGTCGAGGGAGCCGCACGAGGAACGCGAGTCGACATGGCACGCGACCAGGCGGGCCGCACAACGACTCGAGCCAAAATCAGCAGACGAGATATCAAGTCCCTGCCATGACCATTACGCTGAGCGAGCTCAACGTCTATCCACTCAAATCCACCCGGGGCCTGTCCGTCGAGGTGGGGTACATAGAACGGCGCGGCCTGCGCGATGACCGGCGCTGGATGCTGATCGATAGCGCCGATCGCTATTTGACGCAGCGCCAGCATCCCCGGCTCACCCTGGTCGATGTCACAGTCTCGGACTCGGGTCTCGTGGTTTCGAGTGGCGACCGACCCAACGTGTCAGTACCGCGCGGGGGGGGAGCCGCGATATGGGCCCAAATATGGCACGATCGCGTCGCCGTGGAGCATTGCGCAACCGGCTGCGATGAGTGGTTCACCCGCTACCTCGGCATTGACTGCCGAGTGGTCTACATGCCCGAGGGGACCCGTCGTCCGGTCAATCCGACCTACGCGGCCAGCGATGACGACACGGTCAGCTTTGCCGACGGATTTCCCTTGCACCTGCTTTCACAGGAATCTCTCGATGAGCTGAACCGGCGACTCGAAAAGCCGGTCACGATGCGGCGTTTTCGTCCCAATATCGTCGTGCGCGGCTGCGCTGCGCACGACGAAGATACCTGGAACGTCATTCGCATCGGCGACGTGGAGTTCGACGTAGTCAAGCCCTGCAAGCGCTGCACTATCCCCACAGTCGATCTGGCCACCGGAAAGCCCGGCAAGGAGCCGCTTCGCACTCTTGCCACCTATCGACGCCGTGACCGCCTGGTCCTCTTTGGCCAGAATCTGATCCCTCGAAAAGCCGGCACGGTGCGGCTGGGACAGGCTGTGGAGGTGCTGGTGTAGCACCGCGATCTCGCGTCCCGGCAGCTGATGAGCCGGTCAGCCGCATTTGCTCAGTTTTGCGACTTCTTGTTGTTCCTGCGCCTTTTTTTCGGCCGCTTTTTCTTCGACCGCTTCTTTTTTTTTCGCTTGGGCTTTGCCCTGGGCTTGGGCTCGATTTTGGGCTCGATCGCTGCGGGCTCGAGCCCGGCGTCTGGACTCATCACCACGGCGTCGATAGACCCGTCGGGTGGTGCAGCATCGACCGGCTGCTGATCGGATGCGTTGTCCTCGCCGAGCACAGCGCCGGCAATAAAAAACGACGCCACTCCGGCGGCGATCACACCGATGGCCACGGCCCACATCGAACGCCTGCTGGTTGAGCGCTGGGTACCCGAACCCTGCCGGATCGGTATCGGGCGGGCGTTCATGCTGCGCGCTGCACCGTGCGGGACCGGACCGTTGTAATAGCCGGATCCGGCCGGTCGAGCCCCTGAACCCGAAGCCATTGCGCCCGGCGTCATGCCGCTGGCAGGTGGCCCGACTCCAAGCCCTGGCCCGCTGCCTTGCCCTCCGGCCGGTCTGTGGCGACCGCTGGTGTATCCGTCTGGACTTGCCGTTGCCCCGGCAGCCGGGCCAGATGGCGAACCGGGCCCGTAAGCGTGGTACGACGCATTGTGCGCAGCATGGCCCGATTGATTGCCCAGCTGGTCGTACGCGGACGGGTGGGCGCGCTTGGAGGCCACGTCGAACGTCGTCACGTCGTCATCGAGGTCATCGTCGAGATGGTCAGCCCCGCCCGGATCTGGCACCGACGCTGCCCTGAATGGTACAGTCGGGCGGAGTTCGGTCAGCTGGTGACTTCGATCCATGATTGTGGTCTTGGCGTCGTCGCTCTCATCGTCGTAGCTGGTCGGGTCCATGCCGGCCTCGACTGTGGCGTCGAGGCTGTCGTCATCGGCCAGCGATGGAAGCGGAATGAGCGCCCGCGTGGCCTCTTCCTCGAACGCATCGACAAACTGGCGAGCGTCGACGTAGGATTTTTCCCGGTCGAAGTCCTCGGCCTGCGCGGTCAGGGTAAAGCCGGGGGCACTGTTGAGACGAACCACTGCAGAATCGTCGGTACGGTTATCCTCGCCTGCATGCTCGGCTGGAGCTACATCGATCCCGTAACGCTGGACCATGGCCGCCAGTTCCTTGGCGGGATCGCCGCCCGTGCCCGGCATAGAGTACCGTATGTTGCGCAGATCCTTGCCCAGCTCGCCGGCGCTCGGGTAGCGCGTATTGGGGCTGTGGGCCAGAGCCTTGCGCAGAATGCGTTCCAGCTTGGGGTGGATGCTGGGATCGATCTCGTGTGGTTGGGGAATTTGACCCTCGCGCACCGCACGAAGAGCTTCGAAGTCGGATAACTTCGAGAACAACCGCTGGCCGAGCAATATCTCGAACAAGAGGATGCCGACCGAAAACACATCACTGCGTGCATCAACCTGGCCGCCAGCGCCCTGTTCCGGTGAAATGTAGGCAAATTTGCCGCGGACCCCGCCGTCACGGGTGACGTCTCCAGCTCGTTTGGCAATGCCAAAATCGGTCAATTTGACCTCGCCGCTGCGCGACAAGAGCACATTGGACGGCGATACGTCGCGGTGGACCAGACGCATGGGCTTTCCATCTGGCCCGTATACGCTGTGCGCATATTGCAGCGCTTCGCATATCTCCGAGCCGATATACAGCCCCAGCTCGATGGGCAAGCGGGTCTGGTGCTGTTCGAGGCCGTCCTGCAACGCTCCCATGTCGGCCCCATCCACGTATTCCATGACCAGGAAATACTGGCCGTCCGGTCCCAGGCCGACGTCGAAGATGTGAACGATGTTGCGGTGGCGCAACAGCGAGTGGATCTTGGCCTCGTTGATGAGCAATTCGACGAAACGCTTGTCCTGGCTGAGATGAGGCAGGATTCGCTTGATCGCCACGGGCTTTTCGAATCCTCCAGCAGCAAGAGCTTTGCCCCGGAAGATTTCGGCCATGCCGCCGGTGCCGATGCGTTCGGCCAGCTCGTACCGAGTCATTCGACATGCAGCGTAGCACACCCCGACCCGGCCATTGCGTCGCTCGCCACCAAGACGGTAGCGTGGACAGCGCCGTGTTGCGCGAAATTCTGCAGCGTAGTATCCGCACCTCCAGCCGCGATGGAATCACCCCGGGTGGTGTCCTCGCCTACGGCGACCAAAACCGCCACATCGAGACCATTGCGTTTGGTCGTTCTCACATTCACCCACCCCAAGGAGTATTCGATGTTACGCCTCATACGGTCTATGATGTTGCTTCGTTGACCAAGGCAGTGGCGACCACTGCGGTTTTGATGAAGCTCGATGTCGATCTCGATCGCGCCGTTGCTCCGCTCATTCCAGAGTTGCGCGTGCCGGGCAGCGAGCGGCTAACGTTTGCCCATTTGCTCGGGCACGCCAGTGGGTTTCCGGCTCACTTGCGATTTTACGAGCGCCTGCGCGCGGGCCAGCGACAGGGAGCGAAAAGCGCGCGCGACGCACTCTTGCGCATGGTATGCGCGACAGAGCTCGTCCGGCCACCGGGCGAACGAGCTCTGTACAGCGATCTGGGTTACATCGTGCTCGGTTTTGCCATCGAGCGGCTTACCGGCAAGCGCCTCGACGCGTGTGTTCGCGAGTGTGTCACCGTGCCGCTACAAATGGACAGCACCTGTTTTGTCGATCTCGAACCTGTCGAATCGGGCCGCGGATCGGCGATTCGATCGCGACCCGAGGGACCTGTTGCCCCGACCGGACCTGTTGCCCCGACCGAGGTCTGTCCGTACCGCGGTCTGGTCCACGGCCAGGTCCACGACGACAATGCGCATGCCGGCGGTGGTATTCACGGCCATGCCGGGTTGTTTTCGACTGCCGGGGACCTGGCGCGCTTTGCCCGGGCCATGATCCGCGCCGCGGCGGGTCTCCCAAAATCCAGCCCGGGTGGGTTCGATCCCGATGTGGTCAGACGATTTCTCGGCCGGAGCAGCGCGCCCGACACCACCTGGCGGTTGGGTTGGGATCGACCGTCGCCGCCACCTGCGCTCAGTCATGCCGGCCAATCGTGGCCACGTGATGGTGTGGGGCACCTCGGTTTCACCGGCTGTTCCATGTGGCTCGATCCGCCCCGTGGGCGCTACGTCATCCTGTTGACCAATCGCGTCCATCCCGCTCGCGATCAGCCCGAAGGCCGGCCCGGCATCCGCGAGTTGCGCCGGGCCGTGATGGACGCTGTGGTGCAATCGCTGCGGGCCAGCTGCTAGCGCCATCTGATCCGGAAGCGGCAGCGCTCGCCCCCTGCGTGTGCGCGACAATCGACTTCGTCGAGTTTGATATCCCGGCCGCCGCTCAGCTCGGCGGCGCGTTCGGCCCAGCCCTGTACGGACAGACAGTGCACGCGGCTGGGGTGGAGAAAATCGACGATTTCCAGTTCCACTTCCTCATCGGGGAATTCGCGGACCACGATATAGCCACTGTCGTAGTGCAATCCCCACAATCGACTGGCCCGGGCCAGGATCCATTTGACTGTACCGACTTTCAGGAACAGGCGAAAAACCGTGGACAGATTGGCGTCGGCAGAGTGGCGACCGAGCTCTTTGATCAGGGCCAGGTCGCCGGTGCCAAATTGCTCGTCGATGGTGAGGTTGAGCTCGATGAACTGCTCCACCGGATACCATTTGGCCCGATCGATCCCGCCTTCGAGAATCGCGAGCAGTTCGCCGGACACACCTGTCTTGAGTGTTTCGAGCCCGGCCTCGCCGTGGTTCAACCGCACCCACAGCAGGCGCGATGCCATCGAACTGCCCTTGATATGGCATTTGCGCGCAGAGAGAAAGCGATTCACCAAGCTACCACTATGCCCAAAAACCTCGGCTGCGTCGCGCACTGCGGTCGCAGGTACGGCACTTTTGCAGCGTATCTACTTCGATGCGTGTCGCCAAGACATTTGCCGCTCGGCCGTGTCCTGCCCGGGCGGCCGTTGACACTCGAGGGTGCCAGCGTCTACCGTGCGCCAGGCGTTGCCAATAGCATCCCACTGCGAGGTTTCACTGCCGTGAGCAACCCCACTGATCCGATCGAACGACTCGAAGCCATGGAGGCCGAAGCTGCCCTGGGGGGCGGCCGGTCGCGCATCGACAAACAGCACCAAGCCGGCAAGCTCACTGCGCGCGAGCGTATCGACGCTCTGCTCGACGATGGCAGCTTTGTCGAGATGGACAGGTTCGTGACCCATCGCTGCGCCGACTTCGGCATGCAGGAGCAGAAGATCCTCGGCGACGGGGTGGTTACCGGGCACGGTACCATCGATGGCCGCACGGTGTGCGTATTCGCCCAGGACTTCACTGTATTCGGTGGTTCGCTGTCCGGTGCGTACGCCGGAAAAATATGCAAAATCATGGATCTGGCCACCAAGATCGGAGCACCGGTGGTCGGGCTCAACGACTCGGGCGGGGCGCGCATTCAGGAGGGCGTCGAGTCGCTGGCCGGCTACGCCGATATCTTCATGCGCAATGTGCTGACCTCGGGCGTGGTGCCACAGATATCGGCAGTCCTGGGTCCCTGTGCGGGTGGCGCTGTGTACTCCCCGGCCATCACCGATTTTATCCTGATGGTCGAGGGCACTTCCTACATGTTCATCACCGGTCCCGATGTTATCAAGACCGTGACCCACGAAGAGGTGACCAAGGAGGCGCTGGGCGGAGCGCGCAGTCAGGCGACGCGGTCCGGTGTCGCTCATTTCACCGAGCCGGACGAGCTGTCCTGTCTGGCTCGCATCCGCGAGCTGCTCTCGTTCATGCCGTCCAACAACGCGGAGGACCCGCCGGTGGGCGACACCAGCGATCCTGCCGATCGCACCGATGCCGAACTCGACAGCCTGGTCCCGCTCGATCCGAGCAAGCCCTACGACATCGTGGACATCATTGTCCGGGTGGTCGACAACCGCGATTTTGTCGAGGTCAATCGGGATTTTGCCCGCAACATCGTGGTCGGGTTTGCCCGCTTCAACGGCCGGCCGGTCGGCGTGGTGGCCAATCAGCCGGCTCATCTGGCCGGTTGTCTCGACATCGACGCATCGATCAAAGCGGCGCGGTTCGTGCGTTTTTGCGATTGCTTTAACATACCTCTGGTCACGTTTGTCGACGTCCCCGGCTTCCTGCCCGGCACCAAGCAGGAATATGGCGGCATCATCAAGCACGGGGCCAAGCTGCTCTATGCCTTCACCGAGGCCACGGTACCCAAGATCACGATCATCACCCGCAAGGCGTACGGGGGTGCATACGACGTCATGGCGTCCAAGCATATTCGCGCCGATATGAATTTTGCCTATCCGGCGGCAGAGATCGCGGTCATGGGGCCGGAAGGAGCGGTCAATATCATATTTCGCCGCGACCTTGCCAAGATCGCCGACCCGGGCGAGCAGGCCGAGACCCGCGATCAGTTCACGCGAGACTATCGCGAGCGCTTCGCCAACCCGTACCGCGCCGCTTCTCTGGGCTACATCGACGAGGTGATCCGGCCGCGCGACACCCGGCCGGTGATCATTCGCGCGCTGCACACATTGCGCAACAAGCGGCAGGAAAACCCGCCCAAAAAGCACGGTAATATCCCTCTCTGACGCCACATATCCAGGCGCCGGGTGGTCACTTCTTGAACCGGTAGCCGCGGGTTTTCATGTGCCCGGTGACGGTCGTGAGCACGGCCTCATCGAGCGTGTTCTGACCGGATTTTTTGGCCCGCTTTTTGGCGATATAGGCGTGCCGCTTCTTGCTGAGCGAGGCGATCTTTCGCTTGATGCGGATGCGGTCCTCGGCCTTCTTGGCAACATAGGCTTTGCGCTGCTTCCTGTCCATCGTCTGCATTTCGGGTGGCAGTTCTTGCACGCATAGACCCAACCACGTTCAGCGCGTCCTTTCGGTCTAAAGGGATCAGCTCGGAGTGATACGTTGCCGAGATGTCGATGTCTTATCTCTCGGCCCCTTGCTCCTCGCGAACTCGACTCAGCAAAAGCATGCCGATCGCGAACAACAGAATCAACGACAGTATCGAATACCGTACATCGCCGGCTTCACGGCCGACGATGGCAAAGAGGGGCGGCCCCAGCAAGGTGGCGAACTTGCCCAGTAAATTGTAGAAACCGAAGAATTCGGCCGATTCTTGGCGGGGAATCAGCCCGGCGAAGAACGATCGGCTCACGCTCTGCACGCCACCCTGGACCAGCCCGATCAACACGGCAACACCGTAGAATTCCGCCGCAGATTGGATTTGTGTGCCCCATATACAGATGCCCACATACGTCACCAATCCGGCATAAAGGCTCCGCTTGGCGGTAAATCGCTCACTCAGCTTGCCGTAGATGATGGCCGCTGGAAACCCGATGAACTGGGTCAAAAGCAGGGCTTTGATTAGATCTTCGGTGCCAAATCCCAGCGACGTGCCATAGGCCACCGCCATGCGGATGATGGTGTCGACGCCATCGATGTAGAACCAGTAGGCGAGAAGAAAAACCGCCGCATTGCGATGCGAGCGGATCTTGCGCAATGTGCGCCAAACCTGTTTAAATGCCTGCACGGCCAGCCCGTGACGCGGCGACCGCGAAACCGGGCGGTCGTTGACCCAGACCAGCACCGGTAGCGCAAAAACAGCCCACCAGCCCGCTACCAGCAAAAATGAAAATTGCGCCGCTGCCGTGGCGTCGGCGAAACCAAAACGCTGCGGCGCAATTGCCATCCAGACACAAAAAGCATAAAGGAGGCCTCCGCCCAGATAACCCAGGCCAAATCCCAGGCCGGATACGAAATGCCAGCGCGATTTCGGCGCCACGCTGATCAAAAGCGCATCGTAAAAGATATTGGCCGCCATGAATCCTATGCTGCCGGCGATGTAAAGCAGCCCGGCGGCAACCCATTGCCCGGCATCGACAAAGAACAACAATCCGGTCGCAGTCGCACCGAGCACCATGAATATCGCAAGCATGCGCTTTTTGAATCCGCCCACATCGGCCAGCGCACCCAAAACAGGTGCACTGACCGCGATGAAGGCACCCGCCGCTGCATTGATCATTCCCAGTCGGTAGTTGCTCTCGACAGCGGCGACGTCATTGCTCCACAAGCCGCCGAATAGGATGGGAAAAAAACCGGCCAGAACAACCGTCGCAAAGGCCGAATTGGCCCAGTCGTAGAGCGCCCATGACCAGACCGCTCGCCGCTCCTCCATGGTCCTTGTGCTCTTTTTCAGCCCGGGCTAACCCTGGTGCGGTATCATATCGACCAGGCGGGCGATGAGCTCAGCAGTGCGCACGCCGGCAGCCTCGGCGCGGTAGTTGAGTATGAGGCGGTGCTGCAAAACCGGCCTGGCCAGCCGGGCGATGTCTTCGCTGGCTACCGCAAAACGGCCGTCGAGTATGGCGCGCGCCTTGCCAGCCAGTACCAGATACTGCGAGGCGCGTGGACCAGCTCCCCACGACACCAGCTCTCTGATGAAATCAGGTGCGTTGGCAGTGTCGGGCCGGGTAGCCCGGACAAGGGCTACGGCGTATTTGACGACGTGATCGGCAACCGGAACTCGCAAAACCAGATCCTGCAGCGCCACGATCTGCTCGGGTGAAAGCACGCAGTCCAAACGTGGACGATAATCCGAGGTCTGCTGCTTGACGATGGCCTCCTCCTCGGCAGCCGATGGATAATCGACATCTACCTGGAACATGAAGCGGTCGAGCTGGGCCTCGGGTAGCGGATAGGTGCCTTCTTGTTCGATCGGGTTCTGAGTGGCAAAAACCAAAAATGGCAGCTCGAGGGGGAACGTGCGCCCACCTGCCGTGACCTGGCATTCCTGCATGGATTGCAAAAGCGCAGCCTGAGTCTTGGGCGGAGTGCGGTTGATCTCGTCAGCCAGGATCAGATTGGCAAAGAGCGGACCCCGGATGAACTTGAACACTCGGTGACCCGTGGTGTGATCCTCCTCGAGAACCTCGGTACCCGTTATGTCCGAAGGCATGAGATCAGGCGTGAACTGGATGCGCTGAAACGTCAGATTGAGAGTCTCGGCCAGTGTGGATATGAGCAGGGTCTTGGCCAGGCCGGGAACCCCGACGAACAGACAATGACCACGGGCAAAGAGCGCCGTGAGCAAATGCTCGACGACACTGTCCTGGCCGATGATGCGCTTCTGAATCTCGGCCACGATCTGCGACCGCGCAGACGCGATCTCGGCGGCCGCCTCGCGATCGGATCGGTGTGTGGGTGTAGATGCCACAACGTGGCGCCCAGACCGCCGGTTGGGGTCATCGTGGGTGTCCCGGGAAGACGGCTCGATGGCCGGGCGGGGGAGAGAACTCGTCACAGCGCCGGAGTGCGAGGTGGGCGAATCGTCGAACGTCCGTTCTTTCGGTACGGCGGCGACTTTCGTGGAGTTCGGATCCATGGACGTTCCTACGTACTAACCCAAAAACTGGCACAAGCAACCAGCAGTATCCCGAAATCGCGGCAATAGCAAGGACACCGCGGCACACTTCGTCGAGCGGTCGAACCCGCGCCAGGCCACCCTGGCTCGATCGGGTCAGCGCCTGCCGAGCTGTTCGATGGCACCGAGCAGGAGCTCGGGCGGGACTGGCTTTTCCAGTACGGTGTTGCTGGTCGACTCGATGAAGTTGCGACCCCGTCCGGTCACCGGGCCGCCGGTGCAGAACACGATCCGGCCGGCCAATTCGCGATCGCGCGCAGCGACCGACTGGTAGATCGAAATACCGTCGATGTCGGGCATGGCGAAATCGCAGATCACCCCGTCAAAGGCGGTATCTCGGGCCAAAATGTCGAGCGCTTGTTGACCGTTGGCAGCCATGACGACCTCGTGATACGGAGCCAGGAGGCGGCGAAACGCACGCAATAGAGAAGGCTCGTCATCGACCAGCAATACCCGGCTACGCTGGCCGCGGACCACCCGCTCGGCGTCGTCAGAACTCCGCATCGCCCTGCTCGCCGGGACGTCCAGGTGTCCGGTTGTCGGGACAACTCCGGAATGCCCGTTCGAGCCGCCGCGACTCCGAGCGATCGAATAGTCGGCCGCCCGGCCGCTCGGCTCGGTGAGAACGCCGCTTCCCATTGCCTGCTCAGCTCTCCATGGCCGGGCGCCCGCTGCCCGAGCCGGCGCGGATTTCGCGCTGTGACCGGGGCGCGAAACACCCGCAGCAGGCGAGCCGGCAACCCCGCTGTGAAGGACGCTCGGGGCCGGTTGGCCCAAACCCGGGGTGTCCGGGTGCCCTGCCATGTTGCGCAAGGTGGGGAGCCGTACTTCGAAACGGGTGCCGCCGCTTTCGATCGGCACAAAGCCGATCTCGCCGCCGTGATCGCGGACGATCTCGGCCGATAGCGCCAGGCCGAGACCGGTGCCCAGGTCGCTCGGCTTGGTCGTGAAGAATGGCTCGAAAACCAGCCTACTGGCATGGTCGGGAATACCACAACCGGTGTCTTGCACCGCCGAGATGATGAGCCCGTCGCGCTCGGTCGTGGAGACGCGTATCTCATTGTCCATCTGCGGCCCGGCGATGGCGTGGGCCGCGTTGCTGATCAAGTTGGTAAACACCTGAACCAGCTTGCCGTGATCGCCACGCACAGTCGAAATCGCACCGAGTTCTTTGACCAGCCGGGCAGACCGCCGGGTCAAACTGTCGGTCAGCTTGCACGCGTCCCCGATCACCGCGTTGAGATCGACCGGGCCGACGGCATTGCCCTCGGCCCGAGAGAAGGTCCGCAGATCGCTCACGATCGATCGAATGTGACCGATACCGGTAATGCTCTCATCCAAGATATCGTTCCATTCGCGGGCCAGATCGATCAATTCTCCATCGCAGTATCCAGCATCGCGAGCTTCCTCGAGCTGTCTTCTCATCGCGGTCAGGTTGGCCAGAAGCGACCCGGCTGGATTGTTGATCTCATGGGCGACCCCGGCGGTGAGTTGACCGATCGACACCAGCCGATCGGCGTGGATGAGTTGCTCGTGAGCCGCGCGCAGAGTGCGCCTGGCTCGGTACAGCTCGATGGCGTGATAGGCCAGGTCGACAAAGCCAACCGGGTCGAAGTCGGCCGCCGACGAAAACCCGTGCAAACCGCGCTCGAGAGCGGCCAATCCCTGGCGCCGCGCGGTGACCAGGGCGATCACCGGCAAGTCGGGAAGATGCTCACAGAGCGCGTCGAGTGCACGATTTGGCAGGTTTTCGGCCGCGCCCCGTACCGGCGACGAGCGAATCGTCGGCCGCCCGGCCGGTCCGCCGGGGACGGGCTCCGCTTCACATGGCTCGCCGAGACGTCCGACCGATGATCGGGGTCGCTCCATTAAAGCCGTCAGATCGACCACCATCAGGTCAAACGGGATATCGCCATCCAGCTTGCCAAGAGCGCTGTCGAGGTCGCTCACCCAATCGATGCTGACCCCGTCCACCTTCGAGACGAGGGCAAAAACGCTCTTCTGTTCGGCGAGCAGAAGCATGCGCGACAGTGCGAGATTGGGGCGCTGTGTTACCGCCACGTCCCCAATGTGAAATAGGCGCCGATCAATCGCAAGGGCTGAAATATGGCGAGTGCCGGCCCACAGGGTTGTGTGGGGTTTTTTTTTGTGCGAGGCCCGGAGAACTCGGAGAACTGAATCGGAGCCAGCGATGCCGGCTTTCGAAAAATCCCGACGCCCGGCTGCTCCGCCGGTCACAATTCCGATCGAATGGCCTGTCTCGGCCGCTGCGCTCGGTACCGAGTCGGCCTCGCATTGCCTGCTGAGAGGTTTGGCCGTTTTGCATTGTATGCCGATACATACGGGTATTCTTCGGCAAAACGCGATCACCGCTCGGTGACGCGTATCAGGCTGCGACCCCCCCCTTGTGGGCGTACGGTGATGCGGACACCTACTCGCTCGGCGAGTCCGGGCACGTGAGAGATCAGCCCTACTTTGCGCCCACTGGCCTGGAGTGCGTCGAGTACCGAGAGGGCGATATCAAGGGCGGCGGGATCGAGGCTGCCAAAGCCCTCGTCGATGAGCAGCGAGTCGACCCGGGTATCCCGTGCAGCGAGTGACGATAGTCCGAGCGCCAGGGCCAGCGAGAGCAGAAAACTCTCACCGCCCGACAAGCTGTTGATGCTGCGCACCTCGTCGCCCATGTCGCGATCGACAACCTGGAGCTCGAGGTCATTGCCAGGCACGCGGATGAGCCGATATCGACTGGCCAGATCTTCGAGGTGATGGTTGGCAGAAGCGAGCAGCGCATCCAGGGTCAAGCTCTGCGCAAAAACCCGGAATTTTTTGCCGTCGGCCGAGCCGATCAGTTCGGCCAGGGTGCTGTAGAGGCGGGCGCGCCGCTCCCTGTCGGTCACCTGGGTGGCCATCTCGGCCCGTCTGGCCCGCGCCTCGTCGTCGCGGCGCATCATCGAGGTGAGCTCGGAGAGCGCGCTGTAGGCCTCTTCACGAGCTCGACGGGCCCGGGATATGGCGGTTTCGGCGCTGGCCCGATCGAGTGCGGGCGGCCCGCTGTCGCGGTGTTCTCGCAGTGTGCGGGCCCGCTCGTCGGCGACCGCGCGGGCTTGCTCGCGGGCTCGACCGAGCGCCGCGATGTCGTCCTTGCGGTCGGCGATCCACCGGTCTTCCGTGGCCGCGCGCCGGCGCAGTGTGTCGGCATCCATGCCCGATTCGGTCACCGCGGCGGCCAATGCCGCCTCGGCGCGTTCGCACTCGGCGCTGGCCTGCTCGACCATGTCGCCAAGTGCGCTCATCGTGGCTGCCGAGGAAGCTGCTTTTTCGGCCCGGCTTTGATCGATCTGTCCCGCTGCGTGGACGTCGCGGTCGAGTTTTTCGATCGCCCGGGTCAACTGGTCGTTCACTGCGGCGCTGGATCGGCCGGCAAAGAGCTCGCCGAGCGCGCCGCGCAGCAGGTCGCACTCGGCGGTGCGCCGCTTTTGCGTGTCGGCCAGTTCGCGTTCGCGCTGCGCGGTGGCGAGCGCCCGTTGCCCACCTGCGTCGAGCTTGATCGCAGCGGCCCGGCAGGCCTCGCGACTGTCGGCCAGTCTGTTCTGGCAGCGAGTCCAGGCCGCCACCCGATCGGCGCATTCTGCGCGGAAGCGGCCGGGATCGGACTCGAGTCGTGCCCGCCAGTCAGCCCGATCGGCCCGGGCCGGGCCGCCGGGCGCCGGGCTGGAAAAAGCCCGGCCGAGAACCCCGGTCAAACGCTCGAGATCGAGGCGCGCACTCGCGATCTCGGCGTCGCAGTCGCCGAGCGCCGTGCTCGCCCGGTCCAGCTCGGCCTTGCAATCGCCGAGCTGGGCCCGGGCCTGAAACAGATCGCTGTCGCGCGCAGCCACCTTGCCGTGGGCCTGGCGAGCGCTATCGGCCATCCGCGCGGCCTGTTTTTCGTCCTCGCGGAGGTGCTCGAGTTTTTGCGAGGCGGCGTCGAGCCGGGTGGAAAGCCACTCGGCCGCGTCCTGTCCAGTCGGTTCGGAGACCAGGACCAGTTCGCCCAGGGAGGTGAGCTCGTCGCGCCACCGTTCGCGCGCGCTGGACAGGTCCCGGCTACACGCAGCCTGATCGGCGTCGTGGTCCTCGGCCCGGCGACGCGATTCGCGCGCAGTCGCCCGGGCCGACGCGCGTTCTCGTTCCAGTTGCTCGATTTCGGCGCGCAGCGCGGCGACGCGCTGGCGCTGCTCGTCGACCAGCTGAGCGACGGCGGATCCGGCTTTGGCCCACGGATGCTCGGTGGCCCCGCACAGCGGACACGGCTCGCCCCGGGCCAGTTCGGCCCGGTGTTCGTCCAGATCGCGGGCCAGGCGCAGACGGTCGAATACCCGCCCGGCCTCGTTTAATGCCGCTTCGCTCCGGCTCGCTTCACCGGCCAAATTTTCGTCCTGAAAAATCGCTTCGCGGGCCCGTACCCGGGCCTGTCTGGCCTGCTCGCAGTGGCGGTCGCGGGACGCCAGGGCGGCTTGCGCGGCGCGCTTTACCTCGGCCAACCGGCGCAGGGCATCGAGCCGGGACGCCATGGTGTCGCGCGCCTCTCGCGCGGCATCGAGCGGCATGCGGTCGGCCGCTCGCTGCGCAGTGTCGAGCCGGGCGCGGGCCCCATCGAGCGCGTCCTTGCACGCGCGGTGCTGGTCACTGCTGCGTTCCAGGGCGTCCTGTGCTCGTTGTTTGCGGCTGGCCAGGCGCGGACGCAAGGCCGCGAGCTGGCCGATCCGCCGGGCCGCGTGCTGGTATTCTTCCAGGGCGCTCTGCCAGCGCGGCCACTGCGCGGCCAGCGGCTCGATATCGGCGTTGTCGGCCAGCCACGCCGCAGCACACGCGGCCGCGCGCTCGTGCCCGGCCATCTCGCTCTCGGCCCGCTCGCGTTCGGCCCGGGCTCGCTCGGCCGCCTGGGCGGCCAGCTCCCACTCTCGTTTGACCTCTTCGACCACGCGCTCAGCCGCCAGAATTTCGGCTTCGAGATGTCGGGCCCGGCGCAGCTCGGGTTTGGCCCGTTGGTACTCGGCGCGCGCCGCGGTCAGATCTCGCTGCACGGCGCGCAGGCGCTCGCGGGCCGCATCTCGCTGTACAGTGTGGGCGTCGCTTTCCCGCCGGGCCTCGGCAAAGTGCTCCCGCCGCCTGGCCAGGACAGCACGAGCGCGGTCGCTCGCCTCGATGACCGGGCCATGGCCGCGCGCGTGGACGACCTGGTCGAGTTCGCGGCGTACCGGCTCGGCGTCTTGCCACATCGACTCGACCCGGCAGAGCTCGTCCCGGGCGGCTTTTTGCCCGCCGATCAGCTCCTCGTGCCGGCGATGCCAGGCCGCCGCTCTCTCGGCGCAGTCGAGCTCGGCCTCCAGTGTGGTCAGGGAGGCGCGCGCCCGGTTCCGGGCACTTTCCAGCTCGTCGCGCGCCGCATCGTCCAGCACCGCATGGCGATCGACGTCGGCCACCAGTGCGGCCAGCTGGTCTTGCTCCTTCTTGTTGCGCTGGTACGCGGCCCGGGACAGAGCGCCGTAGATCTCGGTGCCGGTCATGCGTTCGAGGAGTTCGCCGCGATCGCGTTCCCCGGCGCGCAAGAACGCGGCAAATTCGCCCTGGGCGAGCAATGCCGAGCGGCGAAATTGCTCGAAGCTCAGGCCCAATCGCGACTCGATGGCGGCCAGGGTTTCGGATTTGGTGCCGCCCAGGTTTTTGCCACTGGCCAGATCCTCGAGCGACACCGCCTGCGGCTGCAGGCGTCCGTACGGCCTTCTGCGCGCCCGCCACACGTCCCAGCGAGCGCGATAGCGCCGGGTGTCGCGGCCGATGAAATCGACCTCGGCAAACCCGGCCGGGCTGCCGCGGCGCAGCAGACCGCGCACATCGGTTGCGGCCAGTCGGTCTTCCCTGGGTTGCTCCAGGTGTCCGACCAGCACATTGCTGCGACCGCCCAGCCGCGGCGTCCGGTCGAAGAGAGCCACACAGAGAGCGTCCAGGATGGTGGTCTTGCCCGCCCCGGTCGGCCCACAAATGGCAAACAATCCGGCCCGGCCCAGCGGATCGCGCTCGAAATTGACGTCGATGGCCTCTAGACTGGCCAGGTTTTCGCCGCGAATGGCGAGAATCCTCATCTCGCCCCGCCTTGCTCGACTTGGTCGAGTAGCTCGTGAAACGCCGCGACAAGCTCGGGCTCCGGATCCTCTGCGTGGTCGCGATGGTAGCAGCGCAAAAAGACCTCGCTCGGGTCGATATCGCGCAGATTGAACTCGGGCGCGGCCTCGGCCAGGGCCATGCCGGTTCCGGTGTACTCGATGGACAGCTTGAGCAGGCGCGGTTTCTTGCCGTCGAGCGCCTGCTCGATGCGCTGGCGCAAGTTCGGCTCGGGCCGGACCAGGACCACGCACACTTCCAGATACGGACGAATGTCACGCTCTGCCTGGCCCGGTCCGGCAGTTCTGGCCCCGGCCTCGCCGGTCCCGCTGTCCCGGTCGCTGTCGACCCGGTCGCCGCCGGGTTCATCGCCCTCTGGCAGTGCCTCGATCATGGACAAAATTTCGGCCAGAGTAGCAGAACCGGTGCGCGGCAGGCGGATCATGTCCACGGCGCGGGGAACCGGTACTGACTCGACGCTGTCGAGCTGGGTGCCGCGCAATTCGACCATGCACACCTGATGGCGGTATCTAGCCTCGTTCATGGCCAGGGCGATCGGCGAGCCCGAGTAGCGGATGTGGTCCAGGCGGCCGACCCGCTGGGCCTTGTGAAGATGGCCCAGCGCAACATAGGCGATGTCGCCGGCAAAGATGTCCACCGGCAATGCGTGCTGGTTGCCGCCCAGAATGCGCCGCTCGCTTAGCATCGAGATGTCGGTACCGACCATGTAGCAGTGTCCGGTGGCCAACAGCGCCTGGGACGGCTCGCAGCGGGCCCGGGCTGCGTCGAGAACGTCGGCGTAGACCCGGCGCACACCTTCGATGAGCGGATCGCTCTGTTCGGGCTCGGCATCGGCGTCGACATCGATGGCCGTTTGTTGATGACACATCGGGCGGGGCAGGTCGGCTGGGCGCAAGAACGGCACGGCGGCGATATGCGCGGCCACTCGGCCATTCGCATCGGTGAGCGGTACGATCAGGCGGTCATACAGCGCCGGGATGGCATCATGGCGGCGGGGCAGGCCGCCGACTACGTGGACGCGCATGGCTTGCAGCAGGGGAACTGGCGCGTCGAGCCGGGCTGCCGAGTCGTGATTGCCACCGATCACCACGACATCCAGAGCCGGCATACGCCGGCGGAGCTCGGCCAAAAAGCCATACCAGCGCGCCTCGGCCGAGGCCGGGGGATTGGCCGAGTCAAAGACGTCGCCGGCAATGATGAGCGCGTCGATGGCGCGCTCTTGCAGCGTATCGATCAGCCAGGACAGGAACCGGTCGTGCTCGTAGTCGCGCCCGACCCCGTGCAGGGTATGACCCAGATGCCAATCGGAAGTATGGAGGATCCGCATGGCTTTCTCTGGACTACCACGCGGGTCCGACGTTCAACGGCCAGCTGGCCGATCGATTGGATGGACCAGTGGCAAAATCGACCAGAAACTACATGAATCTGTGAGCAGAAGTGCCCCCAGGGGATCGGCCGGGGGCGGATTCGCCGGTCGGATCAGGCGTCGGGATTGAGCTGGCCGAAGGTGTACACCACGGCCCCGGTAGTACTGTCGTTGTCGATCCCGACGTAGCCGCTTTTGGCCATTTCGTCGAGTTCGCTCTCGACCTGTGCGAAGGTCTTGCCCGTGGCCAGAACGCCCTGGGTGACGGTGAGTGTGCCGCCGTATTTGGACGCGGCCTTGACCAGCTTGATGCGAAAGGTCTCGGGAGTGGATTGGGCAGCGGGTGGGAGTGCCGGGGCGGTGGTCGATTCAGCTAGCTCAAGTGCCGGGATGGCAGCTGTACTGCTCTCGCTGGCCGGAGGCAGCTGGCGCAATTGCGCCGCCTGGAGCGCCCGTTTCTCGGCCAGGGCCTTGAGTGCTGCGGCCTTGGTGTTCTCCTCGGCGACCATGGCGGGCAGGCGGATGAGATCGACCAGCTGGCCGACCCCGAAGAGTCCGAAGGTGAACAGATACAAGAGACCCGTGCCCGGACGGCCTAGATAGAAGCGATGGATTCCGAAGAAGCCTAGAAAACAGGCCAGCCACAGAGCAAACGCCACCCCTTTATTGTTCGGACCTTCTTGCTCGAGATCATCTCTCATTAGACCCAAGCATAGCGCGAGTTGACAATATGTGTACGGTGCCTGGTGCGGTGCCGTGCCGGTACGACATCATTGACCGGACCCGGTGTCGCACCAGCCGGGGCGATCCGTACCGCTGAACCCTTGGACCGGCCTCGGCTTTTGTGGTTGGCTATCGTTCTTCATCGTGACCGAGCAGACGCTCAGAGATCTCTACGGGCTCGACAGCAACGCTCGTCCATCCGGTTGGTTGCCAACCGTGCTCGGCTTTGTACTGCGCCACAGCGCGGCAGTTGTCGCGTCGGTGCTGGGACTGACCGTCGCGTGCGGTATCCTGGCCGCGCAGCTCGGCCTGGTCACCGATTTTGCCCAGCTGATTCCCGACGACACCCGCAGCGTGGTCGAGCAGCGCCAGGGCGAGCGGTACCTGGGCAACACGTCCCTTCTCGTCGTGGTCATCCGGACCCGGGCCGATCGTGGTGGCGGACCCGGTGAGGATGCTGGCAGCCGGGCCAGACAGGCCGCTCGATCGCTATCCGAGGCGCTGTCGGGCGACCCGGAATTCGATTTTGTCCTCCACCGCTTCGATCGTGCATTTTTTGAGCGCAATGCTCTCCTCTACCTGACCAAAGACCAACTCGAAGACCTCGAGCAACGCCTCGACAGGCGCATTCGCGCCGAAGTGCTCCGGGCAAACCCGCTCTTCGTGCCGCTCGACGAGGACCTCGACAGTGATCCCGACGGCGCCGGGGCGGATAACCCCGGGCAAGGCGAGCCCGATATTTTCGATCCCGAGACCTTTCGCCAGCTTTACTTCAAGGACCGCAACGACCTCGAGACCGGCGAGTATCTGGTCGATTCGACCGGCACCACGTACCTGGTTCTGGCCCGGCCGATCCGGCCTCCGGTCGATATCAACTACAACAAGTCCATCTTGCGCCGGGTCGGCGATCACGTGGCTGCGCTGAAGCTGGATGATCGGTACGGTCCGGGGCTCGAAATCGAGTTTTCGGGCAACTACTGGACCACCACCGAAGAAAACGACGCGGTCAAGCGCGATCTTGCCAATGCCGGTCTATTGTCGAGCGCGCTTCTTCTCGCCGTGGTTCTGTTCTACTTCCGCCGGGTGCGCGCGGTGTGGATCATATTTATCCCCCTGGTTTCCGGGGTCGTGGTCATGATGGGCTACGTCAAGCTTGCCGTGGGCCAGCTCAACACGGTCACCGGCTTTTGCTTTGCCCTGTTCATGGGCCTGTCCATCGACTTTGCCATCCACCTTCTGGCCCGCTACGACGAGGAGCGCGGCCGGGGATGTTCGGTATTCGACGCCCTGCTCACGACCTACCGCGAGACCGGCCGGGCCTCGGTGCTTGCTGCGGTCACCTCATCGGTTGGATTTTTGTCCCTGGTGGCCGGCGATTTCGAGGGATTTCGCGACTTCGGCATCATTGCCGGGGGTGGTATCATGATCTGTCTGGCCGTCATCGCGGTGTTGTTTCCGGCCGTGATCGCCCTGTCGCTGCGCTTTGTGCGCGAGGCTCGTTTTGCCGGGTTCGACCTCGGCCTGGCCTCGCAGCAGCGTCGGCCGCGCTACGCCCGCGCAACCGTGCTGATCGGCGCCGCGGTCCTCTGCCTGCTCGCCTGGCGGGCCGGCTATCTCGAATGGGAAGATGATTTTCGCAACCTGCGTGGGGGTTCGGAGCGCAATCTGGAGACAGCCGACCTGGTCAGGCAGATCCTGGGCCGGTCGACCCAGCCGGCGGTTCGCATAACCGACAGCCTGGCCGAGGCAGCCGCCTTGACCCGGGCCTGCAACAGCGAGCGCGAGGCGCGCGCCGAGCGTACCACGGTCGAGTTATGCCTTTCACTGGCCGATTTTCTGCCGGTCGACCAGGCTGCCAAACTGCCCATCATCGCCGGCATTGTCGGCCTGCTCAGCGACAAGCGGCTGGACGCGATCGACGACGACGAACGGCGAGCCAAACTGCGAGAGCTGCGCGATCAAGCGCCCAGAGCCCCGCTCACCGAGGCCGATCTGCCGGCCGAGATCGTGGCCAGCTTTGTCGGAATTTCCGGTGACAAGTACCTCATGAAGGCGTATCCGGCCGATTCGACGTGGCTGGCATCCAACAACATCCGCTTTGCCGAAGAGCTCAGCGCGGGCGACGGCGTATCGGACTCGGACATCGGCCCGATCGGTTCGGCAATGATCATGGCCGATCTGATGCGGGTCATGAAACGCGACAGCCTGGTCATTGTGACCATTGCATTGCTGGCGGTATTTGCCGTCCTCGTGGTTTTGTTCCGTTCGGCAACCAAGGCCATGGCCTGTTACGCGCCGCTCTTGTTGAGTCTATCCGCCACGGTTGGCCTGATGCAGCTTCTGGACATGCGGCTCGGCCTGTTCAACATGATCGTCCTGCCCTCGCTGATCGGGATCGGCGTGGACAATAACGTGCATCTCTTTCACCGTTATCAGCTCGAGGGCCGAGGGTCGTGGCCGTACACGATCAAGACCACCGGGGTTGCCTGCCTGATGGCTGCGGTGACCACCATGGCCGGTTTTGCCGGCCTGATCCTGGCCGGGCATCGCGGCCTCAACACCATCGGCGACCTGGCCATCCTGGGCATCGTGACCGCCACGGTGGTCTCGCTGGTATTTTTGCCCGCGGCGATCGCATTGGTCGAGTGGCGCTTCAAGGGCACCTGCTTCGGGGTATTTCCCGACCACGAATTCGACGGCGGCAAGCGCCATACGCGGTAGATCCGGTCGCGGTATCGATCTACTCCGCCATCTTCTCTATCACAAATGTTACCTCTTCGCCGATCGGGCATGGGTCGGCGGGAGGAACGGCCGAGGTTTTGGTGAATGCCGACCGGGTGCGCCGGCGACAGTGTTTCACGCGGTGGTTTCGGGCCAATGCTGGATTCGTCTGGCCGGCGATTCGAACCGATGGCCCCGGGCCCGCATACTCGCTGCAAGCCGGACACGTCGCCGTTGTCGCCTGCGACCGGCGTCATATCATCGCGTCGCCCGCCGATCGGCCACCGGTGAAATCGCCGAACGCGTCGGCTATTCATCGCAAGACGCATTGAGCCGCGTATTCAAGCGCGTCGTGGGCACGAGCATGGGCGCCTACCGCAGCGCGCTGGTGCGGGACCGCAACCACAGTTCGTACTGAGGCCAACGGCCGAGCCGTCCGGGAGTCCGGCCGTCCGGGGCTTTGCCCAAAAATGACAGCCCGAGCGCGAAGGGGTCGGGCCGCACACGATCACGTTGGAGCATTTTCAACGTGATCGTGTGTAGCTCGCATTATTCACCACACCATCTGCTCTGGTCATTTGCCAGATCTTCCCCGGCAGCTGCGACCTCGGACGATGCCGTGGCGAATAATACGGGCTAGCCTCGCGTGTCCTGGCTGCCCCCGGTCTGCGATCATCCGTCCGCCTGGATATATTGATGGCTCAAGACGTGTGCTGATAGACCAGATCGGTGCGCAGAGCATATTTGCTTCCTCGCGTGACTGCGCACGCTTCGTGCAAGATGCGGTGCTGGAACATCAGGGCGCGCCCGGTTTTTGGCGTGACCGTTACGTCGAGTTCGGGGAAGTTGGTCGCGCCACCTGTGAAATCGTCGTTGAGGTAAACGACCAGCGTCACCCGGCTCACTCCGCCCTCGACTGCCAGTTCGGTATCCCAGTGTACACCATGGCGTTCTCCAGGCGCGTAGCGGTAGACGCGAAGTCTGGGATTTGCGCAGAGTAACGAGCCACCCTGGAATGTGTCTGGAAATGCCCCGTACTCGTGGAGAACGCGCTGACGTGTGCCGGCCAGAACGCGCCCGGCGTCGGCCGTGTCATCCCACATCACCCGACGATTGTTGCGCACACGCTCGTCGACACCCACCCCATCCCGCCGGATGACCGGAGCAATGATAGGGTCGCCCTGTTCAAATCGCTCGATATAGCGTTGGCAGGCTTCGCGGCTGAGCACATCATCCGCGGCCCACCACAGCCGCTGCTTCAAGTCGAGGTGGCCGGAGAACACGAAAAGCAGTGTAAAACGAATCTGCGCCAGCAGCCATGCGGCGCCACCACAGAGGCGCAATAGCCTTTGGCAGCGAAAAGCTCCGGGACGTGATCGAGTTCACGGATCAAGGAGCCAAAGTTCAGTTGAGCGCTGCGAGACAGTTCTTTTGACTGAATGGCAGGCTCGCTACAAACTGATCAGGACATGTCATCCGCTGCCATGAATCTCAATCGCGGGTCCCTCGCCGACGTCGAGGTCGACCAACGCCTAGTCGCCGCGCTGCGCGCACGCAGGGGACGGGCTACCGAATCCGATCTGATTGCCGAGTCGGGCCTGCCGCAGCACCTCTTGGGGCCGGGGCTGCGCCGCATCATGCTGGTATACGAGTGCGCAATAGAAACCACTGACGACGGCGATGTGGTGTATGTATTCGACCCGGATTTGGCTCCGCGCACCGATGATCTCGGTCATCGCTGGCGCGCCATACGCAGGACTGCCTGGGCGGTTTTTCGCACCCTGTTCAAGATCACTATCACTGTGGTGCTCATTGTCTATTTCCTCATTGTGGTGGCGTTGATGATCGCCGCAACCGTGGCCCTCCTCAGCCAGAAGAACGGCTCGTCTTCGTCTTCGTCTTCGTCTTCGTCTTCGTCCTCGTCCTCGTCTTCAGGGTTCTTCGATGGGCTTTTTTGGGGGTGGCTGTTCGGCGATAGGAACTATCGCAGCAGGCGGCACGCCTGGCGTCGCGATCCCGATTATCAGGACCAGGCTCTTGAGCACTACGAATCGAGCCGCTGGGCTACCGAAGCCGGACGGCGCACTGCGAGCGACCGGCGGCCATTTTATCGCAAGGTATTTGCGTTTGTGTTTGGCCGCGAAGAGGAAGAGCGGGATCAGCTATTCACGGAAAAGCAGCTATTGGCGTATCTTCGCGCGGCCGATGGGGTCGTGTCTCCCACCGAACTTGTCACTCGCACTGGCTGGTCACTTGATGCGGCGGAACGACAATCCACGCGCCTTATTGCCGAGTACGGTGGTGATGTTGAAGTCGGCGAAGACGGGCAAATTTTGTACGTGTTTCCCGACCTCATGGCCACCGCCAGTAATACCACGACGGAGACTAGGCCGGCCCCCCTAGTGTGGGAGCACTACGAGACGCCGCAGCCGCTCACCGGCAACAGCGCGGCTGCCAATACGGGAATCGTGGCTCTCAATCTGTCCGTGCTGGTCGGCGCCACGCTGCTCATTCCCCATTATGCCGCACCCATTCTGGGCATTGATATGACCGTACCGGCCGTGCACATCGGCTTGTATGTTGTTCCGGCCGTGTACAGCGCGCTTTTTTTCACGATACCCATTTATCGTGCATTGTTTCACGTGGGGCCAGAAAATCGCCGAAGAGCCAAACGCAACACGCGACGGGCGCTGTTGCAAACTGTCTACGCCAGGTCTGTGCCCAACCCCACGCCCGTGCAGGTAAAAAGGGCCCAGCTGGCCTTGCCATATGGGGTCGAAATCAGCGCTGGCGACGACGGAGAGCTGGCCGAGGCGCTGGCCGATGTCGCCACCGAATACGGGGCCGATGGCACGGTGCACGACGACGGCGCCGTCACGTTCGTGTTCGACCGCATAGCAAACGAGGCGGGCGCAGCAAAGAGCGCCCGTGCGCTGGGCGGCCAGCTGGCCATTACGCGTATCGGCGACCGGGTGACCGCGCAATTGCGCGGCTGATGTGCGACCGGGATCGCCGCTTGCCAGGTTTGGGTATGCGACGGCAGCGCATACCCAAGCCGTTTGACCAGGGGTGGTACCGGGCCGACAATTCTACCGGACCACTCGGTGGCTCGGATTGAACATCGCACGGCAAGAATGGTATCACGGTTGGCATCAATAACGGTGGGAGATCGAAGCGTGAGCGAGCCCAATTCCATTCCAGTCGAGCAACGTAATGTCATCATCAATTCCCTTGCCCGGGTAAATCGCATCGTCGGTAACGCGGCGCGCAACGTGGCCGCCGGTCTGTTGGTGGTCATGGTGATCGTGGTTCTCTTGCAGGTCTGCTTTCGCTATGTGCTCAACAACTCGCTGACCTGGAGCGAAGAGCTGGCCAAAGTCATGATGGTTTGGTCGGCTTTTTTGGTCGCCCCATGGGCCTATCGTATGGGCGCCTTCGTGGCCATCGAAATGTTTGCCGACGCCCTGCCCAGGCGCTTGCGCCTCCTGCTTCTGCTCGTTATCCACCTTCTGGTCCTGTGGGTCGTTGCGGTGTTTTTTCGCGAGAGTCTGGGATTCTGGAGCCGGGGACTTTCGAACCAAGCCGCTACCATGGCGGTCTCGATGGCCTGGTTTTACTCGGTGGTCCCGTTCAGCTTTGCTGCCCTCTTTACGGTCAGTTGTGAATTGATCCTGCGCGATCTCATGACATTGATATATCCGGATCGGGATTACACGATGGCACACCCAGCTCTGCCCATGGCGGGAGAGTGAGGCCATGTCGCTGGCTTATTTCTGGATCTTCCTCTTTCTCATGTGTGCCGGCACTCCGATCGTATTCGCCTTGCTGATCGGACCCGGTCTCAGCCTGACCATTGATGGTCAGGAAATCTTTTTTAAGGTGCTTTTGTCTCGCCTGTACAACGGAATGGACTCATTCCCGCTCATGGCAGTGCCGTTTTTTATTCTCGCCGGCGAAGTGATGAATTCGGGAGGTATCACGGCGTTGATTGTCAAATTCAGCCAGGCCATGATCGGCCATGTACGCGGCGGCCTGGCACAGATGAATATCCTGTCTTCTGTATTTTTTGCTGGGCTATCGGGCTCGGCTGTCGCGGATACGTCGGCCCTGGGCAAGATGCTGATCCCGGCCATGGAACAAAACGGCTATTCGCGCCGCTTTGCTGCAGCGATCACGGCGGCGTCCTCGGTTATTGGCCCCATCATTCCGCCGTCGGGCATCATGATCATTTATGCATTCATCATGAATGTATCGGTTGGTGGACTCTTTGCCGCAGGTCTGATACCGGGTTTGATGGTGTGTACCGGGCTCATGTTGATCACCAAACGTCTGGCCAGAATCCGCGACTATCCCGCGGCCGGTCGCAAAGCGACTTGGCGCGAGCGGGGCCAGGCGCTGCGTCAGACCTTTCTGGCACTGCTGACCCCGATCATTCTTTTGGGCGGCATCTTGCTGGGCATCTTCACTCCGACCGAAGCCGCTGCGGTCGCCGCCGGCTACGCGCTTGTCATCTCGGTCTTTGTGATCCGCACCCTGCAGATCAAGGAGCTTCCCGGAGTGTTCATCAACGCAGTGGTGCAATCCGGGGTCATTCTCTTATTGGTGGGAGCAGCGGTTACGTTTGCCTGGATCATCACGGTGTCCGGCATGGCTCAGTTCATCGCCGATGGTATTGCCGACACTACCGACAATGTGTATTTGCTATTGTTCTTGATCAATATCTTTTTGTTCGTCGTCGGCATGTTCCTCGATGCCGGACCGGCGATTCTGATCCTGGGGCCGGTATTGGCCCCACTCTTCATCGACATGGGGGTCGATCCCCTGCACTTTGCTGTGGTCATGTGTGTGAACGTGACAGTCGGCCTGGCCACTCCGCCCATGGGCCTGGTATTGTTCGTGGCCTCCGCTGTGTCCGGGCAAAAAGTGGAAAAAATCGCCTTGGAGATGGTGCCATTTCTGGCCGTGGAGATTGCCGTGATTTTCCTGATTACCTATATCCCAGCCCTGTCGATGACCTTACCCCGGCTGCTCGGTTTTGCGTGACCAGGCCGCTCTGAACCCAAACTGAAAGCCCATCGAGAAAAGAAAGGGAGTAGAGTTTGCAACGAACATTCCTGTTGATCGCCTTCGCAGTGATCGTTGTGATCTGCGCCGTTGGTACGGTTCTGTCTTCGGCGTCGAGTGCTGAGTTCACCATCAAGATCGCATTTCTCGGCTCTCCAGAAGATGAGGATTACGATGGTTCCCTGGTATTGAAGGATTATGTAGAGAGCCGGACCAACGGCCGCGTCGCGATCAAGATTTTCCCGTCCGGGCAATTTTGCGGCAACGAACGCGAATGTATCGAGGGGCTGCAAAGCGGCATTCTCGAGATCCACATGACTACCATCGGCGGCCTGGGCAATCTCTTTGGTCCCGGGCAAGTGTTGGATCTTCCCTATGTATTTCGAGACGATCGCATCGCCGAATGCGTCCTGGACGGACCGATCGTCGATCAGTTGCGCAGCGCGGTTTTGCGAGCAGATCTGCGGATGCGGCTCATGACGATTTCCAACACTGGTGGTTGGCGCAACTTTGCCACCACCAACAAAGAGATCCGGGCCCCACAAGACCTCAAGGGCCAAAAGATCCGGACCACTCCGGCGCCGATTCAGCAAGAGCTGGTCAAAGCGCTGGGCGGCAATCCCACTCCCATCGCGTGGTCAGAAGTTTACACTGCACTGGCAACTGGCGTCGTCGAGGGCACCAAAAATGGTATTCAAGACATCGTCGGCATGAAATTTCACGAACACATTAAATATATTACGCTAGATGGGCACGCCTATATGGGGGCGCTCTGGTGGTTTTCCGAGTCGGCCTGGCAAACCCTGCCACCGGACATTCGCCGGGTGATCTTCGACGGCTTTCAGCACCTCAAGACGGTCACTCGAGCACTGCCGATGCGCCGACAAATCTCGTCGTACGAGGAATTCAAGCGGGCCGGAGGGACCATTTACATGCCGACGGCGGATGAAAAGATACAGTTTCAGAAGGCTACTGCTGGACTTCGGACGTGGTTTGCCGATACCTATGGCACCGAATGGCTCGACAAGCTCGACACTGCGGTTCGGGCCTGCGAGGCCGATATTGATCGCGCCTTTGACGTGGCCGACAGGCAACCGGGCAGATGATCATGGAACGCCGCAGTGGGCCGCGCTCCTCGGTCTGGCCCGGCGAGCGGCCTGGACGCATCAGACTCCCAGTGTGACCAGGTGATAGATCCGTCACTGCAAGGTGACGAGAAGACGCGTCGCGGTGCACAGGTCCGCGGTGTCGAATCCCTCGTCAAACGGCTCCATTGCCGCGGCCAGGGCCTCGCGGGCAGCTTCACTTCGGCCCTGGCGCTGCCACAGCTGGCTGCGGGTGATGGTCGCGCGCAGTATCAGCGAACGCGATCTCTGCTCGCCGGCGACCTCGAGGGCGCGCTCCAGCCAGTGTTCGGCCTGCTCCATCTCGGGTTCAGCCCGGCGCAAGAGCACCTCGGCATGCAAACGGTAGATCTCGGCCTGGTAAAAACGCTCATCGGTCTGATCTGCCCATTCCATGGCTTCGTAGAGGAGATTTTGCGCCTGACCCAGGTGACCCGCGGCTATACAGGCCTCTGCCTGCAGGGCCAGAAAGCACGGCAAAAACAGCCTCGCCCCGGTCGCCCGAAACGCATCGATGCCTTCCTCGATGCGTTCGATGCCGGCATGGCCACCCCCGCCTGCCACCTCTTTTTCGGCCAGGGTCCAGCCGTCCAGCACAGTGGCGTATGCAGTCCACAATGAAAATTCGTGCTCGCTCGACAGCTCGATCGTGGCCAGCGAAAGGTCGCGCACCCCATCCTGGTCGCCGCGCAGCTGGTAGAGCCGGACCAGCCAGATCTGAGCAAACACCCGGGTAAATGGATGATCGATCGTATGGGCCAGAGAAACCCCGCTTCGGCATAATGCAAGCCCCTGATCGGGATATCCCATAAACCACATGACCCAACCCGCATAGATCCGCGACGCTGCCCCCGGGTCCTGGCCGTACTGAAACGCGTGCTTGCCGTGCACGGCCACGTCGTAGAGGGCGAGACATTGCTCAAAATGGTGTCGCGCTCTATCGAGCTCGCCCAGAAAAAACAAACTGGCCCCCATATTGCGATGGGCCTCGACCAGCAGCGCCGAATCTTCCGAACGCTCGGCCAGCGACAGGAGCTCTTGCGCAATATCGCGCGAAGCGTGCAGATCTGCGCGCACCAGGTGAAATAAAAACGACCCCCACAGAACCCGAAATAACTTCGGCGTCTCGCCCAGCTCTCGACACAGCACCCGGCACTTCAGAAACGTTCGCTCCACTTCAGGAGCTGCGTAGCCCTTGGTGGCGACCAGACATTGACCGAGTGCGATCAGCAAGTCCAGCTTGATCTCTGCCCCCTCGCCGCGCCCGCGGTCGCCGTCGAGCAGCTCGATACCTCTGGTGAAGTGGGCGCACGCCTCGACGTTGGCCGAGCGCTGGATGGCCCGTTGCCCGGCCCGGCTCCAGTACTGAATGGCCCGGTCGGTGTAGCCGGCTTCCTGGCAGTGAAAGGCGAGTAGCGCTGCCCGCATGGTTCGCTCCTCGCCGGTATATACCGCCTCCACTGCGCTGACCACCTGGCCGTGAAGCTCGACCCGCTGCTCGCCCGACAGCTCGCCAATGATCACGTCGCGCACCTTGTCGTGGGCAAACCGCCATACGCCGTCGAGATAGTCGAGTACCGCGGCGTTGGCGCAGGTGTCGAGCCAAGACTCCAGATCGCCGGTGCCGGCATGTTGCCGCAATACAGCCAGATCGAGCTGGCGGCCCATGACCGCAGCAAAGTGCAAGAGCGCGCGACCGTTTTCTGGCACCCGGGCGACGCGGCGCCGGCCAAAGCTGCGAATCCCGCCGGTCAATAGATGATCGGGCAGAGCAATGCGATCGATCTGATCGAGTTGGCCAGCCTGGGCGGCCAGTTCGCGCAAAACCTCGATCAGGAAAAATACATTGCCCTCGGTCTCGCGATACAAATACTCGACCAGCGCGGGGTCACGGCCGGCATCGCCGAGCATCGAGACGCTCAACTCAATAATGTGCGTCTTGCCAAAACTGGCGATTTTGAACCGGTTTGCCCGGGCCACGCTGTCGGCCAGGTGGGGAGCTTCGTCGTCGCGATAGTTGCCCACGATGAGAAGCGGTATCTGAGAGCTGACCTCGCTCAGATGACCGAGCAGCTGAACGCTGTCCTGTCCGGCCCATTGCAGATCTTCGAGCAGAACCAGGGTCGGCCGCCGCTGTAGCCGAAACATCGTCTCGATGGACTGAAACAATCTCTTTTGCGCCGCTGCCGGAGGTAACCCGGCCGCGTCCGGGATATCCCGGCCCAGTAGTTGTGGTAGCTCGGGAAGCAATGCCTTGATCACCGCAGCATCTGCATCGTCCAGCTCGCGATGATCGCTCGCCAGTCCCAGGTTGGGTTGCGACCCAGAATTTCGCGGCACAGAATGATCCGGCGCGGCGCCGTGGCGTTGCACAGATCGATTCCGCATGGCCCGGTGAAGCACCGCATTCTCCAGTGGAGCTTCATAAGTTTCGGACAAACCGGCTTCGGACAAGCTGGAATTGTTCACCGTGTCATTGTCATTGCCATTGTCGTTGTCGGCCCCAGGTTGTTTCGGTCGAGATGCGCTGTCCTCGGCAACTCGCGCCGGGGTGGTGCGAGTTCGCAGCGATACTGCGCGCAATACCGGTAGCCAGACGTGATAGGAACTGCCCACCTCGAGCACGGCTTGTCCCTGCACCACCGACGCCCCGTAGACCATGGCCAGGGTGCGCAGCTCAGCCATCAATCGCGACTTGCCAACACCGCTCTCGCCACAATAGAGCCAGGTCGACCCGCGGCCCCCGAGCAGGTCGACAAGAGCCGTTTTTAGCAATGAGAGCTCTCTGTCGCGGCCGATGAATTCGGACGCCTGGAGAAAACTCTCGCGGGTTTCAGGAGTTTCCAGCGATATCGGCTCGGCAACCACCTGGCCGAACTCCGCCAACACCGCCGCGGCACTCGAGTACCGCTGTGATGGTTCCCGTGCCAACAGTTTGCGCAGAATATTGGCCAGCCGGTCGTGCCTGTCCCGGTCATTCCCCGATCTGGTCGACCAGCGAGCGATCGGAACACCGTCCGGGTCATTGCTCAATGAATCGGAGTCCAGCGGGGGCAGCTCGTCGACCAGCCGGGTCATCTCGATATTGAGCAATTTGGTCAATTCGATGTCGGGCAGCCTGGTCTGCTCTCGGTACGGCAACCTGCCGATCAACAGCTCGCACGCGATCACGCCAAACGCGTAGAGATCAGACTCGATGGACGGCGGACTGCCGAACCATAACTCCGGTGCGATGTAATAAAGCGTGCCGACCACTTTGGACGACGCAACCCGCTTCTTGGTGGCCAATCCAAAATCGACGACTTTGATTCTGCCGTCCACATAAAGGACATTGCTGGGCTTCACATCCCTGTGGACGATACCGCGGCGGTGCAGGTAGAGCAGCGCCCGCAACAGTTGGGCGAGAAGGTTCAACTTGACGTGAATCGATTTCTCGGCTGCTCCCTCGACGATGGTCTGTGGAGCATCGAGAAGCTCCATGGTGTAATAGGCGCCGAATTCGTCGTCAAATCCATAATCCAGGACCCGGATGACATTGGGGTGGTGCAGAGAGGAGAGAGTTCTGAACTCGCGGGCCAACATCAGACGGGGATCGACATCGGCGCGCTGACTCTGCGGCAGCGACTCGACCACTCCAGGCCGCATCAGCTTGAGCGCTACGTCGCGGTCGCCGACCCGCTGGGTGGCGCGATACACCACCCCCATACCGCCCTGACCCAGCTTTTCGTGGATCCAGTACTGCTGGTCGATGACATCGGGGTCGATGAGACGCGCCTCTCGCGGCGGGCCTATTCGATACGTTCCAGTACCTGCAGTGTCCGCTGCGTGGGCTACCGACGCAGTGGTCAGATCAGCGTCCTCGTTGGCACCCTGGAACCATGTACTCGCGGTTTGTGGCGGCGAAACCTCGCCGCGGCTCTCCGTATTCCCATGCCTGTGGACAAATTCCCTCTCCGTCTCCGCCACCTTGTCCATCTCGTCCGTCTTGGCCACAGGCCGCGGATTCACTTTTTGCGCAGTGGATTCAGAAGGACTGTATTCCTCCGAAACAAGGGTTCCATCGGTCCCTTTGTGATCATCTTTGTCAGAAGGGGGACGCCGGCTCATGCCAACCTCACGTCGAGTACTACAACGGGAGAGTGGCTATAGTACAGCGTTCCCGGGATCTACTGAGCGAATAGTCGGCCAGCTGCCTGGCTGCCTCATGGTACGACCATTATACAAACGCGAATCGCGCCGCGAGGAATGAAACCGCGGCAGGCAAAGCTGCCAGGAGGAACCGCAGAACGGGTGGGTGGGGCCGAAAGAAACGGCTCTGTACCCGCTTCACGGAGTCAACTGGGCCAGCCGCTGGGCCGGAATGCGAGCCAGGTTACCGAGAAATCGAGTTGCGACCGCCGGATCGTCGTTGCTCAAGGATCGCATGGTTTTCTCGCTCAGGCAGAGCACCCGTGCGGTTTCGGATACGACGTGGACGTCGGCGGTTCGCCGGCTGTCGAGCAAGAACGCCAGTTCGCCGCACATCTGGCCCGGCCCGATCGCGTTGCGGCGATCGCCGATACGAGCCTCGAGCTCGCCGTCCACAACCACGTAGACTGTCCGGGTGGCCTGGCCGCGTCCGATCAGCTTGTTGCCGCGGTGACAGGTTATGATCGCTCCGCGCTCGAGCGAGGGGCGGAGTTCGTCGACCGAGAGTCCGGAAAACGGGTTCATGCCATTCGCCGGTCGCACCTGGACCAGGTTGCCGATCGCCTCCCAGTAGGCCCGGTTATCGGATTGGCTGGTCAACACCGGGTTATTGTCGGCCAGCACTGCGGCCAGCCGCGCCGCCAGCTCGCGATCCTCGCTCTGTGGCGACAAAAGAGCCAGGCCGAGAGATTTGATCTGGCGCAGGTATTCGTGATCGGCCGGAGTGCCGACCAAGGGAATGCCGATGCCGCTGCCGCCATAGTCGAACACGCGTCCGAACGAGCGCAGGCCGAGCGCAGTGTAGGAGCGGAATAGATGGGGCTGGCAGTCGCCGAAAAGCAGCTGGGTGTTCAGTTTGGCGAGAATCTGCCAGGTGGCCACCATGAGCTGCATGACCGCCGCGCCGCGCCGGCCGGGTTGGAGCATCAAGCTGGTGGCAATGGCCATGTTTTCGCGCGGTGCCACTGCAGCAAAACGCTCGATCTGGAAAAGCTCGTTGTACATATCGGGAAACTGCCCGTCGGTGCCGGCCAGCAGCGAGATAGTGCCGACCAGGGTTCCGTTTTCGAACGCGCCGATCACCCGGGCGCCGTCGCCGACATCGTGGTGTAGAAGTCTGGCCTGGTGATCGGCAATATCGCCGAGAATGCCGCATTCCTCGACATACACCTCGTAGGCGAGACGGGCCGCGCTGGTGAACTCTTCTTCGGTTTCGAGCTGGCGAATTCTCATCGGTTCTCCGGGTTCGGGTATCGGGTATCGGGTCGTCCTGCGGCAAATGCCGTGTCTTACTGGCGGGTCGATAGAGTGCGCAGGCGGCGGCAGGCTTCTTCGATATCGGCATCGCTTTTGGCGAAGCAGAAGCGAAGAATCCGATCGCCGACTGTATTGGAGTAGAAGTCCGGACCTGCCACTGCCGCCACGCCGGTCTCTTCGAGCACGGCCATGGCCAGATCGCCGGTCCTGGCTGTCATGCTGCGGGCGAGCACTGCAGGCACGGTTGCCAGGACAAAAAAGCCCCCCTGGGGCGGCAGGACTGCAAAGCCCGCGTCGGTCAAGGCGGTGCATAGACGGTCGCGTTTGGCGCTGAGTTGTGCGCGAAGTTCGCCCGTGCGATCGATCGGGGAGCGGAGCGCGTGGGCCACGCCGTGTTGCAGCGGGGTCGGCGGGCAGATATAGAGCAACTGGTGGACCGAGCGGATTGGTTTCATGAGGGCAGCCGGGGCCACGGCATAGCCGAGGCGCCAGCCGGTCACCGACAGGCTCTTGGAAAAGCCCATGATGGCCACTGTGCGATCGTCCAGTCCATCGATCGAGGCCGGTGATACGTGGCGATTGCTGTCGTAACAGAACTGCTCGTACTGCTCGTCGGTGATGACCAACAAGTCCTGTTCAAAGGCCACCCGCGCGAGTAGTTTGAGTTCGTCCCGGGTGTAGACTTTGCCGCTCGGGTTGGCCGGGGTGCAAAGGACGATGCCTCGGGTTCGGGGGCTCAGAGCCGCTGTGAGAGCGTCGCGGGTGAGCGCGAACAAAGGCGGGTGCAGGCGGACAAAGCGGGGTCGCAGTCCGGCCAGACGAACCAGATTGACGTGCCAGCCGAAGTACGGTTCGGGCACGAGAATCTCGTCGCCCGGGGAGAAGAGGGCCATCATGCTGGCAGTAAAGGCGCCGATCGCGCCGCTGGTGACCAGCACATCGCTATCGGCATCGCACTCGATGCGGTTTTCCCGGCGCAGTTTCTCGACAATGGCCTGGCGCAGTTCGGCCACTCCGTGAGGGTGGGCGTATGCGTTTTGACCGCCGCGCAGAGCGTCCACGGCTCCGGCCACTGCGTCGGTATGGGCTGGAATCGACGGGATTCCGGTGGCCAGATCGATACCGCCCATCTGCCTGCACGCAGCGCCAATGCGGATGATGGCTGACGAGTTGATGCCGTGCAGCCGATCTCCGGGCGCGCTGGCCGATTTGCCAATGGGCATCGGTATCAGGCGCGATGCTGGCGTTGCCGGCGAGGGCTGGTCGAAGTGGTCGCGCTGGCCATGCAGAGGCAGCATCTCGCCCGGCGCATCCGCCGATGGCTCGGTGATCGTCGGGGCAATTCTCGCAGAGCTCTCGGTCAACGACATATGACACCGACTTGAGCAACATACGTACCAATGACCGAAAATGTGTAAGCGTACGTAATATGGGGTGCGTTGGAGGAACGATCTCGATCTGCATCAGGTGTCTCCGGTGCTGCGTGTATCTGATGCACTGGGTGCGCATGGCCGATTTATCGGCCGACGATGGCCGCGATGCTGGGAGGAAACGGCGGGGTTATCCGGGCTAGAATCAACCGGTGCCGTGCACGCAAGGCTTTCGGGGCGCGCAACAACCATGAATCAGGAGGAAACATGTCCACGACTCCATCTGTGCATCTTGTCGCCAGCACTGGATTCGCCGAGGACGAGGGTGGCAACGCCACCTGGACCAGTGTCGGCGAGGATGGGACGACGTTTAGGGCGGCCCGACGCGGAGCCAGTCCCACTCTGGTAGAGGACGCGATCAACGGTCATCCGGCGGTGCGTTTCACCGACCGGGCGGCGTTGAACGGAACGGTCACACTGAGTGCCGAGTCCGGCACGGTGATCCTGGTGATCGAGCAGCGAAATCTGTCGCGCAACAAGATTCCCTGGGCTATCGGCGCCACGTATGTGCACACTCCGTACAGCGACGGGTCCACGATGTCGCCGCCCTCGTTTGCCGATAACTCGTATATCAACTGGCGTACGAGGAACCGCAGCGCGTGCGGTGTGCAATACGGTCATTACTACGTATTGACCTGGGTCGAGGACGGCAACGAGTGCCGGCTGTTCAACAACGGCCGGCTGAAAGTGACCTACACAGGGGGCAGGGCGCCTGTGTGGGGAGAGGAGACCATGACCCTGGGCAATTTTCACAGCGTGAATCCGGCCTATTCGATCGGGGGCCACATTGCGGAGTTGCTGATCTATCGCGAGCCGCTCGCCGACCAGGAGCGAATGCTGGTCGAAAGGCGGCTGATGAGTAAGTACGCTCTCGGTGGATTCGCAACCCCCCGGGTTCGTATCCAGAAGATCGTCGAGGTTCGGGAGATCGTCTTTTCCGACCAGGGGTCAGAGATGTGCACGGACGAGCAGGCCGTGCTGGTGAATGAAGGGCAGGAGGTCGCGGATCTGTCCAGCTGGACCCTTCACGCCGGCGATCCCGGCCAGACGTTTACCTTTCCCGAGGGCACGTTGCTCGGGCCCGGGGCCACAGCAGTGGTGTGGACACGAAAGGATGACGCCATGGCAGCCCACAATGAGTTCAGTCTGGGCAGGAAAAGCAGCGTGTGGAACAACCAGGGGGACGTCGGCATGTTGCGCGACGCGGGCGGCAATGAAATACATCGAGTCGCGTACGGCAAAAAAGCCTGATCGCACCCGCTCGGCGGCTAGCCGATCTCGACCCGACCCGGGTTGATTCGCCCACATGCCCGGGATCGACCCGGGTTGATTTCCCGCTGATTTCCCGCAGGACCGGGGCTGGATCGACCGGGGCCGGATCGACCGGGGCCGGATCGACCCGGGTTGATATCCCGCAGGACCGGGGCCGGATCGACCCGGGGGTATGCCGGCTCCATCGATACTGTAGAGCAGGGATATGGGCGAAAACACCGCGGTGATTTCGCGTATCCACTGAAACGAGCCAACATGGGTGTCGGTGGTACGTGAATCGGCCAGGCCAATGGCAGCTTCGCATTGGGTATGGGCCTCGCTGAAACGCCCCTCCAGGAGAGTCAGGATAGCGCGAGAGGCGGCCGAATTGGCCACTTCGAACTGGTATGAAGCCATGTAACCTCTGCATCCAGTCCGACGTCAGTTCGACCAATGCAGATCACATTCGAGTACTGGTTCATGCTGCCGATTGCCATGGCGGTCGCTACAATTGCCATGGCGAGCGGGATTGGCGGCGCGGTGTTTTTCTCGCCCATCTTTCTCCTGTGGTTAAAACTGGAGCCGACTATTGCGATCGGCACGGCGTTGCTCACCGAACTTTTCGGCTTCACGTCGGGCCTGGTTGCCTATGTTCGGGCCAAGCGCATCGACTTCAAGCTGGCCCGCGGACTGCTCGTATTCTCGATCCCGGCAGCGACCGTCGGCGTGCTCATCGCAGATGTATTTCCGTCGGTCGTGCTAAAGAGTATCTTCGCCACCGGGCTTCTCTTCATCGGAATGCAACTGTATACGTCGTGGCGCCAGGAGCAGCGGGAGAAACAGGAGGAGTCGATTGCACAAGAGGCCGAACAGAGCTACGAATCCGAGCTCCGCGACAAAAATGGCACGGTGTACCGCTACACCGTATGCAACAAGAACCAGGGCCGGGTATTCGCCGCGGTGGGCGGGGCGTTTCTCGGCATGATCTCGGTCGGCCTGGCCGAATTGCAGGAGTATCACCTGGTCGCGAAATGCCGTGTGCCATCGCAGGTCGCAGTCGCCACATCGATTTTTGTGGTCGTTGTAACTGTACTCGTGGCAGTGATCGGCCACGGCTATCAGTTCGTCACCAGCGCCGAGCCAGCCCTGCTGAGCAATGTTGTCAGTGTCGCCATGTTCACCATCCCGGGTGTCCTGATCGGCGGGCAGATCGGTCCCAGGGTCGGTGCCCGGCTCAATCCAGATGTGCTCAAAGTTGCCATCGCAGTTCTATTCATCGGCGTGGGCGGTTTCATGCTCACCACCCTGGCGATATAGCGACATTCGGCGGCGAGTCGGCGATCGGTCGATCCCCGACAATGGGGGGCGCGTTCGGGACTTTTCTCGACGGCGGCTAGGCAACCGCCAGACTCACGTGATAGCAAGGAGAGATGGCCCATTCTGGTCGAGCCACCTCTGGTCCTGCCGAGCCCGCATCTGCCGGGCCCGCATCTGTCGAGCCCGCGTTTTCCAACAGTCTTGCGCCAGCACTGGGCGCTGCACTGGCCACTGGCGCCATCCTGGCCCTGGCCGATGTGGCCATGGCATTGGTCCGGGGCGGCTCTGGCGGGCTGGAATTGGTCATGATCACCGGCGGGCTCTACGCCGTGCCCGCTCTGGCCGTGGGTCTACTGGGTGGAATCGTCGCCGGTGGGTTTCGGGCCACCCACGGTCGGGGGGCGCTCAGTCGTCTGATCCGGCGCATGGTAGACGACCGTGCTTTCGATCGCGCAGTGACCGGCGGGCTTCTCGCTGCTGTCCTGGTCACACTGCTCTTTGTTCTGGCCGCGGCCACAGCAGCCATGGTTCTGGTCGCCGAAGTGCAACGCAAACAGGCCGGAGCCCTGCTCATGGGGCTCTCACTCGCCTGCGCCCTGCCGTTGATCGCTGCCATGGGCTGGCCCATCTATCGAATCACCCGCGTTGTCGCCGGTCTCGTGCCGCGTATCGGGCCGATCCCGCGGTCCGGGGTGGCCGCTGTCGGCAGCCTCGTCGGAGTTTTTGCCATCGCGGTCTATTTCGTGTTCACCCGGCTCGAATGGCGTGCACTCAATCTCGACGCAATGGCCTTTCTGGGCAGCTATCCGGCGCTTTGCCTGGTCTGGCTAGTGCTCTGGTACCGGGTGCTCTACCGCGTTCGCAAGGCCATTGGGGCGGGTGTGGTCGCCCTTGTCGCCGGCTCGCTGGGTGCGGTCGCTCTGCCGCTCTACACGCTGGGCGTCCAGCCGTCTGAACAAACCGTTCTGTCACTCACCGAGCACAGTATGGGCGCGCGCATCCTGGTCGGCGCAGGACGCAGCCTGATCGACCGGGATAGCGACGGCTTCTCGGCGTTTCTCGGCGGTCCCGATTGCGATGATCGCGATCCCGCCGTCCACCCCGACGCACGCGAGATCGCCGACAACGGGGTCGACGACAATTGCCTGGGCGGCGACCGAAAATCGGATGCGAACGTCGAGGCGCGGCCCTCCACTGCACAGCACACCCGGCACGCCCCGGATCGGGCAGTGGGCCGCGCAGCCGGCGTCAACCGCAAGGGTGGGGCCACGCCGAGCAGCCGGACCGGGCGAGCCGATAACGCCCTCATTATCATGGTCGATACAGTGCGCGCCGATCGCCTCGGCGTGGCTGGATATCGGCGCGACGGAAAATCGCTGACCCCCCGTTTGGACGACTTGGCCGAGAATGCGGCGTATTTTACCCGGGTCTACGCACAGGCACCGAACACGCCGCGCTCCGTGCCCTCGACCTTCGCATCGCGTTTTCCATCGCAGCTCGCCGTGGCCAGTTCGTTTGTGAACTACCCAAAACTGCTTGATCAGCACGTGTCGGTGTTCGAAGTGCTGCGCGATGCGGGCATTCACACCGTGGGGTATGCGTCGCATTTCTACTTTCGAGAGGAGAGAAACGCCCGCCAGGGCTTCGAGCTCTTCGACAACGAAGGAGCACTCGACATCAAGGGCTCCAACAAGGACACCGCGGCGCCGCGCATCGTACCCAAAGTCGAGGCCAAACTGGCCGAATTGGCCAAACATGGGCGCCGCTTTGCCGTGTTTGTCCACCTGTTTGAGCCTCACTCGACGTATATGGCACATGCCGAGTACCCGATCACCGAGCGCGGCATTGCCGGCCTCGTACAAAAGTACGACTACGAGATCGCCTACGTCGACCGATGGATCGGCCGTATCCTCGCCGCAGTCGAGCGACACGGCCTGGCCGATCGCACTGCGGTGTTCGTGTACTCGGATCACGGCGAGGCTTTCGGCGTCCATCGAGTCGCCGGCAAACAGATGTTCTTTCACGGCCAGACCCTCTATGACGAGCTCTTGCGGGTGCCGCTTATCATTTCGATACCCGGCTCCAAGCCCGGCGTGTACGACGATACGGTGATGCTGATCGATCTGGCGCCGACCCTGTGCGACGCGCTCGGTGTGGCCCAACCCGACCGCTTTGTCGGGCGCAGTCTGCTCCCTCGAATCACCGGCCAGCCTCTTGCAAACAGGCCGGCCTATGGCGAGCTTCTCCCCGCGCCGTCGTGGAAACACTCGGCCAAGATGGTGGTGTCGAGGGAAGGTCGCTATAAACTGTACCACCGCATCTCGGAAAGCCGCTACGAACTCTATGATTTAAAGAGCGATCCCGAGGAGAGAGTCGACCTTTCGGCAAAACGGCCCGACGTGGTCAAACAACTCAAACAAGAACTGCTGCGCTGGATCGAGGTGGACCTTCCATGACTAAGCATAGAAATCCCCTGCCGACCGTCGATGTGATCATCGAGATGGTCAGCTCTGAGAAGCCCAGCCAGGGCTTGACCGGGGGCGGGATCGTGCTCGTCGAGCGCAAAAACCAACCGCGTGGCTGGGCCTTGCCGGGCGGGTTCGTCGATTACGGCGAGCCCCTGGCCGCGGCCGCGCGGCGCGAGGCAAGAGAGGAAACCGGGCTCGAAATCGAACTCATCGAACAATTTCACGCCTATTCAGACCCCACTCGCGACCCCCGACAGCACACGATTTCGACGGTCTATCTGGCCCGGGCGTCGGGCACTCCAGTCGGCGCTGATGACGCCCTTCGGGCCCGGGTGTTCACCCGCGCCACCCTGCCGGGCAACCTCGTCTTCGACCATCAACAGATACTCGCCGACTATTTTGAATACCGAGAGCACGGCAAGCGCCCTCCGGCTAGCCGTTGACGACGCTGACCTGATACCATCAGGGGGCCGTGCCAGCTCCGGCTGGCTCCACAACCAGGCCGAGCATCTCATGGCTTACGAACACATACTGACTGACGACGAGAAGCGCGAGCTCTTACGCATCGCCCGCGCCACGTTGCGCGAGCATTTCTATACTGGACGAATCCCGCCCGGAAAACCGCATCGCGATAGCTTGACCGCCCTTGCTGGCGTGTTCGTCACACTGCACAGCGAAGGGAAACTGCGCGGTTGTATCGGCACGCAGCAGGAAACCACCGCTCTGTTCCGGGCCGTGCAAGAAATGACCATCGCGGCTGCAACCCGCGATCCCCGTTTCGAGCCGGTGGCCGAGGGCGAAGTAGACGATATCGAGATCGAGGTGTCGGTGCTGGGCAATCACCAGTCGATCTCCAGCCCCGATCAGATCGATATCGGAGTGCACGGGCTATCCATCTCCCATCAGGGCAAGCGCGGTCTGCTCCTACCCCAGGTGGCGACAGAAAACAACTGGGACGGCATCGAGTTTCTCCAGCGCGTGTGCGTCAAGGCAGGGCTGGACGACAATGGGTGGAAGGAAGAGAACGCCGAGATCGAGATCTTTACCGCGCAGGTGTTCAGCGACCAAACTCACCCGCCGAAAAAATGGACCCTGTAGCCCTTTCGCGTACTGTGGCTCGATTTTTGGCCTAGTAGGCGGCCAGGGGCAAGCTGCGATCACTCAGAGCTCTCCGGGGCCAAAGGCGAGCACCTCGCGAATGTGGTCGGCGCCGCACAGCAGCATGACCAGGCGGTCGATGCCGAGTGCAATGCCCGCACAGGGTGGCAGGCCTTCTTCGAGGGCGGCGAGAAACCGCTCGTCGAGGGGAAAAACCGGCAGGCCACGCGCGGTGCGAACGCGCAGTTCGTCGTCAAAACGCGCCCGCTGCTCGCGCGCCGAGGTCAGCTCGCCAAATGCATTGGCCAGCTCGATCCCGGCAATATAGGCTTCAAATCGCTCGACAACGCGATCATTGCCGGGCTTGCGCCGGGCCAGAGCGGCCAGGCGGACTGGCCAATCGACCAGCGTGACAGGCCGATCCATCTGCGCCAGCGCCGGCTCGACCCGCTCGACAAATGCGGTGTAGAAGATTTCATCCCACTCGGTGGCCCCGCGGAGATCGATGCCCGCCGAAAGAGCCCTTTCGGCCAATATATCTGCCGCTTCATCACCGCGCACGGTCAAGTGCCCGAACTGATCCATGGCCTCGGCCACGGTCAGGCGAATCCACGGTGGAGCGACATCGACCGACGGGCGAGCGGACGTGGCTGGAAGTCTGGTCGTACCAACGATTTTGATTGCCGCCTCGGCGATCAGCTCCTGAATATCGAACACGATCGATTCGAGATCGCTGAAGCCGCGATACCACTCGAGCATCGTGAACTCGACTGCGTGGTGATGGCCGGACTCGCCGGCCCGAAAACACTTGCATATGGTGAAGATGCGATCGAGCCCGGCAGCGAGGAGGCGCTTCATCTGAAATTCGGGCGAGGTGATGAGCCATCCACCCGGCTCTGCATGTTGTGGACCGCGTGGTTGATGATCGGACCGAAGGGCTGGCGATCCACCTGCAGGCACAGGAGACAATTGTACTTCCAGTCCCGGGGCCGGCACCAAAAGAGGAGTCTCGACCTCGAGAAAGTCTCGTCGGGCAAAAAAACCTCGTACCGCGGCCAGCACTCGAGCGCGTTTGTGCAGATGATCCAGACGGCGGCGCGACAATCTGGCCACTTCGCTGCCCGGTCCGGGATGTTCGCCCCTGGCATGGCGCCGGACTCGCTTTATCGGTCCGACCGAAACCAGGCGGGTGTGGGAACGATCGTTTTGTTCTGTGACGGCGATTTCGACCAAGTCGCCGGGTTCGATCGAATCGCGGTCCACCCGGCCGTTCTGCGGGGTCGGAACCGGGCCTCGCAGTGCTTGCCGGGGCCTGGCGTGGCCGGACATTCGACCGATCCGGATCTCGATATCGCTTCCGGCAGTACGAATCCAGACTGTGCTATCATCGCGGGCCAGGACCCGGCCTCGAACCGAGCGCACCGGCCTTACTTCTTGACCCGCTCGACGTATTGCTTGGTCCGGGTATCGACCTTGACCGTATCGCCCTGATTGATGAAGAGCGGAACGGCAATTTCTGCGCCAGTCGATACTGTAGCCGATTTGGTCACATTGCCGGTCGTATCGCCGCGTGCCCCTGGTTCGGTCTCGGTGATCTCGACCTCGATGAAATTGGGCAGATTGACTTCGACCGGCCGATCATTGAAGAACATCACAGTACAGTCGAGGTTATCCATCATGAGGTCGTGTTTGTTGCCCAGCACATCGGCGGCGATCGCCACTTGCTCGAACGATTTGCCGTCCATGAACACAAAATCGTCGCCTTCCTTGTAGAGGAACTGCATGCTTCGCTCATCTACGTTGGCCGGTTCGAGCTTTTCACCGGACCGGATGTTTTTTTCGATGACAGAGCCGGTAAGAAGGTTCTTGAACTTGGTTCTGGTAAAGGCGCTTCCCTTGCCAGGCTTGACGAACTGAAATTCGACCACCGTGTAAGGCTGGCCGTCCATGAGCACCTTGAGACCTTTGCGGATGTCGGAGGTTTCGTACATCTTGCACAGGGAATACCCGAGCGCTGCTGCGTATGTCAAATCCTCATTCTGCCAACCGGTGGGTCCCCTGTGCCTGGCTCGGGGGCCGATCTCGATCAAATTCGGGCCTCACTGGAAAAGGTCTCAGTTGCCAGGCCGTTCTGCGATCTGTTACGCCTCAGAAATGGCATACTATTGTTGGACTTGCGGCAATGAGCAGTACTTCGGTGTCAAGGTCGGCGTCATCGTTGGGCGCCACGACGAATGCCCCCATTGTGGTGCAGATCTCAGATGCTGTAAAAACTGCTCGAATTACGATCCGAACGTCCACAATCAATGCCGGGAGACAACAGCCGAGTTCATTCGCGAACGAGAACGGGCCAACTTCTGTGCGCATTTCGTCTTCCGCGATTCTGACGGCCCGTTGGGGCAACCCGACACCAACGCAACCAAGGCCAAGCTCGAGGCCATGTTCAAGAACTTCAAATAGAGAACAACCGATCGCATGCCCATGGTACAGACAGGCGTAGACCACGCTGAGCGGTATTTTCAGCTCGCGCTCCTCGGCCGTGAAGCCTTCATCGCGTCCGTCGCTCCGGCAGCTCTTCTGCGGCCTCGATCGGGCGAGGACAAGAAGCGACCCGAGCGGATGGACTTGCGCAACATCTACTCGGAAGACACTCTTCTGGCCCGTCTCGATACGAGTACGGGTGAAGAGGATCAGACCGGCAAGTACGAGATCTATCCGCTCATCAAGAAGCCGGGTGCCCCGTTCGCCGATATGATCACCGTCGGGCGCACGGCCAACAATGATGTTGTCCTCAAGGACATCACAGTTTCGCGTTTTCACGCGTTTTTTCACCAGAAGGCCGCGCAGTGGGTGGTATGCGACGCCGGCTCCAAAAACGGCACCTTCCTGCACGGCGACCAGCTCGAGGCCCGGCACGAGCGCGAGGTCAAGTCGGGTGACTCGGTGCGTATCGGCGATATCACGACCACGTTCTACACCGCCGAAGACCTCTACGATCTGATCCGGCCCGATGAGGGAGATTCCCCGGATCAGGGCCGATGAAGAGATCGACTTAGCTCAGAGCGGTGCCGCACTCTTTGCAGCGCCCATTCGGCCCGATCACGCCAATACACGAACCGTCTGGACACAGCTCTCGCCGGTCAAATTGCTCTGGAGCGGCGCATAAATCGCTCTTGGCGATGTTTGCTTCGAGTTCTTCGGCAACTTCTTCGTCGCTGCGCAAGCCTCGTCGACGTGGATCCAGTCCGGCATTCGGGCTCGTTGTTCCGCATTCCTTGCAGCGGCCGTCCGATCCGATGAGACCGACACATGACCCGTCGGGGCAGAGCTCGCGTTCACTGCGGTCGAAGCCTGAAACCCGGGCCATTGGCTTTTCAGACTCGTCCTTGCCGACCACTTCGCCGACGCCTTGCACGTCGAGAACTGCCATCGTGGCCGGCAGGCCACATTCCTTGCATCGGCCGCCCGGACCGATGAGGCCAATGCACGCCCCATCAGGGCAAAGCTCCCGCTGGCGCGGATCGAACTGTTCACTCATGGCAGGCCGGTTATACCAGCCACCCACACAGCCAGCGAGCGGTTCGATAATCCGGTTGACACAGCCGCCCGAGTGCGGCACATGACAATCATTGTCCCATTTCCCGATGGGGAAATCACCAATGCCCCGATCGGATCGTTTGACAGGTAGCGAGGTACGATGTCTTTGTACCGTCGGTTACCAGTGCTTAGCAATCGATGAGACTTTCGACCAAGACGCGCTACGGCGTGCGCGCCATCTTCGACATTGCCTACCACAGCCAGAATCAGCCAGGTGTGGCAGCGCAAGCCAAAGATATTGCACGGCGCGAGGAAATACCGCTGCGGTATCTGGAGCAGATCTTCCAGGAGCTCAAGCGGGCTGGATTGGTCGAGTCCAAGCGGGGACCGCGGGGAGGCTATTATTTGAAGCGCGATCCGGCCGAGATCACGTTAGGGGATGTGGTACGGGGGCTTCAGGGTCCCATCGAAGAGCTCTTCATGGTTGAAGAAGAGGGTGTCGACAGCCAGGCAGTGAGCTCACGCCAGCTCACTGCCACGCTGTGGCGGGAGCTTGCCGGCCATATTACCCGTTGGTTTGACAGTGTATCGATCGCCGACTTGATCGAGCGTGGTGAGAAGCTCGGTTTACCGCGTGCCGGGGTCGGCCAACCCATGTACTTTATTTAGCTCTGGTGACTTGACGATGTCGCAGATGAATCGCAATGCCCAGGCCGGAGACGGTCGCCACACCGCTCGGGGAGCGCCCTCCCAGTCCGGAAATGGGGCCGACCGAGATGCTCTCCAGCTTCCCAAGGTCTCGTCGCTGATCGAGTTGATCGGTCGCACGCCACTGGTCAAACTTCGCCGTATTCCTCCGGCCAACAGTGCCGAGGTGTGGGTCAAGTGCGAGCAATGCAATCCCGGCGGTTCGATCAAGGACCGCATTGCCCTGGCCATGATCGAACGAGCCGAACGCGACGGACGGATCACGCCGGGGGTCTCGACCATTGTGGAACCCACCAGTGGCAATACCGGGATCGGCCTGGCTCTGGTGTGTGCAGCCAAGGGCTACAAGCTGGTTCTCACCATGCCCGAGTCCATGTCGCTCGAGCGGCGGGCGCTGCTCCAGTCCTATGGCGCCGAGATCATTCTCACGCCGGAAGAGCAGGTCATGGAGGGCGCTGTGGCCAAGGCCAGGGATCTGTGCCAGTCGCATGAAAGCTGTTACATGCCGGATCAGTTCCGCAATCCAGCCAATCCGGAGGTCCATCGCCGTACCACGGCAGTGGAGATTCTCGAGCAGCTCGCCCACGCGGTAAGCGGTGAGTCGGGCGCCGGTTCCGCCACCGAGTCCTCGCCTGGCTTTCGGATTCCCATCGACGCGTTTGTCTCGGCGATTGGCACGGGCGGGACTATCACCGGGGTGGGGTCGGTGCTGCGTGACCGCGTCCCCGGCATCCAAGTGATTGGAGTCGAGCCAGCAGCCAGCGCAGTCTTGTCGGGACAACCGGCCGGACCACACAAGATCCAGGGCATTGGTGCGGGGTTTGTGCCAGACATCCTGGACCGCGACGTGATGACCGACATCCTCACCATACGCGACCGAGACGCCTATATCATGTCCAAGCGTCTGGCTGGCGAGGAGGGCTTGCTGGTCGGAATTTCGGCTGGCGCCAACGTGCACGTCGCCTGCGAGGTGGCGCGCGAACTCGGTCCTGGCCGACACGTCGTCACTGTGCTGTGTGATACCGGCGAGCGCTATTTTTCTCTGGACGAGTATTTTCAGTGAAACCCACGATTGCCATCGTAGGGGCCGGCGGACTGGGAGGACCGATCGCCTACGCGCTGGCTGGCGCCGGTGCGCGGCTCAGCGTGTGCGATCACGATCGGGTGGAGCTGTCCAACCTACAGCGACAGATCCAGTTCAGCACGGACGATGTGGGTCGCCGCAAGGTCGATGCCCTGGCCGACGAGCTGTCGCGCCGTGGCCATGACAGCAGTGCGCGACCCGGCGTTTGCCGAGATGGTGGGTTGATCGAGCGCGTCGATCATCGCTTCACGGCGGAGAATGCGTCGTCTGTGCTGACCATCCGAAGAGGGGCGATCGATGCCACGGTCGACGTCCTGGTCGATGGGTCGGATGATTTTGCAACCAAATTTGCTGTTAACGACCAGGCTATCGCGCGCCGGATACCGTTTGTCATTGCCAGCGTGCTGCGCTGGACCGGTCAGATCTTCGCGTTCGATCCGGCAGTGCGAGCCCGGGCCGACCAGCCCATGGGATGCTACCGATGCCTGTTCGAGGAGCCGCCCGAGGGAGACGAGGCCGAGCAGACCAGCAGCTGTCGGGCCGCCGGGGTGGTCGGTGCTGCGGTCGCCGTCATCGCGGGTCTGGCCGCGCGGGCCGCGTGGGCAATGTGCCGTGGAGAGAATCCCCTTGGTCGGGTTGGTGGTGGGCTGTGGGTGATCGACGATCTGCGTCGCGACCCTCCCACGCTTCGCCAAGTGCGTTATGCTCCGCGGCTCGACTGTACAGCGTGCGGCTCGCTTTCCGCGTCCGATATCGACGAGGTGCGTGAGGTGCAATGAACTCTTTCTTCGAGCAAAGCGATGAACTCATCGCCGAATACCGGCTGTTCTGGGCTCTGGCGGATGCGTACGCTCATCGCGCTCGACGTCGACTTCGCGGCACGTGCTGCCACTGAGTGACCACCAGGAGACGACTATGGCTACAGTGCGAATCCCCACACCGTTGCGAAAATTGACTCAAGGCAAGGAAGAGGTTGCGGCCGCAGGGGCCACGATCTCCGAGGTCATCACCGACCTCGAAAAGAACTATCCGGGTATCAAGGCGCGTATCTGCGATGACAGCGGTGAAGTTCGCCGTTTTGTCAACATCTTCGTACGCGACGAGGATATTCGCTTTTTGTCCAACCTCGACACGCCGGTCGGCGATAGCGACGAAGTGTCCATTGTTCCGGCCATCGCAGGAGGATGAATCGGTCTTTTTCCGTCCCGATCAGGTACGCCGCTACGCGCGCCACATCCTGCTGCCCGACGTTGGCGGTGTCGGACAGAAACGGTTTTTGACCGCGTCTGTGGTAATCGAGGTCGGACCCGGCTGTGCTGCTGAAATGGTTGCGCTGACGTATCTGGCCGCCGCTGGAGTCGGCAACCTGGTCTTATCCGGCGATCTGCGAGGAGCGGTGGACAGGCGAGATGTGCGTGACGGTATCGTCTTTGCGGCGACTGACATCGGGCGCGAGCGCATCGATGCCATTGCCGAACGCATCCAAGCCATCAACCCGGATGTTGCGGTCACTGCCGTCGACGAGAGTGACGACAAGAGCAACGCACGTCCTCTGGCCGGCCCGGTACAGCTCGATGTGGCGGGAGGGCCGCCGATAGATTTCGGCCGACAGCTCGAGTACAGCGTGGCCGATGCACTGGTCAGCGGCGGTCTTCGCGCAGTCCGAACCCTTTATGAGATCCTCTCCCATGAGCCTGCATAGCAACCAGACTGTCCATTCGATCCTCGATCTGGTCGGCAACACGCCGCTGATTCGACTGCGCTCGGTCGAGAAACGCGCCGGCGGGGATGTCGAGATATGGGCCAAGTGCGAATTCGAGAACCCGGGCGGCTCGGTCAAAGATCGCGCGGCCAGGCAGATGATCCTGGACGCCCTCGACGACGGCCGCCTTGCCCCCGGCAAGGGGCTGATCGACTCGACCAGCGGCAATACCGGGGTCGCGTACTCGATGATCGGTGCTGCACTCGGTATACCCATCACCCTGGTCATGCCGGCCAACGTGTCCGAGGCGCGCAAAAACATCACCAAGGCGTACGGAACCAAGCTGGTCTATTCTTCGGAGCTCGAGGGATCGGATGGTGCCATAAGGCTAGTCCAGCAGATCGTGCAAGACGAGCCGGACAAGTACTTCTTTCCCAATCAGTACGCCAATCCGTCCAATCCCAAGGCCCATTACCTGGGAACCGGAGCCGAGATCATCGAGGCGGTGGGTGATCGCCTGAGCCATTTTGTTACCGGCATTGGAACCACCGGCACGGTCATCGGTACGGGTCGCAGGCTCAAGGAGTTTCGCGACAGCATCGAGGTCGTGGCGGTCGAGCCCGATGACGCCTTTCACGGTCTCGAGGGCCTGAAACACCTGCAGAGCTCGATCGTTCCCGAGATCTGGCAACCCGAGGGAATTATCGATCGCGTTTTGCCAATGGCGACCGACGAGGCGTGGGACGCAGCCGATCTTCTGTGCCGGCAAGAAGGTGTATTCATCGGCCACTCGGCCGGGGCCAATGTGGCCAGCGCGTGCCGCGTGGCGCGCGAGGCCGGCCCGGGCGCCGTGGTTGTGACCATTCTGCCCGATCGCGGTGACCGCTACTTCCAGCCCATGAAATGGGAGAAGCAATATGTCTGGTGAATCAACTGCCAAGCCCATCGAAATCCCCCGCGAGCTGGTGCTAGAAATCTTTCGCCACGCCCGCGACGCCTTTCCTGCCGAATGTTGCGGCTGGCTGACAGGGCCGGCCGACGGCGATCAGGTGACCGGCATTCGACCGACGGTGAACGCCCAAGTTGCCGGCGACCATCCCAGTGGGCAGGGCCGCAGCGCCGACGAGGCGTACGTGATCGCCGGCGAGGACCTGCTCGCATTCAACCGTGCATTCGACGATCCGACGCCCCCGCGCATCATCTATCACTCTCATCCCAATGGTCGCGCCTATTTTTCCAACATGGACCAGGAAGTGGCCAGAAGTCCGTGGGGCGACGGCCCGGCCTATCCGGTTCAGCAGCTCGTGGTCGGTCTGGACAGCGATCGCGTCGACTCGGCCGCGCTTTTTGCCTGGTCGGACGAGGACGGCAAATTCGTGGAAATCGCGCGTCTGCCCGGAGCTGACGATATTTGACCAGAAGCGTATTCGCAGCTACGACCTCGCGACCGTGCTGTGATGAATGATTCGGGCCAGTAGAGTCATGGGAGTTCGCAGGTCGTGAAGCGTCTGGCACTGGTCGTGAGTACAGCAGCCGAGCGGGGTGACCTTTCCCGGGCCCTGGCATTGGCCCGGGTTGCATGCCAGGCCGGCATCGACGTGGGCATGTTTTTCATGCACGACGCTGTGTCCGGTCTGCCGGGCAAGAAAGCCGACCTGGACGAATTAATACAACTCGGCTGCGAACTGTGTGCATGTGCGTCCAGCGCTTATGCTGCCGGCCTGGGCGAGAAGGACGTGGGAATGTTCCTGGGCAGTCAGGACGATCATGCCGCACTGGTTCACCGGGCTGATCGCGTGGTTTCGTTCACATGAAGTCGGCCCCGGCGAAACACATTGCAGTGGTCATCTGCACCGGCGACCGGGCACGCGTGGCCGAGGCCTTGCGCGCGGCAGTGGGCCTGGGCCTGCGCGGCGATGCGATCGACGTGGTCATGGACCGGCCAGCCCGGGCCATCGTCGAGAGCAGCGACCCGGCCATCGATCGCGCTGTGGCCACCTTGGTTCAGCTCGGCCATCGCATACATCGCCAGCCGGCCATGCGATCGTCCGATTTGATCCATCGTGCCGATGCCATCGAGGTGTGGACGTGATAGACAAACCTGGTGAAACGCGTTCTCCATCTGGTCCGGACCGATCTGCCCGATTGGGTCGTCGGCAGCCGCGATCGGGTGGTCTATGTCGAGATGGCTGCACCAGCTGGGGTTGCGGCCGATTGCATCTGGAGCCTCGAGCCATCACGTGACCAGGAGCCGTTCCTTTCCAGCGCCGAACTCGTCGAGCTCGTCTTTGCCTACGACGCCGTCGCCGTATGGTGACGCCGGCCGTGCTGAGACTCTCGATTTGCGCGGCGAGGTGTGTCCCTACACGTTTGTCTACACCCGCTTGCGCCTCGAAGAATTGCCGATAGGCGCCCGGCTTCACGTTCTTGTCGACCATGAGCCAGCGGTGCGCAATGTGCCCCGGAGCGTTCGCGAATGGGGTCAGGAGGTCGAATCGGTTGCCGAACGAGGAGATGGCACGTGGCGAATCGCGGTGTGCAAACGGGTCGACTGATCCAGATCGAGTCAGCGATCGACTGATCCAGATCGAGTTCGCAATCGATCGACGCATAGAGCTGATCGAAAAGGCCGGCTGATCGAACTGGCTACAAGCGCGGCCAAACTCCGGCCTGCTTGGACGGAGTGGCCGGGCCGTGCTAGCGTGAATATATCGTGTCAGATACCCAGTCTTCCCGTGCTATCGGCCAGCCGCCGCCGGATCCCTCAACCGAGACCCTGGCCAAGCTCGACTCATTGCGCCAAAATCTGCACGACGCGGGCAGTGTCCTGGTTGCATTTTCCGGTGGGGTCGATTCGGCGTTCCTGCTCAAAGCGGCGGTAGATGCACTCGGCCAGCGCGCCCATGCGGTCACCTGCGTATCGGTCACCATGGCTCGGTCCGAGGCCGCGGACGCGCGCGCGCTCGCCGCCGAGTTCGGCCTGGACGATCGCCATCACGTGGTCGAGTCCAACGAACTCGACCAGCCTGGGTTTGCCGACAATCCCCGCCATCGGTGCGCCTTGTGCAAGACCGAGCTCATGGACATCGCCGCGCCACTGGCCGAAGAACTGGGCGTCGCCCGGGTCGCCCTGGGCACCAACCGAGACGACCTGGGCGATTATCGCCCGGGTATTGCGGCTGCCAGCGAGCGCGGCGCCATTGCCCCCATGGTCGAGGTCGGCCTGACCAAAGCCGAGATTCGAACTCTATCTCGTATGCTCGGCCTGCGGACCTGGGATAAACCCCAGCTCGCCTGCCTATCGTCGCGTTTTCCCTATGGCACTCAGATCACTCCGGACCGATTGCGGCGGGTCGATGCCTTTGAGGACGGGCTGCGTGCTCTCGGCTTCGGTCAGCTCAGAGTGCGTTTTCACGACTCCATCGCCCGGCTTGAGTTTCCCCTCGACGATCTGGCCCGGGTCCTCGAACCGGGCATGCGCGAGCAAATGGTTGCCCTGGGCGGGCAACTCGGCTTTTCCTACGTGACCATTGATCTGGCCGGATTTCGCTCGGGCAGCCTCAACGAAACCCTGGTTCCGCTCGGCCGAAAATCCGGTAGCAGTTCTGGACCGGGCGACCGAAAGGCATCATGAGGTGATGGCGACCGCTGCCAAGGCCAGGTCTGCGGTACTCGCCTTTGTGTTCAGTCTGTGGGCAATCCCGGCCCTGGCCGATCGGTCCGACACCGATGTACCGGCTGGAAGCGGTGACGGTGACAGCAACCTCCCCCAGTCGTCGTTGCGCGCATCGCGTGTCGACTCCAGCGTCGTGCCGCGCCTGCCCGTTGACTCTGGCGAAAGGGCCCGGCCGGCCGATCCGGCCGGGGAGAGTCGTTCCAAGAAGGCCCGCATGCTGGCTGCCAAGCAGCGCGCCGCGGCAGTCGATGCCGAGCGACGCCAGGCGGAGCGAGCACGTTGGCACCGAGAACTCGACCGCCGCCTGGGCCAGCCACCGGCCCGGGTAGTATCCATCTACAATACCTGGACTCACGAATACATCGCTCTTTCCGGTGCGGTCGAGAATCTGGCCAAAGAGCGGCTGGATGGTTTTTTTCGCTGCCATTTTACCAATCAGCCAACGGATATGGATTTTCGCCTCTTTGCGGCTCTGGTTGCCATGGCCCGGCATTTTCAGGCGTCTCGCGTGGACATCATTTCGGGGTATCGCGCGCCCAAGTACAACTTGATCTTGCGCAAGAAAGGCCGAGAAGTGGCCAAGCGCAGCCGTCATAGCCTGGGTCATGCGGTGGATTTTCGCATTCCCGGGGTGAGCGTGCGGCGCCTTTTCCGCCGGGCCAGGCAGCTGGGTCTGGGCGGAGTCGGCTATTATCCAAACAGCGGGTTCATCCACATCGACGTCGGCCCGGTGCGCCGGTGGACAGGCCGCTGACAAATCCAGCACATCGCGTACTCTGTGCCAATTGTTCATCAACGATACGAACCTGGTCGTATCCATCGGTCTCGTGCTGCATGATCAGCCGAATCGTACCGCCGTCGGCGTCAGTCATGTAGCGGGGCAAGTTGAGCTCGATATAGTAATAGGTCACCAGATCGGTGCCTCCGACAAGTATAGATTGCGCGGGGTCCGGTCTTGTGCCTTGTGATGCTTCAACCCGGGTCCGGCCCTGGTGCCTTGTCAAGATGGCGTGGCCTGGAGGCGTAGGGCGGAAGGCTCGGGGCGGGGCGCTCGTTGCCAGCGATCTTCGACCACCTCGAGAATGGCTATGGCGGATTCGACGCGGTTGAACGGCGGCATGATGTAGGCTCCGGAAACCCGGTGCTTGACTGCTTCGAGCGCTTCCTGGGCGATGCGAACGCCCTCGGCGCGGGCCGCAGGTCCAGACCCGACCCGGGCCATGCGCTTGCGGTATTCGTCGGGAATTTGCATTCCCGGCACTTCGTTGTGCAAAAACTCGGCATTGCGGTGAGACGCCAATGGCAAGAGCCCCACCATGACCGGAATGTTCAGCGGTGTCACGTCGTCCAGAAAACGGTCCAGAGTTTCGGGATCGTAAACCGGCTGGGTCATGATGAGCTCGGCACCTGCATCGCGCTTTTGCTCGATCCGACGCAGCTCGCGCTCGTAGTCTCGCGCCGCCGGCTCGGCTCCAGTGGCCAGAACAAATGACGTGTGCCCCTTGAGGTCTTTGCCGGCTGGATCGTAGCCGGCGTTGAGATTGGCCGCTATCTCCAGGAGGCCGATCGAATCGACATCGTAAACCGGAGTGGCAAATGGATAGTCGCCCATTTTGGGTGGATCGCCGGTGATGATGACCAGGTTGCGCAGACCCATGGCATGAGCGCCCAAAAGATGCGCGACCAGTCCCAAAAAATTTCGATCGCGGCAGCAGACGTGCAGAATGGGCTCCACACCCGTGTTCGCCGCAGCCATGGCACACATGGCCAGGTTGCCCATGCGCGCTGTGGCGCGCGGCCCATCGGCGATATTGACGACATCGACGCCCGCGTCCAGGAGCTGATCGATCTTGGCTATCATGCCGGTCATGTCGGTGCCCTGGGGAGCATTGAGTTCGACCGAGACGACGAATTCGCCATCGTCCAGGCGCCGGCCCAGCCGACTGCGCTCTCGGGTTGGCACCGCCGCTGTGGGGGCGATTCGATCGGCCGATTCCCCGGTGGTGATCGCCGGAATGCGCGTCACCTGTGCCTCGCCACAGGTCATCATGCGCACTGCACCCAGCATGCTGCGGGTGTGCTCGGGACTGGTACCGCAGCATCCGCCAATGAGGCGAATACCGCTTTTTAGCATGCGCCGGGCAAAAACCCCAAACTGCTCGGGGTTGGCCACGTAGATCCTGCGCCCGTCAATGACCGAGGGAAACCCGGCGTTGGGCTGAATGGATACCGGTTTGCCGCACGGCACCATCTGGGTGCCGACTTGATAGAGCTCGGCCGGGCCGACATTGCAGTTGGCTCCAACCACATCGGCGCCGGCATCGACCAGGCGCTTGGCGACATCGATTGGGCTCAGGCAGCCCTCAGCCTGACCCTGGGCGTCAAATACCAGCTGGGCAACCACGGGCAGGCCGGTCTTCTTGGCCGCGGCAATGGCGGTTTCGAGTTCGATGATCGAGCTGAAGGTCTCGAGACAGATGAGGTCGACCCCGGCATCGGCGAGAATCTCGATCTGCTCGCCCACCGCATCCTCGGCCAACTTGCGGTCGGTGACCGTGGCAATGCCAAACGGCACCCCGGTCGGCCCGACCGCGCCGGCCACATAGGCGGTATCGTTGGCAACTTCGCGCGCAAGTGCCACTGCTGCGCGATTGATTGCCTCGGTTTGCTCGCTGTGGCCGTGTTTGGTGAGTACCAGGCGATTGGCGGCGAACGTATTGGTTTCCAGAATTTGCGCACCGGCCTGGAGATACTCGCGATGGATCTGTCGGATCATGGCCGGCTGCGACAGGCAAAGCTCATCATAACTGCGTGTGAGAAAAATGCCCCGGTCGTAAAGCAACGAGCCAATAGCTCCGTCGAAGAGCATGGCACACTCTTCCAGGGCGTCCAGAAATGGCTTCATGTTCTGCTCACGCTACCGCATCATGGACACCTTTTACACCTCCTCGTTCGAGTCCCCGGCCACCCCGCCTCGCCGCACCCGTGTGGCTCGACCGCTTCACCCGATCAATCGGAACCGCAACGAGAAACTCATGAACACTGCTCGACCCGTGGCCCCCGCATCTGCGGCCAGCCGAGAACCGATGCATGCCAGACTCCGCTTTGATCGTGTCGATGAAATCGGCCGCGGATACGGGCGCTGCTCCCAGCGGCTCTTTTTGCTCGTCTCGATCGGCGCAGCCCTGGTTGTCGCTCACCCCCGGGCCCAGGCCGAATCTTTCGGCGGATTCTCCTCGGATCAGACCCGCTACCTGGTCGATCGCGACCAGATCTGTAGCCCACTCCGCATCTCCGAGGCGCCATCCGACCAGATACCCTCATGCCAGCGAGCCGATGCCCAGCGCGTGGCCGCGTTCGGATTCCGGCGTGGGATCAAGCAACAGGGCAGTCAAGCCAGCTACGCCGCAGTGTCGCGCAATACATTGCTGACCATCCGGGCCTTGCCCGGGACAGGCAGGATCGCGCAAATCGTCGTGACATGGCGCGCGACCGATCCGATCTCGCGGGTGACCGGGCTGTATCTCAGTCAAGGCGGCAAACTCATCGCTGCCGAGTATGAATCCCGATTTGGCGGCCGGGTCCGCACCCGGGTGGTGGGGTTTGTGCTCGACGCCGCCGACCCGCGCCCGGCCGACCGATCATCACCCCCCAACGCCTCTCCTGGCGACCACCCGGCAGGCGACACCCCGGGCAATCGGGCCGGGCCATCCAATCGGGCCGGGCAAGCGGCGCCGGCGCTATCGAAAGAACTCGAACGCGCACTGGAGCGGGCCCGGCGTCTTTCTCAAAACGGCAAGAGCAAGGCAGCGATGGCCGCCTACCGCCGCGTGCTCGACGAGGATCCCGGGCACTCCGAAGCGCGCTATGGCGTGGCGTATAACCTGGCCCGCCAGCGCAAGTTCAAACAGGCTGTGGCCGAGCTGCGCACCCTGGCCGACTCGACCCGCACCGACGCCATCATCTGGCTGATCGAAGCTCGCTTCGACCGGATCTTTACCCGCCTGCGCGGAGACCAGGAGTTTCGCCGCGTCACTGGACTGAATCGCGGCCCGAGTCACAAGGCGAGAACGCTCTACGAACGCCTGGTCGGATTCACGCGAACCTGGGAGCAAGCCGAGGTCAAATGCGAGCAGGCGCAGATCAATGTCGGGTTTACCCGACTCGAGCGAAAGTTTACCTTGCGCGTCACTTCGCGCTGCGGCGGTTACAAGGACGTCACTCGTCTGCGCGGCACGTGGACCATCAAGGGGGCCGACCAGCTCGACTTGACATTGCCCAACAAAAGAGGTCCCGACGAGACCATCTCGTGCCTGATGCAGATCTGCACCGACGGTTCCAACGAGGATTGCCTGGTTTGTGGCGTTGATTCCGATCTTTCGTTCACCGCCCGCCCGGTTCGGCGCTAGCCCTGAAATGAGCGAGGTGGCTGTAGCGAGGGCGTCGTGGGCGAGCCAACCGCTTCGCTGAATCGCGAGCGCCCGTGCAGCGACTGGGCACGGTCACGTTGCATCCTTACCAGCGTGACCGCGCGGGCGGTGCGTATTTTGAACCGTGCGGACTCGCATGGTTACTAATCATGAGAACGCGCTATGATCCCATCTGTGACCCGCAAGACCGGCGCTGATACCGGAGAGCGTCAGGCCCTGGCCGACGAGGCCGAGCTCATCCAGCGTTGTCTGACCGGCGACCGAGCTGCACAGGAGGACTTCTACCGCCGCTATCGCCGCATCGTCGCCGGCAATCTGTATCGGGTTCTCAACGATGGCTGCGATCTCGAGGATCTGATTCAAGAGGTCTTTGTCGTCGCGTTTCGCGGTCTGCCCCGCTTTCGCGGCGAGGCCCGCATTTCGACCTGGCTCTACCGCATCTGCGTCAACATTGCCCTGGGCAAGATTCGCTCGTCATTGCGCCGTCCTCAGCCGATTCCCATGGCCGATCCCGAGCCCGACCGGGATGCCACGGTCAGCGGACCCGAGACTCCCGAGCGCATCCTGCAACGGCGCCAGGACCGCGAGCGCGTCTACCGCGTGCTGGAGACTCTGGCGCCCAAAAAGCGGGTGGTCCTCTACCTTCACGAGATCGAGGGCCGTGATCTCAAAGAGGTCGCCTATCTCGTCGGTGCGCATCCGGTCACTGTTCGCACTCGGCTATTCTACGCCAGAAAAGAGTTTTATCGCCGATTGGCTCAATGGGGCGACGACGGAACCAGCCGGATGGCCGGCCGCTCCACTCCAGCAGACAACAATACGCCGGGCGACAATGCGATCGACAAGACCGGAGGGAAGAGCTGATGGCACATGTAAAGCCATACCGCTGGGCAGACGCGCATGCCGGGCGCGTCGATCGAGGCGAGGTTGCGTCCATGCAGCAGCATGCCGAGTGCTGCGTCCGGTGTGCTGGTGAGCGCGACCGCATCGGACGAGCGATCGACAGCTTTGCCGACATTCGGGCCACCGAAGCTCCACCGGTGCATTGGGACCATATCGGCGCGCGCGTGTACTGGGTCACCTCCTCGGAACGACGGCTCGCTGAGCGAGGCGCCCGGCGCGGGGATAGCCGGATATACCCGCGCTTTGCGTTCTTGCTTCCCGCCCTTGCTGCTGCCGCGGCCATTGCACTGTGGTTGATCTCGGCCGGCTCGTCGCAGCGCGGCGAAATGGCCGGGGTCGAGCCGCCGGCGCAACACAGTTTCCAGCCCGTTGCAAACCAGCCCCAGCCCGCCGCGCCACCACTGGATTCGCCACCCCAGCTGCGTGGAGTGGTGACCTTCCTGCAAGGCCCGGTCGCCGTCGACGGAGCGACCCTGCGATTCGATCAACTCGTCCAGTCGGGCGCCCACATCGTAACAGGGCAGGGCAGAGTGACGATACAGTTCGCCGAGGGCAGCGGATTTACCTTGCAGCCGCAATCGACCGCAACCCTCCACCGGTTTGACGAGCGGGCCGTGGAAGTACATGTTGTGGGCGAACTGATCGCCAGCATTGCCCGCGGTTCCGGTCAGACCTTCACCGTCGTGGCTGGCAAGCACAGGGTGCAGGTCCTCGGCACGATATTTCAGGTGCGCCATCGCGAGGATCGACTCGAGGTCGCGTGCAGCCGGGGACGGGTCGCAATTACTGGCGACAGCGAACAGATCAATATCGTCAAGGCCGGAGAGGTCGCGCGTATGATCGGCAGGGGGATTTCGCGTGACACTCTGGATGTCGGCGAGATCGGCGCGATGGACCGCGCTGTGCCACAGATGCCGACGTGGACTGGTGCCGAGGACCTGCGCAACGCCAGTTCCCGTCTGGACATCGCGCCATCGGCCAAACAGCCGGTTGCTGTCACCATCGATGGCATAACCATCGGCCAGGCTCCGTTTGTCTTGCGAGTGACACCGGGCCGTCACCATGTCAAAGCCGAGGGCAGCTCTGCGAGCGGTGTCAGCACCGGGAGCTGGATCGAAGTCGAGGCCGGATCATCCGTTCGGCCTGTTCTGACCGACTCCTCGATCAAAACATCGCTGGCCAGACCCTCGCGCACCAACAAGATGTCCAGGCGACAGCGCCAGATTCGCCGCATATTGGACAAAAGCCCATGGTTCGACGTCTGCATGTGGCCGCTGCGCAAACAGGGAATCGCCGAGGGCGCGTTTATCTCGCTCGATATCGGGATCGGCAAGCGCGGCGAGATCCGGCATCTCAACGTACTCGACAGCAACCTGCCAGGCGCCGGGGAACAGTGTATCCGCGAGGCCGTCGATCGCTTCGAGTTTGGCCCCGGCCCGGCCGCGACAACGCGCTATCGCATTTCTCTGTGAAAATTTTCTCACCTCGCAATCGCCACGACTGCAACGCAATGCGGCAGCGTCGGAGAGACTCGCGTTTCCATTTCTGTCGTTTCAGTGACGACGGAGTTCTTTACATCGCAGGAAATTTCTCCAATTTGTCACTTCACGAACAAGGTGTTTTTTTGCACTCGTATCAGCATTTTCTGTGATCTGCCATAAGAAATTCTATTGTCTGGTGGGCCGCATAGCTGTTAATGTCTCTGTCACCCCGGCTCAGATACATGGGTCGGATGTTTTGGGATGGAATGGCGGGAGGCCAACCGAGCACTGACAAAAAGGGTTCTGATGACGCAGGTCAATGTACACTTCGAGACTGGCCGAGAAATCCTGAACGCGTACTGGGGATATCTGTCGGGTGGTGGTTTGACAATCGCGCGGTCGCGCAGTCCCGGTTTGCGGAAGGGTCAAATGGTCAGTTTGCAGGTGCACATTGGGCGGCGCCGGCAATTCTCTATCAGCGGGCGGGTTGCCCGAGTGGGCGATGCCGAGACAGTGATCGCGTTTGATACCAGCGAATCGCAAAATCGGCTCTTGTCGGCGGCCTTATCCGACAAGGCCATTGATATGGAGGCTCGTCTCACGCTGTGCGATATGCCGAGCGAGGCCACCACCATGGCAAGGCTGTTCGAGTTGAGCGAAGACGGTTGTTGCCTTCGTCTGCGTTCCGAGCAGGGAGAGTTATTTGCGATCGGCGCCGAAGTAGTGATTGAGGCGCAGGGGTTTCGTATCAGCGGATGCGTGATCTCGGCGCGTGACGACGAGCGCTGCATTATCTTCGGCCTTGGCGACAACGAGGCGATCGAGGCGGTGCGGGCCTGTTTGCACCCGCACGAACTGCATTGAGCAGCCGAGCCGGTCCGGTCTCCGGTTGTCCGCGGGCGTTGCGAAACATGGATGGTTTTATACCGGCGAGGGGACCGTCCTGCTGGTAGAGCCAGGTCTGTGAACCCGATTTGACTTCATTGCGTCCGGGCCAGACGGGCGTCGATGCGCTCGGCCGCTCGGGTCGCCAGAGCCATGATGGTGACCTGGGGATTTACCGCGAGAGATGATGGGACTGACGAGCCGTCCACGATGTAGAGGTTCTTCACCTCGTGACTCTCGTGGGACGGATCGACCACCGCGTAGCGCGGGCTGCGTCCCATTCGTGCCGTGCCCAGTGGGTGGAACGCGGTGAGATCGATATCGCGGGCGTGCAGCGAATGGCGGCGCAGGCGATCGAGGTCGGCATGGTTATCGATGGCCAGAAAGCCGTTCACCGGTGTATAGACCCGCGTTGCGCCGGCAGCAAAGAACACCTCGCTCAAGATCTCGACGCCCCGCTTGACCAGGGCGACGTCGGCGTCGTTGAGCACGTACGTGATGACCGGTCGGCCGCGTACCAGGCGGATGCGGCCGCGCGACGAGTCCTCGACCATGAATCCGAACATGGCGACGCGGTCCCAGGCTTCTGCCAGTTCGATGAGAGGGGGCCCGACCATGGGGATTGCCGCCATCGAGATTTCCAGCGGTGCGCTCGCGCCCTCAAAGAGAAGGCCTTCGTCGTGAAATTCCTCGATCGAGTAGCCCTGTGGAATGCCGTTGTAACCGGCGATGCGCTCGTCAAATACCCCGATGCCCGCGGCTGCGGGATGGATCGACAGATTGCGGCCGAGTTCGCCCGAGCCGCGGCCCAGTCCGTTTTTGGCCAGCAAGATCGGAGTGACCAGGGTTCCGCAGGCGACCACCACGACGCGGGCGCGTACCCGCAATGTGCGCGATGCTCGTCCAGGGCCCGGTGCGGCCAGGGTACTCGACCGCTCGGGCAAGTCGCGGCCCACGCGGGCCACGACTCCGGTTGCCCGGGCGCCGTCGGTTGTGATCTCGACGACCTCGGCGCTGTGAAAGAGCTCGGCCCCGGCTTTGAGTGCCAGCGGCACATACGACACGTTGGTCGACCGCTTGGCCTCGGTGGGGCAGCCAAAGCAGCATACGCCTTTGCCGTCGCAATCGGGCGCATTGCGGCGCAGCGGTCGATGCTTGTACCCGAGCCGGTCGCAGCCACGGGCAATGACCCGGGCTGCGCCGCCCAGATACTCGGCGCGCGCTTCTTCGACCCCGATGATCTTCTCGACCCGGCTGTAATACCGGTCCATGTAGCTCTCGGTGAACTCGCTCAGGCCGAGTTCATTGCGCCATTTGGACAGAACCCGCTCGGGAGTACGAAAGCAGGTTCCCGAGTTGATCGTCGTCGTACCACCCACAGCGCGGCCGAGCGGTATGGGAATTCCGACATTGCCGATGGAAAATGTGGCGCCGCCGTTGCGGTACATCTTGCGTTGCATATCGAACGACCGGCCCGAAAAATCGCTGCGGTTGAAGTACGGGCCCTCTTCCAGGATGACCACGGCATGGCCGAGTTCGGCCAGTTCTTTGGCCACCACGGCGCCGCCGGCCCCGCTGCCGATGACCACCACATCGGCCTCGATTTCCATCCCGTCCTCGACGTCATCGGGCCCGTGCACTCGCTCGCGCATGTAACGAGGTTTGGCCTCGGACCGGGGCCGTTCGAATTCGTAAACACAGCCGATGGCGCGGTGAAAACTCGGATCGTCGAAGTGAGCGAACTTGAGTGGAGCCAGGAGGGCGCGTATGGACAGTCGCCGGGCCACGCCAGCGCGCAGCCAGGCGTCGAGCACGGCGAGTCGGGCCTGCGGGGAAAGCTGACCGTAACGCCGGCGTCGAGTGAGCAGCGAGTAGCTCTCGAGGGCAACTAGAAGCGCTTTGTACGCACTCAACAAGTGCCCGGGCAATTTGGCCAGAAGTGCTTCAATGCGCCGCACAGTCGCGCCATTGGCGGCGGGAAAGAATTGCCCGGCGGGCAGAGCCACCTCGGCAATGTCGAACAGAATCTGCCTCTCGCGCGAACTGAGACACTCGGGCTGAGACTGGGGGCGGGTGCTGATTTGATACATCAACGAATGCACTCCTAACGATGTGACTTGTCATTAGATTGTACCGCGAGAGGTTCAACCATTCAATGACATAAATGACAGATGGCCGAACCAAGTTGCTCATTGTGATACAGCGTGAGATGTTCCGCGGGGGGGGTGCGTTTTGTGCGGAGAGAATTCAGTGGTTTGGCGGTGATAGACAGAACAGGTCGGAGGTGCTGGCAAGCAACGCGCATCGGAGTTCGCCGGAGCGGTCGGGCGGACGGCCATTCAGGCGGTGAGCGTTGGTTCGGCAACCAGAGGTGTGATTGCGAGACTGAGGGCGTGGCACGTCCACGGCGCTGTTGGCCGCGATGGTTCGACGGGGGCAGTTCGGTCCTGTATCGCCCGTCGAAGTCGAGGCAAAAACGTTGGCTGGAGACTGGGAGTTGTCACCCTCTGTTATGCACCGTTCGGTCGCGTGCTTTATCAGGCGCTCTATTGTGAAAAGAGCTGCAATCCGCAGCAGCTGTTATGACGTCATCCTGGGCTACCGACTTGTCACCGGACGGAAACCCAGCTGTGCGGATCGCGATCGTCATTCATCGAAGCCTGTGTAGGGCCCGGAAATTACCGAATCGAATTCTATCGTGTGCGCATCATCGTTCCCCCATCGTATACCAGCTAGACAGCTGAGCTTTGAAGCTGGTGGCAAAGCTCGGCAAGTAGTGCCAAGCCGACCAGCCCAGCTGTGTGGGCAGGGACCATCGCGCGCCGTCTCGCAAGGTCGAAAATACCGGCAAGATCCGATATTTCGGGCATTATCTCTCGGTGTTGCCCAGCCGCTCCGGGGTTTTGTGTCCATCTCGGTCGCGATCCTAGCCGACTCGATTGGGCACCTTTCTTGCGCAGTGAGTTACCCGTCCTGTTCGTGGTTTTTGACCCGGCTGTTACTAATTTCACATGGGCTATGGTCTTCACATGAGGTACCTCTTCAGAAAAATGCTTTTGCCCGGTTACAGATGCCGTCTGCACTGCGGCTACATTGCGCTACCTGAGCCAAGTAATTGGCGTGGCTATATTGTGGAAAAGTTTGATTTTTCTGCAGCATTTTGGCAGTGTTGTGGTTGCACCGAGACGACGTCGTCACTTCCCGACATGACATGAGCTCCCTCAAGCTGCTGTATATCGCAGTGTGTCTACTCAGCCTGATTTCTGGCCTGACACACGCTGATCCGATCACGCTTACCGAGCCGGTTGCACCGGCGATCGAAGGGGATGGGACTGGTCTGTGCAGTGCAGTCGCCCAGGCCGAGTTTTCCGACTTCGACAATCTCAACAACAACGTCACGGGCTACAACGGTATCGTCAATGCCTTCATGGAGACCCACAAGGCCGATCGTCGACCGTATGTGATTAATACGGTATTTGACCTGAGTAATAATCTTGTTGATGGGACGGATCAGAGTAGTTATGGCGATTTTGTCGGTGTCATGCCGGCCAGCTGTGCCGCCGGAGGGTGCAGTTTTTCATTTATCGATCAGGACCAGCCATTTTTTTCCCGCTTGCGCGGTTTTTTAAATGTCACGCCGGAGTTGGCCGGGCGGGAAATCCATATCGGGTTTTATGCCGACGATTCGGTCAGCCTGACTTTCTTTGACAAGAATCTCGGGGCGTACCCGATGATGGTACGGCCGCCGCAATTGGGAGTTCCGACCTGGCGTCTCACCGAGACGATCACGTTTGAAACACCGGGGCTCTATCCACTCGAGATTCTTTATGGCGAGATCGATGACCACGCTGCGCTCGAGATGTCCTTTTTTATCGGTTCATTCGCTGATTTTGAGCGGTCAGCAAAACAAGTGCCCGTGGTCAGACTCGACGAGGCGGATTTCACTCTATTTCCGCAGACAATGTTTTTTCAGACTTTGAGCGGCCTTCCGTCGTTCCCCGACGATTTGCTCGAGTGCAAGCAGTGCAACCGCCAATTCGTCGGTCTGCCCGGCAATAACGATTGCGAACTGGGTTATTACTGCAACGAAGCGGCCCTGTGTGCGCCCTGCGACTCGGCGCTCTTTTGTGGCCCGACCTGCTCGCCGTGCGGCGGAGCCAGTCCGTTTTGCACCAACCTCAACGGCAGGTATCAATGCACCGAATGCCGCGATGACAGCGATTGCCGGCCCGGTTCGGTCTGCGACCAGGAGACCTTTGCCTGTGTTGAATGCGATACCGACAATGCCTGTGCGGGCAACTCGTGCAACTGCTGCCCGGGCGGAAGCCAGTGCCTGCGCCTCGAAGAGGGCGGAACCCCGGTGTGCGCTGAATGCACCAGCGATGCCGACTGCGCCAGTGGCCAATGCGACCTCGTGGTTGGCCAGTGCGTCGAAAAACTGGCCAAGAACGAACGCGCCGATTGCTGCGGTGAAAACTGTGCCACCTGCCCGGCCGATTATCCCTATTGTGTGCCTGGATTGCTCGACGACGCGGTCTGTGCCGAGTGTCGCTGGGACACCGACTGCAACTCGGGCAATTACTGCCTGAGTGGCAATTGCGAGCCGTGCTCTCGAGATCGCCGTTGCGGGGTTCGCTGCGGCGCGTGCGAGGGCAATACTCCCTATTGCCTCGAAGGACAGACTCCGGCCCAATCGGTCTGCGTGCGTTGCATCGATGACTCTCAGTGCAATGGCGGCACTTGCAATCCGGTCACCCACGAGTGCCAGGACCAGTGCACCATGAGTTGTCCGGCCGATGTTCCGCATTGCATGGGCCAGCAGTGTGTCGAGTGTTATGCCGATACCCAGTGCCCGTGCGGCGGCAGCTGTGACCTCGACACGTTTACCTGCACCGAGACGTGCAAGAGCAACACCGACTGCCTGGGCAATGAGCACTGCCATCGGGTGCCCAAGAGCGACAGCAAAGAGTGCGCACCGGGCGTGGCCATCGGCGACAGCACTTGTGGCACCACGCTGGCCACCGCGTGCTCAGTCCAGGTCGGCGGCAGTGGCGGACAGTCTTCTGGCTCGATGCTATCGATCGTCGTGGCCCTGGGCATTGTCGGCCTGTGGCGGCGCCGGGACCGGTCGGCCCGGCGCCTTTCCATGTCGGCAGATGGGTGAGCATGCAGCGCGGCGCAGCTTTTTTTCTGGCCATCGTGGTTCTCCTGTCAGCGGCCCGTGCCAGCGGGCAAGAAGAGGGTCGCTTTGATGCCCAAGTATTTCGGCCCTCTGCGGCGCCGCGCGACCTCGTGGTCGTACAGAAGTCCGAGGTGATCGGACATCTATCGCCAACTGCGGGTCTCTTTGCCGATGTCGGATTCGATCCACTGATCATCACCTCGCAAGAGACCGACGAGACTCTCGATGTGATTGCGGCGCGAGTCCAGCTGACCGGCTTGCTCGGCGTCGGCCTCTTCGACCTGGTGGATTTGAAGCTGAGTGTGCCGTTTGTCGCCTATCAGGGCGGCGGCAACCTGCGCAAGATCGGCACCGAGGGGTCGGTCGAGACCCGTTCGGTCGGTGATATGCGACTTTCGGTTCGCGCTGCAGTGCCGTATCTCAGCCGCAAGAGCAGCCATCGAAACGGCTTTGGCCTGGCCATGACTGGCAATGTCAATGTACCTACTGGCAACCCACTGGCATTTACCGGCGATGGAGTGACCACCTATGGGCTTACCGCGATTGCCGATTATCGCCTGAGCCGCGGCATCATTTCGACCAATGTGGGAATTTGGTTTCGACCGGAGCGAGATTTTGTCGGCAACCGTATCGGCGATATGGCCTCAGTAGCCCTGGCCGGTGAAGTATATGTCATTCAGAGCTGGGGCATTTCGGTACTGGGCGGAGCGTATGCATATCCGTCGCTGAAAAAATTTCCCGACAGCCCGCGCCAGGTTCCCGCCGAAGCCTTGATGGCTCTGCGGTGGCAGACCAAGCACGGCATCACCTGGACCTTCGGGGCCAGTTTCGGTGTCGCGTGTGGGTTTGGCGCGTGTGGGCTGCGTTTGTTCAACGGCATCAACTGGCAGCCCAGTTTCTCCCGCGAGCAGAAAAACATCGATCGCATTCTCGAACAAGACAGCTATGATTCAGACGAGGACGGGGTTGAAGATGGCAAGGACCGCTGTCCCAAAAAACCCGGTCCCAAATCCAACCACGGCTGTCCCGAGAAGGATACTGACAAGGATGGCTGGGTCGATAGCGAGGACGACTGCCCGAAGATCCCCGAGGGAGCCAAGGGCAAGAAGGGCTGTCCGCCGGCGTATATCAAGCGCGATCGCATCGTCACCCTGGAAAAGGTCTTTTTCGCCACGGATGACGACGTCATCCTCGATATGTCCAAGCCGACTCTCGAAGCGGTGGCGAAAACGCTCAAAAAACATCCCGAGATCGAACTGATCCGCATCGAGGGGCACACCGACATACGGCATAGTCACGCCTACAACATGGCGCTTTCGCACCGGCGGGCGAACAGTGTGATGCAGTATCTTCTCGCCCGGGGTATCAACCCGGATCGGATCGAAGCCCAGGGCTACGGTCGTACCAAGCCACTTTACGACGATACCGGCTGCATCGGTCCCGACGAGCATTTGACCAAGGAATGCCGATTCATGACCTCGGAGAATCGCCGGGTGGTCTTCCGCATCGTGCGCTGGGCTGACAAAAAAGCCGGCAAGAAAAAGGCAAAGACAAAGTTTTTGCTGCCGCCCTGGCTTCGCAAGCAAAAGTGACCTGTTGACCGGATTGCATGTCTCGCCATTGCGCCGGGAGTTATCGACACAGTGCACGCCGATCGATCGGGCAGGAGTCTGTCCTCTGAGGCAACAGGGAGTGTCTCCCTCGCAAGCCGCAACTGATGCGACAGCGGTGATCCGGGAATACGGCTCACAGTTGCGGCTCAGGCAGTAACTGTCCGACCGGCAATCGGTATCCAGCGACACTCGGCACTGACCGCGCTGTCGAGCAATCCGGCTACAGCTGGTGCAATCGGCTCGACAATGATGATCGCCTCATTATATCTGTGGCCAGAAAGCGAGCTGATAACAAACACTGCAGTATACAGTAGCAGTTTTTGGCGAGTTCATGTCAGGGAGGATGCCGTGCGGATCTTCACACTGTGGTATTTCCGCAGTTGATTGTATTTCTGCTCTTCCCATAATAAGGCATTTCGGGGCGGGCACTTGCTAAAGCGCGAACTCGCCCGATTGGGTGAAGTCCAGGGTGACTGGCTCGACGCGAATGACATCGGGCAGTTTGACCTGGGTCTGGCCACGGAACGAAAAGCTGGCCCGGCGATCTTGAAATGCCTGTAAAAGTCCATCGGACAGAGCACGCGAGCTGAATACACCGCGGATCGTGACCATGGAGCGGTTGCCCTCGCGCTGGATCTGGCTAGTCGTGCCATCGATCAGCGGCTCGTTGTTCATCTGAAAATTGAAGGCTAGGTTCTCGAAGAGAAGTGCAGTGGGAGTTTCGTTGTTCAGGTTCAGCGTAAACTCCAGGGCAAAGCGCAGGTCGAGATCTCGAATATCCAGCTCCGGAATGGCTTGTTGTACTGCTTTGCGCGGTTGCCCCCGCAAAAGAGCGTCGAGCGCAGAAACGACCCGGTCGGGCGATATATTTTTGATCGTCCTGGAAGCCAGCTCTCGGGCCTTGGCCTTGAGTTGCGCGGCCACTTGCGCGGCTGTGGGGCCCTCTATGCGGAACTCTGAGATGCCGACCGACGGTTTGATGGTGGGCAGTTTCTTGTGCAGCGTGAATGGAAAATCCCAGGTCTCGGGAACGCCGGGCAGCGAGCCGCTGTGAATATCGACTGTGACGACCAGCTGAATTTCAGTGTCCAGCACGGCTTTTTGCGTATAGTCGCGCGCAGCCTGGGCCAGATCGGCGAACTTCAGATTGATGCGGAACGGCAGCATGGCGGTGGCATTCGCCTCAACCCGCAGCTCTTCCTGAGTCTCGGTGGCAAATATCTGGTTGCCCTCGACAAGAAATGTGGCCTTGACACTGGCTACGCGCAAGCCCAGCGGATAGGGGTTTTCCAGCGACACCTCAAAATCCAGATCCATGCCCTGAAACGATAGACTGGCGAGCTCTACCTTGCTGAGGCTCGCCTTTGGCTTCTCGATCTCGCGCGGCAAGCTGGAGCAGCTGGCCAGAATAAACACCGCAACCAGAGCGATCCGACTCGTGTATACCATAACGCCCTGTTTACCACGTTCGACGGCACGGCTGCATCTTGTTGCAGCCGTGTCAGAGCGAGACAGAGACAGCAATGGACCGGAACCAGAGGACAGCACGGCCGGTTTGTTCGAAATTCTGGCCTCACTAGCGCCAAGGCCTGCTCAATATCGCAATTTGAGTCCTATCAGGTAAATGAGTGCAATGCAGCGCCGTCCTCCGATTGGACAGCGAGAGAATCCGGCGAATATCGAGGAGGGTCGAAGTCGACTCCGCGTGATGCTGGCGATACGGCAAACCATTTGACACACGCTCGTCTGATGCTAAAGAAACCTCGTCTCTCTATACAAGACTGTCTGTGGATGATTCGCTGTAGCGTGAGCAAGTAAAACGGCCGGATCGGCGAATCACCCGACCATCGCTCAATACGAGGAGGCCGACCATGTCCATTGTAGATATTTCATCCGCATCGTCGTGCCTCGCCTCACGCCAGTAGTTTGGCTCGGACTCGGTCGAGTAGAGCGGGCCTGCCGTCTCCTGGCGCAGTCGAGGCGTTGGTTGATTGATCGGGCGATTGATCTGCGGGGACACGCTGTGTCTCGGCAGAAGGAGAGTCCATGCCTTCGAAAAAATCCCGACTGCGGAACGCAGGCCGCAGACGAGCGCGACAGAGAGAATACCCCAGGGGTGGAGAATTCGGCGAATCGACCTTTGTCGACCGCAAGCTGGCCCAGCTGTGCCAGCAGGCCAGAGAGGCGCTGAGCTATGCCCTGGCAGGAAGCGCCGATTGGGTTCTGCGCGACGTGCTCATCGACTCGGTAATGCCGGCGCCCGATGCGACCCGCCTGTTGATCGCGGTTCATCCGACAGAAATCGAACAAATAGCGCTGCTGGCCCGGCTCGATGCAGCGCGCGGTTATCTCCGCTCTGAAGTCGCCGCCGCCATCCACCGCAAACGGGCGCCCGAGCTCGTCTTCCGGATCGCGTCCGGCGGGTCCTCCGAACCCCACTCTGCCGCGAGCAATCCCGCCAATCGAAACCCTTCCAAACACAATCCCCGTCCCGATAGAGACACGTGAGCGCAGACCCGACACGGCCGAGCTGTGACCGATTGGTCCGGCCGGGTCGGTGCGATTGGCCGGACCTTTTGCTCTACCAGGGTCGACCGCACCGATCGCGCTCTCGATTCAAGTGAAAATTGCACTGGAATCATCGCATCGGAATGAATGCACTGTACTCGATGTTGATGGAACAGGGCGCTTTGCCACCTTGTCGCTGCACGGTTTCCTTTGTCTCCATGATCCGCCTGACCAAGATCAATAAATCATACCGCATCGGCCAGCACGCTCTGCACGTGCTCAGAGATGTCGACCTTCACATCAAAGCCGGCGAGATGGTCTCCATCATGGGTTCGTCGGGTTCGGGCAAGTCGACCCTGCTCAACATCCTGGGCATCCTGGACCAATACGACTCGGGCGATTATTACCTGGACGAAACCCCCATCCGCGCCTTGTCCGAGCGCAAGGCCGCTATGTACCGCAATCGGTTCATCGGTTTTGTATTTCAGTCATTTAATCTGCTCCCGTTCAAAAACGCACTCGAGAATGTGGCTGTTCCCCTTTATTATCAAGGAGTCAGCCGCCGCAAGCGGAATCGCATCGCAACCTCTTACCTGGACCGGGTCGGTCTGGCCGACTGGGCCGAGCATTTGCCGTCCGAGATGTCCGGTGGCCAGAAGCAACGGGTCGCCATCGCCCGGGCCCTCGTCGCCAGGCCAAGAGTCATTCTGGCCGACGAGCCGACCGGTGCGCTCGACTCCGAGACGTCCTACCAGATCATGCAAATCCTCGAGGAGGTGAATCAGTCTGGCATCACCGTGGTGGTGGTGACCCATGAGCACGACATTGCCGAGCGAACCCACCGCATCATTCGCCTGCACGACGGTCGCGTGCAAACAGGGGATCCCGTGCCGGTACGCCAATGAGGGGACTGTCCTTCTGATTGCAAAACCGGACCCGGAAAGAACGCCGCCGGAGCCACTATGTTCAACCTGGATCGCTGGCTCGAGATTTTCGACACGCTGCTCCGTCACAAACTGCGCACTGCACTCACTGCGCTGAGTGTGGCCTGGGGCATTCTGATGTTGGTCATCCTGCTCGGAGCCGGCACCGGGCTGCAAAAGCGGGTCGAGTACAACTTCCGCGACGATGCGGTCAACAGTATCTGGATGAGCCCGGGCAGAACCTCCAAGCCGTTCGAGGGCCACGCCATCGGTCGCGATATCCGCTTTACCAACGAGGACTACGACTACATCAAGAACCACATCGACGGGGTCGAGTACATCACCGGGCGCTATAACTTGTGGAATAACCTGGTCGTCACCTACGGCACCAAGAAGTCGTCGTTCGACGTCCGGTCCAGTCATCCCGACCATAAATACCTAGAAAATACCATCATGTTACGGGGCCGATTTCTCAACGACCTCGACCTCGAAGAGCGCCGCAAGGTCGCCGCAATCGGCCTTCCAGTCGCCAAATTTCTGTTTGGTGACGAGGAGCCGATGGGCAAATGGATCCACATCAACGGCATCGCCTACCAGGTCGTGGGGATGTTTGAAGATTCCGGTGGCGAGGGCGAGATGCGCAAGATCTACGTACCCATCGCTACCGCGCAGATGGCCTACGGCGCGGGGGAACGCATCCACCAGCTGATGTTCACGGTCGGCAATGCCAGTGTGGACGAGAGCAAGAGGATCGAGAACGAGGTGCGCGATCTCCTCGCCAAGCGGCACCATTTTTCGCCCGACGACAAGCGCGCTCTGCGCCTGCGCAACAATGTCGAGAACTTTCGCGAGGTCAGCACCATTTTTGACGGAATTCGACTCTTTGTCTGGATCGTCGGCTTCATGACCATCGTCGCTGGGATCGTCGGAGTGTCGAATATCATGCTCATTGCGGTCAAAGAGCGTACCCGCGAGATCGGCATTCGCAAGGCCATGGGTGCCACACCCGGCGAAATCGTCGGTCAGATCGTCCAGGAGGCAGTATTTATCACCGCCGTGGCCGGTTACATGGGGCTGCTCGCGGGCGTGGTCCTGCTCGAGCTGGTCAGCCGCTACGTGCCCGAAAACGACTTCATACGCGATCCCCAGGTCGACATGAGAGTGGCCGTCTCGGCAACCGTTCTGCTGGTCTTGGCCGGTGCCCTGGCCGGTTTCTTTCCCGCCTGGCGCGCTGCCAGAGTGGATCCCGTGGTCGCCCTGCGCGATGAATAAATACGATGAGTGACTCGACACAAGGTGCGCATCTGGATGTTTGACCTCGATAAATGGCAGGAGATCATCGCCAACATCCGGGCCAACAAACTGCGCGCCCTACTGACCGCGTTTGGCGTGTCCTGGGGCATTCTGGTCCTCCTGGTTTTGCTCGGTGCGGGCAGCGGACTGGAAAACGGTGTCAATCGAAATATGAGCGGATTTGCCACCAATGCGGTGTACGTATGGGGCCGGCGCACCACGCTTCCCTTTGCCGGCATGCTGCCGGGGCGCTGGGTGCGCTACGACAATCGCGATACCGAGGCCATCGCCCGCACCATATCGGGAATCGAGCACCTGGCCCCGCGCAACCAGCTGGGTGGTTTTCGCGGCGGCAACACGGTGAGCCGTGGCGACAAGTCCAGCACGTTCAGCGTCTATGGCGACTACCCGCAATTCATTCGCATCCAGCCTATGATCATTTCCGAGGGCCGGTTTCTCAACCACATCGATATCGTCGACCGGCGCAAGGTCGCAGTCATCGGCAAAACCGCCAAAGAGATCCTGTTTGCACCAGGCGAGGACCCCGTCGGCAAGGCGATCAAGATCAACGGCGTGTATTTCACCGTCGTGGGTGCCTTCACCTCGCGGCAGCGAGGCGAGGGCGGAGAGAGGCATGCCCAGTCGATCTATATCCCGTTTACCACCTTCCAGCGCGCCTTTAATGTAGGCGACCGGGTCGGCTGGTTCGCCATCACTGCCCAGCCCGGCGTGGACGCCGAGCGGGTCGAAAAAGATATCCGGTCAGTGCTGGCCGCGCGCCACAAGATCTCGCCCGACGATGAGCAGGCCATCGGATCATTCAACGCCAAGAAAGAGTTTGACAAGGTGCAAAATCTATTTCTCGGCATCCGTGGATTGATCTGGTTCGTCGGAGTTTTTACCCTGCTCGCCGGGGTCATTGGCGTATCCAATATCATGCTCATCGTGGTCAAGGAGCGGACCAAGGAGATCGGCATCCGCAAGGCCATGGGCGCCACACCGTTTTCCATCATCACCACGTTTATCCAGGAATCGGTGATGATCACCAGTGTGGCCGGTTACCTGGGCATCGTCGCCGGCGTCGGCCTGATCGAAGCGGTCGATAAGCTGGGCATCGAAAACGATGTGTTCGCCAATCCAACCGTCGAGTTGAGCACCGCACTCATCGCCGCGGCCATCCTGGTTTTGGCCGGTGGCATCGCCGGAATCGTCCCGGCCTGGATGGCCGCCAAGGTCGACCCGGTAGAGGCCTTGCGATCGGAATAGATCATCTGAATCGACAGCGATTCGACTTCGGTAGCGAGTAGAGAGAGCCACGCAGAGGAAATAGTCATGAAGCGCGTCATACCCCTCCTGATCGTCTTGTTCGTGCTCGGGGCCTTTGTCGGGACCCTGTGGTTCCTGTACCAGAAGTCCCAGGAAAAACCGGTGGTCTTTGCAACCCAAACGCCCCGCATCGCCGACATCGTCAAAAAGACCGTGGCTACCGGCGCCCTGGTGCCTCGCAAGGAGATCGAGATCAAATCCCGGGTCCAGGGCATTATCGACAAACTTCACGTCGAACCCGGACAACCGATCACAAAGGGCGACCTCATCGCCGACGTCAGCGTCGTGCCTCGTATGGTTGAACTCAATCAGGCCGACTCGCGGGTCAAGGCGGCGCGCATTGCCTTTCAAAACGCCAAACGCGAACTCGACCGGCACCGATCACTGTTCGAAAAGGCAGTGATTTCTGACGCAGAACTGTCCAAATTCCAGCTCGAGTTCGAGCTCAAAGAGCAAGAACTCAACGCCGCAGTGGCCAACTTGCAGATCGTCAGGGAGGGAGCCTCGCGCAGGGTCGGCCAGCAGGCCAACACCAAAGTGCGATCCACCGTCCACGGCATGGTGCTCGACGTGCCGGTCAAGGAGGGAGCTTCGGTCATCGAGAGCAATAGTTTCAACCCCGGTACCACCATTGCATCGGTCGCCGACATGAACGATATGATTTTTCTGGGCCAGGTCGATGAATCCGAGGTCGGCAAGTTAAAGGAGGGCATGGCCATCGACATCAAAGTCGGCGCCCTCGAGGACGAGGTTCTCAAAGGCACCCTCGAGTATATTGCGCCCAAGGGCACCGAGTCTGAAGGTGTCATCCAGTTCGAGGTCAAGGCGGCCATCGAGCCCAAGCAGGGCGTATTCATTCGGGCCGGTTACAGTGCCAATGCCAACATCGTGATCGACCGCCGTGACCAGGTGCTAGCCATCAGTGAGCAACTTTTGCAGTTTGAGGACGGCAAACCGTACATCGAGGTCGAGGTAGCCCCGCAGACGTTCGAACGCCGCAACATCGACGTCGGGCTGTCTGACGGCATCACCATCGAAATCCTATCGGGAGTAGAAAAGGACACCAAGATCAAAAAGCCCATGTCGTCGGCCAGCGACAAAAAAGCCGGCTAACCGCTCTGGAATTCCCCGAACCGTGCCAGTCAGCACGGACATTCTGGCCCGGGGCGGCACTGCCAGAGGCGATGAAGCACTGTCAAACGACCCGACGAGCGGCTATCATCGTAACTAAGAGCGGGCCAGCGACGTAATTTTAGAGATGACCACGCGGCATCATACGGCTCCGGTGACGGGCAGTGCCATCCAGGCGCAACACATCGCAGGACGCTATACCCTGTTCGAACGACTGGGGGCTGGCGGTATGGCCACTGTCTATCTGGCTCGCCTGGACGGCCCGGCGGGCATGGACAAATTGGTCGCAATAAAACGTATTCACCCTCACCTGGCCACAGAGGAACCGTTCGTCCTGATGTTCCTCGACGAATGGCGCATCGCCGCGCAAATCGAGCATCCCAATGTGTGCTCGGTGCTGGATTTTGGGCAGACCGACGAGACGTACTTTCTGGCCATGGAATACATCATGGGAGAGACACTACTTTCGTTTCTCTCCGAGATGGCTGGCCACCACGACATGCTCGATACCGAGCGATGGCGCTCGTTCGTCGCCCACGTGATCGCCGAGGCCGCCGAGGGGCTGCACGCAGCTCATGAGCTGTGCGATGAACACGGCCAGTTGATGAGCGTTGTTCATCGTGATGTATCTCCCGACAACATTTTTGTGACCTACGAAGGAGCAGTCAAAGTCACTGACTTTGGTGTGGCGCGGGCCAAGGGCCAGATCCATCAGACTCGTTCGGGCACGATAAAAGGCAAGTACGGCTACATGGCACCCGAGATTGTCTACGGCGACACCGAATTTGATCGCCGCGCCGATATATGGGGACTGGGCGTATGCATGTGGGAGTTGCTCACCGGCACGCGACTATTTCGCCGCGAGACCGATGCAGCGACCATTTCGGCCGTTGCCAACGACCCTATCCTACGGCCGTCCACAGTACGTGCTGGCATCGCGGCCGAATTGGACGAGATCGTCATGCGAACTCTTTCGCGTGAGCCAGAGAACCGGCACCCCAGCGGGCGGGAGTTGAGCCGCCAGCTGAGGCGCTACCTCGCCGGGCACGGCGAGTTGATGGACCTGGGCATAGTGGCGGAGATCACGCGTGAGATCCACGTCCTTTCGCTGCAGGAAAAAGAGAATCAGCGTCGGCGTGCCCGGGCGAGCGGCTCTATTGCAGCCCAGCCGGACGATCTCGACACCGACCGTTCGGCCGCCAGGCGCGTCGTCCTCAACGAGCCCGCGACGGCATCGGCGGTCCGGCCTGGTCCCGGGCGAGTTTCCCGGGTCACGTTGCCGGGGCACAAGACTGCACAATCGGGGAGAAAGCGGCCGGTCTCGGAGGACGTGCAGCCGGGCAGGGCGCACTCGGTGAAGACGCGCGTTCGACGGAGTGTGGTCGCTATTGCCGGCGTGGCCTCCCTCGCTGTCCTGACCGTGAGCGCTTTGCACCCAGACGATGAGCCCGAGCACAGGGATACTGCGCCGGCTCTTGCTGAGGCGAGCGGCCAGCTGTCCGGGATGTCCGACCTCGATGATCGAAGGGCCAGCCGCACGAGCGCGGATGTACCCGTGGTCCTGGTTTCCGAGTCCGACAACCGGATCGCTGCGAGCGGTACCTGTCAGCCGGTATCGCTGGTCGGGAACAGCGCAAATAGTGGAGAGAAACCGGCAGATGCCGGGCAAAACGCATTGCGTAAAATGTCGCACGGCGAGCGAGCGATTGCCTCCGACAGGAGACGCGGCACATCGGCGAACCGATCGCCGGGTTTGCGAAGTCGTGCCCATAAGTCGCGTCCCGTGGTTCCCGACAAGAGCACTGCGTCGACCGGCAACCGCGAGTCCGAGCTCAGGGCTGAGCGTGGGCGGGTATCGACAGGCAACGATATCGCCAGCAAGACTGCCACCACGACAGCGGCCAAGAGCACGGCCAACGATGCAGCCTCCGGCCCATCCTCGTCTGGTCGGCCCGGGTCGCAGCCATCGTTACGGGCCATTGACGATCTTCCCTCACCGCTCACCGATGTGGGCCCGTTCGATCGGGGCAATTCACTTCCGCCGCCATCCCGCCCGAAGTCATTTGCCGCAGCGGTTGAACTCCGCGCTCTGCGCACCAGAGGTGCGCTGTCGCGGGCACAGCTGGGGCGTGCCGTGAAGCGGGGGATTCCCGGTTATCTGAAGTGCTATCGCTCCGCCGCATGGCGTGCCGGCAAGACCCTGTCGTCCGAGCTCGAGGTCAAACTCGAGATCGAACTCGAGATCGACGAGCTCGGGCGGGCGCAGGGCGTGCGAGTGAAAAACAGCCAGCTTCCCGGACTTGCGCCCTGTATACAGAAAGCTGTCGGCAAGATCCGGACTCGGCACACACCCGACGTCGGGCGCGTGCAAGTGTTGTTCGAGATGGTATTTCGACCCAAAGAGCACTAGGAGACCCGCTTCTGCCAAAACCCAAAAAAAACCTCGCCTGGCCAGGTAGTCGATTGCTCGTGTGCGGCGGGGCAGTGATGTGGTCGCTGGGCGGTGCGGGTGGATGCCTCGGCCCACAAGTCGATGACACGGAGCCGAGGCCCGGCCGCGTCCGGCCGCCGGGAACTCAGCTTGCCGCTCTGTCCGAAACGGACCCCGTGGCTGCCGCGCAGATCGCCGAGTTAGACGGCGTGGACGGCGTGGTGCCGGCGCTGTCCGGTTTTGCCGAGGGGCGCTCGATCCAGTACTGGGATTTTGGCCCGGCGCCGCACTTTGCCACACCCCTCTATTATCTCTCCAACCCCGACACGGGCCAGTTTCTCGATCATCCGCCCATCTTCGACATGGTTCCGGGCGACCCGCGCTACAGTCCATTTTGGACCGTGTTCGCGGTACCTGCGAACCCGAGCTACCGAGGCGAAGTGCTGCCCTCGGTCGCTGCCATCGAGGAAGCGCAGCGGCTCGGTCTGGTCGGTGCGGCCGAGAACACCGGCAACTATGTCAACTGTCCCGTTGTGGCCGATGGCGTGACCCTCGACCCGGGTGACGGCCGCACTCCGCTATCTCCCCGAACAGGATTCTATCGCGGTTCGACAGTGAGTCACTTCGACATGAACACGTTGCTCGGCCTGGCCGGCCAGCCGCTGGCCGATTACGGCACCGACGTCCCTGTGGGCGATATCTTTCGCATCCGCCGGGCGGGCGGCGAGCCCATGTCCGAGCCGGTCCGGGGGGTGGATATCACCGGCGATGGCGATGTCCTGGATACCAACGACATCATTTCATCGCGATCCTCGAGCCATCTTTTGCGTCGGGTGTCGGTCGCGGTTGGCGGTGCGAATTTGCAGCTCATCGACGATACCCGGGACGATGCGGTATCGACGCTCATGTCGGGCGATCAGCTGTTTTCCAGGAGCGACGATGGGCTCGAGCCCAATACCGATGTAGTGGTCGCTTTCGACATCACAGCCGAGCTGGTCAATCATCCCTTTCGCGTCCGGCAGGGGGCGATTCGGTGAAAGCGGGGGGCTGGGCCGGGCTTTTTCCGGTCATGGCAACGATGGGCGCGGTGGGCTGTTTTGACGCCGTCGAGCCGGACGTCGGTCCGCCCTTGCACGATTTCTGCCAAAACGAGGACAGCGATCCCAGCAGGGACGTCGAGTTTACCCGCGACATCGTTCGAGGTATCTTTGTCGACTCCAACATCGCCTGTTACGATTGCCACACTGCCGACGGTCGGACCCCACTTGGCCTCGAGGTCGGCGGTCTCGATCTGTCGAGTTATTCCGGGCTCCGGTCCGGAGGCGCGGTTGGCGGCCCCGACCTGGTGGTTGTCGGACGACCATGCGAGAGTATTCTCGTGCAAAAAATCTCTGCTGGCCCGCCGTTCGGCTCGCGGATGCCGCTCGACGGGCCGCCGTTTCTCGACAACGAGCAGCGCCAGCTGATCATCGACTGGATCGCGGAAGGAGCCCGTGACAACTGAAATCATCGGATATGCCAGCAGCGTTCGGGAAAAGTCCCGAGCGCCGCTACCATTCTTGGGCAAAGCCGTCCGGCGGATTCCCGCCGGGCGCCCCAGGTGCCCAAAATCGGCTGATCGCCGCTCTCGGCCGGGGCGCACGCAGATTGGGGAAAAACGATTTTTTCCCAATGCTGCTAGAGAGGCGCCCGCGGTTGCCATCTGTCTGGCCGTTGCTCTGGCCGGCTTACTGGCCAGCGCAACAATGGCGTTTGGGCAGGAGCCGGAACGCACGTTTGTCGGCTCGGTCCAGCTCGATTACCTCGTGGTGCCGACCGATTCAGTGGCCCGCGATCACGCGTTCGACGGCGCCACGGTTGAGCTTTCGCTGAAACTGGTCACCGACCACAGCGACAATATCACGTCCAGTGTCAAAGTCTGCGTCGCCTGTCATGGAATGGAGATCGGCATGGCGTTCTTCGATCTGCGTGTGTCCGACGTACTGAACGTCCGGGTTGGCCGATTCACCCCCTCGTTTGGCGAGTTTCCGCTGCGTCACGATCCGGCCAATCACCGAACCAGCGACAAGCCTCTGCCCTACGATATGGGGCGTATGCTGCGAATTCGCGAGTGGAATATGAGCGTCTTGCCGGCGCCCTGGGTGGACAACGGTGTCGAGGTGAGTGGAACTCATTTTGTCGGCGATGCCCGATTCGATTATGCCGTGTTTTCCGTTGGTGGCCCACGCGCGGGTCGCGATCCCCAGGATTTCGACTTCACCCGGTCGCGAAACCCGCAATTGTTTTATATCGACAACAACTCGCGGCCTGCGCTGGGCGGGCATGTGGGAGCCGAGTTTGACCTGTCGGAGACCATTATGGCCAGTGTCGGTTTGTCGGTGATGGGCGGGACCTACGATCCGGACAACCAGCATGGCTTTCTGATCGCCGGTATCGATGCGCTATGGCGTATCGATCGGCTGATCTTGCGGGCCGAATATCTTTTCCGCCGCACCGAGATGTCGCTCGGCGACGATCCATACAGCCGTTTTCGCTACGGTCCCGGTGAAGACGGAGTGTTTTCTGACTATTTTGTGAAACACGGTTTTTACATCGAAGCCGAGCGACCGGTGGGCAAATTTGATTTTGTGGCCCGATTCGACGGCCTGCGCCGGGTCGGCAATGTGGTCAGCACCAGTCCGCTTCGCTCCACGAGCACGCTTTTGCGCTATACCGGTGCGGTTTCCTACCGGATCCACGGGCCGATACGGATCAAGACCAGCGTCGAGGTGTACGATTTCAGCGATTTTTCCGACGAGCTCGCGATTCACGCCGGCCTCGCCGGCTCGTTTTGACCTCGCGGTGTTTGCCGTTGCATCTTATCGGGCCGGCCGGTCGAAGCCGGGGATGAGAATGCGGGCGAAGCGGCCGGGGGCGTGTATGCCGTGCTCGGTCATCCATCGGTCGGCTGCGGCGATCTCGCTGTGGCCGCGTGCGGGGTCGAGGATCGCGCCGCGACAGCGGCGGGCTGCATGGGCGTACATCGCCATCTCGGCCCGTTCGAAATCGTCGATGGCCAGGGCCAGATATCTGTCAGAAGCCTTCCTGTCACGGTGTAAAAACGCAGCGGATGCGCGGATGGAGGCGGCCATTGCCCGCGCCCATGGCATGCGCTCGCGCTCCAGCTTGCCGGCACATCGCCTGGCGATGTGCAAGGCGCGGGAATGGGTGCCGGCATGGTGGCCGGCCGCAGCCAGGGCGAGATTGGCCCGCGCGCGCAGATGATTGGCAAAGATGCGCACCTGCTGGACGCGGGTGAGCAGTGAGCGGGTAAAGAGCGGCCAGGCCGATTCCACTCGATGGTGCGCAGACCTGCCGTCGCCGTGGTATAGATCGATGTGAGTCTGAGCCAGCAGATCGTAATAGTGCTGGACGTGAAAAGCCCCCTCTTCTGTGGGTATCCATTGTCGCGCTTGGCGCGCATAGGCCCGTGCCCGGTCCGGCTCGTCCAGGGCCAGCCAGGCGGCGTTGAGATGGCCGCTGCGCAAGCCGATGGCGGCGTAGAGATCGTCGCGTTCCTCGGCCTCAGTGATGTGGGCTGGCAGCGTGTCCTGCACTGTGCGGACGTCGCCGAGCATATAGGCCGATGCAAGATGGAACTGCCGCATGGTGGCGACTTCGAATCGAGTACCCCGGGGCAGTGCGAGCATCAACTGCTCGGCCTCGCGGCAAGTGACCATGGCCTGTCGCCACTCGCCGAACAGATAGGCCGCGACGCCCTCGGCTGCAGTCGCCCAGGCCACGGCCTTTGGGTCGCCGGTTTGCTCGGCCAGGTGGCGGGCTTCGGCGAGTAATCGGTTGGTTCGTTCGCGGCCGAATCCACCGGGGTTGGTGGCGTAGGCCGCCTCGACTGCAATGGCCCGGGCGACCCGCTGCGGCTCGCCCGCGGCCAGAGCGAGAGCGAGATGACGGGCTTGAAAAAGAGCTCCGCAGACCGGGTTGACCAGAGACAGGGATGCCGCCGCCACCCAGCAGGTATCGAGGCGCACCCGTTGCCAGGGCGACAGCTCGTCTTCGCTGCGCTGGCGATAGCGGCGTCCGCGCAGGCGCAACCAGGCCCGGCGCAATGCCAGGCGCATGATCGCCCGCCGCGGAGACGGCGGAACGGTGAATCCCACGGCGCTGAGCACTCGATCCAGCGCAGCCATGCCCTCGGCGAGATAGCCGCTGCGGATGAACTGCTCGGCCGCCTGGCGCTGCAACTCCAGGGCGTGGAAACTCCCCTGTGTACCGGGAGTCTCGATGGCCTCGACCGCCTGTGATGCGGCGAGATACTCGCGCGCGGCTTCTGCGCCGCGGCCGGCGTTGACCAGCGCGTCGGCCAGGGCAATGCCCAGTCGCACGGATCGCCGGTTCTCCGGCCGGCCCGGCAGAGAAGCGGGATCGACCTCCAGGCAGATTCGGTACAGCCGGGTGGCGCGGTCGAAGGCCAGGCTTTGGCTGGCCTTGCGCGCGGCGTTTTCGTAGAACGTCACCGCGCGAGTGTCGTCGCCAGCGGCACGCCAGTGAGCGGCCAGAAATTCGGGATCTGTGTCGACCTGGTGCTCGAGTGCGAGGGCCAGCCTGCGGTGGAGGTGCCGCCTGGGCTCGGCATCCAGATGGGCGAGCACGGCCTCGCGGATCCGGGTGTGAAAGGCGTCGATCAGGTCGCTGGCGCGATTTCCGGTGCTGATCGCGAGGCGGGCGCCGATCAGCGCGGCAATCCGGCGATCGAACCCCTGTGGGTCGACCGTGATTATCGACGCGACGGCCTGTCGCGACAGCGGGCGTCCGGCGATGCACAGAAGTTCGAGGATGTCGGCTTCGATGGGCCCGAGTCGCCGGATATGCCACCGAATGGCCTCATCGAGGCTCATGACCTGGGGCGTGGTTCCGGAGCTTCCGGCCGCGAGGCGATGCCTAACCAGGACATCGAGAAAGAGAGGATGGCCGCGCGATTCCTCGACGAGTGTATCGACGTCGATATGTCCGCTGCTGGCCGAGGTGAGTCGGGCGACCAGTTCGCGGGCGTCCCCGGGCGGCAGACAGGTGATCTCGAGATCGTGTACTTCACAGGGAAAGGCCGAGCGCAGGGCATTCATGTCCCAGCGTCCTTGTGCGGCACCCGACAGACTGCGGACCGTAGCGATCAGCAGCAGGCCGGGCGCATTGGGCGGGTGCAAGAGCTGGCCGAGCAATGCGAGGCTGTCCCGGTCGGTCCACTGAAGATCATCAATGATCAAGATCAGCGGCCTCTGCTCGGCCAGATTGGCCAAGAGCTGGCGCAGCGCTGCGAACGCCAGACTGCGATGCCGGTAGCCCGGCAGCGTGTCCGCGTTTTGCTGCGGCTGGTCGGCCAGTGCCGGGACCCGGCGCAACACCGGAAATAGCTGGGTGAGCAATGCGGTGCGGCGCGGGATCAAGGTCTCGACGAACGCATCCGACAGGCTGCAAAGGTAGCCGGCAAGCGTATCGACCAGCTCGTCCACGGCCTTGTACGGTACGGATTCTCGCTGATAGCAGCGGCCGGCCAGGACCACCGGATCGGATTCTTTGCGGACTAGCCTGGCGAACTGGCGTACCACTGAGGTCTTGCCCACCCCGGACTGGCCGGAAAGCAAGCACACGACGGGCGCGTTGCGCCGGACGCGAGACAGCTGTTGACGCAGGGCCGACAATTCGCGCTCGCGACCGACAAACCCGACCGGCCCGGCAGAGGCATGGGGGCCGCTTCCCGTCACGACCGACGAGTCGGTCACTCCCCACAGCCGCGCCAGCACCTGGTCGCCGCTCGGCCGCATGGCCGGATCGATGCGCAGAAGCTCGGTGCAAAGGTCGCTCAGATCGCGCGGAACGCCGGCTCGGTATTCCGCCGGAGGGGTCGGCTCGAGCCTGGTCTTGGCGCGCAGCATATCCGGCCCCGACCCGTCGAACGGCGTAGCTCCGGTGAGCGCGAGATAGAGGACGACGCCGACGCTGTACCAGTCGGCAGCGGCGCCGACGTCGGCCTGCCGGGCCTGTTCGGGGGCCATGTAACGCACTGTTCCGATCAGGCGGTTGCGTTCGGTGATGGTGTCGCGCCCGACGTCGGAGACCAGGCCGAAGTCGAGCAAGACCACGCGACCATCTCCGGTCACCATGATGTTGGACGGTTTGATATCGCGGTGTACTTTGCCGGCGCTGTGTAACGCTTGCACGCCCTCGGCCAGCTGGACAGTGGCGGCGCGCAGACGGACCTCGTTGAACGAGACGCCCGACCGATCGCCGTCGGGATAACGGTCGCCAGCGCGGTTATCGTCGTGGCCGCCCTTGCCCGGCGGCAAGACCACCGGCCCGGAGCCCAGGGCGATCCGGTCAGTTGTCCTGGTCGAGTCAGTGCTCGACATCTCCCAGGGCAATTCGGCGACCGGCTCAAATGCGCCTGGCCGCTCCGATCCCTGGGGATCCCGCCTCGCATTCGCTGTCGGGACGTCCGGCTGGAGGCGTACATAGCGGACGAAATCGACCCCGCGGATGAGCTCCATGGTGAAGAAGAGCCGCCCGTCGACCTCGAATAGCTCGCCCAGGTTGACCAGATTGGGATGGGCGAGATGAGCCAGCGAGCGAAACTCGTTCTTGAACCGCAATAGCGCATTGGCGTTGCTGGTGCGCAGAGTCTTGAGGGCCACGCGCTGATTCGATTCGCGGTCGAGCGCCTCGTACACCACGCCCATACCGCCGGCTCCCAATCGGCGGATCACATCGAAGCGCTCAGTGCCCTGAAACCCGGTTAGCTGCATGGTGAAGACAGGTAGGTGCAGGTGCCACGATACGACAGGAACCGCATCCGTGTCATCGACCTGTCGAGCAACCCAGGTTCGCCTCGACGTCTTGGTACGCAATGCGACGTGGCGTTGTCGCGGAGCAGAATGATCGGGAATTCGATCGGTCGCAGTGATTGGCCCGACCGCAGCGTGTTACCAGCTCTATTTGAGATTCCACGAGCGATGCTCGCGGAGCTGATCGAGGACCGCTTGCAGCTGGTCGGCATCAGAGGTTTCCAGTCGAGCCTCGCGGGCGGGGCCGAGGGCCACATCCAGGGCCTGGCACAATGCGCGTATGGCCTGGCGGGTTAGCTGGAGTCCGTCGGATTTGCCCTCGCTGTAGCTATTGGCCTTCAGCTCGACGATGACTGGATTGTCTCTGTCGATGAGAGCCCGGGCCACTGCATTGTCGGCTTCCACTGCCTCGATAAGGGCGCGCACCTTGACCGGACTGCGCAAACAGCGGTCTGTGATGTACGAGTCCCTGGCCAGGTCGATCCAGTCCTCGTCGCCGGCCGACCATTCCTTGACCGGTCCGGCGGTGACGTGCCCTCCAGCGTCGCGGTGACGGCTGCTGGCCTCGCTGTCGCTGGCTTTCGCATAAATGGCAAACACCCGCCGCACCCCGCGTTCGATCAAATAGCGCGCGCGCTTGCGCAGACTGGCCTCGCTCTGTTTGTGCTTGATCTCGAAGGACAGCTCTTCGAGATATCGGTGGCCGTCGGTGTCGGTACCCCGCTTGCGGATGCACGCATCGGTGGCAAAGTCGTTGTGTTCGGAGACCCGAGTCAGCAGTTCGGTGGAACCGACGTAGCCGTCCGCCACATGGGCGCGCAGCACATAGGCCATGTCGAACTGACAATCGGCATGGGGTGGCTCGGCCGGAGCCACTTCGATCACTTGACCATCGACCATCTCCCGATAGGTTTCGGGCTCGACCACATGCTCGTCGGGCGGCGGAGCGCCGGCGCCGGGCAATTCGAACCGATCCGGCCTGCTCGCGCCAGGAGCCAGATACATGGAGCCGGAGTCAGAACCGTTGCTCATGACCGGAAAGGTAGCACAAAACTCGAGCTGCTGCACAGGGTGTCCCGGCGCATCGTGTTTTCCCGCCGGGCCGACCACTTGATCTGGCCCAGGCACCGTGGTTAGGTCCAGCGAGGAGAGTTTCATGCGCGCTTTCATTCCGTTTGTCGCCCTGGTGGCGCTGTCGGTCACGACTGGATGCCCGAACAAAGAGCTCCACGCGTCGATCGAGGAGATGAACCGGGGCATCAAGGCCGCTCAATCGGGCAGCATCGAGACAGCCATCAAGCATCTGGATGAAGCGACCCGTCTCTATCCGGATAATCACCAGGCGTGGTGGAATCTCGGCCAGCTCTACTTCCGCGATAAAAAGTGGGAGGAGGCGATCGAGTCGCTCAGCGAGGCAGTCCGGATCAACGGCAAGGATTCCATGTATCAGATGCGCCTCGGCATCGCCTACTACGAGAGCGGCAATCGCTCCCAGGCGGCGACCCATCTCGAAGAAGCCGCCGAGCTCGAGAATCGACTGGCCACAGCATACTATTATCTGGGCCTGGTCTACGAGGACAACGACGAGCCGCGCAAAGCGGCCGAGGCGTGGTCACAGGCGGCGCGGATCGACCCCTACGAGGGCAAATCGTTCGTCAGACTGGGCAAGATCTATCTCACCTGGGACATGGTCGATCACGCCATCAAAGTGCTGCAACTCGGTGCCCAGTACGTCAAGGGCGACGAGCGAACCAATGTCTTGCACTATTTGGGTCTCGCCTACGACGCCCAGGGAGCGTGGGACAGTGCCATCGAGGCGTACAGCCAGGCGCTCGACGCCGATTCGGGCAATCTCGATGCCCGGTTTCAGCGTGGCCTGTCGTACGTCAAGAAAGGCGACAAAAGCAAGGCGCGCGCCGATCTCGAGGAATACGTCAAGAGTGCTCGGGGCAGCTCCGCGAGCAACTACAACAAACAAGAGGCCAACAAGGTGCTCTTCGCGCTCATCGCTCAGTGAGATCTCGCCATCGCAAAACCCGACAAGACAGACCAGCGTCCGGATCGGAGACAAACACGCCGTTCACCGGCAACCGCGATGGCGATCTCGCCTACATGAGGCCGCATTTTTGATATTCCGTCGCGGACGTGCCGGCACGGGATGCCAGGCGGAGTGTTTACAGAGCGGAGCGGACGGATGGCCGGCCATTCGATCGCTCGTGTGATTCCCGTAATTTCTCCACCCGATCAGCTGCTTACCCAGGGCTTCCCATGGTATAAGGTGACCCGGCAAACCCTGGCAACTTTCCCTGTAAAAGCAGGAGGATAGCCGCCAATGGAAACGCGCTCCAACCTGAGGGCCCGCCTTCGCAGTTCGCGCGACTGGGCGGCAGAGATCGATGATATCGAACGCGAGATCGAGTCGCTGGAAAGCCACCAGGACCGCTCGGAAAAACTCTATGTGCTCGCCGCGCTGGCCGAGGAGGTCATTCCCGAACGCGATCGAGCTCTCGGCATGTATCAGCGGGCATGGAAGCTGTATCCGCAGAACATCAAGGCGCTGTCCAGAGCACGCCAGGTATACCGCGAGATCGGGCGCCTCGAGATGGTTGCCAAGCTGGGCGAAATCGAGGTTCAGAGCATGGTACAGGCCGGCCTGGACGGGGCGCAGGGCGCCGAACTGGCCGGTTTGGTTGGCGAGGCGCTGCTCGACTGCGGGCAGGGCGAGCGCGCCCGGCCGCTGCTCGAGCGGGCGCTGTCGCTCGATCCAGGCTTGACGCGGGTCAAGGATGCGATAGCGGCTCTCAGTTACGATCCCGAGGACTGGTTCGACGATGTCGAGCGGCTCAGTTCCGAGGCCGACAAGGCCGATTCGGCCACTGCGGCGCGGATGCTGCTTCGCGCTGCGCGCATCGTCCGCCTGGAGACCGCGGGCGAGGAAGCGCTGGGCCACTACGAGATGCTGCTCAAGCGAGTGCTGGAAAACGACCCGCAAAACGAGAGTGGCAACTTTCTGTACGAGTCGTTGCTGGGCAGTCAGAAACGCTGGGACGAGCTGGAAAATCACCACGCCGGGCGGGCCCACGCCGCTGCCGACAAGGCCGATCAGGCCCGCCTCTACCGCGGCTTTGCGTTTGCGTGGCTGCAGCGGTTCAAGGATCGCGAGCGGGGTGCCAAGTTCTTCTCCCAGGCGATCAAGACCGCGCTGGAAAACGGCACCTCCGAGCTGCGTTCGGTGGTTCCCGCGTTTGCCCTGTTGCACGACGTTTACGGCGGCGAATCGAACTGGGAGGCTCTGCTCGGCTTGGCCGACGCAACCATCCGACACGTGCCCGAAGACGATCAGCTGTTTTTGGCAGTGCAGGCCGGGCTGGTGGCCTGGAAACAGCTCGGCGACCTGGCCCGGGCCGGGCAGTATTTCGAGCAGGTCCGGGCGATCGCGCCGGAGACGCCCGATCTGCTCGATTTCGAGACCGAGACGGGCAGCCTTGCGGCCCCGTCGACGGCCGCATTGCCGGACCCGGCAGCAGTACCGGCCGCGCGATCAGCCGCTCGGGGACCGGACGATTCTCACGGCGAACCGCAAGAGGCTGCGCCACAAGCAGCTGCGCCGCAAGACGTCGGCGAGCCGGTTGGGCCAGATATCGAACCACATGTCGAAGAGCAAGGCGTCCAACAGGACGTCGAAGAAGAGATCGGCGAGGAGCTCGAGGCCGCCATGGCACAGGCTCGCGCCGCCGAAGCGAATGCAGCGGACAAGGGGGTCGAGGGCTGGCGCAAGCTGATCGCGGAGCACGCGGACAAAGTCGCGCCCCGGCGGGAACTGGCCCGGGTGTATCGCGCGTCCAGCAAGTGGAAGCCGCTGGTCGACACTCTCAAGGAGGCCGAGCAGGTATCCTCCTCGGTGTCCGAGAAGATCGAGTTCCTGCGCGAGATAGCCGAGGTGTATCGCGGTCAACTGCGCAACGAGCAACAGGCGGTGGCGGCGCTGAATCAGATCATCGCGGTCGCGCCCGGGCGTATGGACACCTATGACGAGCTGGTCGCCTATTACGAGAGCAAGAAGCGCTGGCCGGATCTGGTCGCGACACTCAACAAGAAGGCCGAGGCGCTCGCCGACCCGCGGGCCAAGGTCGAGGTGTATCTGGGCATCGCCAATCTGTACATCGAGCGCTTTTCCAACCAGGCCGAGGCGATCAAGGCGTTCGAGCGGGTACTCGCCATCGAGCCCCACAACGACCTGGCCATCTCGCACCTGATCGAGGTCTACGAGAAGCGGCGCGACTGGGAGAAGCTGATCCGGCTGCACGAGGTGCAGATCGACCGGGTCGAAGATCCTGTCGAGCGCACCCACAAAACCTACGAGATTGCCAAACTGGCCGCGACGCGGGTCAAGAAGCCCGAGGTCTGTATCGTGTGGTGGGAGCGGGTGCTGACCGATGATCCCGCGCACGAGGAGGCCATCGCCGAGCTCTACAAATTGTACGAGAGGTCCAAGAACTGGGAAAAGCTGGCCGAGATTTGCGCCAAGCAGGCCAATATCGCCGCCGATAGCAAGACCCAGGTCGATGCGCTGCAAAAACTGGGCATTCTCTACACCGACCGGATGGACAACCCGTCCCGCGCGATCGACGCGTGGCGCCAGCTTCTGGATATCGACAGCGAACACCGGCGCGCGCAAGATGCGCTCAAAAAGCTGTACATCGCGGGCAAGAGCTGGGACGAACTCGAACAATTCTATCGCGGTCGCAGCAAGCTCGACGAGTTTGTGCGGGTTCTCGAGCGGCAGATCGAAACCGGTGACGACGAGGATCGCCTGCCTCTCGCGGTCAAGGTCGCGATCACCTACCGCGACGAGCTGGCCAAACCGGACCGCGCCATGCGGGCCTTCGAGAAGGTGCTCACCATCGATGAGCACAATCTCGAAGCAGCCGAGGCGTTGATCCCGCTCTACGAACAGGGGCGCGACCCCCGCAAACTGGTCGTGGCCCTGGAGATTCAGCTCGATCGCACCGACGACCCCGAGTTGCGCCAGGACCGCATCAAACGCCTGGCCGAGTACAGCGAGGAAAAGCTGCGCGACAAGGCTGCCGCCTTTGCGTGGTGGCTCAAGGCCCACGGCGAGGACCACGGAGCCGAATGGATCCGCGCCGAGCTCGAGCGACTGGCCAGCGAGACCGGTTCCTGGGCCGAATTGGCTGCCGCCTACCGGGCGTCCTACAACGAGTTTACCGACCCGATGGATGCCCTTCCGCTGATGTTGGTGGTGGCCCGGGTGGAGGAGGAGGAACTGGGCGAGATCGACAAGGCACTCGACACCAACCGGGCTATCCTCGACATCGAGGAGGCCAACGAGGCCGCGATTGCAGCCCTCGAGAGGCTCTATCTCGGCAAAGAGCGCTACGAGGAGTTGCTCGACATCTACCAGCGCAAGCTCGAGCTGACCATGGACGGCGATCTCCGCACCGAGATCCAGTTCAAGATCGGACATCTCTACGAGGACGAGGTCAAGGACGACGATCGGGCCATCGAGGCGTACAACGCCATTGTGGTCGCCAACGGCGAAGATCCGCGCGCGCTCAGTGCGCTCGATCGGATCTACCTGCGCACCGAGCGCTATTCCGAACTGGCCGATGTTCTCGAGCGAGAAATCGGCGTGGTCGGCCCCGACGACGATCGGGACAGGCATCTGGCGACCAAGTTTCGGCTGGGCCAGGTGCGCGAGCAGCGCCTGGACGACGTACTCGGGGCGATCGAGTGCTATCGCGACATTCTCGATATCGACCCCGATCAGCAACCGGCCCGCGACGCGCTGGAAGCGCGCCTCTCGGACGACGAGCACAAGCTGGCCGCGGCCGGTATTCTGCAACCGATCTACGAACAGCTCGAGGAGTGGCCGCGCTTGGTCGATGTCCACGAGATCCAGCTTTCAGCTGAGACCGACCCGCTCCATCGAGTCGGTCTGCTCATGCGTATCGGCGAAATTCAGGCCAAAAAACTGGCTGATGCCGAGCGTGCGTTCGACGCCTTTGCCCGCTGTTTTCGCGAGGATCCCACCATGGGTGGGGCCAAGTCCCAGCTCGAGGAGCTGTGCGGCCTGCTCGACGGCGGCTGGGGCCGCCTGGTCCAGCTCTTCGAGGAGGCGCTCGGCCGGGCCGACCTCGACCCGGTGCTGGCCCACGAACTGGCCACCAAGGTCGCTCACGCCTACCAGGAGCGGCTGGACGACACCGACAAGGCGGTCGAGTTCTACCGCCGTGCGCTGCGTTTTGAGCCCGATGACGCCGACGCCATCGACGCCCTCGAACGCATTTTCACCCACGGCGAGAAGTATCCCGAACTGCTCGACGTATTCCGCCGCAAGGTCGATATCTCGGCCGACGAGGACGAGCGCCTGGCAATTCTGTTTCGCATCGCCTCGATTCACGAGGAGATGCTGCAAAACCCCGAAGACGCCGTATCGACCTACAACGAGATCCTCAGCCACGATCCCGACAACCTGCCCGCTCTGCGGGCGCTCGATCGCCTCTACGTGCAAGGCGAGCAGTGGCAGGATCTGGGCGACACCCTCACTCGCCAGCTCACCCTCTGCGAGGACGACATCGAGCGGGTTCCGCTCCTGGTCCGTCTGGCCGAGCTGCGCGAGACTCATCTGGAAGAACTCGCCGCGGCCATTGTCAACTACCGAGACGTACTCGAACTCCAGCCCGACAATCCCGAGGCGATCGCCGCTCTCGAGCGGCTCATCGGCAACGAGGACCACGAGATCGCCATTGCGCAGATCCTTGAGCCGATCTACCGGGCGACCGCCAACTGGGCCCGTCAGATCTCGGTCTACGAGATCATGGCCAAGCACGCCTACGATCCCGAGCGCAAGGAAGAGCTTCTGCACCACATCGCCGAACTCTACGAAATGGGTGGCGACGACGGCAGACATGCGTTCGACACCTATGCCCGGGCATTCCGCGAGGAGCCGGCGAGCGAGACCACCCAGGCCCAGCTCGAGCGGCTGTCCCGCATGCTCGAGCGGTGGCCCGATCTGGTCACCCTCTACGACCAGGTCATCGACACCATCGACGACGAAGACCTGCAGGTCCAGCTGCTCACCCGCCTGGCGCAGATCTACGAGCTCGAGCTAACCGACGACCACAGCGCTGTGGCCACGTATTCGCGCATTCTCGACGTGTCGTCCGGGCACATCGACGCGGCCACGGCGATTCAGCAGATTCACGAGCGCAATTCCGATTATCCAGCCCTGGTCGAGGTTCTCAAGCGCAAGAGCGAGATCATCCTCGATCTGCCCGAGCGCAAGGATCTGCTCTACAAGGCAGCCCACATCGAGGAGAACGTGCTCGAGGACCGCGACGCCGCGATCGCGACCTATCAGGCGGTCCTCGAGATGGACGATATCGACTTGCCGGCCATGGACGCGCTGGTCAGGCTGTATATCGAGCTCAAGCGCTGGGAACCGCTCAAGGACATCTACGCCAAGAAGGCCGAGCTGGCCGAGGATGCCGACGAAAAGAAGAGCATGCTCTATGTGCTCGGTCAGGTCTACGACCGCGAACTGGGCGACGTGGCCCGGGCGATCGAGACCTACCAGGCAGTGATCGATATCGATCCCGACGAAAAGGGCGCCATACAGCAGCTCGATCGGCTCTTTACCGCGGCCGAGCGCTGGTACGATCTCCTGCAAAACCTGGAGCGCCAGGTAGAGCTATCCGACTTTCCGGCCGAGATCGTCGGCCTCAAGTACCGGATCGGCAAGCTGTGGCAGGAGCGATTGCAGGATCTGACCCGCGCCATCGAGAGCTATCGCGAGGCGCTCGACGTCGATCCCGGTCACGAAGAGACCCTGAGCGCGCTCGATGCGCTGATGCGCAGCGACGACGGCGAGCCGATGATGGCGGCCCAGGTGCTCGAGCCGATCTACGAGATGAGCGCCGAGTTTGCCAGCCTGGTCTCCGTACTCGAGGTCATGGTCGCCAATAGCGACGATGCCGATCAGCTGGTCGACCTTTTGCACCGCATTGCCGAGTTGCACGAGACCCGGCTCGGCCAGGCCCACGAGGCGTTTGACGCCTATTGCCGTGCTCTCACCGAAGACAACGGCAACGATCTGACCCTGGCCCAGCTCGAGCGACTGGCCGAATCCACCGGAGGCTGGGCCACTCTGGCCGAGCTCTACGGCAGCGAGGCCGACAAGTCGCTCGACGTGCCCCGGCAAGTCGATCTTCTGTCGCGCCTGGCCCGTATTCAGGAAGAAGAGCTCCGCCAGACCAGCGAGGCCATCGATACCTACAAGCGCATCCTGGAGGTTGAATTCGACAGCCGGGAATCTGTCCTGGCGCTGGATCGACTGTACATGGCGTCGGGGCAGTCGGACGAGCTGGCCGAAGTGCTGCGCAAAGAAATTCAGCTCGCCGAGACCGACGAGGAGATCATCGACCTGCAGTTCCGCCTCGGTCAGGTTCTGGAGCAGAGCTTGACCGATGTGTCGGGTGCCATCGAGGTCTACCGCGACATACTCAGCACCGATCCCAACCACACGCCGACGCTGAGCGCCCTTGAGCTCCTGTTTCTCGACGGCCAGCAGCAGATCGAGATCGCCGGCATCTTGGAGCCGCTTTACGAGACCTCGGGCGAGTTCGAAAAGTTGCACCGAATCTACGAAGTACAGCTCGAAAAGCTCACCGATCCCCACGAGCGCCAGAGCATGTTCCAGCGCCTGGCCGAACTGGCCGAGGGCAACCTCAACGACCAGCGCCGCGCTTTCCACTGGTGGGGCGAGGCCGCGTGCGAGGACCCGCGCTGGGATCAGGCGATTGAAGAGGCCGAGCGTCTGGCCGGTGCCGTGCACGGCTGGGATGGGATGGTCGGGGTCTATGTCCGCATTCTCGAGCAAAACGACGAATCCGACGTCCAGCGGCAGAGCCTGCTCAGACTGGCCAGGGTCCACGAATTCGAAGTCGCTGATGCGGCAGCGGCGATCCGTGCCCATCTGCGGGTCCTCGACATCGACCCCAACGATATGGACGCCCTGGCGGCCCTCGACCGGCTCTACGAGGCCGCCGGCATGTTCGACGAACTGGTCGCCATCCTGAAACGCCGCATCGAGATCACCCTCGACGGCGACGAGATCATCGAGCTCTATTTCCGGCGCGGCCGCATTTACGCCGATGCGCTCAATGATCTCGACGAGGCCCTGGCCTGCTACGAGGCAGTACTCGATCAGGAGAGCCGCAATCGGATCGCGCTCGATGCCTGCGAGGTGATCTTCTTCCGCCGCGAAGATTGGCAGCGGCTCTACGATACCTACGAGAAACTGATCGATGTCGCCGAGGGCGACGCCGAGCTGGCCGATGTCTATGCCCGCATGGCGCGGCTCAGCTCCGACGCTCTCGACGACGAGGACGCCGCGATCGATTACTGGACCCGCGTGCTCGATATTCGCGGCGAGGACCCGCAGGCCCTGGCCGCACTTGCCGAGCTCTACGGCCGCCGCGAGAACTGGGAAGAACTGGTCGAGATCGTCGAGCGCCAGGTCGAAGTCTCGGCGACACCCGAGGAGAAAGTCTTCTTCTACAAGCGGCTCGGCCGCATCTGGTCCGACAAGCTGGACAGGGACGGCAGTGCCCTGGAAGCCTGGCTGCGGGCCGACGAGCTGGCTCCCCACGATCTGGAGATCCTGCGCACCTTGTCCGGTCTGTACCAGACCAACCAGGCCTGGGAAGAGCTGTCAAACACCATTCGACGCATCATCGGGGTCGGCCAAGCGTCCGGGGGCGTGAGCGAGGACGACATGATCGAGCTCTATGCCCAGCTCGGTCAGCTCGAGGGAGATATTCTCGGCCGGGTCGACGATGCAGTCGACGCCTGGCGGCGCGTCCTCGCCCTCGACCCGGGCGACTTTCGCGCACTCGGTGCGCTCGAAACTCTGTTTACTCGCGAGGCCCGGTGGGAGGAGTGTATCGAGGTTCTCGAAAAGCGGTCACTGGTTCTCGACGAGCCGAAGGACCGGCTCGATACCCTGCTTCAGGCCGCGGCCATCTGGGAGGAACAGGTCGGCGATCAAGACCAGGCCGCTGCGCTCTACGAACGGGTCCGCCACAGCGATGCGTCGAACTCGGTGGCGTCGGGACGGCTCGACGCGATCTACCGGGCTCAGGAGCGCTGGGATCAACTCAACGAGGTCTTGCTCGAGCGAGTCGAGCAAACCGACGATCGCGACGAGCGCATCGAGCTGCTCGGCGAGGTGGCCAAGATCTACGAGGAGGAAATGCAGGACCTCGAACGGGCGTTTTACGTCCTTCAGGTCGCGTTCCGCGAGAACTACGCCCACGAGCCCACTGCTGACAAACTCGAGCAACTCGCCACCAAAACCCATAAATGGGAGGAACTGCTCAGCGAATACACCCAGATGGTGTCATCGCTCGAGACCGAGGATCGCGACTCGGCGTGTGACCTGTGGGTCAAGATCGGACGCTGGTACGGCGAGCACCTGTCGCATATCGATTACGCCATTCACTCGGTCGACCAGGCGCTTCGGTTAAACGGCGACCATGTCGGCGCCCTGGCTGCTAAGGCCAATTTTCTGCGCAAGCAACAGGACTGGCAAGGGCTGATGGAAACCCTCGGCCACCACGCCTCGGTCGAGCCCGACAGCGGGGAAAAAGTCCAGCTCTACCTCGAACTGGCCAACCTCTTCGAGGACCAGATGCAGCTGCCTATGGACGCGATCAAGGCGTACTCGTCGGCCCTGGCAGCCGATGCCACGTGCATGCCGGCCCTCACCTCGCTCGAGCGATTGTATCGCCACCACGAGATGTGGGAGGACCTCATCGACGTGCTCGGCCGGATTGCCGAGCAGCGCACCGACGAGGAGGAAGTGGTCGCCATAAAGCTCGAGATCGGCCAGCTATGGGATGTTCGCATGCTCGATTCGTCTCGCGCGATCAGTGCGTACAAGGAGGTTTTGGAAATTGATTCGAGCAATCTCGACGCCCTGCCGGCCCTCGAACAGCTCTACGAGAAGACCGGCCAGGCTGAGAATTACCTCGACATTCTCGAAATTCAGATCGACGTCTCGCCCTCGGACGACGACCGCATCGCGGTATACGAGCGCATGGCCTCGGCGTGGGAGGAACGCTTTGGCCGGCTCGAGCGCGCGGCCGACTGCCTCGAAAAGATCGTCGCCATCGACGAGCGCAATTACAACGCCTACCGCGAGCTGATCCGGCTCTATCAGCAGGGCGAAAAATGGGATTCGCTGGTCGACACCTATCGCAACTACATCATGGCGACCAGCGAAGTGGCTACGCGCATCGACCTGTACTGCGCCATGGGCGAGGTATACGAGCGGCACCTATCCGATCCGGATCGCGCCATCGAGGCCTACAAAGACGTCCTCACGTTTGATCCTTCCGAGCCGCGCGCGCTCGACGCGCTCGGCCGGCTCTACGAGAACATCTCGGAGTGGGATATGGCCATAGACGTCATGTCTCAGCTGGTCCAGCTCAGCGAAGATCCGCATAGGCAGGTCGATCTCAGCCACCGCATTGGCCGGATCCAGGCCCAGCAGACCGCCGACCCCGAGCAAGCTGAGGCCAATTTTCTGCGGGCGCTGGCCATCGACGAGACCCACGTGCCGACCATGGAGGACCTGGTCGGGCTCTATTCGGAGCGGGGCGATTGGCTCAAAGCGGCGCAGATGATGGGTCGCGCCGAGACGTTCACCGAGAACGTGCTCGACAAGATACGGCTCCTCTACGGGGCCGCGCGCATCTATCTCGACGAGCTGGGCGATCGCGATCAGGCCAAGGAGTTTCTCGCCGCGGTGGTTGCGCTCGACCCCGAGCACGTCGAGGCGGCCGAGCCGCTATCCCAGCTCTATTTCGACGATCAGCAGTGGTATCCTCTCTCGCCCATCCTCGACATGTTGGTCCGCAAGGCGCAGCAGGAAGGGCAGGACCCGGGCACGCTCAACCAGCTCTATTACCGCACCGCGCGCTGTGCCGACGAACTGGACGATCACGAAAAAGCCCTGCAATTTTACAACGCCGCCTACGACATCGACGCCGCATACCTGCCCACTCTGCTCGGTCGGGCCGATCTCCTGTACAAGATGCAGCAGTGGGACGAGGCCGGAAAGATCTATCAGACCATTCTGGTTCAGCATCGCGACTCGCAGGGCGAGGCCGATGTGGTGCGCATCTATTACCGGCTGGGCATGGTTCGGCAACAGCTCGACGAGCGCAAGCGTGCGCTCAACATGTTCGAAAAAGCGCTCGAGATCGATCCGACCCATCGAGAGACCCTACAGGCGGTGATCGAGCTGCAGGTCGACGGCGGCGATTGGGAACAGGTCATCCTCGCCAAGCGCGGAGTGATGGCGAGCGCCGAGGATTCCGAGCGGGTTACCTTGCTCGACGAGATCGGCGATATCTATCGCGACAAGCTGAGCAACTCGCAAAAAGCGATCAGCGCCTATCTCGAGGCCCTCGACATTGCGCCCGAGGATCACCAGTTGCTCCAGAAAGTGCTCGACCTGTACTCGGCGACCCAGCAGTGGAAGAAAGCGGTCGAGATCATCGAGCGGTTCATACATCTCGAGGAGGATCCGATCCGGCGCGGCTCGTACTATCAGGCTGCGGGTACGATCTGCAGAAACGAGCTCAAGGCGGTCGACGAGTCCATCGAGTACTACGACCAGGCTCTCGACAACTTCTTCGAGAGCCAGGAACGCCTGCCCGAGAATATGTGGCGACGTGCGCTCAAGGCGTTTCAGGACATCGACAAGATCCTGACCAGCAAGCGGGATTGGAAGACCCAGGAGCGCGAGTATCGCAAGATGATCAAGCGTCTCGCTCCGGGCACGCCAATTCTGGTCCAGCTCTGGCACTCGCTGGGCGAGATCTATCGGTCGCGTCTCAAGCACTATCAGAGTGCCATCGAGGCGTTCGAGATCGCCCAGCAGATCCAGTCGACCACCGAGCGCGGCGAGATTCTGGCCGAGCTCTATCTGGTTGCCGAGGGCGACTACACCGACAAGGCGGTCGCCCAGCACATGTCGATGCTGCTCGAAAATCCATTTAAATATGACAGCTACAAGGCGTTGCGGCGCATCTACATGGACACCCACCAGTACGATAAGACCTGGTGTGTGTGCAACACGTTGGCCTTTCTCAAGAAAGCCGACCCCGAGGAGATGCAGTTTTACGAGCAGTATAAGCCGCGGGGGTTCGTCAAGGCCAAGCATCCGATGAATGCCGAGACCTGGCGCAACATCTATCATCCCGACGAGAATCGCTTTATCAGCGGCATTTTCGGCGCCATCTGGCAGGGCGCTGCAGGGGTTCACGCCCATCCTCACAAGGCGTTTGGCTTGCGCCGCAAGGATCGCCGCGACGTGGCCAATGATCAGCTCTTGTTTTCCAAGATATTTTATTACGTGGCCCAGGTTCTCGGTGTGGTGCCGCCGCCCGAGGTGTTTTTGCAGGACAATAAACCGGGCGAGATTCAGCTGGCCAACACCCTGGAGAAGACCCAGCTCATCCCGTCGTTTGTGGTTGGTCAGAACTTGCTCCAGGGACGGCCGGAAAAGGAGATCGCCTTTATCTGTGCCCGCAAGCTCGGCATGGTGCGAGCAGAGCATTATTTGCGCATGGCGCTACCCACCAACACCGAGCTCAAGGTCGCCTTGCTCGCAGCCATCGTCCTGGTCAAGCCCGATTTCCCGGTGCCACCCGATCTGCAGAAGCCGGTGCAGCAGTACTGGTCGAAAATGCAGAAGAGCATAGCGCCGCGTCTGTATGAGCAGCTCGGTATGTTGGTCAATCGCTTCTTGCAGAACGCCCCCGAGGTCGATTTGGCCCGCTGGGGTCATTCGGTCGATGCCACCTCGTATCGCCTGGGATTCGTCATCTGCGGCGACCTCGAGGTAGCAGCGCGACTGGTATCCGCCGAGCCAGTCGTGGTGGGCGGCCCGCAGATACAGGACAAGATCAAACAACTAATTCTGTACTCGGTATCCGAGGAATACTTTGCCGTGCGCAAACAACTCGGATTGACCATTGGCTGACCGCCGATTCCACAGATGCCCCGATTCGGATTCCCGACACTGCACAATCTCGTTGATCCGTTTGACGGGCGCAGGCGAGAGGCTTTTCTTGTGTTCACCTGGTTAGCGAATAGTCGCCTGAGTTGGTCGGAAAGGCGTTGACGCCGCGGTCGATGAAAAGGGAAGACATCTGGACCGACCGGGCCGCCGGGAGTTGGTGAGGAGACGGGGACGAGAACGCCAGGCTAGTTTTGCACCTCGATGCAGGCGATGACCTGCGCCCTATCTTGTGGGTGCTGGACTCCGCCGGTTTCGCTCGCGCCGCTACCAGCCTTGTAGCCCGAAGTGGCCTCGCCCTTGCTCCCCATGGTGGCGTCTTGGAGCTCTGTAAATCCATTCAGAGCGGTGTAGTTGCCGTTGTTCCTGGAGGTGGCGCCATAGAGCTCGACGTGTCCCGACTCCACGGTCATGGCGCCGCAGGTTCTCACGGTGCAACTGGAGCATTGCCCCGAGGTGATAGAACCGAGCGGGGCGCCCTGATTGACGCCGGTCAGAAATACGCTCGTATAGTTGCGGTCACTGGGGGTGCTGTTCCAATTGATGCTGAAGCTGGAGCCAGAAGCCGCAGCGATGTCTGCCTCGTCGAGGTACCAGAGGGACACGATGGCGTATCTTCCGTCACCTTTTTTGGATAGCGCCACGGCCTGGCTCATGGCCTTGCCGCCGTAGGAAACGCTCTGCATATAGCGATCTCTTTCGTCGACGCCGTGGGCCGTGAACACGAGCAACCGATTCGAACCACCTGGCGCGGTGTGGCTGAGACCAAGAGCCGAGCTGACCACGCTGATGCCCGTCGACGGTGGCGTGCAGACCCCGGCTTCGCAGGTGTCATCGCCCGAGCAGGTGCCACAAGAACCACCGCAACCGTCGTCGCCGCAGTCTTTGCCGTCGCAGTCGGGAATGCAGACGCAGACTCCGGCATCGCACGTGTCATTGCCCGAACAACCAGGGGCACAGGTACCGCCGCAGCCGTCGTCGCCGCACTCCTTGCCGTCGCAGTCCGGAGTGCACGGGGGGCCGGTGCAGGTGTCGATGTGGGAGACCATGATTCCGCCGAGGCCGGCACCTGCACAACCCGAGGTGTCCTTGATCCTGATCTTGATCCGGTCGTTGTCATCCATGCCCGTGTACTTGAACGTGTACATGTCGGTTTGACCATCGAACGTGAAATCTGGATGGCCCTCGAGGCTCCAGTCAACATCATCGCTTCTCGCCTCGAGCCGGATATCGGGATCGTAGTCGCCGTTGCTGTTGTCCGTGATGAGGTTCAGACAGAACTCGTGTAGCGAGTTGGAGTTGATTCTGATTTGATTGACGAAGTTATTGGAGTTGCCACATACGGATGTATCATACGTTGTTCCAGAGCGTCCGGTTGTGCCGTCTGGCAGGGTGAAGAGATCCCAATCCGCGTATCCACCCGCGGTTTTGACACCCAGGGGATTGCCGCCAGCGTCGGGAGAGAAGGTCCGCTTGTCCAGCGGGAAAATAATGTGATGCTCGAAATTTGCAAACTCTGGGGTGAGCTCGATGCAATCGCTGCAGTCGGTTCGTAGACCTGATTGTCCCGAGGTCAGACCGAACGCGGGGAAATACTGGAGATGCTGACCCATCCCCGTGCCTCTGAAGTCAGTGGTGGTTGTCTTACCGACGTACTCGATGGCTTGGGTCAGCTCGGACTGCACGGGCCCGATGCTCACCTCCAACTCGAGGTCACTATCCATTGCGGTTCCGCAAGACGCAATGGCAAAAAGCAGGCACAGGGTGCTTGCACGTGTGGAAAGGCGACTCGACATGGCTGTTCCTTTCTTTTAAGGTCAATGTAAGGTAACCACAGGATTACAGGATCCCGACCAAAGGTCCAGGATCCCGACCAAAGGTAATGCTGGAAGGGGGCAAAAAAGGGCCTGAGTTGGGACGATGGGACGGGATAGGCAGGGAAAGTGAGTATTTGACGATGTATTGGGCCGACCAACGAGGACGAAAATCGGGCTCAGGAGCGAACGTCGCAAGGTCAACCAGATAATGAGCAGCTGCTCCAGGGGGTCAGCCCGTGACCACGTAGTAACGGGGAGGTATCTGCGATGGATTTGCGGATGGACGTGCCATGGCTTCGGACCAGCGTCCCGGCCGGTTATGTCCGAAACGTTTGTGAGCCGCAATGCACTGTAGAGCCGCAATGCACTGTAATGGTGTGTAATGGTGCTTGGGTGAAAGAATGGGCTAGCGAGCCGCCGATCGAGATCGCGCTGATCCCGCTCGAGTGGCCAGGCAGCTGGCAGTAAAAGCACAATGCATTATGCTACCAGCGCTCTTTCGAAATAGCGGCGGAGAAGAGCGCCGAGCAAGCGCATGCGTATGGCGATGGGAATGTAGCCCAGGAATGTGGTCAGGAAGGCCCCGAAGAGCGCTGAGTCGGTGGCCAGGGCGAGCTGTTCGAGCCGGGGATAGAGTACGGTGATCTCGACAGCGAAAATGCCGTAGAACGCCAGTGCGCCGACGATATACGAGGGTCCGATCTCGTGCAGAGTACGCAGCCACAGCCTCGGATCGAGCACTTCGAACGCAGAGTTGGACATGGCCGCCACGAGGATGAGCAGAGGCAGGAGAGCGATCGCACCCACAACCGCAAACAACGGCGCGCCGATGTGGAGCAGAGCCACGCTGGTGTAGAGCTGTTTGTCGGAGAGCATCGGTAAAATCGGTCGATCCAGCGATGCCGCCAACCAGATCACTGCAACTATCAGTGGTAAATAGGCGGCGAGGAACCTCCAGATTGACGAGAACAACGAGCCGCCGAGGCGCCAGCAATCTCTGAATCGGATGGTGTCCTGGCCAGTCGCGGTGTTGCTCACGATGCCGAAGAACACGGTGAACTCCAGGCCCACCTTGATTGCAAGGCCGAGCAACATCGAGGCCAGGGCGATCAACGAGTGGTACCCCATTATAGCGAAAAGGGTGATGGACGGGATCACGAGCATCAGGAGAGGAGTGGTGATCACGGCCAGGGCGAGCAAGAGCAACAGCCCCGAGCTAGTGAACGGGAACAGGATTACCCGGGGAAGTTGGGCCATATATGCACCCACGCCCGAGACGGCGTCCCCGATCACGGCGGCTGCTAGGGGAACGGACGCTTTCCACGGTTTCCGTTTGCCAGCGCCCGAGACCGGCTCGAGTGTGTGCTGGCAGCTCCGGCAGCGGTCGACGAAGCCGTTGTTGGCCCAGCGGTGATCGCTGCAGTCGAAGCACCACTCGGCTCTACACCCCGGGCACGAGAACGCCGCGGGCTGGCCGGGATGCCCGGCGCACGTCCCGGCCGGTGCAGAAGCCGCCGGAGGTGGAGCGCCGCGGTTGGGAGATGGAGCACCGTGGTTGGGCTGTGCGCGGGAAATGGGGTTGACGGTCGCGAGCTCCAGGACGGGCTGGATGTCGTAGAATTGTTGTAGCGCCTTGCGGAGAAGAAACTCGGGCGCGGCACATCCAGTCACCGGGTACCCGGTTGCCTGCTCGATGGCCGAGGCGGTGGCGCGGTCGTCGGGATCGCGCATCGCTACCGCAAGCTGCCGGGGACCGGCTTCTGTCCCCGAGCGAGCTGGATCGCCGGTGGACCGCATGAATCCGAGAGGCACTGCCTGGTAAAGTGCGGCCAGCGTCGGATCGATGGCATGCACGGCGTTGGTATCGGGGTGTTTAAAATGATCCAGCCGTGCTGCGGGCACGCATTTTTGCTCCGCGAGGGCACGCGACACCGTATCGATATCGGTATAGCCGAGCTCGATGAGCCTCGACCCCAGCCGGGAGCTCCCCTTTGTGGCCAGCGCAGCTTCGACCTGATCGGCTGTTGCTGCGCCACGTGCTATCAAGATTTCACCGATTCTCATCGATTCCTTACCTCCGATTTCCAGGGCGATCAGTGCAATCGATAGCGACCAGCGCCATGATGTGAGGGCGGCACGGCGAGGTCTCGGTCGAAAGCATATGTCAATTGTACGGATCGTGGCACCAAATGCCATTACAGGCCATTACGGGCCATTACAGGCCATTACAGGCCGTGTCCGATCGACCGATGGGTGTCCGGGGTTCCTATATCAGCCGACGCCGGGTTTAATTGGTTATGAGCTGGGAGAGACGCACTCATTCGGCGAAGCGCTCGAGATAGGATTTGACCCTCACTTTGCGGGCCGTGTTGTCTGAGGACATGTAGCGAATTTTGCCAAAGATCGGGCGTTCCGGGCCCCAGGCTCGATCGTAACGACCCAACACCCAAAAAATTCCGCTGTAGGAATTTGGGTCACGGCCATCGAGGGCGTACTTGTTGTTGAGCTCGATCATGACCTCGACAGCCCGGCGGGGAGATCGTGTCCATTCGAGTATCTTCTTGCCCCACAACATACGCAGATAATTGTGGATCGTGCCCTCGCGGACCAGCTGGCGCTGCGCGGCATTCCACAGAGGATCATGCGTTCTCGCACCCTCGAATTGGGCCAGCGTATAGGTGTGGGACCGGGGATCCCCGCTGTGGTCGTCGAGGGTCCTCTTGGCCCACTGTGGCAGCGAGGCAAACGCGGCATAGTTTTTTTGGTGGGCACACATGTTGAATCCGATCTCGCGCCAGGTGACCAGCTCGTCCAGGAATGCTTCGGTGTTGCGGTCGGCGCCCCACCAACCGGACCGGCTTCCGGTCGCCTTCACAGCCAGGCGCTCGGGAGACCAGCCGCCTCGCCGCATGAGTCGGATGAAGATCTCGTGGGCAGAGATGTGGCCGAAGTGCAAATAGGGAGATAGATTGCTCTGAGCACGCACCTCGGGCTGGTTTCGCTGTTCCGCATAGAGCGGGAGGCGGGCTTCGAGAAATGACTTCAGTGTTTTTCCTGCAGCGTCGGCACCACCGCGGATCGGAGCAGGGGCAACAGTGTGGTCAATGGCCAGCGCGGCAATTTGCGATCGCTCGGGGATGAACGGTTTCCAGCGGCGTATCACCCTTGCTGGTAGTCTTGCCCGGGGCAGTTCGAGTTTCCTCGTCGGCTGCGCTGCCGGAGCACTGGCAAGAAACTCCGGCAGCTCTTTCTGCAAATGCCGGCGGAAGGACGCCGCAGTCGTGAAAACGCGATCGGTTGCACGCATCGGGTAGAGACCATTGCCATCCACGGCTTCGAGGCAGGTTTTGAGGCGCTGGCCGACAGCCTCGAGCATGCGCGGCAAGAAGAAGCACGGATAATCGTCGGTAACCACGGCGCACGCGTTGCCTGCCAGCGCCATCAGGAGCCCCTTACCCGCGCCGCCACGCGGCTCGACATAGGGATAATAGGCGATCGGAGTCCTCTCGAGCGAAGCGGCGTTGTCTCGCATTCCCTGGATGATAAATGCATGGATTCGATCGCTGGCCCACGGATAATCAGCGCGCAGCGCCTCCAATACGATCAGCGGGACGCTGTGCTCCCGGGCGATCGCGATCGCGCGATCGAGAGCAAAATTGTAGCTCACCCGCCTGGCCGCGGTCATCCAGTACAGGACATGGTCGCCCCGCGGCTGAACTGGCACACGATTGACCCGGCGAATTCGGCTCTCTGGTATCGCAGTATTCACGACCTGCCTCGACGCCAACTCGGTCACGATGAATGACTCGGTGACCCGTTGCCAGTACTTCGGCGTGCAACTCAGTTGATCAAGGCAAGCGCTGCCGTCAGTACAGCCAGATACAGCAGTAGTAGCGAGTAGCAGACCGTGAGGTCGGCACGATCCCGCAGCTCTTTAACGCGACTGGTAGTTTGTTGCATGTCTCTTATGGTACCGGTAGCGGTCGCCGAGTACAAGCAAAGAATCTTTCAAAACTGTCATACAGTCAGAATTGTAGGCTATTTATACAAAGATACTGGCGATTAGAAGAGGGATCTAAGTATAAAATCTTTCAATTCTATCACACTTGTGTTCCCGGAGCTTTTCTTCCACGTCTTGTGTACGTGGAGCCAGGCAACTCCGTTCGGAGTCTCGAGCGCACGATGAAGAGTGCGAATTTCGTCCAGTGCGACCTAGCGCGTGTCCCGGTTGCCATTGGCCACACCATCTCGAAGTCGGGCGCAGAAACCCGCTCACAGCCCGAATCGCTGTCCTCGCCGTCGTTCAGACGGCCGGACATTCAGTCGGCCAAAAATTGATGTAGCTCGATTATTTCATGACCCCATGATAGGCCGTAATGTAGTCGGCTGAACCGGCGGTCGAGCGGATAGCCGGCCGCTCGACCGCTCTGTACGAGCTCCGCTTCGCATTCCCCGTCGCCACGTCCGGCCGACAGATCGGTCCGTCATTCGAGCAGTACGGTGGCGATCATGACCTCTGAGTGCAGGGTGCGGTGAACCGGGCACTTGTCGGCGATGTCGAGCAGGCGCAACCTCTGCGCGTCGTCGAGCGGGCCCAATAGGGTGATTTCTCGCTCGATGTGGTCGATCTTGCCGACTTTGGTTTCGCAGTCTTCACAGTCGTCGGCGTGGATCTTGAGGTGGCGCAGGCGCACTCTGACTCCTTGGAGAGGCCATTTTTTGCGGTCCGCGTACATGCGCAGGGTCATGGTCGTGCATGCGCCCAGCCCGGCCAGCAGCAGGTCGTACGGACTCGGGCCGGTGTCGGTGCCGCCCGGGACGCTGTCGGGTTCGTCGGCGCGCAGATAATGGCGACCCACGGCAATATCCTGGGCATACCCCGACGGTCCGCCGGAGACCAGTACATCGCCCTGGCCCGGACCTCGGCCGACCTGCTCGCGGTCTGCGCTGTCCCCGGCATAGCGCTCGGCCCACGACGCGATGAGGTTGCCGACATAGGTCGCGTCGGCCGGGCGGGTGAGCAGATGGTCGGCGTCGTCGAGCGAAACAAAGCTCTTGGGGTGCCGGGCCGCCTCGAAGAGCTGGCGCGCATTGTCGATACCGACCAGCTCATCCTGGGGAGCGTGGCAGATGAGCAGAGGTTTTCTCAACTCGTGCACCCGGTCGAGCAGCGAGTGCTGCTCGAGATCGACAATAAACTGCTTCTTGATGCGAAATGGCCGTCCCGCCAGGACCACCTCGGCCTCGCCGCGGCGCTGCAGTTCGGGGTCGGCATCGCTCAAAAGAGCGCGCACATGAGCCGGATCCGCGGGCGCGCCAATAGTCGCCACCGCGGCACTTTCCGGCATACGCGCAGCCGCGGCCAGGACCGCGGATCCGCCCAGACTGTGCCCGACCAGGATGCGCGGGCCCTGGCCGAGGGCAGTGCGCAGATACTCGCCTGCCGCGATCAGATCGTCGATGTTGGACGAAAAGTTGGTGTCGGCAAACTCGCCTTCACTGTCGCCCAATCCGGTGAAGTCGAAGCGCAGAACCGCGATGCCGCGCGCCGACAGCGCGTCGGCAATACGCACGGCTGCACGCAGATCTTTGGAACAGGTGAAGCAATGGGCAAACAGGGCACTGGTCACAGGACGTCCGCTCGGCTGGTGCAATCGTCCGTCAAGCTGGTTGTTCATGGCGCCGGGAAATGTCACGCGTGTTGCCATCTGGTCTCTCGCTTTCGTGCTCGGTGCGAAGGGTCTGGACCCGATACTAACGGGTCTGGACCCGCTACGAGAGGTACCGTACAGTCGTCCGGTGCGAAAACTCGTCGGCAAGGCAATAGCGCTCTGCAAGGTCACTTCGGCGCAGGGCCGGTGTGGTGCCCTGGCCGGGCATGGCGCGCTCGCTGTCCTCGTGTCCACGGCATGGCTCGGTTGTGGCATGACCGGCGGCAAATCCGAAGGTGACAACGAGGCGGCAGCCTCGGCCCCAGTCGACCTCGAGCGGGGATTTCGAGCCGTCCTCGCGGCCAGCGATATCACCGGCCACGAGGTCGGTGCAGCGCCGCCCGGCAAGCAGGTCACAGCAGTGGTAGTGTTTGCATCGTGGTGTCAACCGTGCCGCAATGAACTCGCCCTGCTCGGCAACTTGGCCGACAGCGAGCCGCGTCTGCGCGTCATCGGGGTCAATTACTACGAGGAATTCGAGAATTGGAGCGACGAAGAGCGCCTGCGCTCGTTTCTGCGCAAACGTGCGCCCTGGCTGCAGGTGGTGCGGGCCGATGATCCACTGATCGATGCCCTGGGTCGGCCGCGCAAGATCCCCTCGCTCTTTCTCTTTGACAGGAATGGCAAACTGGTCCAGTCTTACTTGCGATCCGAGCGCAAGCCGCCTGATCGAGCCGAACTCGAGCAGACGATCGCTCGGGTACTTCTGTGATGGCAAGGCGGCAGGCGCAGCATCATCCGGGGCCAGACCGCCCGGCCAGCGAAGCGGAGTTCATACCGAGCGGAGCGGCCGGTCGGCCGACTATTGGCTCAACTGCCCGAGCGATGGTCGCCCAGCTGCCCATTGCAGCCCTGTCATTGCTTGGCTGCGCCTGTGCCGGAAACGCCAGCAGCACCGACCGCTCGGGCCGGGATCGGCGCCGGCCGCGACAGTGGCTTCACCGGGCCGCTGGGAGCTGGTTTTTGACTGGGACCGCGGCGGCGCCCCGGGCGTGACTCACGAGATTGGCGGGCAGGGCATCACGCGGGTGCGGGTCATCGACAATCGTCTCTTCGCTGTCGACTCCGATGCTCCTCGGTTCGGCGGTTTTGGTCTGAGCAATGCGCCGTTCGAGGACTATTTGTTTGTCAGCGACGAATCCGGGGGATTTCCACCGCTTGGCTGAACGTTGGCGGCCAGTTATAACCAGAAATGCGTCGATTGTGGGGCAACGCTGCACAGCTGAAGCCTCTCGCAGGGGGGGGGCAGCTCAGACTCCGTACATGGTCAAAACCAGCATGCCCTGGGCCACGCCGACGCAGCCGCCCAAAAAACCGCCCACCAGGATCAGAGTGATCTCGTCTTCCTCGAAGATGCCGCGCAACACGCGCTCGAAGTCGTGTTTGGGCAGGGTGGCCAAACGGTTCTCGACCGTCTCGCGTACGCCCAACTTGCCGGTCAAATAGGTTTCGAGTTTGCTCTGTATAGTGGGAGCGATCTGCATGATGCGGGTGACGATGGCACCTTTGATCTTGGCCAGATCGTCCTCGCTCACCGGGACCGGGACCATGGGCTGGATTTTCTTCCATTCCTCGTCGATCCGCGCCGACAGGGTCTGAGTGACCAAAAGGGCTAGGCGTGGCCCGTTGGGACCCCGGGTGACGAATTCGATCAGGTTTTTCGGAGTGAGCAGTTCCTCGCCGGCGACCCGGCCGTAGTCGGCAGCGATTTCGGGTTGCCGCTTGGCAAACAGACCTTGATACGTCACCAGGCCGAAGTATTTTTTTGGCTCCTGGGGCCGGAAGATCATCTGAATGGCCAGCCAGTTGGTCACTAGGCCGACCATGATGCCCACAACCGGCATGAGCCACCATTTCTGCATGATGGTCCATACCGTGATCTGAGCCAGGCCGATGATAAAACCGAAAACTCCGCCGTAGTACTCGATGAACTTGAACTCTTTGCGGCCGATCTGCATGGTGAACTCGGCCAGCCGGCCGACGTTGGCACCAGAGAGCTGGGTATAGACCAGTTCGTGCAGATCGACGAATTCTTCGGCCTGCGTCTCAATGTCGACAAATAGCTCGCGCGCGATGCTCCGGGTGCGGGCCTTGACCTGCGCCACAACCACGGCCGTGACGTGATCGGGCAAGTTGTCCCAGGCGCCTGGCTGGATGATCTCGGCCGCCTCGCGGCACAGTTGCTCGACCTCGGCATCAAACGTCTCGGCAAAGAGTTGCTCGATCTCATCGAGGTCAAATCGAGACATCAGCTCTCTGGCCGTGAGCAGATTCTTGGTAGCCATGTCGGCCACGTTGGTGGCGAATTTATGCGACTGCTTGTACAGAATTCCCTGCCAGCCCAGCGGCCCCATACCGGTAAATTCGATCGGGTGGAAAATCATCTTGACCGCGGCCCAGTTGGTTCCCCAGCCGATGAGTGCAGTGATCACGGGTACGGTCAGAAAGAGCAGGATAACGTCGGTCATCGGTACGCTCGTGCGATCATACACCGGACGACTTGCCAGCTCTGCTCCGGGCCCGGGCAAAATTTGCCCGGGTCCGGACTAGTCATCGGGCTATCTGCTGTGGTCGCAGTGCGCCGCGCTGGGCGAAAAATCGAATCAGCCGCGGCACGTCCTCTTTTTGCCCACGCAGCGCGGCCTGCAGCGCTCTTCTGGCCCGCCTTGCTCGATCCGATGCCGCGGCGCTGTCGCGAAATGCGCCGGGCTGGTCTGAACCCGGCGGATCGAGCGTCGGACCGAGCGCCAACACGAGCAATGCGGCCAGGGAATAGTCCCGAGTCCAGCTCGGCCGGGGCGCGACCCGGGCCAACTCGGCATAGAGGCGCTCGTCGTCTGGATTCCACGCGATGGCCCAAAACAGCGCTTTGTGGACCCGGTCGCGGTTCTCGGTCTGCCGGATCGAGGCCAGGACAGCGGACGCATCGCCGGGATCGAGCATGTCCGTCTGGCCGGTCGCGGCGGTTGGACGGTTGTCGGTCGTGCGCTCGGGTGGTTCCGCGCCGGCCTGGCCAGCAGCATGACGCCGCATGGTTGCTGCCTCGCGGTGCCGCCCCAGCATGGTCATGGCCTCGGCCAGCACTCGGTACACCGCTGGCCGGCGCATCGGCGCAGTGAGGGCAAGGGCGCGGCGCGCCCACGCGATGGCTTCGAGGGCATGACCGTGGGCGACAAGGACGCGGGCTGCGCGCAGACTGCTCGTGCCCGCGTCGCCAGAGGTTGCGGCTGCTGCGGTGAAGTGCACCTCGGCCGCCACCGGATCTCCGGCCGCACATAACGCTGCGCCGAGCTCGAACGCACCGTGCGGCTCTCGTGGGTTCTGCGCCGCGATTCGACGCCACCACAGATGAGCTCGCGCGACATCGCCCAGAGCGGCAAAGAGCGCGGCGACCATGGGACCGCGCCGGCCGATGTCCGGATCGCCATCGACAAAATCACCGGCCTGGCGGTCGGCCACAGCCGGGTCGTATAAGTGGGCGGTCGCGATCTCCGCTAGAGCCTGAATTTCGGCCCGAGATCGGGGAGCTGCGAGAACCGTGTCGGGATCGCGTCGGCGAAATCGGTCGCGGGCGTGCCGATTCGGCGCCCGTGATAGAATATCGGCCAACCGCTTGCGGTCGCCGACACTGCGCGTGTGCAGTGCCCCGACCAGCCAGAGGTCGTCGACCAGGGCAGAGGGGGCAGGGCTGGCCACCGCAGTGAGTGCCGCGACCACCGGGGCCGGGCGTCTGGCCAGCGCGGCCTCGGCGGCGATCAGGAGCTGTCTGCCCAGCGCGGACGGACTGCCGGCCCCGGCTGCGCCATCCTCGACGACGTCGCTCGCGGGTCGACGGCCGGGCAGCATGGTTGCGAGAACCCGGTCGAGTGCGCGAGCCGAATCCTCGGCCCGGCCGGCCAGGCGCAAAAATGTCGGGGCTGCGAAGAGCGGCAGGTTGGACGAGGACGCAACCGACGCGATATCGACGCGGCGGCCGAGTTCGCTGCTCCACGAGCCCTGGCCGGCAAGCCAGGTCCGCAGCAAGAGCAGCGCCCAGGCTGCAGCATCGCCTGGATCCGAGGTGCGCCAGGCGTCGATTACAGCGCGCTGGCGCACCAAGCGGGCGAAGTCGCCATCCCCGGTGGCGACCGACCACAGGGTTCCGGCACAGCCCGGTCCGCTCGCCCGGCGGGACACGGTATGGGGTTGCGACGGACTGGAGGCGAGGACCGGTAGGCTGGCAAATGCACACGCGCTCACTCCTGCCCCGGCGAGCTGTCGTCTGAACACGAAATCGGCATTCTCGTCGCCCCACCACAGCCGACTGGCGACCAATGCGCGCAAAACCCGGCTCTGGCGACCGCCGCGGGAGAAATAGAGCTCGAGAAGCCGGCGGGAAACGCGCAGCGCGCCGCCGTCGTGCAGCCATAAAGCGGCTCGGCCCACATCGGCGAGAGCGGCCCGCTCGGGCGCTTTCACCGCCACACGGGGATCGCTCGGCGCAAGCGAGGCCGCCGCCGCAAGGTGCTCGGCCGCTGCGCGCTCGCCCCATTGATTGCCGCGTCGCAGTGCTACTAGCGCAGCCAGAAATCGAGCCTCAGCGCGCTGTTGCCGGGACGGCAAACGATCGGCATCGAGCACAGAGACGGCCTCGGCGTCGCGGTAGGCCGCTCCATCGCCGCGGTCGAGTCGAGCTCGAAAACGGTCGGCGCGCAGCCGGGCCAGAGCGCGCCGGTCGGCGTCGTTCAGGTCATTGTTGCGCCGGGCGACCTCGAAATGTCTGAGCGCTGCGCCGGGGCGCCGGGCACGCAGTTCCAGCCTGGCCAGCCGACGGTGGGCGTCGAGGTCACTGTTGTCGGAGGCGACGCGAAAACGCAGCGACTCGATGGCTGCGTCAACATCGCTGTCGGCGACGTTGTCCGGCGAGATATTCGAGCCGCGACCCGGGCCTGTACAGCTGACCAGAACGACCAGCTGCACTGTGAACCACGGGTTATTTCGCCACAGAGCTTTCACGACAAAACGCCGGTCTTGACGGGCTCGGTGGGTGGCCGCAGTCAGCTGCGCCATCCGGTGTCGATCTGATGATGCAGCCCACCTGCCATCGATCGCGCCCCCTGGCAATAACCCGAGGACAACTCGCCCGCCACCTGGAGGGGCTCAGGCCCGCTACTTGTTATCGCCGTTGAGCAGCGATTTGAGCTCGCTGCCCACGACAAACGAGACTGTGTTGGTCTCTGGAATATCGATCGGCTCGCCGGTGCGCGGATGCCGTCCGGTGCGCGGCCCGCGCTTTTTCTTGGCAAACGTGCCAAACCCGGGATACGTGAAACGCGGTGTGCTGGCCTTGGTGATCTTGGACTTGATGAAATAGTCGCCCAGCTCGGCGAACACACCGTCGATGATCGCGCCCACTGCTTTCTTGGTAACACCTGCAGGCAAACCCCGTTTCTTGTAGACGAGATCGATCAACTCTTGCTTCGTCATATTAGTAGGACGTCCTTTCGTGTTTCTGCCTCAAGGCAGGTTCGTGACACGAAGGTGCAGCACTCTAGGAGTGGGCCATTTCCATGTCAAGAGCACAACCGTAAGCAATTGCGAAGTGAGCGAATCGCTTGCCATTAATCACGGTCAAGCGACCGGAATGTGCGACTCCGGATTGCATTAAAACGCTACAAATTGCATGTATCGTTCCGGATCCTTCGGACGCAGACGGGCAAAAGCCGGTACGGAAACCGAATGGCGACCGACTGGCGGAAACTCGGTGTAGTGCGCAGATCACAGATGATACAGTTATTTTACCTGGGCCGTCCTGGTGGCGAGATTGCCAGTCTCTCGAACTCGGCCATGACCTGTTGTAGGTCGTTCCAGGTTTTGCGCTTGTGTTCGGGATTGCGCAGCAGGTATGCGGGATGAAACGTAGGCATTACCTTGATACCTTCATAAGAGTGAAAGCGGCCGCGCAGGGCATGCATGGGGGCGCGGGTATCGAGCAGTAAATGAGCCGCGGGACGGCCCAGAGTGACGATCATGCGCGGCTTGACAGAACCGATTTGCTGGGCCAAAAAGGGCCGACACGAGGCGATCTCGTCCGGTTCGGGATCCCGATTATTGGGTGGCCGACACTTGAGGACATTGGCGATATAAACAGTTTCGCGCGACCAGCCCATTGCGGCGATCATGCGGTCGAGAAGCTGTCCGGCGGGCCCGACAAAGGGCACGCCACTGCGATCTTCTTGCCGGCCCGGTGCCTCGCCGACAAACATGAGTGCGGCGTTGGGATCTCCGATACCAAACACGATATTCTCGCGCGTGCGCGACAGTTTGCAGCGCTGGCAGTCGCCCAGGTCGGCCCGGATTTGAGCCAATGCGGTCCGGCTTGTCGGCCCCGCCGGCGGCGAAGGCATGGTCGCAGGCGATGATTCTGACCCGGCTGGCGTATCGCCCAGCGCCCGGGCCAGCGCTGCACTGAACATGCCTGGCTGTCTGTCTGTGGTTGCCCCGGGCGATTCGGCTGGCGTGGTCTGTGGATCGGTGGGCTCGAAGCGGCCTTGCGATTGCTCGGCCACTGCTGTGAACTGCGCGTCGTCTGACCGCTGCCCCCGTGGACTCGGACCTGCCGGCACAGAAAACGCACCAGCTCGCCCGAGCCACTCGAGGCGAATGCGAAATGCGCGCACCAGTTCGAACAGTTCGCTCCGTGGGTCGAATTCGCTCATTGTCGATGGGCCAGCTATACCGTGGTCGATCGCTGCAGGGCAAGGCACCATTCGCCGCGAAATACCCGCGGCGAATGCTCCGTTTGGGTACTCGATTGCGAGGAGCAGTGCTCAGTCCTCGAACAACTCGACCAGGCGGTCGATGATGCGATGAGCGACTGCCTCTTTGCTGGCCAGATCGAGGTTTTCGACCCCGCTCGAGCTCACCACAGCCACGCGGTTGGTATCGACCGAAAATCCGGCGTCGGACTGCGATACGTCGTTGGCAATGACCAGATCACAGTATTTTCTCGCCAGCTTGGCACGTGCGTACTCGATGACATCGCGGGTCTCGGCGGCAAAGCCGATAAGGATCGGTCGTTTTTGCCCACCCGCACGCCGCTTGGCACCCAGTTCGCCGAGGATATCGGGGTTGGTCTCGAGTACCAGGGTGACGTTCGAACGCTCCGGCGAGGAGGGGGCGAGGTTTTCGCCGAGCGGGACTTTTTTGAGTTTGTGCGCAGCCTGTTCGCGCGGTCGATAGTCGGCCACGGCCGCAGCCATGATGACTGCATCCGCGTCGTCCGCAGCTGCCGCGATGCGACGCTGCATCGACCTGGCGTCGACGACGTCAATGCGATCCACCCCGGGCGGCGGGTCGAGCGAAACCGGTCCCGAAACGAGCCGGACAGCTGCGCCCCGACGGGCCGCAGCTGCAGCCAGCGCATAGCCCATTTTGCCCGACGAGCGATTGCCCAAAAAACGGACCGGATCGAGAGGTTCGTGTGTCGGCCCGGCCGATATGGCAATGATTCTGCCGGTCAGATCTCGATCGGTGAGCACACGCGCCGCTGCTTCGACAATATCGGATGGCTCGGCAAGCCGACCCGGGCCAGTCCAGCGGCAGGCGAGAAAGCCGTCGCCTGGCCCAACCGTCTTGACACCGACCTGTTCGACCAGCTTCTTGACATTGGCCTGGGTGATCGGATGACGCCACATATTGACGTTCATGGACGGGGCGAGAAGTATGGGGGCGCGGGTGGCGAGGAGTACCGCGGTGAGGGCGTCGTCGGCTAACCCGGCGGCCATGCGGGCAATGGTGTTGGCTGTGGCCGGCGCGATAATGATGAGATCCGCCGAGTCGGCGATTTGGATGTGGCCGATGTCGGATTCCTGGGTGAGACTGAACAGGTCGGTGAATACCTGCTGTCCGGTCAGGGCTTGAAACGTCAAGGCGCCGATGAACTGCTGTGCGTGCTCGGTCATGACCACGCGTACTCTGGCTTCGGCCTTGACCAGAAGTCGGGACAGTTCGGCCGCCTTGTAGGCGGCGATTCCACCGGCTACGCCGAGTACGATCTCTTTGTTTGCCAGGGGATGCACCGGATCATGCACGATATCCCTCACCTATCCTGGCCGTCCCGCGTGACCCGTTCTCCGAGATAGGGGACGATGGCTCCGTCGTCCTGTCACCAACCCGGGTGAATTCGGCACAAAGAGACCCGCGACCGAAAACCGCGCACAAAAACCGCCAGAGAAAACCATCGGCGGGTATGCAGTCCGCGACTGCATGGCCGAATTATGGATCATGTGTCCCGTCTTTCGTAGTGAAGAACTGAGGTAGAGCCATCGAGGGTTTGACGGGTTGACCGCTGCGGCCGTAACGTACTTCTTGGACCATGGAAGAAGCAAAGAACGGGCCGTCAAAGCATGTGATCATCGGCGCACTCGTTCTGGCGTGCAGTCATTCTCGCATGCGCGACATTGTCGGCACAGACGCCCTGCGCAGCGTGCTCGATGTTGAGTACCGCGAGCTGATCGCCGGCGGTACGTTCGACTTGCAGCCAGTGTGGGAGCTCTTCGAGGCCCAGCCCGGCTTCGATCCGCAGGCCGCAGTTGCGCCGCTGTCTCGCTTCAAATCGTGGGAGCGGCAGCTCGGCATAGAAGTCACCATGCCCGTTTCGCTGCGTAATCTGACAGCAAACGAGCAGGCCGAGCACGCGGCCGAATGCGATGTTCCGCAACGAGAGTTAAAGGGGGTGCTGCGCAGTGCTGGCGGCGACCACGCCGACGTCGACCGGACCGAGCCGTCGCGCCGGATCAGCACTCAGATGGGCGTGGAACTGGGCGTCGAATCCGGCGCCGATTCCTCGCCTGGACGGAGGCTGATGATTGCCGTGGTGGCCTCGATCGTCGGCCTTCTCGGCTTCGGCCTCGCCGGCAGCTCGGCCTATCGCGAATGCGTTCCCCGTGCACAATACGCCACGTTCTCGGCGCACTTTGCCGGCCAGCTGCCCATCCAGGGCGCCGAGCGCTTCGGCCGCGAGGTCCGGGCCACCCTTTCCGACGAGGGCTGGCTCAATCAGCCCGAGGAAACCCGCAAAAGCCAGCTCGGCCAGGCCCTGCGCACCATCGCCAGCCAGGGTATCGACGTGCTTTTCCTGCGCGATAAAGCGGGCAAGGTGCGCGCATACGCCCAGCTCTACGACGGTGAAAGGCTTCGCTTCGTGTTCAAATGAGCCGGCTGGCTATTCGATCAATCGCATCGATCACCGATAAATCACTGCTGAATCGAAGGTTCTGCCAGTGGCATCGACCGCGAACAGAGTGAGGGCGTTGCCGGCGACGGTGATATGGACAAAATGGGCCACTTGGGCCGCGTGTGCGGTGAAATCGGAACGTCCGACCGGACGGGTTCCGCGCCCGCCACCGCCGGTGATGACGTAGGTGATGCCGCCGATCGGGCGGGTTCTTTCGTAGCTGTGTTCGTGTCCGGTTAAGACCAGCGGCACGCGGTGTCGTCTCCAGATCGGCTCGAACCAGCGTTTTATCCGCTCGTCGTGGCCGTGATGTCCGGACGAATAGGGTGGGTGGTGGAGCGCGACGATGACCCAGGGCAGACGGTTGGCGGTCAGATCTGCGTCCAGCCACTCGGCCTGGTCGAGGCCGACCGACACCGAATCGAGAATGACGAAGTGGACCGGGCCGACGTCGCGCGAGAAGTAGTTTCGCTGCAGGGCAAACGAGCGCCGGAGCGGTGCGCCGCCTCGGGTGCGCTGGTCGTGATTGCCGCTGGCTACCAGTGCTGATACGTGGGCGAGCATCTCGCGGTAGACGGCGAAAAAATTGCGGTCCAGTTGCTCGTGGGAACCGTTGGGATAGGCGATATCGCCGGTCAAGAGCAAGAAATCGAGCGGCACACTGCGGATCTGGCGGTACACGGCCGCCTGATCGGGAGTACGCCAGCCCAGGTCGCCCATGGCGACGAGACGGAGTGTGAGATTGTTTTGAACCGTCTGCTCTTGGGTCGGGGCGGTGCGAAATCCAGTGCGCTGGAGCAGCAGGCCAGATCGGTCGCGTACCGCGTAGCAGTACATCCCGTACGGAGCGAGGCCACTTATCCTGGCACCGCGCCATCCTGCTGCCACCGGGTCGTATCCGCGATCAGCTCCGATAGGGACCCGGGCGATCGACCTGCCATCTGGATCGGTCACCTCGAGGGTATGGACGTCGCGCGTGGCTGTGGTCCATTGGATCTCGACCGAGGTGGCGGTGAACGCGGCCACGTACGGCCATCGATCGAACACGCTGATACCGCGGCCGGTCACTCCCCCGGGACCGCAGGCCTGAACATAGGGGGCCCGGTAATCGGCGCGTGGAACGATACCCGCGGTCAGGTCGCCAATCCGCTCGGCCCGGTGGAATCCAGCGGCGCTGGTATCACATCCGAGACCGGCAACAAGCGCTGCCAGAGCAATACGATGGGCTCGCATATACCAGCAGTGTATGCGATGGAAGGGCGGGCGTCCCGGTCTTCGCTCATCCGGCGATTTGGCGAGTTCGATCGTGGTAGCGTATCCGCCATGAAGTGGCTCATCTCCGACGAGATGCTGGAGCGGACCGAGCGCCTGGACATCCCATTTAGTCGCCACGGGATCGATCCCTACGGGATCAAAACGACCGATGTAGCGCTGATGATGACGGTATTTTCCTGGCTATATCGGCACTATTTTGCCGTGGCGGTGGCCGGGCTCGACCACGTGCCGAGCCGTGGCCGCGCCATGCTGGTCGGCAACCACTCGGGGGGCTGGGCGGTGGACGGAATGATGGTGATGGCGTCGGTTTTCCTGGGCAAAGAGCCGCCCCGGCTGGCCCAGGGCATGACCGATCGGTTCATCAACCGCTTGCCGTTTGCCTCGCTCTACTCGTCGCGCACCGGCAATTTCACCGGTACTCCCGACAATGCGGTCAAATTGCTCGACGACGAGCGACTGCTGCTGGTGTTTCCCGAGGGCGCCCGCGGCACTGCCAAGCTCTATGGGGAACGCGACACCCTGGTCGATTTCGGCACGGGATTCATGCGTCTGGCCCTGCAGACCCGAACGCCGATCGTTCCGTTTGCCTTCATGGGCGGCGGCGACGCGATACCGACCATCACGAATCTGTACTGGCTGGGCCGCCTCTTTGGCGTGCCGTACATTCCGGTCACGCCGTATCTCGTGCCCATTCCCCGACCGGTGCCACTCGAGATCTACTACGGCGAAGCCATGTTCTTCGACGGTACGGGCAACGAGGAGGACCGGATCGTGATGGGCCATGTCGACCGAGTCAAGGAGCGTATCGACGCCATGATCAGGGACGGCCAAGTGCGCCGGCGCGCGCGCGCCCGGCGTCGTGTCGGCGACCACGGCGATGATGGCAGCGCTTCACCGGGCCGAAACAACAACGAGGAGATGCGATGAAGGTGCTGGTTACCGGCATCGCCGGCAAGCAGGGTCGGATCGTGGCCGAGCTACTTCTCGGCACTGGCCACGAGGTATGCGGCATCGACCGCCGGCCGTGGTACGATGCTCCCCGCGGGCTGTCCCTGCATCGGGCCGATATTCGCAAACGAGCCGCCGAGGACGTGTTCCGCGCGTTTCGCCCCGCGGCGGTGATCCACATGGCCACGGTCACCCATATCACCACGCGGAGCAGCGAGGATCGCTATCGCATCAATTTAAACGGAACCCGAGCGGTATTCGACCACTGCCACAACTATGGCGTGCGGCGGGCGATTTTTGTCGGGCGTCATACCTATTACGGCGCAGCACCCGATTCGACGCTCTACCACCGCGAGGACGACCCGCCAATGGCGGTCACGACATTTCCCGAGCTGGCCGATCTGGTCGCCGCCGACTTGTACGCCGGCTCGGCGCTGTGGCGTTTTACCGATCTGGCCACCGCGGTCCTTCGCATGTGCTACACCCTGGGACCGGATCGGCAAGGCACGCTGGCCGCGTTTCTGCGCGGCCCGCGCGTGCCCACCGTACTCGGCTTCGATCCCCTGTTTCAATTCATGCACGAACGGGATACGGCTCGCGCCATTGTCACCGCCCTGACCGGCGACTTTCGCGGGGTGTACAACGTGGCAGGCCCCGACCCGGTGCCTTTATCGCTGCTCATCCGGGCGACTGGACGCACTCCTTTGCCCGTGCCCGAGCCGCTATTCCGGCTGGCGGTGGGCCGTTTTGGCCTGCCTCTCTTGCCGCGCGGCGCGGTCGAACACATCAAGTATCCGGTCGTGATCGACGCCAGTGCATTCCGCACAGCTACCGGTTTTGAACACCAATTCGACGCAGATCAGACCATGGACGCCTTTCGCAGCGGATGATCGGCATAGCAATTCCGCACCGCACGGACTCCCGGCCGGCTCGGCCGCTGGCCTCGCAACAGAGCCACCTCGTCTGATCCACAACCGAGGTGGCGCTATGTAGAGGGATTGGCGGCCAGGAAGTGTTCGGCTTCGAGCGCCGCCATACAGCCCGTACCGGCCGCTGTGATGGCCTGGCGCCATTTTTTATCCTGGACGTCGCCAGCCGCAAAGACCCCCGGTACGCTGGTCTGCGTCGAGTCGGGTTTGGTAATGAGATAACCCTGCTCGTCGCAGGTAAGCTGTCCGTCCAAAAACTCCGTGTTGGGCGTATGGCCGATGGCAAAAAATAGCCCCTTGGCAGCGACGTCGCGTTCCTCGTCCGACTTGACGTCCTTGACACGGACCGATTCGAGCTCTTCCGCGCCCGATGCCGCCACGACCACGTGCGACCACATCATCTCGATCTTGTTGTTGTCGAGGGCGCGTTTCTGCATGATCTTGGATGCGCGCAGCTCATCGCGGCGGTGCACGATATAGACCCTCGAGCCGTACTTGGTCAGAAATGTGGCCTCTTCAACAGCCGAGTCACCGCCGCCGATGACCACCAGGGGCTGGTTGCGAAAGAGCGGCAGAGCACCATCGCACACGGCGCAGGCCGAGATGCCCTTTTGCCACAGCTCGTCGTCACCTGCGCCGGGGATGTCGAGTCGTTTGGCAGTGGCCCCGGTGGCGATGATCAGCACTTCAGCCTCGCCCTCTCGCTCGTCGGTGACGTAGCGAAAAGGCCGCCTGGACAGATCGACGCTGTTGACGGTCTCGGTGTGGATACGGGTGCCAAAGCGCTCGGATTGGTCGCGAAAGCGCTGGCACAGTTCGGGGCCCTGGATGCCCTGTGGAAAACCGGGGAAATTCTCGACATCAGTCGTAGTGGTGAGTTGCCCGCCCGCCGCGACCCCGCCGGCCATGAATCCCTCGAACAGTACTGGTTTGAGCTCGGCACGCGCAGCATAGATCGCCGCGGTATGCGCCGCTGGCCCGCTTCCGATGATCACGACTTTTTCAGCCATGGTTTTGGCTAGCACGTGCGGGTCGTCACCAGCAAGAGACAAGTGCCGTGGGCGCATGGACGCCAGGCGGCCGATTCTCCGAGCATCCGGTCAAGCAGTGATCCAGCCGCCGCCCACCACGGTGTCGCGGTCGTAAAAAACCGCTGCCTGGCCCGGCGCGGCCAGGACGTGCTCGTCGACGAACGTCACCTGAGCACCTGTGCCTAGAGCCACGACATCGGCTGCGATCGGTCGAGTCCGGTGGCGCACCTGTACGGCCACCCGCGTCGGCTGCTCGGGGACATCGCTCAGCCAGCGCACGTCGCGAATATGCAAGACCTGGCGCTCGGCCGACGCTTTCGGGCCGACCACGATCTGGTTGGCCTGGCGATCGATGCGCACAACGTAGACCGGAGTCTGGCCGCCGACTCCCCCGAGCCCGCGGCGCTGGCCCACGGTGTAATGGTGGATACCCCGGTGACGTCCCACGACGTTGCCTTCCGCGTCGACGATGTCGCCCGCTCCGACGACCGACAGTTTGCGGGTGAGCGCATTACTCTCCACGAATGCGGTGTAATCGCCGTCGGGCACAAAGCAGATTTCCTGCGATTCGGGTTTGCCGGCATTGGGCAGGCCGAACGCGAGCGCTCGCTCGCGGACCTCCGCCTTGTCGAGTGCGCCGATCGGAAACAGGACTGAGCCGAGTTCGTCTCTGGGCATGGAGAACAGAAAATACGACTGGTCCTTACCCGCGTCCACGCCGCGCTTGAGGCGGTAGGTGCCGTTCTCGGTCGGCTCGATGCGGGCGTAGTGTCCGGTCGCGACGCAGTCGGCTCCAATGGCTCGTGCCCGCTTGAGCAACGGCGTGAACTTGATGTGCTGGTTGCACTTGACACACGGATTGGGCGTCTCGCCAGCCAGGTAGGCATCGACGAAGTCTTCGATCACATCGCGCCGGAACTGGGTCTCGAATTCGACCACGTAGAACGGAATGCCGAGGTGATGGCACACCCGACGCGCGTCCTCGATGTCGCGTGGTCCGCAGCAGCGACCGCCGGCCGACGCGCTGGTCCCGCTGGCGTCGTAAAGGCGCATGGTCATGCCGACAACACGGTGTCCAGCCTCGACCAGCATGGCCGCGGCCGTGGCGCTATCCACCCCGCCGGACAGAGCCGCGACAATGGGACGTTCGCCGGTCCGGAGTGACGGCTGCGCGGCTGAGCCGCGAGGGCGATTCGTCCGGCTGGTTGGATCGGCCGCCATGACAGTCCTCCATATCACAGAAATCAGTCAATGCACGACGCGTTGCGAGACAACATGGTCAACGAAGCGGCTATGATGTATCTATCTCTAGGGCCAGAAATGAACGGGCTAGAATGCCGATTGTATGATGCGGAGTCGGTGACATTCTCGTGACCAAGACGGGGGAGAAAGTCGAGTTCATCGCTCGAACGATCGACGAAGATGGCCACGGAGTGGGCCAGGTTCGCGGGACCGAGATCTGCGTACCCAATGTGTTGCCCGGCGAGCGCACCGAGGTCGTGATCGAGCATCTGAGCCCGCACCAGCCGCGTGCCTGGGGCCGGGTCACGCGACGGCTGAGTCGAGTGTCCCGCGAGCGAGTGACCCCGCACTGCCCGGCGTTTGGTTCTTGCGGTGGCTGTGCGTGGCAGCATTTGTCGTACGCGGCGCAACTCGAGCGCAAGCGAGCGCGGGTTGTCGATGCGTTGTCGCTTGTCGGAGTGACGAAGCCGAACGACACCAAGATCGCTGACATCGTGCCAGCGCCACGGATCGACGGCTATCGCAGCGTTGCCAAATACGTCGCTCAAGCCCGCAACGAAGAATCGCCCCGTACGATTATTCTGGGCTCCTATGCGCCGCGCAGTCACAGAGTTGTCGACATGGCCAAGTGCCGGGTGGTCGAGCCGGTTATCGAACGTGTACGCGTGGCCGCAGCCCGGGCTCTGGTCGAAATACCGGTCTACCGCGAAGAGGAAAAAACCGGTTTATTGCGCTATGTCGCGGTCCGCACCGGCGCCAACGGTCGGGTGGTCCTCGCGCTCATCACGACCAGTGAAGCGGCCCGGCCCGGATCGGCCAACAAGATCATCCGAGCCGCTCTTGCCCTGGGTGAGCATCCCGAGATTGCCGGTGTGGTGTGGGTCAAGAACGATGCCGAAAACAGCGTCATTTTTGCGGGGGAAACGCAGTGTTTGGTCGGCAAGGATTCGGTGATCGAGCGGATCGCCGGTGTGGAGATCGACGTCGGGGTCGGCAGTTTTTTCCAGGTCAACCGTACCCAGGCCGCTCGGCTCTACGCCGAGGTGACTCATCTGGCCGGCCGGTATGCGATCGTCGATCCGGGCAGTTCCAGTCGCGCGAGTGAACGGATCATCGATCTTTTTTGCGGCGTGGGAGGAGTCGCGTTTGCACTTGCCAAGGCGAGTCCGACCCGCGAAATCCTGGGCATCGAGCGCAATGAAGCCGCAGTGCGCGCCGCTCAGATCGCCGCGACGCGGGCCGCGCTCGGTGAGCGAGTGCGATTTCGCGCTGCCGAGGCCAATCAGGTCGCCGCGATCAGCGCTGGAGTCTACCAGTTGCACGGCGCGGACTTAATCGTCGTCAATCCGCCGCGCAAGGGGCTGGATGACGATACCCGGTCAGCTCTGAAGGTGCTGATCCCGCCCCGACTGATCTACGTGAGCTGCAATCCCGAGTCACTGGCTCGCGATCTGGCCCGCCTCGTCGCTCCGCACGGGGACTATCGCATCGACGAGATCGTACCCATCGACCTGATGCCGGGTACTGGACAGGTTGAGACCGTCGTGGCGCTCACCTTCGTCGGTTGAGCTTCGGACCTAAGGTCCGCGACCCGCAAGTAAGTACCCATTATGGCCGACCAGCCCGCCGATGGCTGTGTTGCTCATCGGTCACGTAGGCCCACTATGCTCCCTCTTCGCGCCTTGCCCTCGACGCGCTGGACCGACCCTACTGGGCACCTACTTACGGGTCGCGGTACTTAGTGTCCGAAGTCGGAGAAGTGTTACGCAAAAAAATGGGCTCTTCAGCAGAATCTGGGGGTGAGATCCGGTCGGAATTGCGCTGGGTGAGCGGAGCGCGCTGGGGGCGGTCGATACTTCGGGATATGAATGTAGTAGATAGGTCTTTCGTAGATAGTGCGCTACTTGCTACCCGACCGCGACGCAATAACGTCGAATGATACTGTGTCCAGTGAAAGCGATATGTAATAAGGTGTAATATTGATCGTGTAGAGTTGAAGTCGTTCATGCCACACCTACTCGCAACCGAGAGGATGCTCCTTCCATCACAGCCAGCTGGCAGCTGGTTCTCTGCTGGCCCGGGCGAGGGTGTAGAGGTTGGGCTTATTATAACCCCCTGGAGTCCCTCGCCCGGGGGTTTGGCAAAGTGGTTTGAACCTCGGCATCGCTGCGGCCCATGCGCAGGGTCTGGTGCACCGAGACATCAAGCCCGCCAACATCCTCGTTGGCCACGACGGGCGCGTGCGCGTGGCCGACTTCGGCCTGGCGAGGATTTACCGGGCAAGAGACCCAGCAAGACTGCTTTCGTCGCCTTGGCCGAGCGTAAGATGCGCGGCGAGATCGCCCCGCCGCCACCTGGGAGCGACGTACTCCGGTGGCTGCATCACACTGTGGTGCGCGGGCTGGCGGCCGATCCGCATAAGCGCTACCCGCTCATCGCGGCGCTCGAACGCAATCCAGCGCAGCGACGACGCCCCCGGATGCGGTTTGCCGTCTTTGCCGGGGTCTGTGCCATCGCTGCGGTCGCCGTGTTCGCGCTGGGCTGGACCCACCTTCGGGGGCACCCAAGCGCGGACCTCTACGCCGGGCATGACCCAGGTGGGCCGTGGGCCAGCAGAGGGAGCTCGACCAGGCGTGGAACGACCGGATCAAGGGCGAGACAAGCGCCGCCTTTGCAGCCAAGCAGCTGTTCGAGCTCTGCACGTAGCTCTGCGTCATCGGCACACTCGCGCTCTAACCGCTCAGCGCGCTCATCTGCAGTGAGATCGAGCAGCCCATCGAACAGCTCACTCAGCCTGTGATTCCGTTTATTGGTCTTCAGGGTTGTTGCGCCAAGTGACAACCATGGTAAGCCACGGAATGGTTGCGCTGTCGCATTGCGAGGCTGGTCGCCCGCGCTCGCAAAAACTGCGGCCTACCACGGCTCGCACTTTATGTATCATCTGCTACAATTCTGATGCTTGAAGCCTGGCTGCGCTCGCTGCGATAACGGTATTGCCGAATCGACGATGACAATAGGGCTAGCCACGGTCAAAGCCGCCGGCTCGCTGAAAGTCGGGGTTGGAACGGCGGCGCCAGATGAAGCCGTCAAGCACATAATGGCTGACCTGGGGCAGAGCCAAGAGCGGGACGAGAAAAACCTGCAGCGATTCCAGATTCCACCCGGTACCAAATAGCCAGGCCCGATCGTGCCAGACAGCGCGATGCCAGAATAGTTCCTCGACATAGGCCAAAATCCATAAAAGGGCGAGAAATAGCCACGGCCCGCGGGCAAATACGCGCATGGCCAGACCGCCCTGTCCCGACTGATAGCGCTTCTTGCCATACCAGTAGATGAGCGCAAAATAGGGCACACCGTGAATGATGACGTTGGTGACCGTAAATGCATAATCCGAATTGAGAGCAACAATACCAATATACCAACACGCCGCCGTGGTCGCGACCACGATGTCTTTGCCCGGGTTAACAGTCCGGCGGATCGTCCACAAATAGACCGAACGCACGGCATAGGCGATGAGAAGCGACCAGTAGATCGGCTCGGCAAGCGCGGCCAGCGGCAACAACACGCTGGCCGAGAGATGGGCAAAGTCGCCGGGCATGAACCACCAGAATTCGCGGGGAAGATGAGCATGCCAGTAGAGCAGCGGAAAAACCGTTGCCGCGTAGATCACTGCGGTATCGAGCCAGCGGCCCAATCTATCGCGCTCGCCGGCACGAGCGCGATACAGCGCGACCCAGCCGTATTGCTGTCTGATAAAGTGAAAGACGGCGAGATAGGCCAGAGTGCGCCAGAAAAGCAATTTGCTCTCGGAATACAGGGCAACACCGATAATCCAGGCGATCAGTGGAACCAGCGCGTAGAGCCACGGCCGCCGGGCTAGCTCGCCGCGGTCGAGATAGGTCCGGAACACGGTCGACCACACATGAGCCACGTCGATGATGAGAACCGCAGTGACCCAGGTCCAGTCGGGCGCATCACCGTAGAGTACGCCCAATTCGGCGCCGATGGGTAAAAGCGCCAGGGCCACCACCGCGCTGCCCAAAAATACTGTCAGATCGATGCCGGCGGAAAATAGCCAGCGGCCGTGCTGGACTCCGGTATCCGGTGGCTGCGCACCAGAACCCGAGAGCCCGGGCCGGGCACCGGGCGAATACCCCACGCGGCGGCCTCGACGACTCATCGCATCGACTCGTGGGCGATGGAACGGGCGACCAGAACCTCCTCTGCGGCGCGCACACCGTGGTCAAACGCCTCCTCGAAGAGTGAGATCCCGCTCAGATCGGAATGGGCAAAATGAATGCCGCGGTGGGGCAGCAAGGCCGCCTTGCGCGCCTGGCCGGTGATAAAGCCGGGGCGTGGTCGGATCATGGCGTGACCCCAGCGGGCAATGTCGATGCGCTCGGTGAGGGCGCGAATGTCTGGGTGAGCGCGTTCGAGATCGCTGAGCGCGACCTCTGCCCATTCGGCCCAGCCAGCCTGGAGAAGCCTGGAACGAGCTGCGCGACTGTCGCTGGCGAGCAGTGGATAGTAATAGGTAATGATGGTCGGTCCGTGATCGAGGCCGCGCTGATGGGTGGATACCACGTAGCCGAGGGACGGGCTGTCGTAGAGCACGTTGTCCCAGGCGAGGGGAAAGCCGCGTCCGAGCGGCCGGTCGCGCAGGGTCAAATTGGCCACCATCCACGAGCCGTAGTCAAACTCATCGACATGTGCAGGCCGGGCCGAGCGATAATCTCGGATGAGGTGGGGGGTCAAAAAATGCGGCGCGGCAAAGATGACATTTTTGGCCCGAATTCCAGCTGCATCGCGGCCGCCATGGGTCAGCGCAATAACCTCGATTGTCCCGCCAGGGTCGATCGGCCGACCAGAATAGCCGGAGGCGATGGGTTGGTTATCGGGAGAGTCACCCTTGCGGTGGCGGATGTCGACAACTGCCCGGCCGAGCCGAAGCCGCTTTCCAGCGACCCGGGATAGATGGGCGACCAGCCGTCCATTGCCCTCGGGCCAGGTGATCACTGGCTGGTAGTCGCTGCCGGCTTTTGTCACCCGGGCGACGTGGTAAAAAAGCCCCGCCCACGCGCTGGTGTCAGTCATGCGCAAGCCGTAGTCGTCGCGGCAGCCGTACTCGACATACCAGCGCAGTCGCGGCGAGGTGAAGCCCTTGCCGTCCATCCACTGGGCCATGGTCATGCGGTCGAGAGCCAGGATCTCGGCGTCGTCCGAACTGCGCGACGACGGCATGGCAAACGCCCGCCGGCCGCGACTGTCGCGCCACTCGGCCAGACGACCTACTTCGGCGTCAAACGCCTTGCGCTGCCGCGTGTCCTCGGCGCTGGCCCCGGCGTAGAGATAAAGGTCCTCGTACCAGTAGCCGCGGTAAAATACCCGTTCTTGGGGATCGCGACACAGATGTTGCTCGGCCACAATGGGTTCGCCGTCGCTGTCGAAGCCCTCGAGTACCGACATTTCAGACAGGAGCGCGAGTACCGCGCGACTCTCTTTCATGGGCACGGTGATGTAGTGAGCTCCCCACGGATACCCGCCGCCAGCCGACGCGCTCGCGCTGCGCGAGGTGCCGCCCGGTGTGGCGTCGAGTTCGAGGATCACAAAATCCTCCAAACCGGCCCGAAAGAGCCGCCAGGCCGCTGCCAGTCCTGCAATCCCGGCGCCGACAATGACCACAGTGGCGTTTTCCCACCGCCCGGCCAGTGGCTCGATAGGGGGCTGGTCGCGCAGGCGGTGACCGATGACCTCACGGCGAAATGCAATCTCTCCCGCCGGCATGGCAGGACTGCGGTTGCTGGCGTGGCGACAGGCAGCGAGGGCTGCAGGGAGGCCGAGAAACGCGTTCAAAAGCTCGCGCCGGCTCACACTCATTGCCAGCCTCTCCATTCGTTTTCGTAATAGCGAACCAGGTGCTGGTCGTTGAGCCGATTGATCTCTGTCGGTACGCGCGCGATGTCAGCGGGAAACGAAAACATCGGCAGCACCGAACTCGGGGTCAAGAAACGCAGGCCCTCGGGCACGTCGGTGGGGACTTCAAACGGAGTGGCCCGGGCCAGAACAAAGCCCCAGATACCGAACGAGGGCACCGAGGTCTGGTAGGGGCGAGCCACATACCCGCTCTCTTCAATGGTCCTGACGATGCACCAAAACGAGGTCCGGGTGTAGAGCGGCGACGTCGACTGGACAGCAATGGGCGCATTGGGTGCCATGCGCGAGGCCAACACGCGATAAAACCGGCGGGTGTAGAGTTTGCCGAGCGAGAACGAGGTCGGATCGGGAAAGTCCACAATAGCCACGTCAAATGGTAGCATTTCGTTTTCCTGCAACCACACCATGGCATCCTGATTGATGATGGTGACTCGCGGGTCAGCCAGGGCATTTTGGTTCAGCTGGGTGAATAGCGGCAGCTGTTGCGCGGCGTCGGTAATGGCTTCATCGAGGTCGACCAGGGTTACCGATTCGACCGAATCGTGACGCAATACCTCGCGCACTGCCAGACCATCGCCCCCGCCGAGGACCAGGATTCGCCTGGGCTGGTCGGCCAATACCATGGCCGGGTGGACCAGAGCCTCGTGATAACGATATTCGTCGGCCGAATTGAACTGCAGGCCGCCGTTTAAATAGAGCCGAAATCCGCGCGCCTGGCGGGTTACCACGATGCGCTGATGGCGGCTGGTCTTGGCGTAGACAATGGCATCGTCGAAAAGACCGTCTTCGGCCAGAGAGGTCAAGCGGTCGGCCTTGATGAACGCGACCGTCAACAAGACCAGGACAAATACTGCCTTGACCCGCAAGCCGGTCAGCGATCCTCGGATGATCGGGCGCAGCAAATATGTGCCCCACAGGGCAACCCCGGCGTTGCATGCGCCGAAAAATAACGAAGTGCGGACCAGTCCCAATTTGGGTACAAAGAGCAGAGGAAATACAATCGAGGCGACCAGTGCGCCCAGGTAGTCAAAAGTCAGCGCCCGGGCGACCAGATCCTTGAAGTCGACATTCTGCTTCAGAATGCGCATGAGCAGAGGCAACTCGAGGCCGACCAGAATGCCGATCACTGCGACCAGGCCGAAGAGGGCCACTCGAAACCAATCGAGATGGGCAAAGCTCATGAACAAAAGTACTGCGGAAAGCCCGCCGATAAGAGCGACCCCCAGCTCGATATCGACGAAGCGGCGAGCCAGCTTCTCGGCGATCAAAAAACCCGAGAGCCAGGCCCCCACGCCCATGGCCGAGAGATATATGCCGATGATCAGGGAGAACTGGGTGACCGAATCACCCAGGACATAACTGGCCAGCGTGCCGGCCAGAAGCTCGTAGATAAGGCCGCAGGTGGCAATGATACAGACGTTGAGATAGAGCAGCGGAGTGCGCAGACCGTCCCCGGCGGTTCCAGGCCGGGGCGAGCCCAGGGCCGGCTCGATCCGGGAATCCGGCTTCGAGGTTTTCGATAGCCGGTTATTGGACTGTCCGGACATGGGTCAGCCGAGCAGTGCTCCCATGATGATCAGCGAGATACCGATAACGATCGAGGACATGACAATGGCGAGAGCATTGTTCTGGTCCTCCTCGATCTCCTTGCGTATCGAAAACGGGGCGATGACTTCCATGAGCCAGAATGCGAGCGCAAAAATGACCAGTCCGAGGGTGGTGAACGCCAGAGTAGTGAGCAGTTGTTTGCCGAGATCCGCGAGTTCCATGTTTTATTTGCCTCCTCGATAGCCGCCGTGGTAGCCGTACCAGAAGCTGCTCGTGCGATAGGCGCCAGGCGCGTGGCGCGCCTCCCTTGGAACAACGTGCTCGGTGGGCGAGCCGAGGATGGTTCCAGTGTGGGTCAAATACACAAAGCCGCCCAGCGAGAGCAGACCGACAACCAGCGCGCTGATGGTCCAAAACCATTTCATAGGTCATAGCTCCGAAAGTCACTCTGGGACCAGCGGCGCTTCTCGAATTTTACGTGATGGATCATGACGCCGATGGGGATGATCGACAGCAGCAGCAAAGCGAGCAGCCAGTAGAGAAATCGAACCATGCCCTGTTTGATCGTGATCTGCAGGGCGTTGGCTCGTCGCCAGTCTGAGCGTTCGACAGCGACGCGCAGAGAATAGGTACCAGCAGGGACAGCGGACAGGTATTTGGAGGCGGATCTGCCTCCCTCGCTCCAGTCGGGGCCGCGGTAATACTCGATGGATAGGTCGAAGGGCACCACCAGGCCGGTTTTTTCGCTGTAGAGGTCGCCCTGCACGAACATCCAGCTGTTGTCCACCGCAGTACCGTAGGCCTTGACCTCGATATTCTGCCCGCCTTTGAGTTCGAACGGCTCGGTGAAAAACACGCTGCTTTCGGCGCTGGCCCGCTGTTGCGCCGGCAGCTGGAACCCTTTGGCGAGCATGGTCTTCTGGCCCTGGCTCGCCGAGGCCCAGAACAGCGCCACCACCGAGAGCGCGACCAGTGCGCCCCAGGCAACGTAGACTCCCTTGTGCCCGAACGGTTGATGGGGCGCCACGACCTGGGGCTTGAGCCGGGGCACGTCGACGTTCGGGAAACGGTCGGCGATCTCGCTGCGAGTCATGTAGTGGCCAAACGACCAGTGGACCTCGGTGCCGTTATCGTCGCCGGACAAGATCTCGGGCGGATCGATATAATCAACCGTATGCGTGGTCTGACCGACTTCGACTTTCCAGTAGAATTCGCCGGCCACGTGTTTGACTTGTGCTGATCCGGCCTGGAACACCTTGTAGAAGCTGCTCAGGTACTGGGCAGTCTCGCTGGCGTGATGATAGCCGCGGGGCGGCTGGTCGACGACGACGTCGCCAGGTGATACCGGGGCGAGATAGGTCCAGTGCAGATCGCTATAAGTGAGCCATCGAAAGCCGGCCTGGGGGTTGTAGAGCAAGTATTCGTCCCACTCGAAGATCTCCCAGCTCGAACTGGCAGTTCGTGTCATGAAGCCGATGACGGTGAAGTCCTGATCTTCGAATGTACCCATGCTGCCGAGTGGAATCGCGGGGGTAACTGGACTTTTCTCAGCAGCTTTGAGCAAGGCGAGGACGCCGTGATCGCAGTCGTGCAGCGCGCCGCAGTAGGGACAGGCGACCCGCTCGGCCCGATCGGGGGCATGGAGCTCGAGTGCACCGCCGCAGTGCTGGCAGGTGACACCCTCGACGCTGACCTGTTGAGCTGGAACGGCGCCATAGTCGTCGTAGTGATAGTCCGGCCCGGCTGCGCCGCCGTGGTCGCCGTGGCCGTATTGCTGTCCCGATGGCGAAACACCGATACCGAGCTGGTCGAGGGTGACCTGAGCGCCGAGAAAAAAGCCCGGCGGCTGCTCGCCGAAATCGAGGGTGCCAAACGCGCCGCCGGGTCCGCTGAGATCGACATACCAGTAGCGCCGTCCGACTTCGAGGCGATAGGGGATTTCACCTCTTCCAGCCAGTATTTCGGCCTCACTGGTCTCGGCCACAACCATGGACCTGGGGGGAATGCCGACCTGGATCGGATGGCCGGCATGCAGCGACTGGGGGTCGATGGGCCCGGCTTCGGGCTGGCGAAAGGTCAAATAAAACGCGCCCTGCGCCTCGGCCAGCCAGCCCCAGGCGCCGTTGTCGAACGCCATGTACCACTCGTCCCACACCCCGCCGGCGCCGTGTCTGATCTGGGCCCGACCGGTGAGCTGAAACCCGACCCCCTGGTATTGACCCGACAGCCACAGGCTGAGCGGAGACCGGGTCTGGACCAGGTCGGAGGTCTTGCCGAGGTCCTCCACAGCGCGGTCAGTGCGCGCGATGACAGTATTGCAGCTGTCGCACACCGAAACCACGGAGGAAGCGACGTGAAATTCGATCGGTGCCCCGCAGTTGGGACATTGGGCGGCGATACTCACAGGACAAGGAACACTGACAAGGACCGGGCGAACCGATCAAATGACCCGGTCAGCATATCTGAATCAGTACGAGAATTCGCGAGGTTGGAAGGGCAAATCGCGGACCGACGCAAGTTTGTACGCCGGCCCGGCGAGACCGGCAATAGACAGGGTGTCTGGCACCCACAGTTGGGGCCAGGGCGTTCGGTACTCGAACCCGATCTGTGTGGACCCGATCGTACGTCCTATGGTCCAGTCGCCAGCGACTCGGCGACACAAATCTCGAGTAGTCTCTTCGCTTACACTGCATCCCATAATCTACCGGCACTTACCGTCGTGGCACGTGTGGCTGTGGCACTTGTCATCGTGGAGCTTATCGTTGTGGCAGAAATTTGTGGCGACATCGACAGCTCGTTCGCGCCGTTGGTATGTCCTCGCATGGGTCCACAGTGTTGGCAATCCTCTGCGCCAGTAGCGTATACTCGATTCCATGGACGTGGCGACGATAGGTAATTATCAGGTTATAGATAAACTGGGGGTCGGTGGCATGGGAAGTGTGTTTCTTGCCAAGCACACTTTGATCGGCCGTCTCGCTGCAATCAAAGTCCTCAACCCCGAGTATTGCCACAACAAAGACATCGTCGACCGATTTTTTAACGAAGCGCGCGCTGCGACGTCGATCGACCACCCCGGTATTGTCGAAATCTACGACTACGGCCTCAAGGATGATAATAGCGCCTACATTGTGATGGAGTATCTCAAGGGCGAGAGTCTCAAGGATCGCATCAGACGGTTGGGGATTGTCCCCACTGAGATGGCGCTCGTGATCACGCGTCAGACGGCCACTGCCCTGGGAGCTGCTCACGCTGTGGGAATTGTACATCGCGATCTGAAACCCGAGAATCTATTTCTCATCCGAGACGAAGAGGTCGCTGGCGGTGAGAGGATACGCATTCTGGATTTTGGCATCGCCAAGTTCCTGGGCGAACTCGCCAACAGCAATCGGACTCGTACTGGAGCTCTCATGGGAACTCCTCTGTACATGTCGCCGGAGCAATGCACAGGCGCCTCCAACGTCGATTCACGTTCCGATCTTTACGCGCTTGGCTGTATTTTGTACGAAATGCTCTGTGGCACGGCCCCATTCAAGCGCGAAGGGGCCGGCGCTATCATGGCGGCGCATATTTATGAAGAGCCGCGCAGGGCTCGAGAGATCAGGCCGTCTGTTTCGCCCCAACTCGAGCGTCTGATGATGAGCCTCCTGGTCAAAAATCCCGACCAGCGCATGGCAACCACAGACCAGCTCATTGCCGCTATTGATCAAGTAAGCTACACGCAGAAAAACCGCACACCTCAGCGGTCGGACGATCAGCTAATCCGGACGCCTCACCGTCTGGACGACGTCTTGGACACCCCCCGATTGCCCGGCGGTGAGCAATCGGCGCTTCATGGAGCCCCACTGGCGGCAGTGTATACGGCGACGGAACGGGCGCAGACTCGGGGTTCCGATGCACAGCCCGCGCTCTCGGCATCCGATCCGCAGGTCGCGGTGGACGCGATCCCGAATAGGGCGGCGAGTACGTTGAGCTCTGCTGCTCGGGTTGTGCCCAACCGGACCGCGCATCCGAACAGTTCGCGCCGGCTCGGCTACGTTGCGGTTTGCGCCAGTATTCTGGCGTCTGGTGCCATTATCGCTCTGGTCATTACGTTGCAAATGAGCGGTGATGGCGACGGTGATAATGTTGCAGCGACCCAGAGTGAATCGCCGGTACAGCGCGCACCACAGCCACCGTCGCACATTGCATCGGACACCACTCATTCTCCTCCTGTCGCGCCAGCCAGGCACGGTCTGGTAGGCAAGCCCGGGGACCCGACGTCGGGCGAAATCGAAATCGAGATCCGGACCAATCCCGATGGCGCCTCGGTGTATCGCGTGGCGAATGGCGTACGCATCGGTCGTACACCGCACATATTGCGTATGGAATCACAAAAGGGGAAATTGGAGCTCATTCTCAAGCGCGATGGCTACCAGCCCAAAACGGTAGTGATCGATGTCAACAGGCCCAGTATCCACAATTTCGAGCTAGTGGCGATGTCGTCGTCCAAGCAGTCCAGGCGGCGCCCTGCACGTTCTCGCAAGCCTTCGGCCGAAAAGCCGAAAAGCCGCACTTCCTCTAAAAAGCAGGTAAAGACTGAGGAGGACAGTGAGGAACCGCTAAATCCATTCGAAAAACTCAAAGAAAAATAGAAACCCAAGCACTACAATGTACTGTACGCAAGGTCTAATCGCACTCTGTGCATCATGCATCCTGCTGTCTTCGACTCCGGTTTGGGGACAGCGCAACGAGCCGAGCGAACGTGATATCCGCAAGGCCGAGCAACATTACAAAAACGCCCGCAAATACCAATCTCAAAAGAGCTACCAACAAGCAGCCGAGGAATATCTCAAATCCTATGAAATCTACCCTGCCCCGGATTTGCTCTACAATGCGGCGCAAGTTTACCGGCTGGCCGGAGATCATCAACAGGCCCTGCGGTACTACCGCGAGTATGTCAAGCTGGATCCCACGGGCAGCCGGGTGAAGAAATCGAAGCAATACATCGATCAGCTCATACACGAGATACCGGAAGAGTCCAAGCAACCGGCCGCGGACACTGCAGCGAGTGTGGCGACGCCGGCGATTTCTTCTGGCTCTTCTGGTTCTTCTGGTTCTTCCGAGCCCTCGACCGCAAGGGAACCTGCTACCAAGCCCACACCCGCGGAGCAGCCGGCAGAACCCACAGCATCGAAGCAACCGCCTGCTTCGGCGGAAACGCCGAAGAACCTGCTACAACCACGGGTAACTGCGGCGAACATCGATCGTTCCGGCAACCGCAATCTGCGGATTGCGGGCTATATATCGCTGGGTGCTGGCGCCCTGGCACTGGGTTTGGGGGCAAAATACTACTTCGACGTTCGCGGTCTCGAGGGCGATATCGAGAATACCAATAGCTGGGGCTCTGGTCATCTCGGCAAGCTCGACGAGGGCGAAAGAGCCGAGCTGAAGATGGGCATTGCAACTGTGGTGGGTGTGGCTGGGATTGCCACAGGCGCTACATTATGGCTTCTCGGACGACAGGGATCGTTTGGTAACGAGGAAGAGCCGGCCGCTGTCGCTCCCCTCCTGACACCAGATACGGTCGGCGTAACCCTGGCCGGCCGGCTGTAGTCCACAACCTAGCGGATGCGAGCGTCCCCGGGGAGCGTACATCAAGTACCTGAGCAATAGACTGCGGCTTAGAGCCGGTCCAAAAACCTCGGACCGAGCCGGGGCGACGAGGCGCGCCGCCAGTGGGTGCGCGAGGAGTGGACAATACTGGGTGTATTTGACCGACGAGCAAGCCCGCTGGCGGTGATGGATTGGCGCTCCGGCGACGCGGAGAGTTTTTGGACCGGCTCTTACTCACTTGCTGAATGGATTGAGTGTGTCGACGTCTGTATCCACGTTGTCGGCAGGTCCGGGGCGTTTCTGATGCGCTCTTTTGTGCGGTTGCTTGCGAGCAGGCTGGCTACGGCGGGCACGAGTTGGTCGGCGCTTTTTGGCCGCGAGCTCGACCAGAATGGAGCTATTCTTGTCTGCAGGCACCGCAACAATTTTGTCTCTATGTCCATCCAGTCTGAGCACCAGGATCAGTTCACCAGCGATGGGGGGCATTGTGTGCTGATATGGGGTATGGCCCAGCCTCACGTCGCCGACTTCGCGATACACAGCAGCGCCGTCGGGGTTCGATCGAATGGTGATAGCGATTTTTGCCGGTTCGGGCGGCGATGCAGGGGGGTGGTCCTCGGGAGATAAAGCCGGGGTACGCTCGGCCGCGGGCAGTGGTCGTGCCTGCACCGGTTGTACCTGGCCGAGTTCAGTATTTTCCGGGTGATCAGGAGATCGATTGGCATCCGGAGCCCCCATGCTGTGGACTAGGGCTGTGATGATTACCGCGGTGATGGCCGCGGCAGCCACAGCAACGTAGAACATACCGCGCCACCCCTGTCGATGACTCTGCGCCCGGTTTTGTTCGGGGCTTGCAGCGGAAACGATATCAGGAGTGGTATCGACCGAACCCGACTGTACTTCCAGTTCAGTTGGATCGGGGCTGCTGGGCATCGGCCGAGATGATAGCGCGAGTATTGTGGCTGCATCTGCCGCGCCCACCGGGTTAGCAAACGCCGGGTTGGCCGACGCGTGGTCGGCCCTCGATGAGCCGAGCGAATCGATGGCTGCGATGACTGCCCTGGCGTCGGAAAGACGTTGCTCAGGCTTTTTGGCCAGAAGCCAGAGCACGACGTTTTCGACACCGCCAGGCACCCACGGAGCAAACACACTGGGTCGCGGAGGGGCCTCGAAAATATGGCCGCCAATGACTGTAATGCTATTGCCGAGGAACGGCGGTCGGCCGCACAGCATGTGGAAGAGAACACAGCCAAGTGAGTACAGATCGGCCCGCCAATCGACATGTTTGGCCCCCGAGCATTGCTCCGGAGCCATGTACGCTGGCGAGCCCAGCATGGTCCCAGTACGGGTCAGGCGATTTTGCTGGTCGGTGACCAGCTTGGCGATGCCAAAGTCCATCAGACGGACTTGTTCTGCACCATGTTGACCCGGCTGGGGAACCAACATGATGTTACCCGGCTTGAGGTCGCGGTGGACGACGTTTGCAGCGTGGGCAGCGCACAAAATGTCGGCTGTGTCGCGGGCAAGCTGGAGTGCCTGGTCTACTGGTAGGCGACCGAGCCGATTGAGGCGCTGTTTGAGGCTCTCACCGGGAAGATACTCCATAATGAGATAGGCGCTCCCATCGTTGCAGTGACCGAAATCATAAACCTCGACGATACCGGGGTGCTGAATAGACGCGGCCGCACGTGCTTCGTTGATGAAGCGCTGCAGCATGGTTTGATCCTGACAATATTTTGCAATCAGAACTTTGACTGCGGCAGGACGATCGATGACTGCATGCTCGGCGAGGTAGACGATACCCATACCGCCGCGCCCGAGTTCGCCGGTAATTCTGTAGTTGCCAACGGTGGACCCGAGCATGAGCGGATCATACGAAATTTTTGTCTAGCAGCAAACCAACCCGGCACGCTCTGCACGCATTTATGGGCTTCGGGCGTGCGGCGGCAGGGCGAGGATTCAATCGAGAAATGGCACAGCACCGGCCTCTTTGGGGTGCTCGTCGTCACCGATATCGTTTGTGTTGCCATATCCGAGCTGACCAAAATATCCCCGCCCCCAGCACATAACCGAGAAATCGTTGCGCACTGCGCATGTATGGTTGAACCCCGCCGAGAGCTGCTGAGCCTCGAATTTGACTGGGTCCGCCTCGTCCCCGATGTCGACATCGAGCTTGAGATCATCAGACGAGTCATCACCTCGATTTTCGGTATTCCCAGGACTGCCGAGCTGGCCATAAGTGCCTCTACCCCAACACCGAACTACGATGCGGCCAGTTCTTTGGCCACTATTGAGCTGTACCCGTGCACAGTTATGATACGCGCCGGCGACAACATCTAGGATGTTGTCGGTACTCGAATCTTTGATATCGACATCAGTAAATCTGTCGCCCGGATCATCGCCGAGGTTTGTGGGCTGCCCGTGACCCAGTTGACCCAGGCTTCCGTCGCCCCAGCATCGCACCGATTGCAGGCCAGCACTGTTTATCAATGCGCAGGTATGGGAATGGCCCGCCACCAGCTTTTCGATCTTCTCGCCGGAGTTCAGGAGAGCGATGTCCAAGAGTTTCTCGCCCGGAACTGTGAGAGGCTCATCGCCAATATGCTCGGTATCGCCTCGTCCGAGCTGGCCGAACTTGTTATTACCCCAGCACCTGACAGCTCCTCCCCCTCCATCATCCAGATGAACGCAGGTGTGGAAGGCACCAGCCACAACCTGGCGGACCGTTCTGGATTCACCGGCCAGAATCGGGACGTCGACCATTGGGACCTCACTGGCATCATCGCCGATGGGTTCCTTGTGCCCATGGCCGAGCTGGCCGAAAAAGTTGCTGCCCCAGCAGCGAACTCTGCCACCCTGTGACCGCGCACAAGTGTGACTCAATCCAAGGGCGAGTTCCACAACCGGGTCCGTACTATCAAATCCGAGTGGAACGAATCCAGCGCTCGCGGCTGACTCTCCAGGTTCGTCTCCTATGTTGTTGGTATTGCCGTAACCGAGCTGACCTACATCGTTGTTCCCCCAGCATTGCGCTGCATCGATCGAGCCATTTTTCACGATAGCGCAGTTGTGAAAGCCACCGGCGAATAGTCGTTGTTGCTGTACGCCGATTATACCATTCGATTCCTCGTTGATGACGACAAGTGTTTCGTTGTTGCCAAGATCCTCAGTATTGCCATAGCCGAGTTGGCCAAATGTATTTCTACCCCAACACTGAACACTGCCGGTGATCAGCAATATACAGACGTGATCGCCCCCTCCTACCACTCGTGCGACCTTGGACGACGGACATTGAACCTGTGAATCGTCCGACGACAAAGGTTCCTCGCTGCCGCGATTGTTGGAGGCAATTGCCTCGTCGTTTTCATCAATATCGCCATCTCCATCGACATCAGCAGGGTCGTCTTTGGTCGGTTTCTGGCCCCTGCGATCAGATATAATATCGACATCCTTATCGTCGATTTTTCCGTCTTTGTCTACATCTCCACCGAGAAGCATCATGCACGGCAAGTGTACTTTTCTACCGCCTGCAAGCACCTCTGGGAGGAAATGCACGACCTTCAGAAAACCAGGATGACTCACCTCGATTTTATAAGGAATATTATTCGGACGCTTGATGACAAATTGTCCAGCGGCATTCTTTGGCTCGCCCGGGAATGTACCCTGGTGGGGCGGATTTAGAGGCGGGGCTGGGGGCGGGTCTGGTAGAGGCCTGGTATCAATCACGTCGACTTTGATGCCCTCATGGTCGGACCGCGACTGCAGTACAGCTGTCCCCTGAATCTTTCCCGGAATCTCACTTGGGATCACGACTGTGTTATCGTCGCTTCTAGTGGCAGCATCACAGTCGTCGCTGTTATCTGGTCGGCCAACCTGGCCGATCGGGTTGCCTGAATTGACTGTGGGAACGTTGGGTGCACGCAGGGGAAAGGCGTCATCTGCTGGAACAAAGATGTTTACACCGGCGTTGTCTGGCAGGTTGAAGAGCAGATTATCACCTGTCTCGAAATCGACAATCTGAGTGCGTGTCCCCTTCCTCGGATCATCAGACGTTGGTTCGATAACGACAAATGCCTGGAGGGTTTTTCCGGATTCCAGTAAACCATCCTCGATTACCACTTTGACACATGCCGAATCGGTCAGCTTAAAATCGAAGTTCCAGATCGAAAAGTGGCCGACTTCACCAGCAGCAATGTATTTGCCCGCCTCGTTTTGTTTTACCTGCCCCATACCTTCCTCGATCCAGATGCCATTTTCCTTGTCGTAATGCCACATGGGAATGTCTCCCGTGTAGGTCATTCCAGGCGGTAACTCGAGATAGATTTGCGCCTTGGCGTCCTCGCTGAGTTGATACTGGTTTCCTTCCTGGTCGACAAAGTCGACCGACACTGCGCCCAGGCTCTCCAGCCTCACCGGGATTTGTGCGTTGTCGCGACCTTCCATGTTGCCCACCATGGGTTCTTGCTGCAGGTCGTACGTATGCATCTGAGCCATGAGCGGCTCGCTGGGGGGCTGGCCGTTCTGGTCTACCAATGCATTGGTGGGAAGCGTGATGATCGTGCCGCGATCATCCTCGACGTCGACCTCGCCGCTCGCTTCAAGGGCGATCACCTGCGCTTTGTGCACAGTAACCACTAGATCGGTGACCGGGTCGCCAACATATATGCGCGAATGCGGTACGTAGCGGAATTTCTCCACATTGATGACGTACCGATCACCGGGCGGGACCTCGAGATCGAACGAGCCGTCTTTGCGGCTCAAGGTACTGACGCCCTGGATCGTCACCTTGGCATCGGAAACCAACAGGCCCTGGTGGTCGACCACAAGTCCGCCGAATTTCTGCAAGTTTGACACGCAGAGGTCGATTTCTGGGTGAAATCCGTGGTCGGCTCCGATATCTCGCACGCACACATGGCCCGGAACGCAGTCGCTGTCGCCATCGCAATCGCCCTGCTCGTGACTACATGGACAGTCAGGTGAGCAATAATCAAACGTGCCGTTGAGAAGTGGATTGCATGCCTCGACGCAAACATCGACATCGGGATCGAATCCAAACTGGTCTCCGACATTTGGCGCGCATGCATGACCCGGCGCGCAATCGGCATCGCGGTCGCAGTCGCCCTGTCCCGCCGAGCACGGGCAGACCGATGAACAATAATCGAACGTGCCATTCAGTATCGCGTCGCAGGCAGCCACACACACGTCGACCTCGGGCGCAAAGCCAAACTGGTCGCCGATGTTTTGAGCGCACACATGGCCCGCCACGCAATCGCTGTCGGCATCGCAGTCACCTTGCCCAGCCTCGCACGGGCAGCTGGCACAGAAGTTGGGCGCGCCGACCGCGACGTCTGAGCAGGGCTCCAGGCAGGTATCGACCTCGGCCGCGAAACCGAATAACGGACCAGTGTCGCGCATGCAAACCAGGCCCGTGACACAGTGATCGTCGCTGTCGCAATCGCCCTGCCCGGCGCTGCACGGGCAAGCCGGAGTGCAAAAATCGAAGTTGCCGGGCTGACTCGTGCAGCTGGAATTTGCCGCATTCGGGCCAGCGCTGCCGAGCAAAGCGCCAACGTCCGAGCGACCGCGGCGACGAGCTACTGCCTCTTGTTCTCTTCTATCCTCGTCGGCGCTTTCTCGGGCGATCTCGCCAGCGGCCCTGGCCACAGCAGCATTTTTTCCCATTGCATCATCCAGGACCGGAGTCATCGGCTCCTGAGATGTGTCCGCGGTCCAATCGACCGCACCGCGATCGGAGTCTAGGATCGATGAATTCTCGTCCTGGTCCGAGGAATCAATCGGCATTCCACAACCGGGCATGACCCAGGCCAGAATCATGACTATCCTAACGATTGGCAACAAAACTTGCACGGGAACCTCAGCGCAGCAGAGCGGGAAAGAATTCGAGCAACGATCTCTACAAAAACGGCACGTTTTCGAGGGATGACGGCATCTCGGCCGGTGAATCGCCGAGGTCATTGGTGTGACCATAGCCCAGCTGGCCATCGCTGTTTCGCCCCCAGCACCGCACTCTTTCAGATGCCAGTACCACGCAGATATGATCCATACCCAGGTCAAAACTGCTTATGATTTCTCCGCCGATCTGAACGATCGCCGGAGTTGTGGTGGAACTGCGGTGTCCCAGGCCAAGCTCTCCGTTGTCATTTTCTCCCCAGCACCGCAGCTGCCCGTTGTCCAGGAGCGCGCAGGTATACAGGCTTCCGGTTACCAGCTCGGCAACGGGCAGGTTTTCGAGCAACACATCACCCGCTTGTGCCGGGGTCTCGTTGTCCCCTCTGGACTGCCGGTCGCCGTAGCCCAGTTCGCCACTGTCATTGGCGCCCCAGCAACGCACATTGTTTGCTGCCGTGATGACGCATGTATGCGCGTTTGCCGATGAAATCCGCCTGACTGATGCGCCGACCGGCACTGGCGGCGCAGCGGATGGAGGCTCGTTATCGCCAATATTCTCTGCCAGCGTGGGATTACCCAGCTTGCCATGAGAATTGTGTCCCCAGCACCGCACAGCTCCATTCTCCAGGCGCGCACAGGTGTGGCCATTTCCAGCTGACAGTTCCACGACTGTGCCGCCGACATCCACCGGGCTCTTGCTCGCCGGATGCTCGTCATCGCCTACGTCTTCTGCACCGTCACCATAACCGAGCTGGCCATGCGCGTTGTATCCCCAACACCGGATGACACCGTCGTCCAGACGCGCGCAGGTATGGTTAACACCAGCTGCGATCTCCACGACCCGACCTCCAACATTGACTACTGGGTGGTTGGCTGGAACGTCAATGACTCCGATTGAGTTTCTGTGACTCAGCCCGAGCTGACCATAATTGTTTAATCCCCAACATCGCACGTCACCGGACTGGAGAAGTGCGCAGGTATGATACCAGCCAGCCACAATGTCTACTACGTCGCCGCCCACATTGACATTGCCGGCAAACACCAGCAATTCGTCATCACCGATACGGTTCGTGTGCCCGTAGCCCAGCTGCCCGTGGGTGTTGCCCCCCCAACATCGTACCTTTTTATTACTCAGCAGCGCGCATGTATGGTCCCTACCGCCTGCAACCTTGGTCACACTGCTACCGGATGAACACTGAACTCGATCGTCGGTTGCCGGTAAGGGCCCGCTGATTCCCATGTTATTGACCAAGATCGCGTGATCCTTGCCGTCGACCGATCCACTGCCGTCATAGTCTGCAGGGTGTTTGTCACCCATATTGTCGAGCAGAATTTCCTCGTCTTCGGTATCGACTTTGTTGTCTTTGTTCAGGTCGCCCGCGAGCAACTGAACGCATGGCAAGACTCGCACTCTGCCCGGGTTGACTATTTCAGAGGGAAATTCCACGGCCAGATAGCCGGGATGATCGAGCATTACACGGTATGTTTCCGGTTTGGCTTCGATCTTGTACTGGCCCACCGCATCAGCACTTGCATCCGCGTCGTCGGGATCGGTGTTGTTCGACGCAGTCGCTGTGGCACCTTCAGGGTCTGGATGCGCCTGTAGCGCCACAAATCCCACGATCTGTCCAGGCAGGTCATCTGGCAGTACTACAATGGGATTGGCAGAATCTGTTGGATCGTCCGGGTTATGGCACGCGGAAAAATCTCCCGGCGGAACTCCGGTTCCGCCCCATGGTGGCCCTGAGTTGACGATGTCAAGCGGTATAACCGATTGGGCAGGAATGAAGATACGCACTTCTGTATTGGGCGTCAGGTTGAAGAGCACATTGTCACCCCTGTCGAGTTCAACATTGCTGGTGCGCGGAAAATCGCCGCCTACCTCGACCCGCGCCTTGACGGTGTCACCCGGATTGGGCGCCAGGGCCTCGGGAACAACCACGCGGATACACGCCGGGTCGTCTCGTTTGACATCGAAATTCCACACCGAGAAGTGCGAAACCGACCCGATAGCGACTCCATTCACCACTCGTCCCTCGCCTTCCTGGATCCAGCGCCCCTGGTCCATGTCGTAGTACCACATGGGAATCGGACCGCTGTAATCCATGCCCGCTGGCAACATGACCGAAAGCGTGGCTTGCTGGTTGGGACCTAGCTGATAGTGTTCGCCGTCGGTGCCAACCAGATCTACCGACACGGCCCCCACGCTCTCCAGCATGACTACGTTGCCGCTGTCGTCCACCGCTTCCATGTTGCCGACCATTTCTTCTCTTTGCACATCGTAGGTATACACCTGAGCGGTTATCGGCTTACGGGCAGGAACTCCATTTTGGTCGACCAGGGCATTGGCAGCCATCGAGATAATGGTGCCGCGGTCGGCCTCGAGGTCGACGGACTGATCTGGCTTGAACGCAAGGATCTGAGCCTTTCTCAACATGACTGTCAGATCAGTTGCCCCGTCGCCGACGTAGATGATCGAACGAGGCACGTGGCCTTCTTTCTCGACATTGATGACATACCGCTCGCCGAGTTCCACCGAGAGTACAAATGCACCGTCGTGTCCAGTCTACACACGCCCCTGCTGGTTGATGGACACGGTGGCCCCAGACATCGCTCTGCCCAGGCTGTCGATCACCTTGCCGGCAAAGCGTTCCTGCGGTGTTACCGGCGACACGCACACGTCGATACCCGAGCGGAAACCATAGTCGGCGCCAACGTTGTGAACACACACATGACCCGGCGCACAATCGCTGTCGTGATCGCAGTCGCCCTGCCCGTGCTCGCACGGACAGCTGGTCGAGCAAAAATCGTAGGTACCGTTCAAAACTTCATTGCAGGGCTCTACACATACGTCATCATCGGCGCCATAACCGTAGTGCAGTCCGATGTTCTCGCCACAAACCAGGCCGATGATGCAGTCGCTATCGTCATCGCAATCCGATTGACCTCTATCACACGGACAGGCACTGGAGCAGAAATCGGATGTGCCGTTCTGAATATCGTCGCATGGCTCGATACAGACATCGACTTCGGGGCCGAATCCGAATGCGGGACCGAGATCCCAGGCGCAGACCAGGCCGGACGCACATTCGCTGTCGCTGTCACAATCCCCCTGCCCGCTCTCGCACGGACAATTGTCGCAGAATTCTGGCGAGCCCAGTGCCAGCTCGGAGCAGGGCTCCATACAGACATCGACGCCGGCACCATATCCGAACAGTATCCCGACGTCCCGAATGCATACGGTTCCCGCCGTGCAATGGTCATCGTAGTCGCAGTCTCCCTGTCCTGCACCGCACGGACAGTCCCAGCTGCAGTAGTTGAAGCTGCCCAGCGGCTCGGGACAGTAGGAGCTGTTGCGTGGCAGCCAATCGCCGTTGTTGGCTGCACCGTGCGAAAGGTGTGCCTGTGCGCGGAGGAGAACCCCGGCCAGTTCCTCGCCGTCGAGTTCACTGTCGTCGTGGTGGTAACGCTCGCTGTCATCTTGGTCGCCGCGTTGGTCGTTGCCGGGTGAGTACGCCTGCCCGCCGCCAGTGGCAGTCCCATCCGGATTTGCGCATCCGTATGTAGTTGCCAACAGAAATCCGCATAGAAGGACGTTCGAGCCAGTTTGCATGATTGATTGCCCTTGTCGTTCCAGCAATACGATGGCACTCAGTCACTTCGCTGCTCAAGCCAGCATGGTTCTACCAGCCACAGAGCGAGGCTTCTACTTGCCACGCTTATGGACATTATCACTTTTGTGGTATTCTGCGTAGGCTTAATTTCTGTTTTTACCTCGGTGAGATCCTGTTTGGGAAACACGGATGAGCCCGCGGGTACGCAGAGTGGTTCTTGTGAGCGAATCTGCAGTAATTTTTATCCTTATGCGTTTTGCATAATGATTATTCAATGTGGATAGCTTGTGTGTAGAGGCGCCCAAGCGTACAGAACCGGCATTTCTTTATGGAAATCTGATCTGCGCAGAAGAGAATGGCAGAGTGCTGATAGGGTAATTTTTTGTCCGCAAAAATTCGAAAATGATGATGCGCGCCACGTACGATGTATGTGAGAGTGCGCAGGATGCCTATGCTCCAGGATGGAGCGGCCCAGCTCGGGCAGCTAGCGTCGGATACCGGATCTGAGGCCTGGTTGGCGGGAGCGAACAGACTCAGCGAATCGCGTGGTTTCAAGCCGGAGTCATTCGGTCACACAGTGTTCACTGCAACCATCGCCGGGGACATTGTTGCCGTCGTCGCACTGTTCGAGCCCTTCGATGACTCCATCGCCGCAGGTAGCAAAAGAAATGTCCAGAAAATACTCCGCGATCTGGCTGTTATCTCCGAAATCGGTGACATGAGCATACACAGTCTCACCAGACTGAATGATGAAATCCATACCTGAGCAACGATCCTGGCTTCCAGCCCGGTCGTCGCTGAAATCGAGTATTGTGCCAGACGCATCACGGATGTTGAGTCCGGTGTTGATGGTCGTACCACAGGCCACGCCTAGGGCGATTTCGGCATTATAGGTATCGAACCGCACGGACGTCGCAAAAGAGCCGGTATTGCTGATAGCGAAGACATCTTCATCGCCAGCCGGGTTCAACGAGGCTGCAATAATGGTATCGCTCGAGAAGGGGCCATCTGCGTTGGACGAGTCAAAGTCGTTTCCATCAATACCAAAGCCACCTGTACTCGGAGTACCGTCCTCATTGCTCTCGGACTCGGGCGTGCTTTCTACCTGGCAGATCGCATTGCAACCGTCTCCTGCTCTTGTATTGCCATCATCGCATCGCTCGCCGATCTCGATGACGCCATCGCCGCAGGTGGTTTCGATGCGACAGTTTTCGTCGCATCCATCACCGGGTGTCTGATTTGCGTCGTCACACTGTTCGGGAGGATCGGGGATGCCATCGCCGCAGGTGGTCTCTAGCTGGCAACTCTCATTGCAGCCATCGCCCGCGGCAGTATTGCCATCGTCGCATTGCTCCCCGTTCTCCACAGCTCCATTGCCACATACTGGCTCGACCTGACAATTCTGATCACAGCCATCGGCCGGAATGATATTGCCATCGTCGCACTGTTCACCCAAATCGACCAGGCCGTTTCCGCATATAAACTCGTCTTGGCAGTTTTCATCGCAGCCGTCACCCGGAGTGGTGTTGCCATCGTCGCACTGCTCGCCGGTCTCGACGATACTGTTGCCGCAAACCGGTTCGTTCTGGCAGTTTTCGTCGCAGCCGTCGCCCGGAGTGGTGTTGCCGTCGTCGCACTGCTCGCCGGTCTCGACGATACTGTTGCCGCAGACCGGTTCTAGCTGACAGTTTTCGTCGCAGCCGTCGCCGGGCGTGGTGTTGCCATCGTCGCACTGCTCGCCGACCTCGATAATACTGTTGCCGCAGATAGGCTCGTTGCGGCAGTTTTCGTCACAGCCGTCACCTGGAGTGGTATTGCCGTCGTCGCACTGCTCGGGCGGCTCGACGGTGCCGTTACCGCAGGTGGTTTCGAGTTGGCAGGTGGCGTCGCAGCCGTCGCCAGGGGTGGTATTGCCGTCGTCGCATTGCTCGCCGGCTTCGAGCACACCGTTGCCACACTCGGGCTCGAGCTGGCAGTTGGCGTCGCAGCCATCGCCCGGGGTAGTATTGCCGTCGTCGCATTGCTCGCCGATTTCGAGCACACCGTTGCCGCACACCGGCTCGTTCTGACAGTTGGCGTCGCAGCCGTCGCCCGGGGTGGTATTGCCGTCGTCGCATTGCTCGCCGATTTCGAGCACACCGTTGCCGCACACCGGCTCGTTCTGGCAGTTGGCGTCGCAGCCGTCGCC
>JAKSDA010000109.1 GCA_022360315.1 Pseudomonadota bacterium
ACCCTCCCCACAACCAAGCCCACCACATCCTGCACCGCCCAATTTGTTGCTATGCTCCGCGGTACGGGGTCAACTCCGCGTCCGCCTCCCTCGACCAGCCCTTGCTGACTTTTGCGGCAAGTTCTTGGGGATCAACACACATATCCTCAGCTAGCGCAAGCGCAACGCTCTGCGTTGGCCGCGGCGGCCCGCCAGGTCCAGCAGTTCGTTGGCGAGAGCCACGGCGGGCTCAAGGACAGCTCGAAAGCCCGGACGAGATCAACGCCGGGTCGAGCAGTCAGGGGTCCCAGCCCCACCCGACCACGCTCGAGGCTGGCGGCCACAACTTGGCCGGCCATGAGTCCCACCTGTTCGGGCAAGCTCGTTCAGCTTCGAAGTCGTCTAATCTTCATCGGTGCTGACGCTGCCAACCACATCGTTGAACTTCAGGAAGGGTTGCGGAACTTGTCGATAACTTGCCCTAACCTTGCCGGAAGGTTGCCCTAACCTTGCCGGAAGGTTGCCGGAAGGTTGCCCTAACCTTGCCGGAAGGTTGCCTCAAACGCTCGGCAGATAGTCCAAGCTGTCAGTAGTTTCCTGCCCCGCTCGGCTTGCTGGGCAAGCTACTCCTCTCTGTCTTCTCCTGGTTGGCGAGTGGGGCTGTTGAGTAAGCGGGGTGGCTAGTAGGGGGGGTGGTTTGAGAGCAAGCTAGTGGCTTCTCAGGCGTCGAGACATGAAGGGAGCCCTCCATCAACCGAATCACACACGCCACTACTACGAAGAGACCGATCTGCGCCCGCAAAGTCGGCCGATAGAACCCCATTCCAACGCAAATCAATCGCCATTAGATCGCATATCCACACGAAACAGCCCCTCTAACCTCCCGACTTCGGGTCGCTCAAATCACCAAGCGTTCATTTCCCAATGCGTCAAATCACCTGTTCTATACCCGAAATCACTTCCCCCGGCATTCGCCAAACCATTTGTCGATCGCGGCTCCTGTGTGGCTTTAAGAGCACATCATTCTCTTGTGCCTTGACAGATTTAGGGCAGGA
>JAKSDA010000211.1 GCA_022360315.1 Pseudomonadota bacterium
GGGACCGAGAGAATGCGCGAGATCCGCCGGCCTTTGGCGTTGGAGTCGAACGCGAGTTCGGTCTCGGAATCGGTGACGAGCCGCTTTTGATACGCCAGCGGCATTTCTTCGAACACCTGGCGGGCGATCAGGATCTTTTCTTTGGCGTCTTCCAGGTTGTAGGAGACGAATATGGCGGTATAGCCGTCGCGCAAATGGCATCGGGCCAGGGCCTCGAGGGCAAAGGCAAACGAATAGCCCACCTGACGGCTCTTGGTGATCCAGCGAAACCGGGACCGGTTTTGCATAAAGGCCAGCTGATACGCCTCCAGCTCGATGGGCTCGCCCTCGTAGTGACACAGTCCAGTGAGAAAGCCCCACTCGGTGGCCAGCCACGAGCCCAGGTCCCCTTCGGCTTTTTTGACAACGGACAGCACGTACTTGCTCCACGGCCGGATGACCTACGGAAAACGGGATATTCAGCGCGAATCCATGGCCGGTTTGCTTGCTTTGGCGGCCAACGCACGCCTCCATGGACGTCCGTAACGCCAGTTCAGGGAGAACAGAAGATGACTGCATATGCCAACACGATTGCGCGACCACCGCGCACGCTGACCGAGACCGAGCAGCGGTTGCTGCTCAAGGTTACCGGGCAACATCGCCACGGCTTTCGGGACCATTTGCTGTTTAGCGTGGCCCTGGGAACCGGGCTGCGCGAGCATGAGATTTTGGCTCTCGACATCGGCGATGTTTTTGACGCGGCCGGCAAGGCTCGTCGGCGGCTGCCGCTTCGCGTGTTCAAGCGCAGTAGCGACGATCCCGCCATCCAGGAGGTGATTTTGCCCGATGCCCTGCGAGCCAAGCTGGCCAAGTTTTACAGCTGGAAGAAGCGCAACGGGCAAAGCGTCGCTCCCCATGCGCCCTTGTTGGTCAGCCGGCGCGGCAATCGATTGTCCCAGCGCCAGGTCCGTCATACGTTTCGCGTGTGGCAGCAGCGCGCCGGCTTTGAGCGATACTTCAATTTTCATTCGCTGCGCCACACAGCCTGCACAAATATCTACCGCCGCACCCGCGACATTCGTCTGACCCAGCGCTTCGCCCGACACAAGTCCATCCTCACCACCAGCATCTACGCCCACCCCAGCGACGAGGACCTGCTGCGGTCGGTCCGCGACCTGCTCTGCTAGGCCGGAGACCGAAGGCGGTAGGCTGTCGGGAGGGATCGCCTTGTTCCCTACACCAGCCTGTGGTCTTTCACATTTCGTCAGTTCAGCGACCCACTTGCAGTACCAAACTGAGCGGCGGCCTGGGAAAAAGCGGGAAAACTGACCGGTCAGTTCGCGATCACGTTTGCGATCACTTTGCTGGTCAGTTTCCGAAATTTGGCTTTCTCGGAATGGGCGGTAGGAACACGCCGGGCAGGGAGAGCCGGGCCTGAAAGTTCGACTCCCCCCCGGGGGCCGCAAGCGGCACGCCCATGGAGAGCGGCCCAAAATCCAGGGAAAGCGGCCATTGACCTCGGCCCATTCGGGCCAGAAAGCGCGCGGTAAGGCTCGAGAATCGCGTGCGGGACATCGCGCCAATGGCCGCTTTGTATCCTTGTCGGCCATTCGTGGACGCCCTCGATTGCTCATCGTTCCTCGTCTGTGGGCGCCCCGTCCGCGCTGTTTGCGTCCGGCCAGGGATACGGCGCGCTATCGATTGGCGGGCCAACCGCGCGCTGTGGGCGCATGTCGGGCGCGGATTTGACGCCGCTTTCCTCGGGCTCTTCGGTCTCATGAAAACTGACCGGCGAAACGTGAGCAGGAAACTGACCGCTCACTTTCTTTGTTTCGAATTCGGCGGGCGCGCTCGGGTTGTCCGCGAAGAAGCACTCGGGATGACGGCACAACAGGAGATCTCTTGGGGGAGAGATCGGTAATCGTTTGAAATAAAAAGAGAAAATTGGGTGGCCGCAAGCATCTCCACGATGGGCTCGCTGCTCGGCGCACGTCCACGAGATGGATTCCCCCCGTTCAGGGCCCCGCAAAGACCCGTAACCGGCTGAGATCCCATCCAGTAGGTGTGTTGTCGTTTTCAATCCCGAACCGTTGACGCACGGAAATATGTTCGGTACTCGTTGACGGACTCTATGAGTGGGGGATCATGGTTCAGGGTCTAACCACCAAGCAGCGTCTCGTGCTTCAAGCCATCCAGGACTACTGGAATGAGCATGGGGTTCCCCCGACTCTGGCCGACCTGGAGGGGATGCTCGGTGTCCGTCGCTCCACCGTGCATCAACACCTGCAGGCCCTCAAGAAGAAGGGCTATCTCGACCATACCGAGGGCACGCGCCGAACCTGGCGACCCACGGCAACCGAAGTGCCCGATGAGCGATCGCGGCGCGTACCAATCGTGGGTCGCGTGGCTGCCGGTGCGCCCATTCTCGCCCAACAGAACATCGACGGCTGGGTTACCGTGGACCACGCACCGGCGAACGCGACCCTATTTGCGCTACGCGTCCGCGGTGACAGCATGCTCGGCGCAGGCATTCACGATGGCGACATCGTCATTGTGCGCAAACAGCAAACCGCTCAGGACGGCGACATCGTGGTGGCTCTTATCGACAACGAAGAAGCCACGGTGAAACAGCTGCGTCGCCATGGCGGCCGCGTCCAACTCATCGCGAAGAACGCTCAGTACAAACCCATCGTCGTGGCCGGAGAGCGCGTTCGCGTGCAGGGCAAGGTCATCGGCCTACGGAGGCAGTTCGACAAATAACGAGCCGTAGTCGTTCCAGGCAGGAAGGATCCACATGACCGCAGTCGCAAGTTCTGTCGATACGGAGTACTGGGGCGACCGCCTCGAAGTCGGAACCGACTTGATTCTCGATCAGGTGGCCGACGATAGCTACATGACCGCATGGGTCGAAGGCCTTTCGCCGCGATGCCGAACCCTGCTCGTGCAGCGATTTGGCATTGAGCCTGACCTGGAACTCAAAGACATCCGAGCGGCGATCCTCGAACATCGCGACCAGCTCGTACCGTTTGTCTTGGTCGATGCGGTGTCCTCGGGCAAGCGCACCTATGCCATCGTCGAAGTGGCTCGTTCCAAGCTCACTACGAGCGAACTCGACCTGTGCCGAATGCCAGACGGCCATCATGGACACACTGGGCAAGGGACGCGCTTCGACCGCAAGGCGCTGATGTGGCTGCTCTATCTCAATCATCCCACCAACCTCGAGTTGGTCTTTCACCTCCACCAGACCCAACGCAAAGGGTTTGCACGCATGGTCTTGGACCCTGCGCCAGAGGCCAACAAAGACGATATCCATGCGTTCTTAAACCGTTCGACTCTCCAGCGCATTCTGGATGCACACGAGCTTGAACACCGGACGCACCGCCAAAGCCACTGTGCGGAAGTGCTGCACGATGGCGGTAATTACAAAGTGTTCATCAAGCGCGACTATCGCCCGAGCTTTGTGTCGCGTGGAACCCGCAACACTTTCGGCTTCGAGCGCGAGTGGATCATCCTGGATTTCGAGCCCGACCTGCGCCGCGTCCATATCTGCTCGGTCTCGCCCGATGTGCCGCTCGTTTTAGCCAATCGCATCGCCGGCGCGTTTTTTGGCCATTCGGTGCACTACCAAAACGAATCCATGGCCACGTCGGCAGAGGCGATTTCGGCCTTTCTGCAGTCCTTACTCGACGTACCCAACAAGCTCCCTTTAGTCGAGATGGTCATTCAAAACAGTGGACTGGATGGCTCGCCGCAGCTGCGCCTCAACGAACCTGAGAACGCATCGTTGGCATTGGCCGTTCGCCAATTTGGCGGCGCGTTCGGCAATCCCCTCGAACCCATTGAAGACATCGAAAGTATCAAGGTCTATATGTTCAAAAAGCGCGTCAAAATGATCTTCGAGCGCGCAGACGAAGACGGCGATGCCTTCGTGGTGCGGTACGCCGACCAGCCTCTCAACGGAAACGAGCGCCGCACCTTCGAGCAAACGATGGAGCACGACTATGGCCTCTCCGTGCTCTCAACGGAGAAGCGCTATGCATCGTGATCCTCTGGCGGGGTTATTGAAACGCGGATTCGTCGTCGATTTGCCCCAAGGATTCCCCTGCGGCGAAGCGGCGCTATTCGCCGTGCAACTCGCCGAACGAGGCCTGCTCCGCCTGGCTCATCGCGAGTATGTCCGGTGCGTCAATCCACTCGACCACGACCAGCACGTTCTGAAAGATCATACGTGCTCCGGCAAAATCATCCTCGCACCCGACCGCGATGAAGACGACGGCGAGTACCAATGCCCTGACTGCGGTCGCACGATCTATCCGTCCCGAAAGCAAAGCATGTCGTCGATCCGTCTGTTTCCCAATGAGGATGCTTTGCAATCCTTTCTGCGGCAACAGATCGAACGCTTGCAGTTGGGCGTCGAAGAACGCCCGCAAGGGCTCTATCGAGTTCCGACC
>JAKSDA010000552.1 GCA_022360315.1 Pseudomonadota bacterium
ACCCGGCATTCACAAACCCACCCGGCATTCACAAACCCACCCGGCATTCACAAACCCAGGCCGTATTCCTTATCCGCGCCGAGGGTTCCTGTCTGGCCAGGATTGTTCGCCGTCACAGCTGTTGCGTTTTGTGGGCGTGCAATGGTGGACTTGTCGGGGCAGATCGTGCCCGGGGCCGGCCGTAGTTGGTGTTCGGACTCGCTTCAGAGTAAAGATACTACCTATAAGACCGGACTAGCCCAGCGGGCGGTAAACGGCTATTCTCAGTGTAATGGTAGCTGAATCGATACGCCTGCGATCCCCCGCCGAAAAGCGTATGGCCGGGTATTTGGCCCGCATTGCCACCGGGCCTGAACTGAGCAAGGATCTGTTGTTTGACGAAGCCAAAGACGGGATGGAGCTCATCCTGCGTGGCGAGGTCGATGCAGTCCAGTCGGCAGTGTTTTTGATCGCCCTGCGCATGAAGCGAGAGAGCCACGACGAACTGAGCGGTGCACTGGCTGCGCTGCGAGGCCAATCCGACCGCGCTGTCGCCGCAGTGGATGATCTGGTCGACATGGCCGAGCCGTACAACGGCTATGTGCGGCATTTGCCGGCAGCGCCGTTTATCCCGGCCGTACTCGCCGCTTGCGGAGTACCGTGTGTGTTGCACAGAGTGCGCGAGAGCGGACCCAAGTGGGGACTGACCCCGCATCGCATTCTGCACGCTGCCGGTGTCGCTCTGGACCTCTCTGCAGCGCAGGCCGCCGAGCAAGTCGACCAGGTCGGGTGGGCGTATGTCGACCAGGCACAGATCTGCCCACAGCTGGCTGGCCTGGCCCGGTTGCGCACACTCATTGTCAAGCGGCCGTGCCTTTCCCTGCTGGAAAAACTGATGCAACCGATCAGCGCACGCGGCCGAAATCATCTATGGGTCGGCTATGCGCACACCGGATATCCCGAAATCCTCGAACGCCTGGCTCGTTCCGTCGACTACGATTCCATGCTGGCCGTGCGTGGTGTCGAAAGCGGCGTACTCACCTCGCTCACCGGCCGTGTCCGCGGTGCGCGTTACCTGGAAGATGATCCTCTCGAGCCGGTCGAAATCGCCCCCAGCGAGGCAATCGGTCCGGCTCAGACGCGCGCTCCTGCGCTGCCGAGCAACGGCGAGCAAGCGGTGGGCAAGCCGGCCTCGGGCCCTCCCGAAAGTGAACTGCTCGAGAGCTGGGCCAGCGAGGCGGCCAGACGCGGTCGGGCGGCACTGGCCGGCGAGGCCGGCGCCACTCACAATATGTTGGTACTGGGCGCAGCCACCGTGTTGCGCCATCTCACCTGGGTCGAAAATCTGGCTCAGGGAGCCGAGCGAGCGCGCACCGTCATCGCGAGCGGAGAGGCACTGCGCCGCTTCGAGGCGGTGGGCTCGACCGGTGTTTCCAGCAACGACGCGCGGTAAGGAGTTGCTGGCCAGAGCAGCCCCAAGTACTATGCCCCGGCTGTGAGTCTCTATCTCATGACAGGCGCGACCTTTCGCCATCTGCGGTTTCGCCCCGCTGGCCCACGGAGGTTGCTTTGATGAACCGAGTCAAGGGCTGCATCGTCCAGGCGACCGGGTACTCGATCGGTCTGGCCGCCGGCGCAGTAATCGCTCTATCCGCAGCCGCAATGGGCTGCGAGGACTCGAACCAAGATCTGGTCCGCGAAGTGTCTCGCCTCCGCGAAGAGTTGGCTGCTCAGCGGGCGCGGATCGACGGCATTGTGGATCGCCTCGACCGGCTCGAGGCCCTGGCCAGCAGCCAGGACGGCGACGAGACGATCACCCGTGAGGACGTGCCGGCCCCCGCAGCAACTCCTGCAATCGCAGACCAGACGGCTCCAGATCTGGCCGCTTTGGCAGTCTCGGTCGGACGACGAACCATCTCGGTCGGCAATCGCAGATACAGCAAAAAGAAACTCGGCGACCGCTTCCGCACGCATGCGGAGAACAACCCGCGAGCAGCAGTGATTCTGCGCGTGGCGTCTGGCGTGTCGTCTCGCCGCATCACCGAGATCGGCGACATCGCCAAAAAACAGGGCATTACTCAGATCGCGGTGGTCCGCGAGGGAACCGCGAAGGACAAAAAGAGGAACAGAAAGTAGCCGGCGAGCGGCGAGAAATCGCCGTCGCAACATCAAATGATCCGGCACCGCACCCCGCAGGGCGGCGTTTGTACTGCCCTAGCAGGCGTGGTATCGGCAGCTGCGATTGCAGGGCTCACTCGTCCAACTCGGATGTGTCTACCGTGAATGCCGGTTGGGCCCGCTGGCGGCGCGAGCGGCGGCCGGGAACGTCAATACCGAATTGATCGAGCTTGTCGCGCAGAGATGACACGGGCATTTCCAGAGCTCTGGCTGCTTGCCGCAGAGAATCGTGGGCATTGACCGCCTCGATGATGGCCCGGCGGATGACTTCGTGTAGGGGAAGGATCTGCTGCGGCGGGTCCGCCTGCTTTGCCACCGCGTCCCGGGCACTTTTGCCCGCTGGCTTTCTCGACTTAAATCCCATTGGTGAATTTGACACCCGGAACACCGGGACTGGCAAGAGCAGAGCTGCACGATGAGCGATTATCGCTCATCACCATGTGAGCGCGTTTGCCAACCATTGCAATTCCAACACCCTACATCGGCGAAGCAAACAATGCGTGGCAATGCCCATCGCGGATGTGGTACGCGCGATACCCGAAATTCGCTCCCGCTTTTCACCGTGGCCGCCGAGCTCCGGCCGGTCGGCCACGAGACGACAAATTTGTACTGATAGCAGCTCGCTTTTGGCGACAGGGTATCCCGGGGATGCGACCGCAGATGTCACAGTGGCGTGCTAGTCTACTAGCCTGGCCAGATCAAGTGTGGGTCACCTGCTATACAGATGCCTCCTGGTCCCCCCGCAAAGGTGGCGGTTGGGCCGTATGGCTGCGCTCGGGGCAGGGACGCATCGTGCGCCGCGGGCCTTGCCCGCCATATGTCACCAGCTCATATGAGGCCGAGCTCGCCGCGATCTTTGCCGGCATCTACCTGGCTGCCAATGCGTGGGGAGCCTTGGTTCGAGGCATCACGGTCTATTCAGATTGCCGAGCGGCACTCGAGATCTTGACGCCCGAGGCCAGGCCTGCCCGCGCCATGGCCGGGCGGCTACAGGGCAAGATCCGCGGTCTTTTGAACCGATATGCGGTCGAGCTCGAAACCCGGTGGGTCAAGGGTCATCAGCCGATTTCTGCCGGAACCGCAGCCTATTTGAACCGTCAATGCGACCGTCTGGCCAACACCGCGCGTCTGGCCAAACCCGACGAGCAGGCAAAACCGGACCAGAAGAAAAAGAAGAAAAAGAAGAAAAAAAGGCGGCTGCGCAAACCGAAGAACCAAAACAGAGCCAACCGCGCCAGGCGAAACGGTGAAAAAGCCCGGGCCGGGCACATGGGTGCTCGAAAAAAGCGCCGGTCGCCGCAAGCCGGTTGCCAGTAGCTCCTTCATCACCGGGCCTAGCCAGCTACCGGCCGGTATCAATAGCCGAGCCGTTTGGTCTGCATTCGGCCGTCGCGAACAAATGTGCGGGCGACTTTGGCCCGTCGGGCGATGCGCCGTTCTTTGAGCGGATGAGCCAAAAAACGAGCGGCTGCCAGGGCAGGCAGATCGCGATCGGGATGCTGACCGAGCTCGGCATCGGCCATGGCTGCCCGGGTGAGGCGCAATGCGGCCATGGCGGTCTTGATGTGGTGGACGACAAAGATGGGAATCGACACCCGATCGGTCAACACAGCACGGCGCAGGGCGGCTGCCACGGGCGCCTTTTCGGCCAGGCCGATGCGCATTGCGGCCATTGCACCGGCGGGGTCGTGCGAGTCGAGCGCCCGGGTCAAGCCGAGATCGTCCGCCTCGGGTCGCGGAGTTCGGTCCGGCACCTGAGGCCGCCTGGCGACCGGTGCATCGCATACAGCCAGGTGCTGGACAAAGCGCGCACTGTGCAAAAGGCCTCGCAAAGCCTCGGCACTCGGCCGGCGCAGCAGGCTTTCGCGTACCGCATCGGCGTGGGTGAGCGCGTGAGTGACGTGCAACCAGCCCTCGCTGATCTCGTCGTCGTGCTCGAGTTCGTGATCGAAGCGAATCAGCCGGTGGGCTGCCGCCAGGGCCAGGGCCAGAGCGATCCGATCTGGCGCCACACCGCGATCGAGCGCGTCGGCCACGCTGGCCAGGGCTGTCTCGATATCGCCATCGACCACGGCGGCGATGATGGTGTCGCCGCCAAGCGGTGCCAGGTCGTCGCGGTCGCGCGCAGCCCACTGGTCGAGCCGGCCCACATAGGGCTCGACCAATCGCCGATATTTGCGCATATACGGCAGTCGATCCTCGCGGGTTTCGAACACGATGTCCGAGACCAGACTGGTCAGAACCGGGTCGCTATGCTGCCAGCCGATGACGTCGAGCAGTTCCTCGGCCTTGATACAGTAGATATGCGAGTGACCGTATCCCAGAAAATGATCCGTTGCCGCGTGGAGCAGCCAGGCAAAGATTTTCTCTGGCCCGGCGCCGGCATCGAGAGCGGCGCGCAAGAGACCCTCGCTGCCGGCCAGATCTTCGGCTTCTATGCGGGCACGCAGTTCTCGCTCCACGGCCGGCCATTGGCCGCTATTGCACAGGATGCGGTCGCTCTCGCCCGGTTCGCCGAGTTGGCGCTCGGGCCGGCGCAGATTGGATTCGACCATGAGATTGAGCGCCTCGCAAAGGAGAATGCCCGTCTCGCCGGGATATGCGCCATCATCGGCCGGCTGGCCGAGTAGCGCAGCGATGTCGGCAGCCACGGCCAGGCCGTGATCAAAGCCGTACGGTGCCCGTTGGGCCGTCCAATCGCAGCCAAAGCCCAGAATGTTGCGCGCATCCTCGCCGCAGGCCAGTAGTCGCTCGACAGTCCGCGACGCCTGCCCCCAATCATCCTCGAAAAACGCGTCTTCGAGCGATCGGTACAGATCGGGAATCTTCACTTCGGCCGGCGGATCGGCCAGGTCCAGCCAGATGGCACCGTCGTCGCGCACTTCGAGCGGGTAGTGGCGAACATCTTCGCCGCCCAACACACACTCTCCGTCGCATAGACGAAACTTCCAATTGTGCCATTCGCAGGTCAGGATTCCATCCTTGAGCATGCCGGTGCTCAGCGGGTAACCCTCGTGCGGGCAGCGATTGTCGATGGCAAAAATCTCATCCGCAGCGCGGTCGCTGACGCCGCCTTCACCGGCACTGCGCGCCTGGCGAAAGAGCACGATCTGCTTGTTGTCGGTTTTAATGGTATGCGGGTGCTCCGAGCTCAACTCGGCCGCGTCGATCACTCTTGTCCAGCGAGGTTGCGTCATATCTGTAGAGTGATGGACCGTCGCTCATGGATCAACCCTTCGGCTAATACATTGGCAAACTGATATCGCTGTGGCACAGCGGTGGCTGCCGGTTGTCCGGGGGCAACCGGCACGGATCGAGAGAATCAGCTGTCCACGGTGGCGTAAGAGCGATCGCGATCGCGGCGGATATCGTCGAGGATGGCGCGCAGCTGGTCGACGCCGAAGCGAGCAATGGTCGCGTGGTTTTCCTCGGCGACTTGTTGGTGGAGCGGTTTGTGATCGGCGGCCCGGCCGGCGCATCCCGAGACCCTGGCCAGCGAGGCCAAAATAGCCCCTGAGTGGGCAACTGTGCCGTGATCTGGATGATTCCGCGCGGCGTGCACGACCGAGCTTCGCAAGAGCTGTACGGTCGGATCCGGGGTTCGGCGGATGAACGAGACCAGACGCTCCGGGCTGTTCATGTCTGGCTCGGCGTGGGGATGAAAATCGGCCATGAGGAGGGGAGCCCGGCCGGGCGGGTAGCGGTCGGCGTCATACTCTCGCAGGCGCCCGACAAAGCGCCGGAATTGGTGACGATCCAGGCCGACGCGGGGAAACAAGAGAACGCCGATATCGGTATTCGAATCGGCAGCGATGCTGTCGAGACAGGGGACCAGATCGCGCGGGGCCGGATGGATTTGGAGCATGACCTCGAGCCGGACTTTCCCGGCCATCCGGGCCCGCCTGGCCCACGGGCACAGACCGAATGCCTCGACCACCTCGGTCACGTAGCGGTGATACACGCGCCGGGCTTCGGCGCGCAGGAGTTGTTGGTCCACGGCCGTCCTCGACTAATAATGCGGCGGGGACTGATCGGCTGGCCCGGCATCAGACAGGCCGCTCAGCGATGCGCGCAGCTCGCCAACAGTGCGTTCCAGAGACTCGACCCGGGCGGTGAATTCCTGCACAACCTCATCCAAGCTGGCCAACAGGTGGTCCTGATAGGCAATTCGGGTTTCCAGGGCGATGATACGCTGGTCGGCAGAGACTGGTCGAGTGGTGTTCATGTGATCACTTTACGACAGAGTTCGGCCGACGAGAATGCGTACCGGAGCAATCGGGTCTCCACCTGCTGCGACCCGCGAGCACGTGCTCAACCGGATCGATCCAGCGCGCCCGTGGCAGGGCGTCGAATCGGCGGGCTGGTCGCGTGCTCGATCGCGGGGAGCAGTACTTACTTGCGGGGAACGGTACTACCTTGCCCCGGGCTGGGTGGGTTTTGTTCGGCCATTTGATCGAGCCGGGCCTCGATGATACGCGGGTTCATCTTGCCCTTATATACGTACAGCGCACCGGGCAGATCGGCATCGAGCGCCGCTTCACTGACCCGCAGCCGCTCGGACACGGCAAACAGAATCTGCTGGGGCAATCCGCGCTCGACCAATTCGATGCGTCGCCACACGGTGTCGCGGTGCCAATAACCGAGCACTTCGAGATAGACGCAAATGCCGGTGTCGCGGTGTTGAAAGAGCAGATCGGGCACGCACACACCAGCGCCGGGAAGAGCCAGGATATCGGTCGATGGTCGGGCCTGCCACAGTGTCTTTTTGGCCTGGTAGTGGGCCTGAAATCTGTCGAGCAGGGCGGCTACCTCGTCTGGCAAGGCAGACGGCTCGGGTGGTCTGGCCAGGTGAGATTCGTGGCTGCCGGTGGTGAACGACAGTGCCCGGCGATCCTTGCCCCACTCGACCTCGGCGTCGAGGCTCCAGCGATCGCATGCGCGCAGGGCGGGAACCAGCAGAGCCAGTTGCAGACCGTATTTGGCGACCGAGCGAAACAAGCTGTACGGCCCGTCGATGACGAGCTCGTAGCCGCCGGCCCACGGCGAGTCCTGGCCGATGGGTTCGATCGTGTAGAGCAGGCGGCGGAACTTCAACGTGCGGAACAGTGCGCGATATACGCCCGGGGTGCTGGAGTACACGCGGGCGACCACGCGGACAGCGCGCAGGAGCACGGCCTGGGTCTGTCCCAGCTGATAGAGATCGACCAGCGCATCCGCGTCCAGGGCCTGGAACGACAGCAACCGGTGTGCGCTGCGCAGATCGATATAGAGCAGCCGTTCGAGCTCGCTGGGCTCGAGTTCGCGTTGCTGTGCCAACTCGGCCAGCACTGCCGCGGGATCGAAGCGTTGCCCCGGTGCCAGGGCCTTTCGTGCTGCGCTGGCTCGCCCGAATACGGCGCGGCGCAGCTCGACCGGATCGGTTCCATTTTCGACCTCGAAGTCGCAGCGATCGGTGATCAGTTTGCGCAGCCCGGCAGCGACCTTGCGATCCCTGGCATGGACCTTGACTGCGCTCAGGGCATCTTCCAGTTCGCTGCGCGTCGTTCCCACGTGCGATTTGGTCAGAGCGATATAGGTCTCGGCCAGATGGTTCGCCCGATTGCGCGCCGCCTGATCGAGGCGCACGACCTCCAGGGTCTGGCCGCGCCGCCGTACCCGCACGAGATCGAGTGTGAGCATGACCGGTATGTTCCACTAAGCCGGGCTTTGTGCAAGCCCCGACCGGGCTATCCTCGGCCTCTTGACCGGGCCACTCGGCAGCTCGATCGAATTTGCTCGCTACTCGTAGGTCTCGTCACCCACGGTGGTCCTGCGTTGGCCCTTTTTGCGCTGGCGCTTCTTTGGACTCGCCGGTGGTCACGTCGAGCAGGCGATTCCGCCTGTCGAGCGAGTACGGTTGCCACGGCGAGCTGCTCGACAGGACAGGCGCTGTGACAACTTTGCACTGTCGGAGCGCAATGGTAAGCGCGGAATGGGGGTGAAAATCGTTCCGTTTCAGCTAGTTGCGCATGTGGCAGTGACTCCGAGGCGCTCCAAGAAGCCCCGATAGCCGAGCTCTGTCGATTCAGTGCTGGTACGAAACCTCACGGTTCGGACGATGTACTGATTGTACGCACCGGTCAGTTCGTATCATTTCTGGCGGCCCGCCCGTGCAACACCTTGCGCCGCTCCGTCTCACAAGGCATTGTGCTGCGCCTTGTGAGAC
>JAKSDA010000244.1 GCA_022360315.1 Pseudomonadota bacterium
CGCAGCGCTCGCCTCAATTCGCTCGGCATGGACGAGTTGCTGGCCCTAGTGAACCACCTCCAGGAGCATCGTTCGTGGGTCAACGCCGGGCTTTGAAGTCGTTGCTGGCGAAGACTGAAGCCGAAGGCCGAAGCTGCAAGGGCGCATTCGGGGTCACGCTGACACTCACCCGATGATCGAGGCGCTCCGACCGGCTCGGCTTACGATTGCACGATTCGCTCGGCCAGGGCCAGGCCGCTTTCGAATGCAGCTTCTACTCGCGGTCCGTGGCACCAATCGCCGCAGGCGCCGATCCCGCGCCCTGGCTGGTAGATGTACGGTTCGCCAATGGGTCGCTCGACAAGGGCGTACCGCCAGCGATGAGCAATGGCCAGGTCCGGTGCTCCGACGCCGAGAAGGTCGCTGAGCGCTGCTGCAAGCATGTTCGCCGCGTCCTCGGCTGTGGCCTCGAGATGGTCCCGGCTCCACGCCGGAGCAGCATGCACCACCCAGGTTTCGCGATCTCCCCGCCCGGGTTTGCTCGAGTTCTGCGCCACCCAGGCCAGCTCGCCCTCGAGTCGAGCCACATTCCATCCAGGTGCGATCGGTTGCTGCCACGCTGCCATGAGTGCCCAACACGGGGCCAGACGCGCGCGGGACACCTCTTTCACAATGTCGGGCACCGGGGCGAGAAGCTCGACCGCTTGCGGCGCCGGAACCGCGACAATAACCGCGGCAAACGGCCCGTATACATCACCACGGTCGCCAACTAGTTGCCACGCGGCTCCCTGTGCTCGAAGCTCCCGAATGCGCGTCGAGTATATGATAGATAGACCTAGAGCCAGGCGACGCGGGATCGCACTCATGGCCGGTGTACCCACCCACCGCTCCACGCTCGTCTCGTCGAGTTGCCCGGGCGCCTCGGCTCGCTTCACTTCGACGCCCGGCGCGGATACCGAGGCCCTCTGTCCACCGGTGACCAGAAAACGCGGCCGCCAGAGTTTTGCGGCGCCGCCACGCGACCACGACTCCATCGCCCGACGGAACCCAGATCCGCGCACCGTGGCGTACTGAGCGCCGTGGTCGAATTGCAATGTCTGATGGCGACGACTGCAAAGTCGACCACCGGGAAGGCGCCCCTTGTCGAACACCACGACATTGCGCGCGCGGTCGCTCAGCGCGCGCGCACAGGCCAACCCGGCCATACCGGCACCAATGATCGCGATTTGATTGTCTGAACAACCGGGTGGAGAGGGATGGCCGCCGGTCTGCATCACTTCACGCCTCTCGACCCAATTACTCGACGACGCGGAGAAAGCCGCGCTGGTAGGCCGTTTTCGCACGCGCAAGATCGATCGCAAAATTGAATGCGCCCACGTCGAACGAGATCTCCTTGCCGCCAGTCCGGCCGACCACAGAGCACCGAACCCCGTGCTCGCGGGCGATGGCCATAACCGCATCCCGCCTTTCCGATTGGAACGAAATCACAAACCGAGCCGGAGCTTCGCCGAAAAGTAACTCTTCGGGTCCGAGGGCAAGAGCGTCCTCGAGCTTTACTTCGACTCCCACCGACTCCGGGCCGGCAATTGCCGATTCGGCGATCGCCACGGCCAGACCACCCTCCGATACATCGTGCGCCGAGGCCAGAAATCCCCGCTCAATCATGGCCAGCGCGGCGGCAAAAACCGGCCGATGTGCGGCCACATCCAGCGGTGCCGGGACACCGGCAACCCGACCGGCAATACAGGCCAGATACTCGGACCCGGCCAGCGAGCCGGCCAGCGCGCCGAGCACGGCGACCTCGTGATCGGGCCCGGCAAATCCCATGGTCGTGTGGGCCCGCGCGTCGCCGAGAAGACCGACCATGGCCACCATGGGCGTCGGCTTAATGGCCACGCCATCGGTCTCGTTGTACAGCGAGACATTGCCCGAAACTACCGGGGTTTCGAGTTGGCGGCAGGCATCGCCCAGGCCGCGGATGGACTCGGCTAGTTGCCACATGATCTCGGGCTTTTCGGGATTGCCGAAATTGAGGCAGTTGGTCACTGCAATGGGCCGGGCCCCTACAGCCACGAGGTTGGCGTAGGCCTCGGCTACGACCAGCCTGGTCCCCTCGTACGGCGCCAGGTACACATGGCGAGCCTGGCATCCCGCAGAAATGGCAATCGCCTTGGCGGCGGGCTCGCCAGCGGACGCACCACTCTGCGGCTGTGGCCTCATGATGCGCACCACACCAGCATCTGCTGCGCCTGGGCGAATCACTGTTCCATGCCGTACGTTGTGGTCGTACTGTCGGTAAACCCACGCTTTGCTGGCAATGTCGGGCTCCGATAACAGGGCCAGCAAGTGCTCGCCCACAGCAGCACCGCTGGTCGCGCGTTCCGGTACCGCGAATGTGGCGACAGAATCGAGATACGCCGGCCTCGCTGTTGGGCGGTCATACTGGACGCCGTCGGCCAGAAGATCGGCCGGCAAGTCGGCGTAGACCTCACCGCTGGCACGCACAACCACGCGGCCCGAGTCGGTTACCCGGCCGATGACTGCAGCGTCGAGATCCCATTTGGCAAACACCGCCATGGCCTGCTCTTCGCGGCCGCGTTCGACCACCATGAGCATCCGCTCTTGAGACTCGGACAGCATGAGCTCATAAGGCGTCATACCCTGCTCGCGACAGGGCACATTGTCGAGTTCGAGCTCGATGCCCGAGCCCGCTCGAGCCGCCATCTCCACCGCAGACGACGTGAGACCCGCCGCACCCATGTCCTGAATACCGACCAGAACGTCCGATTCCATAAGCTCGAGGCACGCCTCCAACAATAGCTTTTCCATGAACGGGTCGCCGACCTGAACCGCCGGGCGCTTGGCGTCGGCGTCGCTCTGCACGCTGGCATCCTGTCCGGCCGCCACAAACTCTGCCGATGCCATGGTCGCACCGTGAATTCCATCACGTCCGGTTTTGGCGCCGACGTAAAGGACCGGGTTGCCCTCTCCACGAGCGGTGCCGCGAAAAATGCGTTCGGTTCGTGCCAGGCCGAGACAAAAAGCATTGACCAGGATGTTGCCGTCATAGCTGTCGTCAAACTTGACGTCACCGGCCACGTTGGCCACGCCGAATGAATTGCCGTAGCCCGCGATGCCCGCGACCACACCGCCGAGCAAATAGCGGGTGCGATCGCTGTCGGGCCGGCCAAAGCGCAGACAGTCGGCCAGGGCGATGGGCCGAGCGCCCATGGTGAAGACGTCGCGGCAAATACCGCCAACCCCGGTCGCTGCTCCTTGATACGGCTCGATGAACGAGGGGTGATTGTGGCTTTCCATCTTGAACACCACTGCCTGGCCATCGCCGATATCGACCACGCCGGCGTTTTCGCCCGGTCCCTCGATAACTCGCTCTCCCTCGGTGGGCAGAGTGCGGAGATGAACCCGCGACGACTTGTACGAGCAGTGCTCACTCCACATGGCTCCGACAATGCCCAGTTCGGTGTATGTGGGAGCACGGCCGAGCCGGTCGGTCAAGCGCTGGTACTCGTCTTTGGTCAGGCCGTGCTCCTCGGCTATCTCGATCGTCACCTGCGGCCCATGGGCATTGCGAATCATGATGGTCTCCTCGATGTCTGCCTGGCCGCTCATTGCCAGCCCCCCACCCGGGCCGGCCTGCCGCGGTGATAGGCCAGGGATGACTCGAATAGAGTTCGCCCGTCCTCGCCGCCGGCACCGAGCAGGTTCTCGACCGCGCGTTCGGGATGGGGCATGAGCCCGACGACATTGCCCGCGGAGTTACACACTCCGGCGATATTGCCCATCGAGCCGTTGGGATTGGCCCTGTCGGTGACCTCTCCGTCCGCGCTGCAATAGCGAAAGATCACCTGGCTGCGCTGTTCGAGACTGGCCACATCGGGATGGACATAGCGTCCTTCGGAATGAGCGATGGACATGTGGATGTGGCGGCCGGCCGGGATGGCCCAGGTAAACGGGGTCGGCCGGCCTTCGACCACGCAGTTCACGTCCTCGCAGATGAACGAGAGACTCTGATTGCGGATGAGAGCGCCCTCGAGCAGGCCGGCCTCGCACAGAATCTGAAAGCCGTTGCAAATGCCCAATACCGGCCCGCCAGCCTCGGCAAACCGTTTGACCGCGGCCATGATGGGCGAGTGAGCGGCCATGGCACCACAGCGCAAATAGTCGCCGTAGCTGAATCCCCCGGGCACGATGAGCGCATCGATGTTCCCGAGGTCGACGTCCTTATGCCAGATCATGCGCCCGGACATGCCGTGCGGCCCGAGTACGCGATGCACGGCGTGAAATGCGTCGTCGTCACAGTTGGACCCGGGAAAGCGAATCACTCCGATGATCATTCGACGATCTCCACGCGAAAATCCTCGATCACTGGGTTGGCAATGAGTTTCTCACACATGGCGATGACCCGAGTGCGCGCTCGTTCGCGTTCCGCCACAGCATCGGAAGCCCGGTCCATACCCGTAGCCGCTGGTTCATCCGATGGCTCGGCCAGGCTCATCTCGATGTATTTGCCGACGCGCACGTCTGCGACGTCGTCAAAGCCGAGACGACCCAGGGTTTGTTGTACCGCTCGGCCCTGCGGATCGAGCACACTGGGTTTGAGGGTGACGTAGACTCTGGCTTTCATGACAGGTTCTCTCGGGCGAAGCGCTGGTGCGCAGGCTCTCTCGCAAAAGGGCTGGTGATCCGGAAGCCTCGGTGAAACTCTGCACCTCGATAGAGCTCGGCAGCGGCCGGCGGCAGGCGATGTCGACCCCTACCAGTCGATTCCCAGGTGCTGTGCAATACGCGGAATCGGTTCGGCTGTGTCGGGCACAAAAGGACGACCGGTGACCAGTTCGCAGGTCGCGATATAGCGGCGCGCAGCCTCGATGCGCACCTCGTCGGGCAGCACCGGCGGCTTGCCCTGACCGCGATATCCGGCCTCTTCGGCCAGCCAGCGGCGCACGTACTCCTTGTCGAGACTGCGCGGCTCGGCTCCCCGGGCCATGCGCTCTTCGTAATCGTCGATGTACCAGTAGCGCGACGAATCGGGGGTGTGGATCTCGTCGATCACCGCGATCTCCCCGTCTCGAGTCACGCCCATCTCGTACTTGGTATCGACCAAGATCAGCCCTCGCTCGGCCGCGCGGCGCTGGCCAAACTCAAAAAGCGCCCGGGCCATCTCGGCCGCTCGGTCGAACGCCTCGGCACTGACATGACCCATGGCCAGGAGCTCTTCGCGGGATACCGAGACATCGTGCTCGCCGTGCTCGGCCTTGGTCGAGGGCGTCAGCAGTGGTTCGGGCAGGCGCTGATTCTTGGCCATGCCGTCGGGCAGAGGATGGCCGCAGAAAATCCGGGCACCGCGCTCGTACGCCCGCCAGATCGACGTCTCGGTCACTCCGGTAAGGTAGCCGCGCATGACGAATTCGGCTTTGAGCGGCGTGCACTCGCGCACCACCATGACATTGGCATCGGGCGTGGAAATCACGTGATTGGGCGCGATCCGAGCGGTTTCCTCGAACCAGTACTGCGCTATCTGATTGAGAACCTGGCCCTTGAATGGAATTGTCCCGATCACGACGTCGAACGCGCTGAGCCGATCGGTCACGATGATCGTGCGCTCGTCACCGCGCACATAACTGTCGCGGACTTTTCCCTGAAAGCGTTCTCCAAGCGACCAAAACTCGGTCGAGTCGAGAGTCTTGGCGAGCTGGGTGGTGAAGGTCGAATCTGGTATGCCCGGTTTCATCGCGCGGCCATAATATCCATCTGTCACGATCTGACAATGTCCCGGGGTCTCGCAATGTCCGGATGGCCGATCCCAACGCCGAGCTCGTTGAAGATCCCACGCCCCAGCCGGCGTCAGCGCCACAACACAGGATGCTCGAGGCAGGGCATCCTCTGGCGAGTCGCGTCCAAATGATCGAGGTCGATCTCGGCCACGGCCAGCCCCTCGCCCTCGGCAAGCTCGGCGATGATCTGTCCCCAGGGGTCGATGAGCAGGCTGTGACCAAACGACTCGCGCTTGTCGTTGTGGCGGCCGTCCTGCGCGGCGGCAATGACGTAGCACTGGTTCTCGATGGCCCGGCTGCGCAGCAGGGTGTGCCAGTGCGCTGCCCCGGTGTACGCGGTGAACGCAGCCGGCACAGCCAGCACCTGGGCCCGATGTTCGAGGGCCAGTTTGCGGTATAGCTCGGGAAAACGCAGATCGTAGCAGACCGACAGGCCAATCCGAGCCAGCGGGGTCTCCACCGAGACGATCTCGCTTCCGCGCTCGGTCGACTCCGATTCGCGGAATACTGCGCTATCGGGAATGGCGACGTCGAACAGATGGATCTTGCGATACGCCGCAGCGATCTCGCCGTCCGGCGCCACCGCCAGACAGGTGTTGTAGACCCGCACGATCCCACCGACCCGCTCCCCGCCGTCACGAGGTGAGGTGTCCGGCGAAATCTCGGGCAGCCCGCCAGCTATGACCCACATGCCATGGGTCCTGGCGATGTCCGCAACTGCTTGAACGATCCGGCCGGGATCGGCCGGATCCAACAGCTCTGCGACAGACAATTTGTCGCTTGGCCTGCGACTCAGGAAGGCAAAATTCTCCGGCAGCACCAATAGCTTCACTCCGGCCCCTGCAGCGTCGGCGGCGAGCCGCCTGCACAGCGCGAGATTTGCCGAAATGTCACTACTCGCGCACATTTGTAACGCCCCAGCAACGAACCGTCGAGTAGTCATCAAGTCACTGATTTAACAGAAACAATCGATTGTCGCCAGCGGGGTTTGTGGCGGAGCTGAAGGCTGCGACAAGTCCCGGCTGTAAAGTGGCTCGTGGCGACGAAAACCGCTGATTTTGTTCTTGCGATACAGCGCGCGCAATGTTACCCATCCATCACATTCGCTTAACTCTCTATGAGAGGTGGGCTTCTGCCCACCTTTTTTTGTGCGAAAGGGATGAAGGCAGCCGCCACGATCACAGACAAGCTCTGGCAAATCATCGAGCCCGTATGCAACGGTGCGGGGTACGAGCTGGTAGACGTTACCCTCGTCAACTCCAACCGCGGGTGGGTTCTTCGGGTCTTCATCGAGCACCTCGATTCCGTCGAATTGGCCGGTGATCAGTTGGTGGGCTCGCAGCCAAACGATGCAGAGCAGATCGCCGGGCGGCCGGGCGGCCGACCATTTGATCGCCAGGCCGAGGTCGCCGAGCGGGTCCGGGATGGATCCGACATCGGATTTATCGATTGTGAGCGAGTGAGCCGCGAACTCAGCGCAGTTCTCGATGTAGAGGATCCGATCGCTCACTCCTACGAGCTCGAGGTTTCCTCGCCCGGTCTCGATCGACCTCTCCGCAAACCAGCCCACTTTCAGCGTTTCGTCGGGGAGACTGCCAGAGTAACCCTGAGAAATGGTATTGCAGGGCGGCGCAACTTCACGGGTATGCTGGTCGCGGTCAACCACTCCAGTGGCCCCATAGCCGGTAAGACCGCGAGCTCGAATGCGGCGAGCACAGAGGAGATAGGACAGGAGGCGACAGTATTGATCGAAGTCGATGGCACGAAGTACGAACTCCCCATCGGCGATATGGCGAGCGCGCGGCTGGTACCGGACTGGGATGAGGTGTTTGCGAAGCGGCGCGATCGAAAGCGTTCGCTCGGGCCCCCGGCAAAGGCCCGGACCACCGAGCAGAGTAGAGACCGTAGTTCAAGCTAGAAACGAATTGACTCATTGGCCACAGTCGCGGCAGACATACGAGGTAAGAGGTACAAAGGCAATGCAACCCAATCTCAACATGGTTATCGACCAGGTCGGGCGGGACAAGAATATCGATCGGACCGTGTTGATTCAGGCGTTGGAGCAGGCGATCTTGACCGCTGCCAAAAAGACATTTGGCACCACCCGCGAGATGGAAGCGCAGTACAATGACGATACCGGGGCGGTCGATCTGTTCCTCATCGTCAATGTAGTCGCGGATGACTCCATCGAGGGACGCGAGATCACGGTGGATAACGCAGCCCGGCACGGCCTGGACGCCGAACTCGGCGACGAGCTTCTGTTCCAGATTTTTTACCGCTCCGAAGATGCCGAGAGAGCTGCCGAGCAGGATGAGAAGTTCGGAGACCTGATCAGCCTCAAGAACGCGCACAAGAAGTTTGGCCGAATCGCGGCGCAGACTGCCAAGCAGGTGATCTATCAGCGCGTTCGCGAAGCCGAGCGGGACAACGTCTACAACGAGTACAAGGACCGCAAGGGCGAGCTCATTACCGGGATCGTACGCCGCTTCGAACGCGGCAGCATCGTCGTCGATTTGGGTCGGGCCGAGGCGATCCTGCCGGTCCGCGAGCAGGTTCCGCGCGAATCCTACCGCGTCGGTGACAGCATCAAGGCCTACGTCCTCGACATCGACCGCAATGCGCGGGGACCCCAGATCATTCTGTCACGCAGCCACAAGGGCTTGCTCGAGAAGCTGTTCGAGCAGGAGGTGCCCGAGATCTATGAGAAGATCGTCCGCATCGAATCGTCGGCCCGGGAGCCCGGGGCGCGCGCCAAGATCGCGGTTTCCTCACGGGATCGCGACGTCGATCCGGTCGGCGCTTGCGTCGGTATGAAAGGTTCGCGCGTCCAGTCGGTGGTGCAAGAACTGCGCGGTGAAAAGATCGACATCGTGCCCTACGACGAAGATCCGGCCCGCTTTGTGTGCAACGCGATCGCCCCGGCTGAAGTGTCTCGAGTCATCATCGACGCCGAGGGCCACCGGATGGAACTCATCGTCCCGGACGACAAACTGTCTCTGGCCATCGGCAAAAAGGGTCAGAATGTGCGGCTGGCCTCTCAGCTCACCGGCTGGCGTATCGATATTCACTCCGAATCCAAGATCCAGGAGCTGGAGCGCCGTGCCAAGGACCAGCTCGGCGCGGTCGACGGGGTCAGCCGGGAAGCCGCCGAGACTCTGTTCCGGCTCGGCTGGCGCTCTGTGGGCGAGCTATCTCGGGCTGCGCCCGGGGAGCTCGCAGCTGTGCCGGGCATCGACGGTGTCGCAGGTGCCGAGGCGATCATCTCCGGAGCGCGGACCTTCCTCAAAGCCGAACAGCGTCGCGCCGAGCATAATCGGCGCGAGGCCGAACGCCGATCCGGGCTCAGCGATCGCGAGAAAATGAGCGAAATCCGCGGTATGACCGAGGAGCTGGCGGAAACCCTCGCTGCGTGCGGCTTCAGGACGGTGGAATCACTGGGCCGCTCGTCGCTCGACAAACTTCAGGAATCGGGTCTCGACCTGCGCTCCGTGGTTGAATTGCGCCACGCTGCACAAATCTGGCTCGGTGACATCGCGCCTGACACCCCGATCCCGCCAATCGACCTCGATGCCCATAGTGCCACAGTCGACAGCGACCTGTGAGGTTATCGAGGCGAAGCTCACTCAGGAGAATCCAGCTGTAGCATCATGCCATCGGCGTACCAAAGCAAGAGCACAGGGCGCAAAGCTCACCCGATAAGGATGTGCGTGGGATGCCGCGGCCGGGCGCCGCAGGAGGATCTCCTGCGCATTGCGGTATCGGGAGGCAGGGTCGAGCCCGATGTCCACGGCCGCCTGACCGGCCGCGGGGCATACGTGCATCGCGACATGGCCTGCGTCGCGCGCGCGACCAGGCGCGGTGCCCTAGCTCGTGCGTTGCGCATGCGGCTCGATCCGGTAAGCTCCGCCGAGGTGCAGAATTCCATCGCCGCTCTACTCGATTCGCCAGATCCGTCAATGAACGTAGCGACCGCAAACCCCCCGACAGCACATCAGCAAGCCGTCCCCACATTGACCAATGGGTTGACACAGCCCGAGCCTTGCTTTGTAGATAACAAACCTCATCCAAAGAGGTGGTGATGTCGACCGGAGCGAAAATGCGCGTCTATGAGATCGCCAGAGAGCTCAAAGTGTCCAACAAAGAGCTCATCAGCAAAATCCGAGCTATCGGGCTCGAGGTCAACAATCACATGTCGTCCCTCGACGCTGATGACGTGAGTCGGCTGAAGAGGTCGATGGAGCGCGATCGTCTCTCCAAGACCGAAACCAAGCGGTTATCTCCCTCGGTCTTGCGCCGGCGCAGCAAGGGAGATGGCGCAGCGAGACGTCGTGTCGTCGCAGCCGACGCCGATGGCCATGATGCAGCCCGGGAGAGTCCAGGACCTGTCGCTGCCGGTCCCTCGCGTTCACCCCGCGTCGAGGCTCGTCCAGCCGAGCGCAGCCGAGTGCGATCGGCCGGTACCCGGGCCGAACGGGCGGAGGCCAAGAAGCCGGTCGAGCCGGTGCGTCGAGTCGAAAAGCGTGAGGCCAGAGTCGCCGAGCCCACTCCGCCAGTACCATCGGTCGCGCCCGTGGCCCGGCGTGTAGCCGACGCCGAGGTGGTCCAGCCCCGCACCGCCGACGCCGAGGTGGTCCAGCCCCGCACTGCCGAGCCCGAAGCGGCCGAGCCCACAGTAGCGGCGACCCCAGCGGTCGAGTCCGCACCCGCTGAGCCCAAACCGGCCGAAGCGGCTCCTGTCGAGATCGAAGCAGCCGAGCCTGAATTGGTCGAGCCCAGCGTAGTTGAGCCCGAAGTGGCCACGCCCGAAGCAGTGGTACCCGAATCGGAACAGCCACCAGCAGTCGAGCCAAGTGCCGCCGAGCCCACACCAGTCGAGGTAATAGCCGCCGAGCCCACACCAGTTGAGGCAAAGGCCGCCGAGCCCACACCAGTCGAGCCAAAACCCGAGCCTGAGGTGGTCGAAGCCACGACGGTCGAGCCCGAAGCGGCCGAGCCCACGAAGACCGTGAGCGAGCCCGAGGAGACCGAGGTAGAGACCGCTCCGGTTGCCGAGGCAGCCGGGCAGGCTGAGAAAACCGAGCCCACTCCTCCTCCTATCGAGGACAGCAAACCGGCGGAAACAACCGGGGATACCGTGATAGCGCAGACCGACGAACGACTCGAGTCACCTGTTCAGCCTGTTGCACCGGCCGAGGTCAAACCGGCAGTGGTGTCTGCACCCGCCGAGCCAGCCCGCTCGGAGCCGTCTCCGGCCGAAGCCGAAAAGGCAGCGGAGCCAGCCAAGTTGCCGCGGACGCCGGTCGTCATTCCAGGACCACCGGTTGTGACCATCGGCAGCCCAGAGCCGCCGGCAGCTCCTGCTGACAAACCGCCAGCCAGGTCAGCATCCGCCCAGCCCATCATCGAAAAGCGCAGAAGGCGCCAGCTCGAGAAAAAAAGGCCGACGACAGTTCAAGACGTGGCCGCTCAGGCGCGAACCCGTTTCGAGGAAGAGCTCGCGCGGGCGCGCAGACGGGTCTCCCAGCGCGAGGAGGCGGAGAAGAAAAAGCGCGAGGAAGAGGATCGCAAACTTCGCGAGCGCGACCCCAACCGCCCGCAGCCCGGAACGGTCATCAACCTGCCCGCGGCGCGGATCAAGATCACCGAACGGGCGCCCAGCTCGCCCCGGCAGATCCCTGGCCAGGGTCAGATCCGCGGCCGTTTTGCCAGCCAGCGAAACCGTCCGGGCGGTACTCGCAAACAGCGAGAATTCGCCCGCAAGCGCCAGCAGAAGCAGAAGGGCAAATCGACTCAGATAACCACTCCGGCGGAACACAAGCGCGTGATTCGCATGGAGGATACGGTCGCCATCCACGATATCGCCCGGTCGATGGGCGTGAAGGCCAACGAAGTACTCAAGAAGTTGTGGGGAATGGGCATGGTCGGCGTCAACATCAACGCGTCGATCGACTTCGACACAGCTCAGATCCTCGCTTCCGAGTTCGGCTACGAGGTTCAAAACGTGGCCTTCAAGGAAGAAGAGATCTTTGTGGACCAGCCGGACGAGGCCAAGGATCTGCAGGTGCGGGCTCCAGTTGTCACGGTCATGGGCCACGTCGATCACGGCAAAACCTCGCTCCTCGACTATATCCGCAAGTCACGGGTTGCCGCGGGTGAGGCTGGCGGTATCACCCAGCACGTCGCTGCCTACAAAGTCAGCGCTGGACAGGAACACGGCGACGTCGTATTCCTCGATACGCCCGGCCACGAGGCGTTCACCGAGATGCGCGCGCGCGGCGCTCAGGCCACCGATATCGTCGTCTTGGTCGTCGCCGCCAATGACGGGGTCATGCCTCAGACCATCGAGGCCCTCAACCATGCCAAGGACGCCAAGGTGAGCATCATCGTGGCGGTCAATAAGTGCGACCTGCCCGATGCCAAGCCCGATCAGGTTCGGACCCAGTTGGCCGAACACGGTCTGATCCCCGAGGAATGGGGCGGTGACACCCTGTATGTCAACGTCTCGGCGGTCAAAGGCGAGGGTATCTCCGAACTCCTCGAGTCGATCAGTCTCACCGCCGAGCTTCTCGAACTCAGGGCCAACCCTCGCAAGCCGGCTGTCGGCGTGGTCATCGAGGCCAAACTCGATCGCAACCGCGGTCCCATGGCCACTGTGTTGATCCAGCAAGGCGAACTCAAAACCGGCAGCATCGTGGTTGCGGGCCGCTATTACGGGAAAGTGCGCGCCATGCTCAACGACCTCGGCAAGCCGATCAAGATCGCGGGTCCATCCACGCCGATCGAACTCCTGGGCCTCGATGGCGTGCCCGATGCGGGCGAGAGGCTCAATGTGGCCGACGACGAGAAGACCGCCAAGCAGGTGGTCGAGCACCGCCGGCAGCAGTTCCGCAAGAAAGAGCTGGCCACAACCGGCAAGATCTCCCTCGAAAACCTCATGGAGCGCATCCAGGAGGGCGAGACCCAAGAACTCAAGGTGGTTCTCAAGGCCGACGTTCAGGGCTCCGCCGAAGCGCTCAAGGCTGCACTCATCAAACAATCGACCGAAAAGGTTCGGGTCAATGTCATCTCCGACGGTGTCGGCGGCATTACCGAGACCGACGTCAACCTGGCCAAGGCCGGCGGGGCTATCATCGTGGGTTTCCACGTCCGCCCGGCCGGGAAATCAGCCAAGCTGGCCGAGAAGGAAGACGTCGAGATCAAACTGTACAACGTCATCTACGAGGCGCTGGAAGAAGTGCGCAAGGCAATGGCCGGACTGCTCGAGCCGGTCAAGCGCGAAGAGGAAACCGGCAAGATCGAGATCAGAGAGACCTTCCACATCCCCAGGGTGGGTACTGTGGCCGGCTGCATGGTACTCGAAGGCAAGATCCACCGCCGTTCGTACCTGCGCGTAGTGCGCGATGCAGTCCAGATCTACGAGGGCAAAGTGGGCAGTCTGCGGCGCTTCAAGGAAGATGTCGGCGAGGTCGAAAAAGGTTACGAGTGCGGTCTCATGGTCCAGGGGTTCAACGACATCCAGGTTGGTGACATCGTCGAAGCCTACGAGATCATCGAGGAGGCTGCACAGCTGTAGAGCTCCTGTCGAGAAACTCCTATCGCCGAGCAAACCCGCAGATGAGCGTCCGCGAGGAACGTACTGCTCGCTGCGGTGTCTGCTCTCGCCGGGTCAGCCGCAAACCGAAGAAGCCAGCTCTTGCACGTCGGCATCTGTAGACTCACCCTCATTTCCAGCCACAGCCATTCCCTCAAGGAAAAGCGAGCGGTTGTCCGCAAGCTCAAAGACCGCGTGCGCTCGCGCTTTCAGGTCCCGCTCACCGAAGTTGCAAGTCAAGATACCTGGCAGCGGATCGTCCTCGGCTTTGCCATCGTGGGCAGCGATCGCCAGTACGTCGATGGCAAGCTCGCCGAAATCGCCCGATATATCACCGGACTCGGCGAACGCGAAGGGGTCGCCCAGCTGGCCGACGACGAGCGCGAGATCCTCAGCTACGGCAACGAGCCCATCAACGAGGCCCGGTCGAGCACCGCGCCACTCGACGACAGTGGCTGGATCCCCGAGTCGTGGCGCTCTGAACTGGACGACTGAACAGAAACGCACGCCCCCCCCCCCACGCACAATCGCATTTGAGATACGGGTATCCCATTTACACACCTATGCTTACACAGTACAGTTTCTCGCATGATGCTGATCTGGCCGGGCGTTCGATCTTCCGGGCGAATAGCAGGGCTTGCCGGACTGGCCTGTGTGGTTGCGATTCTCGGATGTGCGACTCGGGTGGACCCGGTGAGCCGGGGAGACGAGAACCAACGGACTGAGGCGCAGAGCGGCCAGGGTATATGTGCACAGCAAGGCTGGTACGGCGACGGACATTGCGATCGCTTTTGCCTGGCGCCGGATGTCGACTGTGGAGACGTATCGCAGCGGCCGGCCCAGGTGGTTGCCGAGATCGAAGCGTTCAACGCCTCGCTTTCGGCCGACGCGAGACACAGCAAGTACTGCAAGATGGCGAGTTCGCCGTTTGTGTTCTACCGGGGAGTCAACCACCTGTACTGGAAAGACCTGGCGTCAGATCGCCGGCTCGGGCTCTTTGGTGGCGATCGCACCAAGATCTGGCTGCAAGGCGACTTGCACGCGTATAACTACGGCTCGTTTGACAACGACAAGGGCAAAGTTGTCTACGATCTGAACGATTTCGACGAGGTTATCATTGCTGATTACCAGATGGACGTCTGGCGCATGGCGGTGAGCCTGGTTCTCATCGCCGAGCAAAACGGCGGCTTTCCGACCTCCTCTCTGGCCGAAATTCTGGATTCATTGTCGGAGAGTTATCTCGACACCACGGCCTCGTATCGAGGCAACGACGACGAACGCGACGCGAGCTTCACTGCGGCCAACACCTATGGCCCGCTCGACAATTTTCTCCGGGATATCGAGGACAGCGAATCGCGCCGGGACATGCTCGACAAGTGGACCAATGCCGGCACTGGCGGGCGCATATTTGACCGTTCTCTGGCCAAGCTCACGGCTGCGGACCCGGCGGTGGAAGCCGAGATTCGAGCTGCCATGCCGAGATACCAGACCACGGTGGCCAGGCGATTGCAGAACGACCCGGACTACTTTGCGGTCAAAGACGTGGCCCGACGCCTGGCTGCTGGCACCGGTTCGCTGGGGGTACCGCGCTACTACGTGCTCATCGACGGGCAGACCGACGGACAAGACGACGACCGCATCCTCGATGTCAAGAAGCAGGGGTTGCCCTCCGCATATCCCTATTTGACGGCGAGTGAGCACAGCCAGATTGATCGCGCCGCCACCGATCAAGCCCGGCGGACCATTGCCGGGTACCGAGCGCTCGCTAGCGACGCAGACGATCATCTGGGCTGGATGAGGCTATCCGACGGAGACTACAGCGTGCGCGAGCGCTCGCCGTACAAAGAAGCCTTTCCCACCGAAACCCTGACCAGCAAAAGCCAGTTCATCGACATGGCCGAACAATGGGGCATGATCCTGGCCTCGGCCCACGCCCGATCCGACAAAGATCACGATGCCAGCATCATCGATTACTCGTTCGACAAACAGGTCGATATCTTGACCGATGGCCATCATGGCGCGTTCCGCGCCTTGCTTCGCGAGGTGGCTTCGGTCTATGCCGCCCAGGTCAACGAAGACTATCGATCATTTACTGCACATCTGGCCGATTCGTGTAACCGGGCCGCTCCCGAAAAGTAACAAGGGTCGAGTTTTGAGCGCTACACTCGACCTGCGAGTGTAGCCAGTGAGCCGGCGGTGAATGGCATCCCGGCGAACTATGGTCGTTTCTCGCGCAAAACCGAAAGTCGACATTGCAACTATTCCTTGACATTCACAGGCACCAGGGATAGTTGTTTGAGGCGAAACCATGCCCATACGTATGGGCATCAATGCGTTATTTATCGATACGGTTCATTGTATCCGACTGATATTCTACGGTTTGCTGCGGTGACAATGAGCGTGAAATGAATGGATAAAGAGAATGCGATTCACTAATGATATTAGATTAAAACTGTTATCGGCAATATCGATTCTGGTGCTCGCCAGCAGTCTCGGTGGTTGTGCGATCGAGGCAAACGGCTCCGACAACTCGGCTGACACCGAAGATGAGGTTGTATTTGGTCCCAAGGGCGTCGACTACAAGGGGCAGCGACTCCAGGTTATCGACGCACATTTGCACACTGGGAACTGGGATAATCTTCCGCCCCATATGCAAGAGCTGTTCCGCAATACATTACCCTTTCCCTTGAATCTAGTTCCCGACTGGGTGGTTAATTACACGTTGTCATCATATGGAATTGCTGCTCAGCTCAATGAGTCGGGTATTAGCCGTGGTGTCTTGATGGCGGTGTACGCTCCTCAGACAGTGGGGCTCACTACGAATGAGTTTGTGCGCGATCGGATCAGCGAGCTTCCCGACCGTTTTTACGGTTTGGCGAGTGTTTCGGCCCAAGACTGGGAGCAAAACAAAGGCCGGGCCCTGCAGAACCTCGACGAGCATCTCAGTTTGCCCGAGTTCATCGGGGTAAAGATGGCCCATCCCCATATGGGGCTTGCGTTGAATGATGCGGCTTTCTACCCCATTTATGAGTTGGCCGCTCAACATTCTGTACCGGTTTATATCCATACTGGCAACACGCCATCTCCTGGATCGCGTACCGACCCCGAGGCGACAGATCCGGCTTATCTCGAAGAAGCGATCGCTCTGCATCCCGACACTCGATTTGTCCTCGGCCATATGGGATACGATTTTCTGGGCAGAACCCTGGGTCACCTGGAGACATGCCTCGATCTGGCCAAGAGATACCCCAACGTGTATCTGGAGGCGAGCGCACTGGGCAGCGAGCGCTCGGATCCCGACGGGGTCAACCTGCGGTCGGTATTGCGCGCGGTCAAAAGCGAAGGACTTGTAGGGCGTCTGGTTTACGGCAGTGACGGCCCGCAGAGTTCCGGCTTTGTGAAGAGCTACCTCACGCGCACGCTCGAGGCGATGGCGGACGAAGGTTACACTGTCGACGAAGCGCGCCAGGTGCTGTACGACAATTTCGCCGCATTGTTCTCCGTATCCGGCAAATAGGCAGGCGGATGGCTGGTAGCGGCAGCCGGCGCAGCTGTGACCAACTGCTGTGGCTCGGTCTACCGGCCCGCATTGTTAACCCTACTTGGGCCCGGTTTGTGTCTCCGCGATAGAAGGCTAGCGGATTTGGTCGACAACCCACCGGGCCACTGCGGCAGCGCCGTCTGGAGGGCGACTTTGCCGCAACGCCTGGCGCATGGCGTCGAGCTCGGCCGGGTTGGGCAGCAATTTTTGCAGCGCCAGGCAGAGCTCGGGTAGGTTGGCCCCGGGATCAATACGGTCTCTGATCATGACGGCGCCGCCGAGTTCAATGACAGGCTGGGCATTGTGCTTCTGATGCTGATCGCGGTGATACGGGTTGGGCAGAAACAGAGTCGGCGTACAGTTGGCCCAGGCCTCGGCAACGCTGCCGGCTCCGGCCCGACTGATGGCCAGGTCGGCAGCCTGCCAGACTCGACCCATTTGATCAAAATACGCGACCACCCGGGCCGGAATGGCGGCTCGGTCGTACGCATCCTGGATCTGTCGTGGCTCGAACGTGCCACACTGATGAAATACCTGCCATCCATCGAAGAGGGCTGCGTGCTCGGGGGTGCCGATCAAGGTCATCATTGTCTGGATGATCGAGCTGGCACCATGGGTGGCTCCGGTGATGAAGAGCATCGGTTTGTCTGGATCCAAACCCAGTGCTTCCCGGGCCTGACCACGAGTGTTCGAGCCGTCACCGACCGAGGCCCGTCTCAGAGGAAGGCCGATTCGGGTGGCAGCAGGCAGCACAGAGGTCTGGTAGACTGAAAACAGCTCTGGCCCATGACGAGCTAGACGCCGATTGGCCACACCGGGAATCGCGTCCAGGTTGACCAGCGCGCATGGTACGCCCCCGGCTCTGGCTGCGACCACTGCAGGGCCCGAGACAAAGCCGCCGGTTGCCACCACAGCTGCAACTCTGTTTTCACGGAGCAGTTGACGAGCCTCGTGCACCGCACGACGCCAGGCCAGGAAAAACGAGAACAGCCGCCATGGCCGTGACAAGGGCGGAAAAGGCTTTACCGGTGACGTGGAGAACGAGTAACCCAGCCGGGTGAGAATTTCTCGGTCTCCCACCCGGCTGGAAAGCAAAAAATGAGGTGCCCAATCGGCTGGATCTAGTTGCTCGAGCAGACGCTCGGCAACCGCGACGTTGGGATAGATATGTCCACCAGTGCCTCCTCCCGCCAAGAGAATCGTTGCTTTTGCCATTGCCATGCAGAATAGCAAACCCTCGATATCACACGACGCATCTTGCTCCCCCACGGCAATCGTTTCGCCTCTTTTGCAGGGCGTCATCGCCAGCCGAGAAAAGTGAGAAAAACTTTATGGCGAATCGGGGAAACCTGCCGTCTATACATAGTACGGTAGCAAACTACCCGGGGGAAACTGGATACACGTGGGTTAGACATTGCGCGATGTCTAACCTACGTGTAGCCTTTTTACCGGGTCCCAATCGGGTCAAAAATCCATCCCGATCGCCACTGTATAAGCCTGCTGCAGGCCTGCCTCATCGGCCGAGTCGTTGTCGGTGCCGGGCTGATCATCGGCCGAAGTCCCCTTCAGGGTGATATTGGCCTCCACGATCACCGCAAAAATATAATACTGCACCTTGAACCCCATAAAGAAGCGATTGCGGAAGATACTGTCCTGATTGCGAAATACAAAGTTGAGATTGTCGTCGTTACCCATATGAGGGGTGGGATCGATCACCTCGGAACGCGGCACAATGATCAAGGCATTCCAGCCGCCGAACGGCTCCAGCTGGAACGTTCCCGAGATGCCGAAGGCTTTGGATAGAGATACGTCGATCGAGGCGATTGTGAGGTCGAGCTGGGGTGCGCCCATCATGCGCGATGCTGCGCCGCGCACTGCGATCGAGGGCAGGGGCAGATCGTGATACCCCTCGTGTAGCGCGAGTTTGGCGTAGCCTTGAGCGGCGAACGTATTCGAGTCGAGCAGGTGGATGATACCGATGCCGACCTCAAACGACGGCAAGGGCAGCCAGATTCCCTTGCGTGCGAAGAGCCCAAGCGTGGGCATCAAGCTACCGCCGTGGTTGCCGCTGGCACTCGGATCTGACGACGCCTCGCGCGCACGCCAGAAATCCTCGTCATTACTGATGGTGGTAAAACTCAGATCGCCGGCAAATTGAAAGCCGCCAAACCCCAGAGTATCGGCCGGAGCGAGCAAGCGAGGCGCCAATACCACGCCCAGTTCGCTGGCCAGCGAGCGAAAATCCTGGCCGTCGGTCACGACCATCGGTTCGCCACCATCCTCCTCGACAACCGTACTCAGTCGCGACAAGACCAGGTCGTTTCCTCCAGCAATCGCCGACCCGATTCCAGCGACAGTGAAAGCGATGGCCAAACTACAAGTCAGAACGGCGTGACGAACGGCTGAGTATACAGGCTCCTGCATGTCGGCTCAACGGTACGACCCGACACTGACTGTGTCAAGCGAGCGTCCCTACACCGTATGATTCGCTCATCATGAGTGACTATACTACGATCCTGTATGACGACAGTGTCCCGCCTGTAGCACGCATCACGCTGAACCGACCTGACAAGCGCAATCCCATCACGCCGATCACGGTTGGTGAGATCATTCATGCGCTGGACACGATCCGGCAGAGCGATGCGATCCGAGTCGTGGTGATCACCGGGGCTGGCAAGGTGTTCTCAGCCGGAGGCGATTTGAGCGCCATGTCGGGCCGACTTGGAGATGGCCCACAGTCGCCCGCCGGGCCTCGCTCGCTGGTCGATCTTTTTCCGGCCATGCACGGACTGGGCAAGCCCGTGATCGCCATGGTCGGCGGACATGCCCTGGCCGGCGGTATGGGTCTCATGGTCGCGTGCGATCTGGTTGTGGCCAGCGACAAGGCGACATTTGGCCTCACCGAGATCAACGTCGGCCTGTGGCCGATGATGATCACCGCCGAACTGGTCCGCAACATAGGACGCAAAAAGACTCTCGAGCTCATGCTCACCGGAAAACGCATCAGCGCTGAGGAAGCCGCGGCCATCGGATTGGTCAACCACGTGGTTCCGGCCGATGAGCTGGACGCCGCGACCAGCGCACTGGCCGAGCAGATCGCCGAGCGCAGCCCGGCCGCCATTGCACTGGGCCTGCGTGCCTTTTACGCCACCCAGGACATGGACCTGCAAACCGGCCTGCGTCACCTCGAGGGCCAACTCGGCAAGGTCCTGGCCCTCGACGACGCCACCGAAGGGATCACGGCGTTTCTGCAGAAACGCAAACCCATCTGGAAAGGCCGCTGATCGGCCTTACTTATCGTCGCTGTCAGTCTTGTACAGTTTGTCGCGGTCGAACTCGATCACCGGCTTGAGGTTACTCGCGTACACCCAGACTGCGCGACTGTCGCCGGATCGGCGCAAGTAATAGCGACTGTCGTCGTCCTCTGGACCGATCTGAAATGTGTACTCATCGGCCACCACCGACATGGCCGGGGGTCCGGCATCGCTGCCCTGAGAGTCCGGGATCTTCATGCGCAGAGTCACAGTGGCCAGGGGCTTGTCGACCGCCTTATTCGGATCCGCTGGCTCGGCCAGACGGATGTTGGTCATCTGTTTGACTATATTGTCCACCACTTCGCTGTCGATCGGTCGATCAGGAGCCTGACCGGGTGTCTGGCCAGGAGCCTGACCGGGTGTCTGGCCAGGAGCCTGACCGGGTGTCTGGCCAGGAGCTTGACCGGGTGTCTGGCCAGGGGGTTGACCGGGTGTCTGGCCAGGGGGTTGACCGGGTGTCTGGCCAGGAGCTTGACCGTCGGACAGCTTCCAGCTGCCACTATCGCGCTCGAGGGTCAACTCGCCGGCTGCATTGCGCACCGTGATGCTCGCGACCTCGCTCTCGGTTACTGTGAAGTACTGGGTATCTACCCAGCCACTCACAAAAGCCGAGATGCTGGCCATTGAAAAGCCGGTAACCCCGTGGATCTCGTCGCGACCCGACAGGCGCACTGCGGTTTTGCGCGAGCCTGCCGGATCGCCGACGTAGAGAGTGATCGGCGCGCCGCCGCCGGCGGTATGAATGACCAGCTTGCGCTTGTACTCGGTCTCGGAGACCGAGAGCTGACTCTGCCGGCCCGGGGAGGTGGCCACCGGGCCGCGTGAGTTGAGCCCGGCCACTTTTTGCAGGAGACTGTCGACCTTGGATTTGTCGGCCGGGTAGTCGTGGTGAGTGGCGAGCGCCCAGGCGTTGTCTTTCTTGTGCAGGACAATCGCGGCGTCGCTGGCTTTGTTGCCGTCCTTATCGCCACTATTGCCGACGACCGGCTCTTTGAAGATTTCGATCCGCGAGACCCCTTTGGCATCGAATGCGGCCACGATGGGCTCGAGTTTGCCGATGTGGGTCGATTCGCCGCGTGTCAGCGTGAGCGCGGCCAGCGCGAGCTGCGCCACCAATATGCCGATGAGCGCTTTGTTGACCGTAGTCATGCTGTTTTCTCCTTGTCGCTTTGGTCGGTTGGGCCGTGCGACCGGGCCGACCCGGCCTTGCGAACTGCGTCGAGATCGATGGTTGGTTTGCGCACGATCCGGCTCACACCGAAAACCAGGCCCAGCCCCAACAGGGCAAACACGTAGTTCAGAATGTGCCAGGACTGCCGCTGGTCCTCGGGTATGTCGAGAGTGGCAGCGCTGGTCCGGGCCCGGATCGACAGAAGCGCAGTGTCTTCCAGCGACCAGTCGATCAAGTTCTGGATCAGCTGCAAGTTGTTTTCGACATCGCGCGAGCGCGCCTGGTTGGCCAGCCCGAGCAGCGTGTCGGACACGAAACTGGAACTGCCGACCACGACCAGCCGGGCATCGGGTGGCGAGCGCTTGAGCAGCCGGTCGGGGCTTTTTTCGTCCTCCTTGGCCTCGCTGTCCTTGTCTTTCGATTCACCGTCTTTGCCACTGCCCTCGCCCTCGTTCTGGTCGCTGGCAACGGTGCTTTTGAACGTGCCGGTGAGCGCTATGGCGAGCGGGTGCGGACCGGCTTCGCCCTCGCCCAGCTCTGCCGGCCTGGCAAAGCCGAGTTCGGGATAGCGTCTGACGTCGGGGGTGACATTGCTCGATGCGTGCAGCCACGAGTCGTCGGACGACGATAGCAGGACCTGGCTCACCACCCTGGCCCCGTTGCCGGCCTTCTCGCCGCTGGTGTCGCCGACCTCCTTGTCGCCGTCCTTGTCACCACCGTCATTTTTGCTCTCGCCTTCGGGATCCGCGAACGAAACCGGTGTGGCCCAGTGCAAGGTCGTGGGGCCCAATCCACTGGTCGCAATGCCGCCCTGATTCATGCCTGTACGCGGCACCTTGACAAAAAGCGGATAGGGCACGCGTCGGACTTCTCGCACTTCGAGGCCGCCCAGGTTGCGCTTGACCGGAATGGGAAACGGGTCATTGATGGTGTCGATGACCATCTTGCTACTCAATTCGACCCCCCATTTGGTCAGCATATCTTCGATACCCATGGTCACCGACTCCACCGACAACTCGCGCGTCCGCGGCTTGAGCCGGTATTTGCCGGCCAGCACGATCACCGCCCCGCCGCGCATCAAGAACTGATCGACAGCTTTTCTGGACGACTCGTCGAGATTGTCGGGACCGGCCAGAATGAGCACATCGATCTGGTCATCGACCTCGCCATCATCGAGGCTTTCGATGCGTACCTCGTAGTTCTCGTCGAGTCGTTGTCGCAAGGCGTTGAACTGCTGCGGCGGTGGGGTCGGCCGGGGTGGCATATTGGGCGCGAGCTGTTGCGGTGGTCCCTGCGGCGGAGTGACCAGTCCAACCACCTTGATGAACCCGGGCGCCGCGCGCTCGATGGTCTTGGTGAGCAAGTCGCGCAGCTCGGCTTCGGACGTGTCCTTGACCAGTGGGACCAGGAAAGGCCGATCGCCGATACCACGCAAGAGCAAATGAAAATAAAACACGTCGCGTCGAGCGAACGAGGCCAAAAACGGTTCGATGCCGTATTGCTGGTACAGCTTCTTGCGCATTTCGTCCGAGTCGGGCTCGATCTGGGTATACTCGAATTTGCCACCCGATTTGGCGGTGAGCTCCTCGACCACCGCGGTGAGCCGTTTCGGCATCTCGGCGAGTTGCCGGGGCAGAGTGTTTGGCGTGATATAAGCCTCGAGAGTGACTTTGTCGGTGATCGAGGCGAACAGCGCATCGACGCTCTGAAACCCCAGTACCGCCTTGCGGATAGCCCGGGTGATCTCGTATTCGATATTGCCCAGTTTGACCTCGATATCGTTTATGTCGACGACTTCTACCTCGATGAGCTGGTCGAGACTGAGCACCTCGTACTGGTCGCCATAGGCCACCAGCACGTGAAAAAATACGTTGCGTATGGCCTGCTCGTGGCGACTGGTGAACTCGAGCGGCAGGCTGCGGATGTTGTACTGCTCATTGGCCTCTTTTTCGACCTCTTCGTCCGTACTCGGGTCGACAAATGCCACGCGCAGGTCGCTGCCGCCCTCGACCTGATATTCGGTGAGCAGATCGCGAATCTGCGGCACCAGCGGCGACAGCAGCGGATGGGTCTCGGCCGAAAAATAACCGCGAATGGTCAGCGGTTCGTCGAGTGACGACAGGATCTCGGTCGTGCTGTCGGATAGACTGTACTGGCCGCCTCGGGTCAGATCGACGCGGGCTGCAACCACCGGCGCAAGCCAGACATTGAGCGCCAGTGCGTTGAGCCCGAGCAAGACCGTGGCCAGGACCGCGCTGTGCCGTCCGGGTTTGGTATGCTCGCCCGTGCCCCAGCGCTTGGCGTGAAGGATGAGCGTGTTGAGCGCCAAGAACACCGCGATCAAACTGATGTAATAGGCCAGATCGCGGATGTCGAGCACGCCGCGAGCGATGCTCTCGAACCGGCTGCCCGTACCGACCCTGCGCAAGAAGTCGGCCCAATCGCCACCAAAGAAGTTGGCAACCTCGGCAACCCCCGGAATGTACAGGGCAAAGCAAACAATCGCAGTCACCATCAGAGCAACGATCTGATTGTCGGTAGCCGATGACACGCACAGACCGATGGCCAGGTACGTACCGGCCATGAGCAAGGCGGCCAGATAGCCGCCGAACACCGGGCCCCAATCGAGTTCGCCGATGTGATTGACCGAGAGCGGCAAACCCAGCGTGAGGCCGAGCGCAATGGCGACCAGGATGAAACCAGCCAGGAATTTGCCCAGCACCAGGCGGTGAATCGGTACCGGCAGGGTCAGCAAGATCTCGAGGGTGCCGGTCTTTTGCTCTTCACTCCACAGGCGCATGGTCAGCGCCGAGACCAGAAAGATCAAAAGTAGAGGCAGCCACTCGAAGAGAGGCCGAATATCTGCCAGACCGCGGGCAAAGAATTTATCGACCCAGAAAAACGTAAACAGAACTACAGCGAGAAACGCGGCCAGAAAGATCAGGGCAACGGCCGAGTTAAAATAGCCTCGCAGCTCCTTGGCGGCAATTGACCACATGTGACTCATGCCAGGGCCTCCTTGGGTGATTCAGCCAGCTCTCGAAATACCGATTCGAGCGTGCGCGCATCCGAGCGCAGCTCGGCAAGGCGCCAGTTCTTGTCGCGAACTGCGTCGTATACGGCAGGACACAGATCGGGATTTTTCTCGCTGGTCACCCGCCAGCGCTGATACTCGCCGACGTTTTCGCGTCTCTCCACCTTGTCCACGCCCGAGATCGCGCGCAGTACGTTCTCGACCCCGCTGGCCTTGGACTCGATGGCCACCACTGCTGCGTTGACCGCGCGCAACTCGTCGAGCTTGGCGTCGGCATGCAGTTTGCCTTGCATGATGATGAGGACCCGCTCGCAGCTCATCTCGACCTCGGACAGAATGTGAGTCGACAGGATCACGGTGGTATCCCTGGAAAGCTCCTGGATGAGCTCGCGGATCTCGACGATCTGATTGGGATCGAGCCCGGTCGTGGGCTCGTCCAGAATCAGGATGGGCGGGTGGTGAAGGAGTGCCTGAGCCAGACCCACGCGCTGGCGATATCCCTTGGACAGCTGGCCGATCGGCCGGGCCAGATACTCGCCCAAACCCGTCGCGCCGATCGCGTCGGCGAGCAGAGACAGGCGTTTGCCCTCCGGAATGCTGCGCAGCGCCGCCATGGTGAGGAGGTACTCCTGCACCGTCATTTCGCGATAAAGCGGCGCATTCTCCGGCAAATATCCAATCTTGGACTGCACCTCGAGCGCGTTTTCGCCAACGTCGATACCGGCGACTTTGGCGTACCCTTTATCGGCCTCCAGATAGCCGGTGAGGACTTTCATCAGCGTGGTCTTGCCGGCCCCGTTGGGACCGAGCAGGCCGATTACCTCACCCGGCTCGACCGAAAAGGTCACGTCTCGAAGCGCAACCACAGGTCCATATGCTTTCTTTAGTCCCTTGGCTTCGATCGCTTTCATAGTCGTGCCCCGTAGAACGAGAAAAATTTCCAAGTTATTCCTACCTGCGCGGAAATCGTCCGCACGACCCGGCAAGAGCATCCGGTAAAACGGCGTACATATCTTTGCGCATGTGGCGCGCAGCTTGTCATCGTTCAACCATGCCGCCGTGCCTGCGGTACGAACACCATGCACGCGACGTATAATCGCTTCGTCTCGGCTGCGCAACCCCCGAGGCGCTCATCTCGAGCGGATGAATTTTCCCCCGCCCGGGCAGTAGGTATTTTATTTCAGGCAATTGCGCCTTGGGATCGCGATCCCGGTCAAGGCCGGGTATGGTTTCTGGCAATGCGGATCGTCGCCACTGGCAAGCACCCGGCCGACCGAGTCGATCCCTTTGGCCGCCTGCCTTGCCGACATCGCACCGTCCTCGTCCACATCACCGATCGAGAATCCATGGGCGATGATCTGGTCGAGTGCCGGCGCTGCGGCTATGCCATGCGCCTGGCTGATCTATACGAAGGTCTATTTCCCAAAAACGGCTCGCTGCCCGGAGCCCCGGCAATGATGCCCGGCATCCCAACCGAGTTGGGGCCCGTGCCCGAGCAAATGAAAGCGCCGCCGAGTGAAGGTGACTCGCCGTCATCGCCGAGAAAGCGCCGCGGAAAAGCCAGTAGAGAAGACAGTGCAAAAGACAGCGATTGACCCAGAAATATGGTTTCCCGGCACAACTCTTTGCGCCCGTTCGATGTCTCCTTCGGTTCCGTGGTTTGCTCTGGCCGTGGCTCTTTGGGCCCTCGGTTTCGGTCCGGGCTGCGAAGACCGAAAGCTCGACCTGCGCAATGTCGAGGCGATCGCAAAAGACCGTTACGAGTCACAATCAGGGGTCTCGGTTACCAAAGTTACGTGTCCCGAGCAGGTTCCGACCCGCAAGGGTTACGACTTTGATTGCACGGTGGCGTTCGAAGGCGGAGTGACAATGGCGATGACAGTTGAACAGCTCGGCGGCACCAACCTCCGCTGGTCGCCCACCAAACCTGTCACCTGGCTCAAAGACGTCAAAGCGGCGGTGGCAAAGAAGTTTGCGCGGGAGGGCCGGACCATCGGCCAGCTGATCTGCCCAAAACAGGTGTATCTCCACCCGGGCGATAGTGTGACCTGCTGGGCTGGCGACATCGCTGGCCAGAGCATTTCGGTCGAGTATGCGCTCTCTGCCGATGGCGGCGAGTCGATTCGCCTGGTGCCCGGACCGATCCCTGATTAGACAGTAATATCAAGGCATTCGGTGTATCTGCTGGGAGCGTATCAAGACCGCTGAAATCCCGTGCTTTACAACCGCAGAGCTGGAGCTTACGTCTAGCCAATGGGCAACCGACTGGCCGCTGAAAGCTCGCCGTATCTCCTGCAGCACAAGGACAATCCAGTGGACTGGTTCCCGTGGGGAGACGAAGCGTTCGAACTGGCCAAGAAGCTCGACAAGCCGATCTTCATATCCATCGGGTATGCGGCCTGTCACTGGTGCCACGTCATGGCCCACGAGAGCTTCGAAAATCCCGAGATCGCGCAGCTTATGAACAAGCTCTTCGTCAACATCAAGATCGATCGCGAAGAGCGACCCGATGTGGATTCGATTTATATGAACGCAATCCAGGTCGTTCAGCAAAGCGGCGGCTGGCCGCTGTCGGCGTTCTGCACACCCGAGGGCAAACCCTACTTTCTGGGCACGTATTTTCCCCCGACCGAGCACCATGGCCGGCCGGGCTTTCCGCAGATATTGGTGGCCATGTCCAGGGTATTTGCCGAAGAGCGCCACAAAGTAGAGCACAACGTCGCGGGCATCATGGACGGCCTGCACCAGATCGACCAACATTTTCGTCGCAGCGTGGATCAGGCCGATCCCGGCTTGCTCGTGCAAGGCCTCCTGATCAAGGCCGGGCGGGCACTGACTCAGCGTTCCGACCCGGTACACGGCGGCCTCGGCTCCCGGCCCAAGTTTCCATCGTCGTCCTCGCACGATCTGCTCGGCCGGGCGGGCCGACTCAGACTGGGCAAGCCGGCCCGCGAGGCGTTTTTGCTTCAGGCCAAAAAAATGGCTCGAGGAGGAATTTACGACCACCTGGGCGGCGGCTTTGCCCGCTACTCGGTAGACGAGCGCTGGCTGGTGCCTCACTTTGAAAAGATGCTCTACGACAACGGTCAGCTCCTCGGCATCTACGGCGACGCCTACGCCATGACCGGCGAGGAGGAGTACGCACGAGTCATCGATGAGACCATCACCTGGCTGCACGGTGAGATGATGCACTCGTCCGGCGGGCTCTACGCCAGCCAGGACGCCGACTCGGAGGGCGAGGAGGGCAAGTTCTACGTGTGGACCCCCATGGAAGTGCGCGACGTCCTGGGCGCGGCCGACGCGATTTTCTTCGAAACGAGCTACGGCGTGACCGATCGCGGCAACTTCGAGAACAACACCACGGTGCTGTCGCGAATTACCGAGCTGGGCTCGGACTCGGAAGAGGCCGCTCTGGCCGATATGCGCCAGCGGATGTTCACTGCCCGGAAAGAGCGCATCGCGCCCGATACCGATACCAAGATCTTGGCCGCGTGGAACGGCCTGGCGCTGTCGGGGTTGATCCGCGCCTGGTCGGCCACGGGAAATCAGCGCGCCCTCGATCTGGCGACCACTGTAGGCAATTTTTTGGCCTCGGAAATGTTGTACGAAGGCGGCGAGAAGATCTGGCGGGTGTACAAAGACGGCAAGACCAAGCTCGAGGGCACCATCGACGACTATGCATTCTGCGCCCGCGCTTTCCTGCAAATGGCCGAAGCCACCGGCGAAGAGGTCTGGTGGCAGCGCGGCACGACCCTGATGGCGGCCGTGCGCGAGCGCTTCTACGAGGAGCAGGACGGGGTCGGGATTTTTTTCATGACCCCGGTCGACGGCTCGGAGCGGTTGATTCACCGGCCGGAATCCAACTCCGACGGCGCGCTTCCATCCGGTGCAGCGATAGCCCTCGAATGCATGTTGCGCCTCGGCCACGTGGCCGGGGATGAGCGCGCGCAAAGCATCGCGGAGAACTACCTGATCGCCCGTGGGCCGCAAATGGGTCAGAGCGTGTTTGCCTCGTCCCGTCTGCTGAGCGCGGTCGACATTTATCTGAACGGCATCCAGCTGGTCGTGAGTGACGGCGACGGTTCTGAGCAGCTCTTGACCGCTGCCCGGCGCGCCTACGCCCCGACGCTCGTGGTGGCCGGTAGGTGGGCCACGCCGTCTCTCCTGCGAGACAGGGGCAACGCGGCCGATGGCCGTGCCCTGGCCTATGTCTGCCAGGGCCAGACCTGTGCGGCGCCGGTCAGCGAGCCCGATGAGTTGCGGGCTTTGCTCGAACGCACCCCACAGTGAGAACGTCTCACGCCAGTTCAGAGCCGCATGCAGCCGCAGCAGCGGTGACCTGACTCGTCCCCGCTCGGAATTCCGGTTCAGCTGCCGCGCGAAACGCCGATCCACCGATCAGAACCGACCGCGACGCCTTTGAGGTGGCTCCTTGTGGCTCGTATAGAGCGCTCCTCGATTCTACGAGCGCGGGATCATAGGTTCTATAAATTTTACATTTTGCGAAAAAATAGTCCTTGACGTCACAGTAATGCCCGCTATGGTGAATGTACCAGGGAACGGTAGGCTCGTGCTGACGAGTCTTCCGCTCGGACGAACAGCTTGGAACAGGCTGGGATGGGTTTGGTGAGAGCAGTGAAGTTGACTTGGTTGGATATGGGGATCACTGGAGCGAGATAGAGGTGATGGTGTTCGGAGCGAGCAGATTTTTGCTGGCATTGTGGTCGATCGCCGCGATTGTTTTCGGAGGAGTCTCGAGTTGTGGACACGGCGACACCTCCCCGGCACTGCCGCGAGGATGGAACGTATTGTCCGGCGATCGGAGCAACACCGTACCAGTGAGTCGGAAGGTGTTGTTGGTCGCCGACAACCAGGTACATTACCTGTACGGCGATCCATTCATACAGCGCAGTGTGTTCACCGATAAGCATTTTTCCAGCACCGCGATACGACCGCCACAGCTGGATCTTTTCGGACAGGACTTGTTTCGCTGGGCGCTGCAGAGTGCGCAGCGATCGATGCCCGTCATTCACCTGGGTGACGCTCTCGATCTCGCCTGTGCGGCCGAATTCGACCAATTCGCCGCGCTCATGAAGCAATCGGGCCGCACCTGGGTCATGACGCCGGGCAATCACGACAGTTACTTCTTCGGCAATTTCGACGATATCGATCATTTTTGGCAGGCCGCGTGCAGACGCGGCGATGGGCCACTGCGCAAGCACCAGCTCATCGGGCGCTATATCGATGAGCTGGCAACACAATGGGCATCGCTCGGCCGGCAGTTTGCCGCCAATCCACATGGCGGACATTGGCAATGCGATCCGCAGATCGAAGACAACTGCTTTCTCCAGGCGATCTGGTGGCGGATCGACATCAGATCGCGCTGGCGATCGTATGTCGTGCAAAAAGTCGACCTCAGTCGACCCGGCTCGGGCGAACCAATGAGCGCCATCCTGATCGACTCCACTCAATACTCGGACAATCCGCGCACGCTGTTCCTCCACGCCGGCAGCGAGGGCAGCCTGCTGTCCGATCAGGCCGCGGTGATCGAGAAGATTGTCGCCAATGCCGCACGTAGCGGCGAAAAAGTCGTATTGGCCATGCATCACCCATACGACATCGTATCCAGTTCATCGCAGAGGTATGTGGATCGCTTCATGCGAGCGTATCCCAGTCTGCTCTTGATCTCGGCTCATAGCCATGCCGGGCGGTACTACACCCACGGCAGCGGCAATCATACCTGGCTGGAGCTCAATATCGGCTCCATCCTCGACTGGCCAGTGGAGTACAGGACCCTGGCGTTTCGGCGTTCGACTGTGCGCGATGGCCTCGGCAAGCGCGGAATCATTCTGGCCAGCGAGTTGATCCGGCTGCCCCAACAATGGACCGAGGACCTCGAAGAAGATGTTCCCGAATGCAAACCAGCATGGGAGGCCCGGCCCGGTGATCTCGACTATTACCTGGATTACTATTCGCTCTCGACCCCCAATTATATCACCACGCAACACCGAATATACGACAATTTACTCGCCGCGTACAAGCGTATGTTTCGCTGTTTGCCACAGCTCGAGGCCAGGCGACCAGCCGACTCGTGCGGCGAGCCCTCTGAGGTCGACGAACACATCGATCGAGCGCTTGCCGACGATTCTCTGGATCAGAAGCGAAAAGCCCTTTTGTGGCTACGCGAATACGAGCGCGAGCGCAAATACCAAAATCCGAAACACAAGGAGCACTATAGCCTGTGTCAAGCTCGATGGGCCAGCTGGTACGAGGATCGCAGGACACGCATACCCCAGGTGAGTGACGAGTACATACTCGTGCCGTACTCAGAGAAGAAGCAAAAGCCATGACAACGATTCCATGTATATACGACTCAATCAACGGTGAGCTTCGCACCGTACCGGCCTTTTTCAACAACGGCAAGGTATACTCGGGCTTCACGCTGGCCCGTGGTATTGCTGTCGGCACAACCGTGCATCCCGGCCAGGTATTGGGAACCCTGCAATGGGACGACGGTACGGCCAGTCCACTGGTAGTGCCGGATAACTGCCGCGGTGAAATCGAACGCTTTGGAACCATCCGGGATCACCGCGTTCACCGCCGTCCATCGCAGGTCTTTCTCATCATGCGGCAATAGGCATCGAGTTGCTCGCCGAGACGATTACATGCGTTGCCATGAGCGAACCATGTGGACGGTGACACAGCCGGGCGTTCTGGCCAGGAATACCGGGCGCCATCCAACTGTGTCCCGGTGTCCGCAATACCGGACAGTGCGAATACTGTCCGCCGGTCGGTGCCGCGTCCCACACGACACGACCACGGCGCTGACGCGATGAGTTCGAAACGGGAAACACTGATCAATGCACTTTTAATTGCGTTGGTATTATGGGACCTACTCCTATGTGTGCTCACCCTTTCATTTCCAGACCTTTGGTTTCAGCTATTCCATGGTATGCCTTATGTAGACGAGCAAGGGAGAACGGCAGATACTGTCGGTCTGCTCAGGCGCACCGGCGCCCTATGGGTCGCGTTCACGCTATTTCAGCTGGTTGCGTTTATTCGGTGGCGCAAACGACCTTACTGGTTGCCGGTAGTCGCTGGCATTCGCCTGACAGAAGTATTCTCAGATTGGGCGTATATCTTCGTTGCCGGGCCTCACATCACCATTTTCGGGACTGTGGGGTTATTTATTGCGCCGCTGTGTAATTGGTTTTTTGGCTGGTTTTTTATCAGTAGTTACTTGAAAATCGAGACGACCGGGCTATACAATATGGAATCTACCGGAAAGACAGGCCAGGGGAACTGAGGGTCACATCCTGCCTGGAGGGTCGCAATGGCATGTTTGCCAGATGCGAATGGGTGGCCGAGGAATCGAGAATGGCTCGCAATCAATCATGAACGCAGCGTAGTTTGCCGGGGTCGCACGCACTCGGTGGCAAAAAACGCGCCCTCTTCTTTCGCTGGTAACCGCAGAGCGCGGGCAGTTGGCGGTCACTTGGCAATCAGCCGCACCTGCATCGACGTTGCCTGCACCGTCGACAACATTGGCTGGGTGCTGAGGGTTAGTGCGAGTGCCCGGGAGATCGCCATGGCTCACTGGGTGAGCTGGGTTAACCGGTTCATCATGCGTGACTGCTGTGGAGAGTTTGTCCTGAGTTGTTCGAGTTTGCCGAACAAGGTGGGCGAGCCGCGATCGTGTCAGGGATCAATTCTGTGATCAACGAGAGGAAAGTGCCATGTCGAGCAATGAATCGGACTCCGATGAATCTCCAACTCACGATGATGTCGATGTCATATTTCGTCCTCTGACGCTCAGCGCTCAGCTGCGCGTGAAGAATCGCCTTTTGCGCAGCAATCTGGCCGGAAAGTTTGACGATTACAACGGCTTCGGCGGAAATGCCCGGCTCAATTGGGAGGAGCAATTCGCCCGGGGTGGGGTCGGGGCCATCATCTCGAGTTATGTGCCGATCACAGTTCGCGGGCGAATTCTGACCAGTTACGCCACTATCGACGACGACGACAAAATTCCTTTTTGGACCGAGGTCGGCAGACGCGTCCACAAATACGATTGCCGCTACATCGTACAACTGAGTCACTCGGGTCGGCAGCGGGATCAACCGGGCATCGAGAATCTGTACAACAAGGCGGCGAGTTCGACCGATCGACGCGACTTTTTCCACGGTATTCTGTGTTACGCGATGAGCAAAGAGGAGATCGGCGAGATCGTGGAGCTCTTTGCCGACGGTGCCGAGCGGGTCAAAAAAGCCGGCCTCGACGGGGTCGAGCTTCACGGTGCAAACGGGTATTTGATCACCCAATTCTTGAGCTCAGGAATCAACGATCGCAGGGACGAGTACGGCGGGAGCGTAGAAAATCGAGCTCGCTTTGCTCTCGACATCGTCCGTGCCATACGTGCGCGGGTGGGTCGCGACTTCCACCTGCAAATGAAGATCAATGCAGTCGATCACAACCGCTGGTTGTTTCCGTTCCGCCGCCCGTGGGAGGGCAAGGGCAATACTTTGCAAGAAACCCTGGAGATCTGCCGCATTCTCGAAGATGGTGGTGACGGAGTGGATGCCTTTCACATCTCGAGCGGCAGCACATTTCCTCATCCCAGAAATCCGCCTGGTGACATGCCGGTCAAGGAAGCGTCGCGCGCCTATGGAACCATGTTGCCTTCGGGGGTCAGCACTCACGGCAATTATCGGATTTTTCGCAGTCGCTCCCTGGGCTGGTTGTTTCGCAAGTGGTGGTTATGGCACCGCGGATCGATCGTCGAGGGAATCAATGCCGAGTATGCTCGCCAGATCAAGAAGCACGTCTCGGTTCCGGTCCTGTGCACGGGGGGATGGCAGAGCAGGCCGGCCATTGCCGAGGCCATCCGCAGTGGTGCATGCGACGCTGTGACCATTGCTCGACCGATGATTCTCAACAAGGATCTGGCCGAGATCTTGAAGAGACAAGAACGGCCCGATGTCGAGTGCACCTATTGCAACAAATGCCTCGTCAACGCTGTTGCCAATCCATTGGGTTGCTACGACGAGTCGCGGTTCGAGGGGAAAACGTTCGAGGACAGGCGGCACAACATGCTTGCCGAGATCATGTCTGTATTCAGTCCGCCTTCGTATTCCGAGGAGGCAGCAAAAAGCCATGAGTGAATCAACAGCAACTCTTGTCGAGCGATCGCAAGCAGGCGATGGCCCGGCCCGCATCACTGGCGCCGAGTCAGAACATCGGCTGTCACGGGACCAAGATCGGTTGAGCCAACCCAGTAGTATCGGCCCGAACAACCCCAATACTCCTGTCGAGCAGGCAGAGCGTCGCGCCCGATGGCTGGGCAGACTGCTCTGGTTGATGGCCATTTTGGCGGTAGCCGGGCTATTTCTCGGATTCCAGCACGCCTATCCCAAAGACCGGCCGGTTGTATATTCCGATCTCGAAGAGCACTTCAAATACGGTTCGATCGGCAGTGATCGCGAAAACGGCTTGCCACTGCAAATCATCCGGGTCTTGCCGCGAATGTTTCCGCAATACCTGCCCGACGGCTACAAGGGGCCTCTCGATTACCGCGCGTTTGGTATGGTCTATGAGGACGGCAAAGAGCTTCCCATCGGCTTCTCGGTACGGCGCCAGTACATCGATCTGATCGGACTCAACTGCAGCGTGTGTCACATCGGCACGTTTCGGCGATCCGAGAGCGAGCCACCGGTGCATTATCTGGCCGCGGGTTCGAACACATTCGATATTCTGGGGTTCTTCGAATTCCTGTTCAAGTGCGCTGCAGATAGTCGTTTCACCGGCGAGCGGATCATCGCCGAGATCGAGAAAGACCGCGATCTGTCCCTGGTCGAGAAATTTTTCCTCGAGCAACTGGCCATTCCGCGCATGCAAGCCGGTCTGTTGCAGCGACGGGTCAAGCTCGAGTACATTTTTCAGCCGGGCTACCCGCGCTGGGGCGCCGGGGCAGTGGATACATTCAATCCCTACAAGCGGCTCCAGTTTGCTGCCGACTATCCCCACGGCATTCCAGTCCGTGAACGCTTCGGTGTTGCCGACTTCCCGGTGGTGTGGAATCAGGACAAGAAGCGGGGAATGCAGTTACACTGGGACGGCAACAACGACAGTGTTCACGAGCGCAACATCAGCGCCGCGTTTGGTGCCGGTGTAACCCGCGAGGGAATCGACATCGAGTCGGTGCAGCGGGCCATGGAGTGGCTCTTCGAGTTGCCGCCACCGCCATTCATCGCTGCTGATGATATCGATCGATCGGCGGCCGAACGGGGCCAGGCCATCTATCGCAAGTACTGCTATGACTGCCATGACTTCAAGGGCAGCGGTGTCGGCAAGGTGCTCGATATCGGCGAAATTCGGACTGATCCCGGACGTCTCGACTCGTTTACCGAGAAGTTCGTCGAGGCGCAGAAGAAGTACACGCAGGGCTATGATTGGTCGTTTACTCATTTCAGGAAGACCAATGGCTATGCCAACATGCCACTCGACGGACTGTGGGCCCGCGCGCCGTATCTCCACAACGGCTCGGTGCCGACCATGTGGGATCTGTTGACCCGTGAAAACCAGCGGCCCGAGCGATTTTACCGCGGACACGGCGTCTATGATATCAAGAAACTCGGTATCCGTGGGGACGTGCGAGAAATCGATGGCCGGCCGGCCTGGCTTCACGACACCCGCAAGCAGTCAAAAGGCAATCAGGGTCATTCTGGCCCCGAGTATGGAACCGAGTTAACCGATAACGAGAAATGGGATCTCATCGAGTACCTGAAAACTCTTTGACTCAAACAAACCGGTATACAAACTGGAGAAATAGACGCGAAAAACAAGCCGGTTATCGGGTCGGTGGGCCATGGGCAGGAAAATCCTCTATCGCAGTGAATATCGCAACAGCACGGTGTCCCTGTGCACTGCTGATGGCCGGATGATCGGCCTGGTCGCCGGCAAGCACGGGTTGCATTTTCCGTATTTTCACGACCTTTCCGAATGGGACAATCTGCTGATATACGCCGATGGAATCGGCTATGCGCACAGCGAACGGGACATATCGGCACTGCAAATCGAGCTGCGTGACGGCTCGAAGGCTCGCATTGTCCTGAATGGCGAATTTGTCGGCAGCGACCGCCGACAGCAGAGAATCGACATCGATCTCCACTTCGAGGTCGCGCCGGGCAACATTTACAGGCCCGGCAAGATCGTCGACTGGGCATTTATCCCCGGCATGCGCTGGCAGCCGTTTTACCTCGAACTGCTCGCCGAGCAGAGTACGTTCGCAGTGGCGGGCCAGAAGCTAGCGATCGCCTGCGGCTGTGGTGAGCTGGAGCTTGGTGAGCTGGTCAATCTGGTCTGGCGCAGCTTTGCGTTTCGCTACGACTACACCTGCCTGGCCCAGCCCGACCGCGGGCGTGTACTGGTCGATTTTGCCACGCGGTCGCTTACTCGACGTACTCTGCTCGAGCGCGCCGTCGATTGGCTGCTCCGGCGTACGGGTCGATTGATCGTCGATTTCTGGCCCGAGAGTGCAGAGCACTCCAGCGAGGCAAAATCGGACCCCACGGTTGCCGTGACAATCGACATCCTGGTCGAAGATCGCGTCGATCTCGGCTTTGCCTCGCTCGATCGCCAGCTCGTCGCTGTACGCGATCAAGTCGGCCACGAGCTCATCGGCTTGCGGGAAATATTCCATCCGCAGCCACACGTCGAAGAAGTCGCATGAGGCTGTGCAGGCCCGGCGCTGGACCAGGCAAAGAAGGACTCGGAGCAGAGAATATGCAAGGAAGGGCAATCAAAGACAGCTATGACGTCGTGGTCATTGGTTCGGGGTTTGGTGGCGCCATTGCCGCGAGCAGACTGGCCCAGGGAGGTATGTCAGTGGCGATCCTCGAGCGGGGACGACGCTGGCAAAACAGTGACTTTCCCAGAACCATCGGACAGGTCTCCGAATCATTCTGGACCCGGGGCAAATACCACGGATTTCTGGAATACCGGGCTTTTAAGCGGATTGACGTCATTCAGGGAGTGGGCGTGGGCGGTGGCTCTCTGCACTACTTCAACGTCAACCTTCGTCCGCCTGCGGCGATCTTCGACCGCGGCCGTTGGCCCGAACGCATCAGTCGCCCGACCATGGATCCGTACTATGAACTGGTCGAGCAGATGCTCGAATCTCAGCCGCTCACACCGCCAGAAGGACGCGACCTTCCCAACCGCACCCGCGCTTTCCAGACGGCGGGGAGCAAGGCGGGATATGCGCCCGAACTGGTCAACATCGCAGTGCATACCCGGGGAGCGCGGCAAAACCCCCGCAGCGGGGTTGTCCGCCAGCCCTGCGTGTATTGCGGCAACTGCTTGTTCGGTTGTCACGTCAACGCCAAGAACACGTTGGATATCACGTACATCGCTGCAGCCGAGCGCGATCATGCCGCCGAGGTATTTCCCCTGCACCTGGTTGATTGCATCGAGCCAATCGGCAGACACGGGTACCGGGTCAATTTTCGCCGTTTCCGGGCCGACCAGCCCCGAGTGAGTGAAGAGGGCTCGGTCATCGGCAAACGCGTGGTCGTGGCAGCGGGTTCGCTGGGATCGACCGAGCTGCTCTTGCGCTGTCGCGATCACTTCAAGGTTTTGCCCGATCTCAGCCCGGCATTGGGTAACTGGTTTTCCGGCAACGGAGATTTTTTGATCCCCGGCACGGCCGATGCTGCCGCCAGGATCGATCCCGGGCAAGGGCCGAGTATCACTGCCAAGCTCTCTCATAGCACTGGAGACAACATCATCACCATCGAGGATCTGGGTATTCCCGATTCCTTCTTGTGGTTTCTCGAAGGCATTCTCCCGCCCCGTCACTCTCGTGTAACGGGCTGGATCAAACTGGCCTGGAACTATGTCCTGCGCAGCGTGGGCATTGCTGCTGGACAGGGAAGAGTCAGCGACGAGATCAACGCGCTCGTGCAATCTGGCCGAACACCCCGTTTTCTGCCCTACCTGGGCATGGGAACCGACGCTGCCGACGGCCAGCTCCGCCTTGTCGACGGTGAAATCGATATCGACTGGAGTCACAAAAACAGCCGCAAGATGTTCAGGGAGATGGAGCAGATACTCAAACAGGTCAGCCAGGCGGCAGGCGGCCGATACTGCACCAGTCCACTGTGGCGATGGCCGCTCAGGAAGTTACTGACCGCCCACCCGCTGGGCGGCTGCGTGCTGGGCAGCGATCCCGAGCACAGCGTGGTCGACCATCGCGGTGAAGTATGGAATTATCCCGGCCTCTATGTCGTCGATGGAGCCATTATCCCGTCGGCCCTGGCGGTCAATCCGTCGCTGACCATCGGCGCCCTGGCCGAGAGAGCAGCGTTCTGGATGCTGCGCGATCGCGACATGGGGTGCGAAGACAGCGACCGACCAGTGGCCCTCGGCGGGCAGTGCCGCAGTCAGCTGGCAGTCCTCTGATTACCCATTCGACACCACATCGAGCGGAGGCTCGGGGAAAGATGGAACTGCCATGAAAAAACACTTCGAAGCGGTCGTCATCGGGAGCGGTTTTGGTGGCGCCATCGCCGGCTCTCGCCTGGCCAAAAAATGGCCGGGTGACGTCCTGATCATGGAACGCGGCAAGCGATACCCAATGGGCGGCTTTCCCCGATCACCTCATGAACTCGGACGCAACTTCTGGTATCGGCCCGACGAGCAAAAGCCCTGCCCCGAGCACCTGAAAGGCGGCAAAGAAAAGCTGCACGGCATGTTCGACGTTCGCAGTTACAAGCATATGGACGTCGTGATCGCAGCGGGCCTGGGCGGCGGCTCGCTGATCTATTCCAATGTGTTCATGGAGCCACCGCAAGAGGTATTCGACGAGCGGTGGCCCGAGTCATGCAAACGAGACCAGCTACTGCCCTACTATCGGGTTGCTAGGCAGGTTCTCGGTGCTCGACCTGTGCCGTCTGCCAACGGCGACAAACGGAGACAGATCGTCCGGACCGAGCTCTTCGAGAAGGCCGGGCGAGAGTTGAACCGAAACGCCAGGCGAGTCGATATCAATGTATTTTTTGGCAACGACGTCGAAAAACCCACTCCCGTGGGCGAGCAGGAAAAAAATCGATATGGCGCCCTGCAGACCTCCTGCGTCTATTGTGCTGAATGCAATATCGGATGTAATTATCATGCCAAAAACAGTGTTGATCTAAATTATATTTATGTTGCGGAAAATCGTTACAGGGCGATTGTCTGGACCGAGCATTTGGTCGAAAAGATCGTCCCTGTGGATGAAGATGGGGCCGATGATCCCGGGGGGCGTGGCGATCACGGATATCGAGTGTATTATCGCAACTTGACCACTGATCAGCTGGACCACGTACTGGCCCGGTTGGTCATTGTATCGGCAGGAACACTCGGCTCGACCGAGCTCTTGCTGCGCTGCAAGCAGCAGTTCGCGACCCTGCCGCATATCAGCGACAAGATCGGGCAAAACTTTTCCGGCAATGGAGATTTCTTGTCGTTTGTGGTCGGCACGAAGACGGGGGCCGACCCCAACCGGGGTCCGGTGATCACCCACAGGATCGACTACAATCTGTTCGACGATTTCGACAAAGAGCACGCCTTTATCATCGAGGATGCGAGTTATCCACCGCTCGTGGCATGGCTGGCAGAGGGACTGAAGCCGCGCGCCATGTGGGGCAGCGTTGTGTGGCGGACCCTCAAACACCTGTTCAACCGATGGATTCGGGGTCGCTCCTACGGTACCCGGTCGTATGCGCTGCACGATATTCTGAGTCGCGATCTCTCGTATCACACGGCGGTGCTCCTGTGTATGGGGCTCGATCGGTCGAGCGGTGTCATGAAACTCGACAACAACTTTGAGCTTCAGATCGATTGGCCCTATAAAGACAGCATGAAGCTGTACGACCATATCATGCGGGCAACCAGACAGTTTCAGCGCGAAGTGGCAGCCGACAAGTCATTTGCGTTGCCGACCTGGTGGTGGCCGAGCCGCAAGAACATAACCGTGCATGCTCTGGGCGGCTGTGCACTCGCCGATCATGGCGAGGGTGGTGTGACAAGCGCCGAGCCCGATACCTTTGGCCAGGTATTTGGCTATAGGGGACTATATGTCTCCGATGGCTCTCTATGTCCAGGCGCGGTAGGGGCCAACCCGGTGGCGACGATCGCGGCCCTGGCCGAGCGAGTGGCGGAGGGGATTACCGGCATCGCACCGGGCGCTGATCTGTGACCACAGTGCGACCGGCAATCGCAGAGCCGACTGGCTTCAGCGACCGTTCACGCAGCAGGGGCAGCGTATTCTGTCTCGGCGAATGCAGCGGTACGCCGCAGTGCCAGGCGCAGGATCAGGTAGAGCGACAGGCCCACCGGTCCTGTCATGAGGGTAAAAAACAGGCAGGGCACCACGTAGATGTGGCGGATGCCGCGGCGCCTGGCGTCGCGCACTTGCCAGGCACCGATGAAGAGGTCGAAGGCCAGGTAGTGTACCCAGCCGGCCAGGGTTGCTTCCGGTATGGTGAAAAATAGCATCACGCCCTCGAGAGTGCCGAAGCTGGCTCCCTCGGGAGCATCTCCGCTGACCAGCATGAAGATGTAGACCACGGTGAGAAGCATCGGGATCCAGGCCGCGTGAATGATGCGCTGAGTCCAGAACCAGTGTGGTGCCACGGCCAAGAGTAGCCATGCCGGAATAACCGCATAGTTACAGATGAGGAACAATGTATCCGGAGACATGCTGATTATTGTGCGCCAACTCGTGTGCGGAGCAAAGGTCATGCCACATGACAGCTCGGATGGGGTTTTACCTTTGATCATGTTGACACAGCCGAGAAAGAGGCAGTAAGGTCACCGATTCATGGAGAGGGAATCGGAATCGTTAGCCCGTACTTCGGTACAGGGGCGGCGTTGCGCCGTCCGGGCCAAACATTCCGCCAATCACCACAAGGTAGGCTATGCGTGGTTTATCTACCAGCAGGACGGTCCCCTCGCCGGTATAGCTGGAACAACCACGCAACCGCGGTTTATACCGGCGAGGGGACCGTCCTGCTGGTGATAAACCGGTGAGCCTACCGTGTCCCATGTAAGAGAGTAGCGATTCCGATTTCCTCTCCGTTGTTTTCTGCTGCTGGCGTTTTGGCGGGCAATGTCGGGCGACATAGTCGGGCGTGATTCAGCACCGGACGTTTTTTCCTGCGGGCCTGGTAGTTCATCACAGGGCTTGCATTATGCCTGTGAGTGCGGGCAGGATGCGATCTCATTGATGTAGTAGCATTCCCCACGGAGGGCAGCCAACGTGAGCAAAAAGAAAGGCTTGAGCCCCAGCGCGTATTTACCGCTGGAAGAGGGCGAACGCTATCAGCCGTACGTTTCGGCTGCAGAATCTCCCCTGGAATTTTCGATCAAAGCGATTGTCCTGGGCATCTTGTTTGGCATTGTGTTTGGCGCGGCCAACGCCTACCTGGGGTTGCGTGCTGGACTGACCATCAGCACGTCGATCCCGGTTGCAGTGATGACCGTGGCTGTGTTTCGAGCTCTGGAGGCGACCGGGCGTCGCGGTACCATTCTGGAGGCCAACCTATCACAGACCACCGGTTCTGCATCCAGTTCGGTGGCCAGCGGGGTGATCTTCACCCTGCCCGCTCTGTTCATGTGGGAGATGGCGCCGGGGCTTTTACAAATGACTCTTTTGGCCATGTGCGGGGGCCTGCTCGGCATTTTGTTCATGATTCCGCTGCGCCGTTATCTCATCGAGCGCGAGCACGGCAATTTGCCGTATCCGGAAGGGACTGCCTGTGCAGAAGTCCTGGTTGCCAACGAAGTGGGTGGTGGACGTGCTCGCTACGTATTTTTTGGCCTAGCGGGCGGTGCGGCGTTCAAATTTCTAACCTCGTGGATCCGAGTCATCCCCGGCGAAGCTCATGTCAAGATACCGTTTCTGAAGAAAGGCGAACTCGGAATGGATCTATCCGCGGCGCTTTTCGGAGTGGGCTATATTCTCGGCCCTCGTGTGGCGGCCATCATGGTGGGAGGCGGATTGCTGTCGTGGTTGATCATCATTCCGATCATCGCATATTGGGGAGAAGCGCGCGATCTGCCACTGTACCCGGAAACGGCCGATCTGATCCGCGATATGAGTGCTAGTAAGATCTGGACCCGGTATGTCCGCTATATCGGAGCCGGGGCTGTGGCCGCTGCGGGAATTATCACGTTGATTCGCAGTTTACCCGTGATGATTCAGAGTTTTCGCCTGAGCGCCGGTCATCTGACCGGGGATCGGCAAACTCGAGACGGGGCGGACGGCGCGGGCGCGGTTGCGAGTGATGTACCGCGGACTGCACGGGATCTACCGCTGCGCGTGGTGGGTATTGGGATTTTGGTCATCGGGCTAATTCTGGCCTTTGTGCCCGCGGTTTTCGGTGCGGTGGGCGGTTTGGGGCCACGTATTGTGGCCGCCATATGCGTCATCATTTTTGCTTTCTTCTTTGTCACGGTCGCGTCCCGCATTGTGGGGATGGTCGGCGTGACCAGCAATCCGACCAGTGGAATGACTATTGCGGCGTTGCTCGGGACGTCTGGCGCATTCCTGGCCATGGGCTGGACCGGCCCGCTGGGCAAAGCGGCTACCTTGACTGTGGGTTGTGTAGTTGCCATTGCGGCGTCGATTTCCGGCGATACATCACAGGATTTGAAGACCGGCTATTTATTGGGGGCGACGCCGAAGCGGCAGCAGATCGGCGAGCTCGTCGGGGTACTCACATCGGCGACGTTTGTGTGCATTGCCGTGCTCTTGCTCCACGAGGCATTTCAATTTGGCAGCTCCGAGTTGCCGGCGCCCCAGGCCACACTCATGAAGCTGGTCATAGACGGTGTTCTGGACCAGGCTTTGCCGTGGAGTCTGGTCGCCATTGGCGTCGGTATTGCGGTCGCGTGTGAATTGCTCCGCGTGCCTTCTCTGCCCTTTGCTGTCGGTGTATATCTGCCCGTATCCACCATGACGCCCATTTTTGTGGGTGGACTTTTGCGGATGTGGATGGAGCGCGGTGCGTCGAACAAGGCGGAGACAGAGGTGCGCCGGGAGCGCGGTGTGCTGCTCGGCAGCGGGTTTGTCGGCGGCGAGGGGTTACTCGGCGTGGGTATTGCCGCCGTGGCCTTTAGCCTGGGTCGAAAGCCTGCCGGCCTGGGAACCGATTGGCTCGGCCCCGACTGGCTGGCCATGCTTGTCGGCACCGTGGCGTTTGCGCTGTTTGCGGTGTGGTTTGTTCGTGTGGTTCGCCGACCGTAGCAATCGCCGGCTCACCGCCGGGAGATTTCACAGGCGGCAGGCTCAACACGATGATTTCCCCATCACCGCCACAAGGTTGGGACGACACGCATCTGCGATACAGAACCTGTTCAAGTACGTACCTTTCCAAATGCCAAATGGTTCGAGAACATCATTCTTTTGGTCCTCGACGATCGCGTGGAAATGCCTGCATCCTACACTATAGAACTATTTGCACTCATTGGCACCTAACCAGTCGGAATGGCAAGGCTTTATGCTGCATCTCCCGGTTGCCAAACCGAACATCTTGCCCTGGCAGGTGCTGTGACAACTTCGGCCGGCCGAGGGCACCGCGATGCCACCGCGGATGTCGAGCTTGCCATCTGGCCAGATGGTGACGCCGTAGGGCTGAGCGCCCGGGATGAGCGATTCGATGATGGCCTTGCGGTCTTTGGCAGCCGCGGCGCGAACACGGACCGTTAGCTGCTCCAGTTGCGTTTCTACCGCGTCCCAAGAGAGCGCGGCTGCATCGGCCGCTGCGAGCCGTTCGCGGGCAATGGTGCGGCGGTGCTCGAGTACGCGTCGATCAACTGCGATCTCTTTGAGCTGATCGCGCCAGGCTTCCGCACTGAGCTCGGCGCGGCGAAACGCTCGTGAGATCTCGTTTTCGCTGGTGACCAGCCTTTGCAGCTCTTGCTCGCACTGCGCGAATTCCTCGCGGTGCTTGTCGGCAGAATCATCGTTTCCTGCCATGCTGATCTGTAGAAGCTGCGGCTGGGCGATGGCATTGGCCACGGTGTCCCATACGACTGGATCAAGCTGGTCCGCTCGAAGCGATCCCATTTGCGTACAGTGGGTCCCGCGTTTGCGATCATGACGCGTGGCGCAGTAGATGTACTCTTTGCCCCTGGCGAGGCGAATATACGCGCGCTGTCCACACGAACACCAAATGCGCCCGACGCACAGGCATTGCGTGCTCTGAGCGCGTCGCCGCCGTGGTCGCACATCTAAAAGACGCTGTGCCGCGAACCAGGTGGTTTCATCGACGATGGCGGGAACCCGAA
>JAKSDA010000294.1 GCA_022360315.1 Pseudomonadota bacterium
AAGCCGGAAAACCCCGTGGGGCCGCCAGAAACACCGCGCTGCACTGCGGCGCGGACGCTCATGCCCTTGGGCATGGGCGCAAAGCCGGCCCGGTTGTAGAAATACCCCACCGCGCCCGCGGCGGTGGTCAGCGAGTGGAAGCCGAAGGCGAAGCTGCCACCGCCCGGGGGCCGGGGAATGCCGGCGCTCACCCCCCGATCGACCACGTTGCTATCCAGTCCGCCTTGCAGTTCGGTCCAGTCAGTTTCTGCCATGGGTCACCTCAGACCGTGGTCAAAACGAGCGTTGGCCACTCGTCGGAAAAATCCTCAAAGGGTTGGTCGGTGGAATCGAACAGCGCGGTCTGCACAACGGCTGCGTCGAACGCGAACACATAGGCCTCATTGCCGCGCCACTCCTCGCTGAAATCCTCAACGGGCTCGTCCGCTGCATCGAACGCGCCCGATGTGCTGGGAACCGACGAGAACGAAAACGCATAGCTTTCGTTTTCGTCCCATTCGTGCTCAAAGTCTTCGACAGGGTCGTCTGCCAGATCAAACGGCGCAGCGGTGCCGTTGACCCCCGGCTGGATAATGACGACGAACTGCTCGTTGAAGCTCCATCCCTCCTCGAAGTCCTCGACGGGCTCGTCGCCTGTGTCGAATCGCCCCGTGGTTCTGACCGTGTCGTCGAAGTTCCGGAGAAACGCCTCATTGCCAGACCACTCGTCCTCAAAGTCCTCGACGGCTTGCGGAACCGCCGTATCGAACTCGGCAATGGTGATGCGGCTGGCCGTGGCAACAACCGTCCAACCCTCGGCCTCGCCGGACAGTGCTCCTGCTATCTCAAAGCTGCCATTTTCGATCATGCGAGAAGCCCTCCCGTATCGCCGTTGATCAGTGTGACCGCGCCCAGTTTGGGGAACTCGCGATTGGCCAGCGGGACGTCGTCGGAGCGCCCATTAAGGAGAAAGTCCGGGTCTTGATCACCGAGCTTGCGTACCCCGGGGAGTCCCGCAACCAGCGCATGCAACGTGGACCAGGCGACCTCCCCTGCGGGGTTGCCCTGGGCGTCTTTGACCGCGAAGCCGAAATCGACCTGTGGGTTCGGTGTTCCGTCGGCCAGAGACACGGCGAAGAAGTCCACCAGAGCTGACTCGATTGCCGCAGCGACCGCGTCTGCCCGCACCCCGGGACGCAGAAACACCCGGGCCTGCACGTCGATCGGGCAAAACACCGGATCCTGCACCGAGACGACAAAGGTCAGGGTATTGGGAAAAACGACCGTGACCTGGTTCAGCACCGCGTCCTTGAGCGCCTGCGACGGCGCCCCACCACCCCGGGGAATCACGAACAAGATTCCGCTGTTCTCGCCGATGGTCGGATCCTCGTTCGAGGTGAGCATGAGGGCCCGTGCGACCCCGGGCACCGTGCGGGCGTTGTTCTCATAATCTTCGCGGCTCACCGTGCGGTTCAGAGTGCGCAGGGACGCAGGCGCGCGAACCTTCGCCGATGCGAGCGATTCGCGCGGTGTGCCGCCGGCGGCCGGATTCGGGTTGGTGACCGATACCTGGACCGGGTTACCGAAG
>JAKSDA010000018.1 GCA_022360315.1 Pseudomonadota bacterium
CGAGTGTCGATTCCACTACCCTCGCCAGCTCGCTGGCCTGCCGCGTGGCGCTGGCAGCAGTGCTCTGATGACTAATCGCGGCATCCGCGCTCTGCAGACCGGCGGTCTGGTGTTCGCCGGGTGGCATTGGTTCTCGCGTCCGGGTGGGCACCGGGTCCGTATCGCTCGTGCCGCGCCCCATCGCACTCCGAGCGCCCTCGTTCTTTGTGGGTCGCGAGGCGGGCATTGCCTGCACCGGGGCGTTCTGACTGCGCTCACGTCGCGCAGGCGCATGGGCCAGCACTGGGCCGCCCTGATTGCGCGAGCGCCCATTCTCGGCATGGTCGGGTTTCGATGCCCTCGATGTCCGCATCGCCACAACAGCCAGCCAGGACGATTCATCCCACCCCGCGGCTACCAGCTTCTTCATAAAGGCGTTGACATGCTCCGCCAGCGTCGCCAGCAATTGGTCCTTGCAGTCGAGCTCACAGTGAGCGCAATCGAGAAATTCCTTGGCCGCACCGACGAGGCGGGTCGCGGCAGAAAAAATGGCGTCCCGAGCAGTCTCCGATTCAGTGGCGAGGGAGGCGACATGGTGCACCTCGTTGAGCAGGAACAATAGCCGGTTGGCACCGCTGCGAACGAGGTAGAGAGGGTCGGAGTCGCGATCTGTCTGCAAGGCGAGAGTCGCCCTTTCAGCCCCCCGGACCGCGTGGTCGATTTGCCCGCACGCTTGTCTGACTTTCCCGGCGATTTCGGCTGCTCTGAGCGCTTCTCTCCGGTCCTTTTCCTCCGCGTCTCTCGCTGCCTTGCGCTGCACGAGAGACGACACGTCCACGCCGATCGATGCCAGATCGACGCCTCGCAGCCTGGCCAGATCGACGGCCAATTGCGGATCCTTCTCGGCGATCCGAATGAGCTCTTCGCGGCGTTCCTTCTCCGAATCGATATCGCGACTTCGATAGTCCCAGTCTGCGTGCGAACTGGAATGGCCGCGGCTCATATGGCCGCGACTGCCGCCTCGACTACCCGGTGGTTCGTGAGAGAACATCGCTCGCCTTGTTGTACAGAAACGAGATAGACACTCTCGCAGCCAATTTCGGCAGTCAAGACATGAGGCAAGCAAACGGGCGTCCCCATGCGCCGTGGCTGCAATCTGCAACCGCGCATACGAAGTCGAGAGTCGGCGCTTCCAGGATTTTACGGCCCGCCTTTGCGCACACGTGCCTACACAGATCTCACCGGACCACGCGCCAATCGCGGTTCTCAA
>JAKSDA010000513.1 GCA_022360315.1 Pseudomonadota bacterium
ATGCAGCAGCGCCGGCCGCAAGACCAGGAGCGACCCACATTGTTCGACCAGCGCCATGTCTTGAGTGCAGTGGCCAGCTATACTTTCGATTCTGGTTGGGAGATCGGCGCCCGATTCCGATTGACCAGCGGCAGCCCGGAAACCCCCGTGATCGATGCGACCTTCGACATTGATGGCAACCAGTATACGCCTCTCGAGGGAGCCGAGCGCAGCGTCCGCAACCCGACCTTTCATCAACTCGATCTGCGCATCGAAAAAACCTGGGTGTTTAACTACTACTCACTGGGACTATATCTCGATGTTCAGAATGTCTACAACGCTGAAAATGTCGAGGCCATTCAGTACGATTACCGCTTTCGCGAGTCGTCGCCAGTGACCAGCGTGCCGCTACTGCCCACACTCGGAATCAGGGGACAATGGTGATGAGAACCCGTATCAACACTGCAATGCTCGCCGCCTTGCCGCTGCTCGTGGCTGGATGCAGTGATTTCGAGGTGCGCTCGATCGTTCTGGATCTGCGCGTCCTGGCCATGGCCGCCGACCCACCCGAGATCGTCGTGCCGTTCGACGCCGACGATCTGCCCGACAACCCCGCCGATGTCGACGTCGAAGACGTCGAGGTTTGCGCTCTTGTCGCCGACCCCGCCCACTCGCGCGCGCTCGAATTCACAATGCGCGCCTGCAGTACCACCGACACGCGACGGTGCGACGAACCCGATCGGCCGGTTGTGACCATGGGTGAAGGGACCATCACAGATCCCGAACAATCGGCTCCCCCGGCACCAGGTGCCGAAGACCCCGATACGCGCATCGCGTGCAGCATGCTGCGAGCCGATCTCTCGCTGTACAACTTGCTCCAGGATGCCGTGGATAACGACTCTCTGTCCGGCTTTGGCGGCGTCGAGGTCATGATCGAATTTACCGCGTATCCCCCGGGCGAGACCTCCGCCGGCGCGGTATGGGCAGCTAAGCGCATGCTCTACGCCCCTAAGGTCCCGGCCGAGCGAGTTGCCAACAAAAATCCGTCGCTCGCCGAGCTGCGAGTCAGCCGAGAAGACGGCGAAGAACTGGTCGCTCCACTCGGACGCTGCGGCGACGGCGGCAACGACGGACAGTTGACCGCTCGAATCGGCGAGCTTTTGACCTTCGAGCCCATCGAGACCGAGGGCTCGCGAGAGGACTACGTCGTGCCCACCTTCGACGGCGGATCGCGCATGTTTACCGAAAATCACACCTATTCGTGGTACGCCACCAGCGGCGATTGGGAGCGAGAAGTCACCGGAGGTCCAAGAGATTTCGCCGGCAATGAGCCACCTCTGGACAGTGAGTGGACCGCCCCCGAGGACGCCGCCGAGGTTGGCGATGGGCTCGATGTCCGCTTCTGGGTGGTTCAACGAGACGAGCGCGGCGGGCTCACCTGGTACGAAACCTGCCTTCGCGTGATGCCATGATCAGGAGCTCGATCAACGCCTCCTCTTGAGTGCTTTTTTTTGAGTTGGCTCCCGCACAATCCGAATTACGCTGATAACGATGCGGTTTGGCTTTCGGTTAGTAATTGCACTGCCTGTAGCTCACAATACGAAACCACGGCTCATCCCGGGCCGCGACTACACACGATCGCCTTGGACAGGCTCCAACGCGATCATATGTGGCCCGACCGCCTTGCGCTCGGGCTATGATGTTTGGGCAAAGCCTCCGGACAACCGGACCTCCGGCCGGCTCGGTTGTTGGCCTCGCAAAAGAACGCCTTGTTGGATCCACGACCAATGCGTTTCTGTTTGGATCGCCGCAACAGCGTAGAGACAACCATTGCAATATCCGGGCAGCAAATTACAGCTTACCAGCCGGATGTACCTCATGTTACGATTTCGTGAAAAGAGAGCATATTTGCTGTTTTTGCTCCCTAAAGTTTCGCGTTCGCTTGCCGAGAGTCGGAGCTAGATCCATTACCTGTTGTGTATTGGTGAGACTGAGCCATGCGCCTGTCGCGTTACATTATTCGCGAGCAGCTCAGCTGCAATGAGCAGCGTTGCATCTACCGCGCAGTCCGCCGGGCCGATCAGCGACGTGTGGTCATCAAGAGCCCGGCCGGCAGGTGGCCGAGCCCCAATCAGATCCAGCGATGCAATCACGAGTACGCGATTCTCGAGCAGCTTGCCAGCAGTCCCCATACCCCGACTCCACTGGCCCTCGACCACGAAGACGGCCGCCCCATGGTCGTTGTCGAGGCGTTTGACGGCCCTGTTCTAGAGTCATTGCTCGATGAACCGCTCGATATAGAACAAGCGCTGCGCATTGGCCTGGCCGTTGCCGCGGCACTCGCCGATATTCACCAGCGGCATGTGGTTCATAAAGATATAAAACCGTCGAATATATTGGTCTCCGAATCGGAGGAGCGAGCCGTTCTCATCGACTTCGGGCTAGCCACCTTGCTGCCGCTCGAACACAGAGAAGCCCAGCCGCCGGGGTTGCTCGAGGGAACGCCGGCCTATATGTCGCCAGAACAGACAGGGCGGACCAATCGCGGCATCGATTATCGCAGTGACCTGTACTCGTTTGGCGTCACGCTCTATCGCATACTGACAGGTCAGTTGCCATTTGCGGCCACTGATGCGCTGCAGTGGTGTCACAGCCACCTGGCTCGAGCCCCCCGGGAGCCGCGCGATCTGCGGCCCGAGATACCTGCCATGGTGGCCGAGATCTTGCTCAAGCTGCTGGCCAAAGCGCCAGAAGAGCGCTATCAGAGCGCGAGCGGATGTTCCGATGATCTGCGCCGATGCCTCCACGAATTGGGCCAAAAAGGTGCGATCGCGCCCTTTCGGCTGGGTCAATCCGACCACCCCCAGCGTTTCCACATTGCCCCCCAGCTGTACGGGCGTGCCCGGCAATCGGCCCAACTCATGGATAACTTCGAGCAAACCGCCGAAGACGGGCAATGTCGGCTGGTTCTGGTGTCCGGCTATTCGGGCATTGGCAAGACGTCCCTGGTCAAAGAGTTATACAAGCCGATCACTGCTATATCCGGCAGATTCCTGTCCGGAAAGGCCGATCAATACGACCGCGATATTCCCCATGACGTACTGATCCAGGCCTTTCAGGGCCTGATCAGGAACATCTTGGCCGAGTGCGACGACACCGTAGCAATGTGGCGAGAGCGCATCTCACACGCGGTGGGGGGCAACGGCGCGGTTCTCAGTGCGGTCCTCCCCGAGGTCGAGCACATCATCGGCGCTCAGCCGCTCGTGCCCGAGCTGGGCCCAAACGAGGCGCGAAACCGTTTCAACATGGTTTTTCGCGATTTTGTCCGGACCATGGCTCGAGCGGATGGGCCACTGGTCATTTTTCTCGACGATATGCAGTGGTGTGATATTGCAACGCTGCAGCTCCTAAACAATATTTTTAGTGATTTCAGTATACAGTATATCTATTTTATATTGGCCTACCGCGACAACGAAGTCGACGCCTCGCACCCCTTCGCTGTATTTGTCGACAAAGTCGCACTCAATGGCATCGAACCGATACGCATCGAGCTAGAGCCGCTCGATCGCCAGAGTATCGAGTTCTTGTTGTGCGATACGCTGCACGGAGAGTCCGGCTCCGAGGATATCGATCAGCTCGCCGCCATCGTGGCCGAAAAAACCGGGGGCAATCCGTTTTTCGTCATTCAATTCCTCACTCGCCTGTACGAGGACGGACTTCTCGTGTGGGATGAGGCTCGCCGACGCTATGTTTATGAGTTCTGCCGGGTAGCCGAGCAGGACTATACCGACAACGTCGTCGAGCACATGGTACAGCGACTGCGCCATTTGCCGGGCGATACCGCGCGAGCACTCATGACTGCGTCGTGTATCGGCAATTGCTTTGCCCTCGCCGATCTCTGCGTTGCCACCGGCCACAGTGCGAGGCAGGTCGTTGTCGAGCTGTGGCCCGCTGCGGTGGCTGGATTGCTCGTGCTGATAGGCAGCCATTACGCCGCGACCGGGCGCGACCGATACCGGGATGATGCGGGCAACCAGGCGCTGGAGACCCCGGTACCGGACAGTCAGGCGACTGTCCGCCCGGCCGCTGCGCTTGCTCCCGACTCCGCCTCGCATTGCATGCCGGGATGTCCGGGCGAAAACAACTACCGCTTTCTGCACGATCGGGTGCGACAGGCGGCCTATTCGCTGCTCGACGAGCCGACTCGCGCGGCCATTCACCTGCGGGTCGGTCGCGCGTGGCGCAGACAATACGACGAAGCGGCGACCGAACGGCGCATCTTTGCCATTACCGGCCAGCTCAATGACAGCCGGGAGCTGATCGAGCAACCCGAGGAGCGCCTCGACCTGGCCCGGTTGAATCTGCGTGCCGGCCGCAAGGCCAAGGCGTCGACTGCGTATTGCCCGGCAGTTCATCACCTTCAAATCGCTGCCGATCTCCTGCCCGAGAACAGCTGGCAGCGCCATTATTCGCTGACGTTGGCGATTCATTGCGAACTCGCCGAGAGTCGTTACTTGAATGGCGAATTCGAAACGGCCGAGGCCCTGTTTTTACGCGTCACCGAGCGAACGCACAGCGCGCCGGAAAAAGCCGCGATCTACAGCGTTCGCAACCAGCTCTATCAAGTCTCCGGCGATTATGAGGGTGGCCTCCGGCTCGCCATCGAGACCCTCGCTCTATTCGGCATCTCGGTACCCGAAATTGGCGAAGGCCTGGCCGAGGAGACCCGCACAGCGCTCGCCGCGGTCGCGGTCAACCGGGGCGACCGAGAGATCGAAGAACTGGCCGACGCTGCCCCCGCATGCGATCCAGACATTGAATCCATCATCCGGATCGCGGCCAACGTCCTGCCCTGTGCGTACAACGCCCGGCCCGAGTATTTTCCGTGGTTCGTCTGTTTGGGGGTCAACACCTCCCTGCAGCACGGCATTACCGAGTGGTCCGATATTTTGTTTTCGTCGTATGGTGTATTGGCGGTAAACAACTTCCGCAATCCTACGCTCGGCTTTCAGTACTCGCGCCTGGCGCTGCGTATCAACCAACGCTTCGAACACAAAGCCCTGCGCGGTGCGGTCTGGCAAGTGCACCTGAACGCGATCTGTTACTGGAATCAACCGGTGACCACCTATGTCGACGAACTCGAGCATGCCTTCATGGCGTGCCAGGAGGTCGGTGATCTGGTTTTCGCGGGGTTTATCGCCTTCTTGGGGGTATGGTTGCACATCGAGAGCTGCCGCTCGGCGACTGAGGCGCTGCGAGAAGCCGTGAAATACGCGGCGTTCATCCAAAAGAACAAGAATGCTACGGTGCTGGAGGTGCTCCGACTGCAAAAGCAGTACATCGCCAGTTTGCGCGGAAATACCCGATCGCTCACCTCATACGACGATAACCAGTTCGACGAAGATACATATTTTCGCGCCATGGAGAGAGCCCGATTTGGCCCGGGTCTGGCCTTCTTCCATGTTCTCAAACAAAGGCTTCACTATTACGTCGGTGAATACGAGCAATCGCTGGCCCACGCGCGCTCGGCACAACCGCTCACCGGGGCGATCATGGGCCAGCCCATCCTGGCCAGTCACTACCTCTACAAGGCGCTGGCGCTGTGTGCCCTGTACCGGCACAGCAGCCCGCAAGTACAGATGCAATACCGCGAGGAGATCGCCGAGTCGCGCGACACGTGGCGGGGCTGGGTCGACACCTGTCCGGCCAATTTTGCCAGCCGCGCCTGGATCCTCGAGGCAGCTCTCGCCGATATCGACGGCGATTCGTTTGGTGCAGTGACCTGGTACGAGAAGGCGGTACACAACGCCAAAACGCTTCACAGCGTCCAGGATGAGGCTCTGGCCTGCCTGGCCGCGTCCCGCTTCTATGCCGCCCATGACCTCCATACCAGCGCCCACGCCTATGCCAGGGCGGCAGCCCATCTCTACCAGCGGTGGGGAGCTGCAGCCCTGGCCGAGCACCTTCACCCCGGCGGCAGGAACTTGCGGGAAGCGCCCGAGTGGCATTCGGGCGACCCCCAATCGAGTTCGTCCAGTACCTCGCAGCCGGACAACCTCGATGCCGTCACGATGCTCAAGGCAGCTCGGGCAATCTCATCCGAGCTGCAACTCGACAACCTGGTGCAACGTCTGTTGACCATCGCCATGGAAAGCGCCGGCGCCGACCACGCCCGCCTCCTCGTTGTCGAAGACGACGGCGCCATCACGGTCTTTGCCAGCGACGGTCGTTCCTACCCGATGGCCGAGGCCAGCGAGATCGCCCGTTCGGTGGTCGCATTCGTCCAGCATACCCTCGAGCCGGTGCTGCTCGAAGATGGCGTATCCGACCCGGAATACGGCGACGATCTGCACATTTTGCAAAACCGTGTGCGCTCCTTGCTGTGCCTGCCCATCATCTGCCAGGGTCGATTGCGGGCCATGCTCTATCTGGAAAATCGGCTGCTCGCGTCGGTGTTCAACACCGAGCGCGTGTCCATGCTCAACCTGCTCTCGTCGCAGGCAGCCATCTCGATGGAGAACGCGGCGCTTTACATGCAGCTCGAAGAACACAACCGGACCCTGGAAGAGAAGGTGTCGCGGCGTACCGCCGAGCTGCATCGAGCGTCGCGAGAAGCTCAGGCCGCGCTGCGAGCTGCCGAAGACGCCAATCAGGCCAAAAGCCGATTTCTCGCCCATATAAGCCATGAGCTTCGAACCCCGCTCAATGCCATCCTGGGCGGGACGTCGCTTTTGCAGACGACGGAGCAAACCGAGGAGCAGTCCCATCTGGCCCACCTGGTTCACCACAGCGGCGAGAGCATGCTCGAGTTGCTCAATGACCTGCTCGATCTGTCGAAGATCGAAGCGGGCAAGATGGAACTGGACATCGGCCCGTTTAACCTGCGCGCTTGTGTTCACGACGTGGTCGAGCTCATGTCCCACGTGGCGGCAAAAAAGGGCATTCGCCTCGAGCGGGCCGTGGCTCCCGACGTGCCGACCACGGTCACTGGCGACGCCATGCGCCTGCGCCAAATCCTGCTCAATCTGCTCAGCAACGCGCTCAAGTTCACCGAGCGCGGCTCGGTAAGTCTGCGCGTTGTTTGCGAAAAGGACGGCCAGCTGCACTTTTCAGTACGCGATAGCGGCATCGGCATCCCCGCCGATCGGCTCGACGCGATCTTTTCCACGTTCACCCAGGCCGAGACCTCGACGGCGAAGAAATACGGCGGCAGTGGGCTGGGCCTGGCCATCTGCAAACAGTTTGTCGAGCTGATGGGCGGACGGATCTGGGTCGACAGCGAGGTCGGCGTGGGAACCGAGTTTCATATTGTCATCGCCGCGACCTCTGCAGTGGGTGCGGAACCGCCAGCCGGGCAATCCGACCCAGCTACCGCCAGCGGCGAACACCCTCTCATCACGCCGCTCAGCGCTCCGGACTCGGTGTGTATTCTGCTGGTCGAAGACAATGTGATCAGCCAGAAAATCGCGGCCAAAATGCTGGCCAGACTCGGCTATCAAAAGGTCGATGTTGCCGGCGACGGACAGAGCGCTGTGGCCAGCGTGCGACAGACGAGCTACGATCTCGTGTTCATGGATATGATGATGCCGATCATGGGTGGGCTGGAAGCGACCCGGACCATCCGCGGCGACCCGGACATCAGCGACCAGCCGCGCATCGTCGCGATGACGGCCAACGCCATGTCCGACGAGATCGAGGCCTGCAAGGAGGCCGGCATGGACGACTACCTGAGCAAACCGATCAGCCTGGCTGCCCTGAAGGCGGTGTTGGTGCGCAGTTTTGCCAGCTCGCACTGACCCGGCGATACGGGACGGGGGACCGGCCAGGGAACCGATTGGCAACCGAGCGGCGAGCCATGTTCAGCAAGCCAAATATCCATTACCGGTTCCAACAGCACTCTGCGTGCCCTGGTTGGCGTGCACCAATCATTGGCGCCGTATCGGGCAGCTCGATACCATGCTCTGCGAACAGCTCGAGGCTTGATGGCGGGGATATCATGGCCAGCGCAGTGGCCGCGACGGCCCGCACCATGTGGTAGCATCAGACAGTTCCGTGTATGGGCGCTGTCGATTTCGCAATCATCTCGATCCGTGAAGACGAATTCGAGGCTGTTCTCGACCGGG
>JAKSDA010000374.1 GCA_022360315.1 Pseudomonadota bacterium
CGACCCTTGACATCCGCAGACTTGGCGCTGCTGGGATTGCTGGTTAAGGGGCGAGGCACAGCCTCGCCCCCTTTGGCGCGCGTCAATCCACTGGATCCGTTTTGGCGAGCAGAGGTGGGTCCGTTTTGGTTAGCGTTGGGGTCCCTGTGGGCGTCGTGCGATAGATCAGCCCGCGCGCTTCGAGACGATGCAGTGCCCGCATAATCGCGATCCGGCGCCCATGGAAGGTTCTCCAGCGCAGCCAGCGACTCGAGATGTCCTGAATCGCCTGCCGGGTTTCGTATCCACGTCGCACCGCGGCCAGGACGTGTTCGTCTTCTGGCCGCGGTGCGACAAATAGGCGAGGACTCATCGCACTACCTGGATTCATGCTGGCGAATCCGGAACCACCGCACGCCCTCCCTGTCTCCACCAGCAGGGGATGCACCGTACGCGGCGGCGGGCTCGGCGTCCCCAGATAAGGCACCCGCACGAGAGCTGCATGACGTACAGCGTGCCGCCGCGCTCGCCTTCCATCTCGCGAATCTCGACGACATCGCGCCACGGTGCCTTCATGGCTCCACCTCGTACACAACTGGTTCCCAGCCATGGCGCTTGGCTACCGCGATCATGTCCCGCGTGCCACGACTCTCCGGGGCGGGAAACGCCAGGACTTCGACGGTGTAGCCGCAACACTCCAATTGCCGAGCGATCTCCGCCATCGCGCGGTTCCGGGCAGGGCCCGCACTCGCTCCCTTGGCCCATTGTGCGGGGCAGGCGATGAGTTGGGGTCGGTAGGTGTTCCCACGCAGGAGCTGGGCGGCGAGCCGATCAATCCCACGACAGTCGCCATGGAGCACCACATCTCGCGGGCCCAGTCCGAGATTCAAGAGCTGCTCGAGAACCGCAGGGGACAGACGGTCGACGTTGCGTGAGCCGGTGATAATAACAACTCGCTGTTCTTTGGCAGTCATGCCTGGCACCTGTCTGTGATGCGCATGGTGGGCCCGTCGAACTCAAAATGGGCCTGTCCCAATGCACCGTTTGAATCCTTCAGGATCAGCAGAGAAAAACGCCGTTCCCAGGTTTCCGGGTCCGGCCGTTCCCACTCTCGCTCGTAGTCGACGCCTTCTTGTGGCTCGCCATACAGGCTCCCTCGATAGCAACCCAGAATCAGTTTGGAGCGCTCTTCGATTTCACCGGACAGGCGTAGATCGCTCACCCGCGGCCGTTTGTCCGGCCGCCGTTCGCCTTCGCGATTCAGCTGGCAAACGACGAGATAGGCCATCTTGTCGTTTTTGGCCGCATCCGCCAACACGTGCATGTTCGCACTCACAGCTTCGTGTTTGGTCAACCCGATCTCTGGGCTCTTCAAGAGCGTCAGGTAATCCACCACGACGAGTTCGGTGTTGTTCTCTTTGCGATGCTGCCGTACTTTCCGCACAAGGTCTGCTGCCGAGATGCGGCTGCAGTCGTGGTAAAGCCACTTGGCATGGGCCACATGGGCAATGGCTGTCGCCACCCCGGCCATCTGTTGCCGGGTGATCGTGCCGGTGCGAATGTTCTCCGCTGCCGCTCGCGTTGCCCAGGCCAGGTACCTGTCGGCGTACATCGCCCTGGGGTCTTCCAAGCTGAAGACGTGTACGCCGACCTGCTGGCTGGCGTGCGCTGCAACTTGCATGCAGAACGCACTTTTCCCGTGGCTAGGCCGACCACAGACGACGGTGGCCAACCCGCGCGGTAGACCGTTGAGTTGGTCGTCCAGTGTTCGGAGGCCTGTGGCAATGCCTTGGTAGCGCTCTGGGTGCGCCAGACGCTCTTCGATTTCGCCGAGCCGCTGGCGCACCACGGTCACCATGGCCAGGGCGTCCGTGTCGGTACCGCGATCCAGCGCTGTGAGGCGCTGCAGCGCCTTATCCAAAAGCTCGGTGCCCCGATAGCCGCGATGTCTGCCATCGTCCACGGCGTCGGTCAACGCGTCCAATACGCGACGAGTGAGCGCATGCTCGCGAATGATCGCAGCAGACGAATGCGCGTTCTGTTCACCGACTGCGGTGCCGTCGACGAGCGGTTTCGTCAAATCAGCGGGGGTCACATGCGAGCTCAGTTTGTCGGCAACGGCGATAGGATCCACGAGTTTGCCGTTGGCGCGTAGTTCCAAGGCCGCCGCATAGACGCTACGCCACATCGGCACCGCGAACTCGCCTGGTGTGACAGCGAGTTCGTCGAGCAACCTGTTGTTGTCCACAACGGCCGCCCAGACGGCCTTTTCTGCGTCAGGATTCGCGTGCATCAGGGGTTCCTCCCAGGGTCTTGTATTTGGGCGTGTAGTCGTCTGGCTGGTTTCGTTTGTCATCCCGCTTGACATCCCGAGCGCGCGCTTGTGCGAGCTTCTGTGCTTCCTCGGCGAGCGAGGTTTCCAGCCAGCTCACGATTTCGGCCGAGCCACCGCGATAGCCAACCCAAATGCGCGCATCGAGAATCTGCGGCTGGTTTTTGCGCTTGGCCACAAAGGCAGCCACCTCGAGTGCCACCGCAAGCTCCGCCGGCGAGTAGACCTGCACCGCACGTTGCACAGCGTCGTAGCGGTCACCCTGGATGCCGAACTTGAGCGGCTTGGCGCCGAGCTCTTGCCGAAGCCCCTGGTGTTTGGCGACGACGGCGTTCGCCGCTGCTGCGATGTCGCCAAAGTGGCCGTGGGCGATCGGCCGGTCGTGCTCGAGCCAGGTGGCCGGCGCCTCGACGTGCGCTCGGCCATCCGGGGTACCAGGCTCTCCTGCTGCTTCTGCTGCTTTTTCGGGATCGGGTTCGGGATCGGGATCGCGCGCGCGGGGGCGCACGCGCGCGCGAGTCACGCTCAGGTCACGCTCGGTCACGCGTGACACTGCGTGACAGTCACGCTCGGTCACGCTCAGGTCACGCTCGGTATGCGTGACACCTCCTTCCTGGTCACGGTCAGACCGGTTGTTGTCCCGCTGTTTCTGCTTTCGTGCCCTGGCTTTTTCTCGCTTGCGCTCTTGGCTGGCTTCCACGCTGTAGTCTGCGAAGTCATGGATCAGGTACCGCTCGGAGTCCTGGGCCTCCCACAGGCCCACCTGCACGAGCGCATCCGCTATTTCCACAAGTCGGTCGCGTCGAAGTGGCAGCAGTCGTCGCAACTGCGCGAATGTAAAGTCAGGGGACGGCACAGGGCGGTCCCAGCAGAAGCTCAAAGCGAGCACCCAGGCCCCGAGTGCGAGCGCACCGACCTCGTCTTCCAGCTCACGATCGAGTAGGGCCGCCACCTTCTCGTGGCGGTGGAAGTCGTCATCGACTCGGGCCCAGACCAATTACTCTCCCTCCGGTGTTGTCGCAGAGACGTCCACACCCGGTTTTGCACCGGGGAGTGGCGCGAACGTAAATTCGATACGAGTGATTTCTTGTGCCGAAGTGAGGCGCCGTGAGAACGAGGTGCGGAACATGTCGACAAATTGCGCAGGGCTGAGATCTGGGTACCCTTCGCGCGTGCAGTCGTCCCGGGTAATCGCGTCCAATGCCTCGCGCCGCACGTCCACAACCGTGATCGTGCCGAGCACGACCTGTCTTTCGCCGCGTTTGAGGCCCTGGGCTTTGCGGACGGCCAGCAGCTTGTCGCCAGGTTTCAGGTGTACCCAGCCGAGCCGGCGCGTGACAGTTTTCGAGCCATCGAGCAATTGGCGCTCGGTCATCGAAAAACTCATTCGGCGCAATGGGTACCTCCCGTAGTCTCCTCACCGGCCTCGTGGCGGGCCAAGATGCCCTGGAGTGCGTCCAGCATGACCGCCTGCCAGGAGGCCTGGCGCTGTAGTCTGCTGCAGTCCATCGCCCGCAGCAACGCCTGGAGATATTGCCGGGCCGAGTGCAAATGACTTATGGCCCAATCGGTCATTACGTCAACGTCAGACATGGTCCTCCAAAAAGGGGTGCCGGCCGGTACGGTATCGTCGAATCGCGCCGGCCGGCGAAGCGCGATCGACCCACCCGGCAACCCGGGACTAGGCGTAGTGCCCGCCCGGAGTGAGTAGCAGCATGAAGATTGATGGAGATAGCCGGGATTCCGAGCAATCTTTTTGAGGGACACCCCTGATGGTCCCTCATGAATTGTGCACATTGCCGACGGGCAGAATGTTGCCGACTGGCTTCGTGCTCCTAGTAAGAAACGTATGTAGGTCCGCTTGACCGGCTTGGCCCGGTACGCTCCGCGTTTCAATCGCTCGGCCAGGTCCCGGAGATTTTCCTCCAGATTCTCCCCGTACGACTGCCACGTGACTCGATCGACCCCCGGTGCGGCATTCCGCTTGAGGCTGAGGTATGCCGCCCGCAGGCGAGCCAGAGCGTATACGTGATGCCAGA
>JAKSDA010000094.1 GCA_022360315.1 Pseudomonadota bacterium
CGGGAAACCCGACCTCGGTCGACTACGATGGCCTGGGACGGCCGTGGCGTCTGGTGTCGCACAATTCCGGTACAGTCACCGTTGAGTACAACGGATTCGGCGATATGACGTCGGCAACTGATAATGCCGGCAACCGGACGCGCTACACGTATGATCGAATCGGTCGCCCCGTGCGCAAAGACGATCGCTCTGGCACGACGATCTGGCACTACGACCAGGGCATCGGCGCTGTGGGTCGGCTGTCGGCTACCTCGAGCCCGGACTGCCTCCGCACAGCGTACGACTATGCGCCGGCCTGGGGAGCCGAGCTAGGCGCAGCCCGCATCGCCGGCGCGCTCACGCAAAGCCGACTATTCGTCGGCAGCGAGCGCTTTGACGTCGGCTACCACTACGACGCCCACGGGCGGGTCGCGCGCATCGACTACCCGTCTTTGCTCGGGGCCCGCGCAAGAATAACGTCCCGTTATGGACGCCGATCCATCCCAACCGGCAGCGTTTCTCATCGGTTAAATACGGAGAGTACTCGCTCTCTTCGCGCCTTGCCGGTCGGGCGCCTCGGCTCCCAACACCGGGAGCGTATTTTTGCGCGGCTCCTCAGCGGGGCCGGCTTCGCGGTGCGCAACGGATACGACGCGGTCGGCAACTTGGTAACCATCGACGGAGTATTCGACGACGAACTCGACCCACGCCGGCTGTGGACGTTTGTCGACGATGACGACGGACACCGGATCCGCGTCGAACAGCTCGGCCAGGCGATCACCACCACGCACTCCTACCAGCCGCGCTCGGGCCGGCTGCAAAGTCTGCACAGCTCTGCCGGCGGCACGGTGCTGCAGAACCTGACCTACGGCTACGACGCGGCGGGTCGGGTACGTTCGACTATCGACGCGGTCGAGCCCGCGAGCTCACGCATCTACCGCCACGACCCACTCGACCGCCTCGAGAAGGTCTTTCAGGCCGTCGACAACGATCCGCAACGAATCGGCGCGCTGGTCCGCGAACTCAGCTACGATCCTACCGGCAATATTCTGACCCAAACCGGCATTGGTGC
>JAKSDA010000149.1 GCA_022360315.1 Pseudomonadota bacterium
CGTGTTTTCTTTTGAAGGGCACTATCTAAAACGTTTTTTATATCATTTTGAGGAATAACAACAATGCCTTCTTCGTCAGCCACAATGAAATCACCAGTATTTACTTTTACAGAGCCGCACGTGATTTCAATTTGTGATGCGCCATCATTGGTCTTGTTGCCAGGTTTGGGGAAAACACCCCGAGCAAATAGTGGGAATCGCCGCTCGCGAATTTCACCTATATCTCTGACAACCCCATCAATAACAAATCCCGCAATACCATTCTGTTGTGCAACAGCACAGACGTTACCGCCAGCAATAGCATAGTTATTGGCATCAGCTTCGGCAACGATGATAGAATTTTTGGGCGCCCTGTATATTGCATCGTGTAAGTATGTGTTGATAGCAATTCCTGGTAAGGTTGCATATTCATGATATTGCCATCTTGCCGTTTCTACTCTTCTCTGGCGATCTATGATTCGGTATCATTCGAATATTCCTTTCAGCTCAGAATGTACTAAATATCCGTCGGGTACGACGACATTGAGATCACATAGTTGATCGTGATTCAGGCTTGACAACTTCTCAACCAGGTCAATGAATCTATTTCTTTCTTCCAGCGAAATAATGCCATCAGTCAAGGTGTCGAACTTGCCCAGGTAATTTTCTCTCGCAAACGGTCTATCACCAGCGGGATGAGCGTTGGCCCGCTCTATTTTATCTTCGATGACCGATCCATCCATCATGGTGATGATCACCCGCCCCCCAAAGGCTTTTTTGTCGGGGTTCTTGTCATGGTAGAGCCGGGTCCATTTATCGGTTTCGACAGTTGAGATTTTCTGCCAGAGCTCGACTGTGTCGGTACGTTGAGCTCGTTCAGGTGTGTAGGACGTTTCGTGATGCCAAGAGCCATCCTGGAGTGCAACCGCGAAAATATACATGATGCTATGGTCCAATGTCTCACGCGTGCTTTTGGGATCGAATTTCTGTGGATCATTGCAACCCGTGCCAATCACGTAATGCGTGTGGTGCGATGTTTCGATCAAAATGGTCTTGATCTGTTCGAAGTCGGCAATTTTCTCACCCATTCGAAACGCCAGATCAATCAATGCCTGTGACTGGTACTCAGCAGAATGCTCTTTGGTATAGGTTTCCAAAATCGCTCGTTTTTCCTGTCCTTTTTCAGGTAATGGAACCGAGTACTCGGCATGTGGGCCACCCAGTATCCAGGCGATGAAAGAATCCTCGCCTTCGTAAATCGGAGACGGGCTCTTCTCTCCTCTCATGGCCCGATCCACCGCTTCAATGGCCAGTTTGGCTGTATGCGCGGGCGCATACGCTTTCCAGCTGGAAATTTCACCTTTGCGTGACTGTCGAGTACTGATGCTCACGTGCAAGGCGTGCTGAATAGCCTGGTAGGTGGTATCGATATCGAGACCCAAGAGAGCGCAAACACCGGCAGTCTGTGCTGGGCAGAGGTGCGCCACATGATCGATCTTGTGCTCGTGCAAGCAAATGGCCTTTACCAGGCTGACATGGACCTGGTAGGCCGCCACAATGCCTCTGAGCACATCTGGTCCGGACTTGCCCAGCTGTTGTGCCACAGCGAGTACAGCTGGAATGCTGTCAGCCGGATGGGAATAGTCAGCGGCCAGGAAGGTATCGTGATAGTCCAGTTCTCGAACGGCCGTGCAGTTGGCCCATGCAGCCCACTCAGCATGTACATTTGCTTCCCTGCCCAAACCAAAAATGAAAGCACCCTGGTTTGCTCTGCGATGAGCTAATGCCTGCGCTCGTGCATTAATTACCGGTGTACGGTTCAACGAGGCAACGGCGACGGCAGCGTTGTCAATGATGCGGTTGATCACCATTTCCTCGACTTCGCAGCTGACCGGCACGTCGTCTGCCGACATGGCAGCGAGCTTCCATGCCAGCTGGTCTGGTTTTTTCAGGTTGGCTTTGGAAGGATGTACTTTGACCGTATGGTTTATCATTTGTTTCAGGTTTCGACGGCAAATGCCTCGACGAGCTGATCGCTCTGATCCGGGGTCAGCATGCGGGGCTGGCGGCCGTCGAGCAGCATTGCGAGGCGGGCGGTTTCTTCCAGTTCCTCAATGGCGAAGACGGCCGCCTCGAGGTCCTTTGACGCCACGACCGGGCCGTGGTTGGCCAGAAGCACTGCCGAGTGCTTGCCGGCCAGCCCGCGGATAGCCGTGCCGATCGCTTGCTGGCCGGGGCGGAAATAGGGCAACAGCTGTACCCGCCCGACACGCGTGATCGAGTATGCTGTCAGCGGCGGCAGTACATTGTCGGGAGCGATATCGGGCAGCATCGAGAGGGCGACGGAGTGGGTCGAATGCAAATGCACGAGGGCATCGGTTCCATGCCGGGTCTCGTAAAAGGCGGTGTGGAGTGGCATTTCCTTTGTCGGTTGTCGGCCGGCCAGCAAGTGTCCGCCAGCGTCGAAGCGGGCCAGTGCTGCCGGATCGAGCCGGCCCAGGCTTGCGCCCGTCGGTGTGACCAGAAGCCCGCCATCGGCCAGGCGTACCGAGATGTTGCCGGACGCGCCGCAGGTCAGACCGCGATCGAAGATCGACGTCGCCCAAGAACAGATATCGGCGCGCAAACGGGTCTCTTCCCTCATGAGCTTTCCAGTATTCTCGCAGCTTTTTCGAAGAAATTCTCGGCACCGACCACTGCTGGCCGCGAGTGAACGGAACCTTGCTATCCGGCCGTTGCCAGCGCAACCAGCCGAAATGGCAACACCTTCGCCACGCTCGCATTGTTGTCAATGTGTCTCCCCTGTCCTTACAGGGAGGATGATTGACAACTGGCACTGCCGCACCACGTTTACCCGTACTTCAGGCAGCGTAGAGGAGGGCTCAGAATATGTCGGAAACGGCGAGCTCGAGCATCGGTAGCCTGGTCGGGCGTAGGATGTCGTGGCCCGTTCGAGTCTCTACGGTCTGGTAGGTCCCGGCCTCGGGATCGAGATAGACTTCGACGCATTCCTCGACGATGTTGACGATCCAGTACTCAGGGATGCCCGCCTCTGCGTAGAGAGATGCTTTGTCCTGGCGGTCTTTGACCAGCGATGAATTCGCCACCTCGATGACGAGCAACGCGGTAGTCGGGAGCTGATGCCTGTAGTCGCCAGGTTCGAGGATGGCGACATCGGGCTCGGGCTCGGAATCATCGGAGATGGCGAGCGGACCCTGGATCTGGACAATGGCGTGGCCCTTGAGAGCCGCAGCGAAGAGCATAGTGAGTTGATTGACAGACCATACATGGAGCGGTCCTGGCGGGTTCATCTCGACGATTCTCCCGCGAATAAGCTCCACCCGCTGATCATTGAGATCGCCGCGTTCAACCAGATGGTCATACTCGGCTCGTGATAATCGTTGGGGTCTGGCAAGGGCATCCAACATGGCTCCAGTGTAGCACGCGCAGGCACGCTAACTGACTGACAGGGCAGTCGCAAACGTGCCGTAAACCGTGTTGTCGAAATGCGCCCAGTTGGGCAACTTGCCGATCTCCGTCGAGGTGTATCGCTCGAACAATCCGTCGGCATAGAGCTTCATTTGAAGGTCCATTGCCGAACTCCACACCACATCGGCACCCACTTGGTTGGCCGCGGCCTCGGAAATCACCCGGTTGTAGGTACCGTTGGCGCCGAGATCGTTGTACTCGACCTCGATGCCTGGATACTTCGCTTGAAGGCGGCCCACCAGATCGCCGGACTGCGAAAGGTCGGTTGAGGTATAGCATCGAAACGGTGCCTTCAGCCTTGGCCGCCTTGTAGAGATCGTCCGCACGGGCTGTGGTCGCCAGGCTGCAGGCGGCAATGCCCACTGCCAGCGCAATCAGGTTCTTTTCTGCATGGTTTCCTCCCCAGGGTTTTTGGGATTTCGGGGTTACGAGTCGGCACGCCACCCTATCCGGCCGCGGCGTGCTGATCGCCGCCGGATAGCGCGGCCGCGACCAGCTGGCCGAAAGCGTCGGTATTGATTGCGCCGCCCAGGTCCCGCGTCCGGTTCGCATCGACTGAGCGAACGTCACACGTGCATCCCTGTTCGAGCACCGAGGGCCGAGCTCCATGCCCCAGTTTTGCTCCGGAAGGGTCCGTAATGGCTTGGAATTGCAAGCCTATCCGCAGCTCTCAACGAGCGTATGCCGGCCCCTCGCGACAATTTCGCGGCAATTCGAGCCGTGTGGTCGTTTTGGCTTGTTTGAGAACCGAACCATTGCGCGTCTGGTCGTTTTGGATTCATTGAGAGCTGAGAAACTGGCTTGTGGTCGATTTGCGGTTCTTTGAGAACTGAAAAACTGGCTTGTGGTCGATTTGCGGTTCTTTGAGAACTTCGAACGCCTGTGTTTCATGCGGTTGGGCAGAAGGGCCGGATGTGGCACCGGTGAGGCGGCTCGAAAGGGCGTCGCAGCGCAGCGATCTGCCGCTCGACCAGCAATGCCCAGCTCGGTCGGGCATGCACGTCGCACCGGCAAAGACCTGGTGGCCAGGCGCGTCCGTGGAGGTCCGGCGCACCGTTGAATCATGGCCATTGCACGCCGCAAAGCCGCTGTCCATTATGGAATAGCGACATTCCGATATGAAATATTACCTCACACGACTCGATTTGATAAATCATCGATATTCGATATTACAATATCGAATATCGATTGGCACAAAGCATGCAGTTCATTGGTGAAATAACTGACTGTCGTGTACCGGAGGTTGGAGACACTACGCATTTACTCCTACTCCGGTCGATACGGTGGAGGTCACGGTATGATAGATGGTGTCAGCACCTCGATGGAGTGGTCCGGGCCGAGTGCGAGTTCTGGTGTACATGAGCCTGTACAACCGATTGCGATCATCGGCATGGCGTGCCGATTTCCGGGCGCGCCCGACTATGATACCTTATGGGCGAACCTCGCCCGCGGCATCGATAGCGTCACAGAAGTGCCTCGATCCCGCTGGGATTGGACGGCGTTCTTTGGCAATCCAGCGCTCGATCCGAGCAAGACCAACAGCAAGTGGGGAGGTTTTATCGACGGTGTCGACGTATTTGATCCGCTGTTTTTCCGCATCTCCCCGACCGAGGCCAGGTATCTCGATCCACAGCAACGGCTGGCCCTGCAGACTGCCTGGCAGGTCATCGAAGACGCCGGCTACCGCGCATCTGCGCTGTCGGGCAAGAAGATAGGCGTCTATGTCGGCGTGTCCAAGAATGACTACGCCGAGCTGATGCGGGAGAACGGGGTACCCATTGCGTCCCATGTGTCGACCGGTACTGTGCACTCCATCATCGCCAACCGGATCTCGTACATTCTCGATCTTCGCGGCAAGAGTGAAGTTGTCGATACGGCATGTTCCAGCGCCTTGGTGGCACTGCACAATGCCGTGCGCGATATTCGCCAAGGCGAATGCGAGTCCGCCCTGGTCGGAGCGGTCAACGCGTTGCTTTCGCCGACCATGTACGTCTCCCATGGCCAGTCCGGCATGCTCTCACCCCGGGGTCGGTGCAAGACATTTGACCGTGCTGCCGACGGCTACGTACGCGGCGAAGGAGTGGGGTTTGTCTTCATCAAGCCGCTCGACGCCGCGCGCAGAGACCGCGACAACATCATCGGTGTCATACGGGGTACAGCGGTCAACCACGGCGGACGGGCAAATACCCTCACCTCTCCCACTGTTGAGGGCCAGGCCGAGGTGATCCGACTGGCCCACGAAGATGCGCACATTTCGCCGGCCAGTATCACCTATGTCGAGGCCCACGGAACCGGAACCCCGCTCGGCGACCCCATCGAGATTCTCGCCCTGAGCCGAGCATTTGCCACCACCGAGCCCAGCCACAGGTGCGGAATCGGGTCGATAAAGACCAATATCGGGCATCTGGAGAGTGCTTCGGGTATGGCCGGACTGGTCAAGATCTTGCTGTGTCTCAGGCACCGTCAGCTGGCCGGACAACTGCATTTTACCGAGCTCAATCCCCATATCGACCTCGACAAATCGCCGTTTTACGTGGTCGACAGGCTGCAGCCGTGGCCACATACCACCGTCGACGGAGCCTCGGTGCCGCTGCGAGCCGGGTTGAGTGCGTTTGGGATGGGCGGTGTCAATGCCCATGTGGTCATCGAAGAACCGCCAACCGCCCGGCTGGCCGATCGCTCGGATACCGCTCATGACGGACCGCAGCTGGTCCCGCTATCGGCAAAGACCAAGACCGCCCTGGCCAACCAGGTACAGCGCCTGCGCGCGTTCGTCGACGCGCACCAGCCACACCTGTGCGACGTCGCGTATACTCTGCAAACGGGCCGGCAGAGCATGACGTATCGCGCCGCGTTTGTCGCCCGCAACGCATCACACCTGTCCGATCTGTTGGCCGCGTTCGCAGCCGGACACCAGGATGGCAACCCGTCCATCTATTCCGGCAAGGCGACCGGGCGCCCGGCCAGGCCGGCAACACAGGCGTCGAGCGACCTCTACCAGACGGCTGCCATGTGGGTCCAAGGCGGTGTTCTCGATTGTGGCGATGGGCCGGGACAGCGCATCCCGCTGCCACACTACCCGTTTGACCAGCGGCGGTGTTGGTTCGACGCTCGTTCGAGCCCCACGACTGCGAGTGGACCGGGAGCCGTGAGCAAACGCGCCGGGCAAGGTGCCACCGGGTCGGCCAAAAACTCGATCACAGTCAACCGCGACGACTATATTGTCCGCGATCATGTTGTGCGCGGTGTTTGCATGGTTCCCGGCGCAGCATACGTCGAGTTGGCCCGCGCGCTGGGTGGACTGGCCAGTGGCTCGGCTGCGGTCTTGCGCGATATCTACTGGCTGAAACCGCTGACCGTGACCTCGACCGCGGTTGTCGAGTTGCGCCGGGACGACCGATCCCCGGCACGGTTGACCCTGACCAGTGCCGGGGTAGACCACTTCTCGGCGGTCATTGGCCCACCGCAACACGGCGCCGAGCCCTTTGTCGACCTTGCCGCAATTCGCTCGCGCTGCCAGCGCAGAGTCGATGCCCAGGACCTCTACCATAGATTTCGGTCCTATGGACTGGCCTATGGCTCGACGTTTCGCGTGATCGATCACGCATTGCTCGGCGCTGGCGAGATCGTGTGCCAGCTGAAACGCCGGCCAGACGTGGCCGCATCAGCACAGGGCGGGTGGGAGCCGTCCATGCTCGACGGTGTCCTGCAGTCGGTTGTGGCCCTCGAACTGTTGACTCGCGACGTCGTCGCGCAACCGCACAGCGGGCCAGCGCAACCGCAATACGTACCCTACCAGCTGGGCGAGCTGGCGGTATTTGCCGAGGTCCCGGACCAGTGCTTCGCCCATGTGCGGCGCACCCGCGACCAAGGTGTCGCCAAACAGACATTCGACATGTCCCTGTGCACATCACAGGGACGAGTTGTGGTTGCTTTTCGCGACTTCGCGAAGCGGCCGCTGGCCAGCTCGCCCGCACCGGCTGTCGTCGACACCCGGGCCGGTACCGGGGACGTTCATGCCAGCCAGGCCGAGCAGCGATCCAGCCAGGCCGAGCAGCTGTCAGCTGACCCGTCGGCGGTGTTGTTCTACACCACGGGCTTGGTCGACCAGCCGCTCACAATGCACCGTGAAACTCCCACCGGACTCATGGTGCTGTCGGCGCAACGTGCGCTGGTGGCAGCGCTGGGTGAAGCGGTTGCGATCGAGCACGTGGTCGAGGTGCGACCATCGACCGGGTTCGCGAAAATCGCCCGCAACTGCTATTCGGTCGGGCCCGGGGATCGCCAGTCGTGGCAGCGTGTGTTCACGGCCAGCGCCGAGCATGGTATCCGCGTCGACACCATCGTATTCGATGCCCTGGGCGCGGACGAGACGCTTGACGACATCATCGCCGGTTGCGCCCAGGCCGTGCTCGCATTGACCCAGACGAGCATTGCCGATCGCACCCTCGCCGATGTCCGCATCTTCTACGCCTACCTGGATGACGGCTCGGCCGCCGCATGTGCCCATCAGATGATGGGCGGGTTTGCGCGCACTCTCGCCTACGAGAATCCCGCTGTGTCGCTCACCACGGTGGGGCTCGACAAAAACAGCCTCGGATCGGCAGCCACAATCCTGGCCGAAGAGATCGGCCATCACGCTCATCCACCGCTTGCTGAGGTGGTCTATGCCGATCGCAGACGAATGGTGCGAACGGCCAGCAAACTGCCAACGATCCGCGCTCATGAGGCCGAATTCGACCTTTTGGCAACTGCCCGGTCGGCCCCTGGGTGCGCGTATGTGATCACCGGTGGGGCTGGACAGCTGGGCCGAGTATTTGCCCGCTATTTCGCGCAACAGCACCGGGCCACCATCGTGATGCTGGGCCGATCGCCGCGCAGTGAAGAGATCGACCGATTCATCGCGACGCTCGAGGATCTCGGTGGTGGCGGCATGTACGTGCAGGCCGACGTCGGGGTCAGAGACGATGTGGCAGGTGTGTTCGACGAACTGCGCCGCCTCGGTGAAGGGCTGAAGGTGCGCGGCATCATCCACGCCGCAGGGTTTATCGAGGATGCCTTCATCGTCAACAAAACCGGCGATTCATTTGCCCGGGTCGTCGCGCCAAAGTTGCACGGACTGGTCTGGCTGGACGAGATCACGCGGGATCTGCCGCTGCAATTTTTTGTCGCGTTTTCCTCGATTGCCGCTCTTTTGCCCAACCAGGGCCAATGCGACTACGCCGCGGCCAACAGCTTTGTCGATGCATATATGCGCCGTCGCAACGCCCTGCGCGCTGCCGGCCAGCGCCATGGAATGTCACTGGCGGTGAACTGGCCGCTGTGGGCCGAGGGAGGAATCGGTGTAACCCCACAGCAAGAGGAGCACTTAACCGCCGAGTTTGGCATGCGCGCGATGGAAAACCAGGTTGGAGTGGCGGTATTGCGCAGTTTACTGCAGCATTGCGCAAACCATGGCCTCGACCACTGTGTTGCAGTCGAGGGCGACGAAGACAAGCTCGCGCGCAGGCTGCACATCGGCGAGCCAGGTATCGAGCCGGCGTCCGCGACCAGTGCCGCGTCCAGTGCTGGCGAAGTGGCCGAAATGCTCGGCCAGCTGATCGACCAGAACCGAAAGCCAGGGCCAGAAGAACCGGACGAAGATGCGACGTTTGCCGAGCTGGGCCTGGACTCGGTCGATCTGGTCACTCTGGCCAGCGAACTCACCACAGCGTTTGGATTTGCGCTCAAGCCGCCCATCTTCTTCGAGCACCAGACCCCACGCGCGCTCACTGCGTTTCTCGTCGCCCGGGCTGCGCGGGTGCGAACGGCCGGGTCTGACCGGGGCCGGCAGTCATTGCTCGACCGCGAGCTCGACAAGCGTGGGTCGGCCTCTGGTTCAGGTAGGACCTGGCAGAAAACCCTGTACAACGACGAGTTTTTCATGCGCGATCACGTGGTCGCCGGCGAGTACAACGTGCCGGGCGCGTGCTTTGTCGAAATCGCCCTGCAGGCGGCGCAGAGCGCAGCAGGTGCGACCATTCCATATCGGCTGACCAACAGTTACTGGGTGCGCAAGCTATCGTCGTCCGGTGCGCCGATCACCATGACCGTTGTTGTCGAGGGCAAGGATGACCATTTCGAGTACGAAATACTCGATCGGTCGTCGGGCTGGGATGTCGTTCATGCGGTGGGTGAAGTACATGGCGCCACACCCGGCGAGGTGAGCGCGCTGGATCTCGGCCGCATCGAACCGGCTGCGATCCGTGCCCGCTGTTCGCTGGTCCGGGCCAGCGAAGCGATCTATGCCCAGATCATCGCCGAGGGATTGCACGTCGGCCGCTCGTTCATGCCGATGATCGACGTCGCACTGTCCGAGGACGAGGCTCTGGCCCAGCTTCGCCTGCCCCGACCGATCACTGCCACGCACGCCGACTACACCCTTCATCCGACGCTACTGACCGGGGTTTTGCAGACAGCGCTCCTCAACAACAAGCCGCACGGCGCTGGGCACAGCAAATACATCCCCATGGCGATCGACGAGATCGTGTTCAGCGAGCCCATTCCCGCCGAGTGTTACGTCCACAGTACGCCGCATTCGGCCAATCTCGACAATACCGATATACGCAAATTCGACGCCCGGATCGCCGATGCACAGGGCCGGGTCGTGGCTGTGGCCAGCGGGATTTCTCTGCGCCGCATCGAGGGCAAGAGCGAGCCGCAAGCCATTCGCACCGCCGAACCGGTGTCCGGTCCTGGACCTCAACCGCCAGTGACGAGTGTTGTCGGGCCAGAGATCGACCGCGAGCAAGTCGAAAACCTGCTAAAAGAGCTGTGTGCCGATGCCATTGGACTGGCTCCGGGCGAAATCGACGCCGATGTCGAGTTCGAGCATTTCGGCATTGACTCGATCATGGTGTTCCAGCTCAATCGGCGCTTGCAGGCCGCCTTTGGCAGTCTGTCAAAAACCCTGTTTTTCGAGTATCGCAATTTCGAGGAGCTGGCCCAGTACTTGCTCGATTCGCAGAGGCCGACGTTGGCCCAACTCATTGCCGAGAATGCGGCTGCAACAGACCTTGCAGCCGCGGCTCCCGCAGCCGCAGCAGCTGGCGCTGGTCCGGCGGCGAGTCCAGTCGCGACTCCGGCAGCTGCAAAAGCTGGCGCAGCCGACCCCCGCCCTCGGCAAGAAGCCGACCAAATCGCGATTATCGGGGCTGCTGGTCGCTACCCCGGTGCCGCCAATCTCGATGAGTTCTGGTCGCTTTTGATCGAGGGGCGCGATTGCATTGGCGAGCTACCAGCCCAGCGATTCGGCTCGGATCCTGTCCCTGCCCGATGGGGAGGGTTCATCGATGATGTCGACTGTTTCGACCCGATGTTTTTTGCCATCTCTCCCCGCCAGGCCGAACTTCTCGATCCCCAGGAGCGCCTGTTTCTCGAAGTGGTGTGGCACACGCTCGAGAATGCCGGCTATACCCGCGCCCGACTGGCGGCCAGCTCGCGCAGGGTGGGGGTTTTCGTGGGTGCTCTGTGGCAGCCGTATGTCGAGCTGGGCGCACAGCAGACCGAACGCGGCAATACCCTGGGCCCGAGTGGGTTGCTCTACAATATTCCCAATCGAGTTTCGTACTTTTTTGACTGGGTGGGGCCGAGTCTGGCCATCGATACAGCCTGCTCGAGTTCGCTCACCGCCCTGCACTACGCCTGCGCGAGCGCGCAATGCGGCGACAGTGACAGCGCGATCGTGGGCGGTGTCAACCTGTCGCTGTCGGCCGGTAAATATCATTTTCTCAGTGACAACGGATTCCTGTCCAGTGATGGACGCTGCCGCAGCTTTGGCGCCGGTGGCGACGGCTACGTGCCCGGAGAAGGAGTGGGCGCGATCCTCATCAAGCGCGTGCGCGACGCCGAGCGCGATGGCGACCGGATTCTCGCGGTGGTCAAGGCGACCAGTGTCAATCACGGTGGCAAGACCCACGGTTTCACGGTGCCCAATCCCAATCAGCAAGCCGTGCTGATTGGCGAGGCGCTGAACCGGGGCAATGTACATCCGCGGGCGGTTTCCTATGTGGAAGCGCACGGCACCGGTACTGCGCTGGGCGACCCGATCGAGCTGACCGGTCTGCGCAAAGCATTTGCCGAAAAGACCCAAGACAGGCAGTTTTGCAGCATCGGCTCGGTGAAATCGAATATTGGCCATCTCGAAGCAGCAGCGGGAATCGCCGGGCTCACCAAGATACTGCTCCAGCTGCAGCACGCCACCCTGGCCCCATCGCTGCACGCCGACCCGCCCAATCCCAATATCGACTTCGAAGACTCGCCATTTGTCGTGCAGAGGCAAGCGGCGAGCTGGTCGCGACCCGAGGTCGATATCGGACGCGGACTGGCCGTACAACCGCGCACAGCCATGATCAGCTCGTTTGGCGCCGGGGGCAGCAACGCCCACGCGATCATCGCAGAATACGCCGCTGGACACGAGGGCCGCGCACGCGGCGCCGATCACCCATCGGCCAAAGCCGCCACGGTCGCCCAGGTGGTGCCGATTTCGGCCCGGACCCCGGCGGCACTGCTGCGGGCCGCCGCTCAAATGGCCGAATATCTGGCCAGTTTATCACCACAAGCGGGTCCCGAGGTCGCGGACGTGGCCCATACCCTGCAGGTCGGACGTGAGGCGTTCGACCACCGCGTGGCATTTGTCGCCGAAACCCTCGCCGACCTGGCCCGGGCGGTGCAGTTGTTCGCGTCCGGCCAATCGCCGGGCCAATCGTCAGTCCAGGTCTTTCAGGGCCAGCTCGACGACCGGGCCAATGACCGAGCATCGCTCAGCCAGATGATGGACGATGACGATCTGCGGTCCATGGCACTGGTATGGGCTGAAAAACGCAAGCCCGCGGCGATCGCGCGCGCCTGGTCATTGGGGATGACTGTGGAGTGGTCGCAACTGTGGGCCGGGCAGCACAGACCCATGGTGGCCTTGCCGGGCTATCCATTCGAAAAGCAGCGGTTCTGGCTGCCCGGTTTTCGCGATGCCAGGCCCGACCGGTCGCCGACCAGCGGTTCGGCGCGATTGCATCCGCTGGTCCACCGCAATGTATCGACCCTGGCAGCCTGTGCATTCGAGTCGCAATTCACCGACAGCGAGGTCGTGTTCGACCACCATCGATTGAACGGCAGAGGCTTGCTTCCCGCTGTGGCCCATATGGCGATGGCCGCGGCTGCAGCGCGATTCGCCTTGTCCGGCCATGATGAACCGGCGGGCCGACCGGCCAGCGACATCTGCGGAGTCGACAACGTAGTGTGGTCGGCTCCGCTCCTGGCTCCGCTGAACGCAGATGACGGCGCGATCACGGTCCGCATCACCCTTGCCTCGGTTGCCGACCATATCGAGTTTGCCATCGCCAAACGCCCTGATCAAACCCGTCAGACCCCGTGCAGCAAGGGCCGCATTGTCGTGGCCCGGCGGGCCGCGCCAGCTGCTCTCGACCTCGACCAGATCGAGGCGCGCATCACCGAAACCGTGTCTGGAGACCAGTTCTACCGGCGGCTGGACGCGTGTGGACTTCACCTGGGACCTGCGATGCGGTCGATACGGCACGTCGGTGTGGTGAACGATGGCGCCCTGGCGCGCGTCGAGCTGCCCTCTGCCAGCGCCGCATACGCAGGGCTGGAATTGCATCCGGCGCTGTTTGACGCCGTGTTTCAAGTGGCCGGGCATCTGTGCGTGAACGCATCGGCAGACCAGCCGGACGACCGGCAGCTGAAAATCCCATTTGCGCTGAAAAACGCGACCTTCTTCGCGCCGATTCCAGACCGCTGTGTCGCCCTGGTGACCCGGCGCAGGCCGGACCAGGGCCCGGCATTGTCCCCCGACGTCATGCGTTTCGACGCCTATGTCGCCGACACCAGTGGACGCATCGTGCTGCAGATCGAGGATGTCGCCATGCGGGCTGCGTCCATGCCCGAGGACGAGAGGGCAGAGCGTCGACCGACGGTCCGGTCGGACAAACTGATCTGTGCCGTACCGGTCTGGCGGCCAGTGCCGCTGGGCGCGTCCGCCCCGGCAGGTGCGCCGCCGAAGGCGACCGTGATAACCGCCGGATTCGCCGATTGTATCCATGCCGGGCCCGGCCACCGCGGGGTCGAGTTATTCGATCTCGGCCCGCTTGCCGGCCACGACCACGCAGAGGCAGTCGAGGCGCTGATCCGCGAGGTATCCACGCGCATGGACAGCGCTGTTCGCTCGGGCGCGAGCCGCCGCGTTGTGGTCGCGGTGCCCGAGCGACTTCGGGTCGTGGGCGCGGCCATGTCCGGCATGCTGCGCAGCATCCGGCTCGAGCACCCCCGTATCCTGCCCAAGGTGGTCGTCGTGGCGGACCACAGCAGTCAGACTCGAATTCGCTGGCAAGACCTGGTCGACCGGGAGCTCAGCGAAGCGGTGTTCTCCGATGTGCAGGTCCATTACCCCGACCCGGATACCCGTCTGGTCAAGGCCTGGCAGGAGGAAGCGCTCGGGGCCATGGCTGCTGACTGGCTCGAGCCCGGTGGAGTGTACTGGATAGCCGGTGGATTCGGTGCCCTCGGTCGACTGATGTCGGTGTACATTGCACAACACGCCCCGGGCGCGCGGTTGTTTCTCACCGGTCGTTCGCCGCTGTCCGGCCCGGCCGAGGAGTTTATGGCGCGCCTCGCCGGCCTGGGTGCAACGCCGGTTCACGTGCGTTTGCGCCTGGAAGAACTGGCCGAGGTCACCGAGCTCGTGGCGGGCATCGAGCGGGATCACGGCGGTCTCAAGGGAGTGGTCCACGCTGCCGGAGTGACTCGAGATAGTCTGTTCACGGCCAAGACCACCAGTCAGGTGGCCGCAGTTCTCGCCGCCAAGGTTCGCGGCACCCTGAACATCGACCGGGCGACCGGCGACCAGGCCCTGGACTTCATGTGCTTGTTCTCATCGATCTCCGGGGTTGCCGGCAACATCGGTCAAACCGATTATGCGGCGGCCAACGCCTTCATGGACGCGTTTGCAGCCGAGCGCCAGAACATGGTCGAGGCCGGCCGCCGTTCGGGAACGACCATCGCGATCGACTGGCCGCTGTGGGCAGACGGCGGCATGCAGGTGGCCTCCCACGACCTCGCCCGGCTCGAGCGACACCTGGGCATCCAACCGATGCCGAGCGGGGTCGCCCTGGACGCTGTGAGTCGGATCGTCGCATTGCGCCGACCACACGTGCTGATCGGTTACGGCAACGCAGCCGCGCTGCGAGACAATCTGCACAGCGATTTCCAGCCTCGACGCCGCGGCGTGACCGACACGCCAGCCGACCGCGCCCGATCCACCGAGGATATGTCCACTCGGCCCGGCCGCGCCGATGCAACCGCACAACTCATCACCCAGCTCAAGGACATCCTGGCCGACATCACCAAGATGCGCAGCGAGGATATCTCTGCCCGGGTTTCGATGAGCGAATACGGCGTAGAATCGATTGCCCTGGCCCAGTTTGCCGCCGAACTCAACGACACCTTCGCAATCGATCTCGTCCCCACCTTCTTTTTTGAATACACCACCCTGTCTGCAGTGGCCGGTTATCTCGCCGATCACCTCGGCGACTCGCCGACCGACCGGTACGCCGCGGTGGCGCCAGCCCATGCGACCACAGCTGCGCCGGCCCATGCGACCACAGCTGCGCCGGTTCATGCGACCACAGCTGCGCCGGTTCATGCGACCACAGCTGCGCCGATAAACCCGACCGATCTGTCCACCGCGAAGGACAACGACGAGGCCATCGCGATCATTGGCATGAGTGGTACGCTTCCGGGCTCGCCCACCCTGGATGACTTGTGGGCCCATCTGCACGGCGGCCACGACCTCATCACCGAGGTTCCGGCCGAGCGCTGGGACTGGCGGGAGTATTACGGCGATCCCCACGAGGGGGGCAGCCGGATGCGCGCCAAGTGGGGTGGTTTCATCGACGGTATGGATTGCTTTGACGCGTCGTTCTTTCGCATATCGCCGCGTGAGGCCGCGTATATGGATCCGCAGCAGCGCAAGCTGCTCGAGTGTGTATGGAATTGCTTCGAGGACGCGGGATATCGTCCGAGTGCGTTTGCCGGCTCGCGCACCGGGCTCTTTGTGGGGGTGACCGGCGTGGATTACTACGAACTCCTGGCCCGTAGTCGAGCCGATGTGCAGGCCCATACAACCACGGGCAATACGTCCTCGGTGATCGCCAATCGCATATCGTATTTGCTCGATTTGCGCGGTCCCAGCGAGCCGGTCGACACTGCCTGTTCCAGTTCGCTGGTCGCGATCGACCACGCGGTCCGGGCCGTGCGCGATGGCCGGTGCGAGGCGGCTGTGGTCGGCGGTGTAAACGCGCTGTTGTCGCCGACGTTTTCGCTGGCATTCTCCAAGGCCGGAATGCTGTCGCCAGATGGCCGCAGCAAGTCCTTTGATGCGAGCGCCAATGGGTATGTTCGCGGCGAGGGCGTGGCCGCCATCTTGCTCAAGCCAGTGTCGAGGGCCGAGGCCGATGGAGACCATATGTACGGCCTGATCAGGTCGACCAGCGTCAACCACAATGGACGTTCGCAATCCATGACCGCGCCCAGTGCACAGGCCCAGGCCGAGATGTTGGTGGACGCCTACCAGAGTGCCGGGATCGACCCTCGAACAGTGGGATATATCGAGGCTCACGGCACCGGTACATCGCTGGGCGACCCGATCGAGATCGATGGCCTCAAGCGGGCGTTTTCGAAACTCTATGAGGAGTGGGGGGGCGACGCGCCCGGCCAGGCACATTGCGGCATCGGTTCGGTGAAGAGCAACATCGGTCATCTGGAACCCGCGGCGGGGATCGCCGGAGTGCTCAAGGTGCTGCTGGCGTTCAGGCACCGCTTGCTGCCGCCCACGCTTCACCTGCGCGAGCAGAACCCCTACATCGATCTCGCGGGCAGTCCGTTCTATTTCGTCCGCCAGGTCACGCCGTGGTCTGCCCCGCTGTCCAGCTCGGGCGCTGGCGGGGTCCTGCCGCGCCGCGCCGGGGTAAACTCATTCGGGTTCGGCGGCGTCAATGCGCACGTGGTGCTGGAGGAGTATATCCCGAAGCCTGCATCACCACCGCCAATCCAAGATCCGGTCGCACCTGGAGAGGGTGCGCGCACTGTCGTGGTTCTGTCGGCACAGACAGAACAGCAGCTGCGAGCGCGGGCGGCGGCGCTGCGCTCCTTCCTTGACCGTGTGCCCGCGGCCGACCTGGCGCGAGTAGGTTACACGCTACAAGCCGGACGCGAAGAAATGCCCCATCGGGTCGCGTTTGTCACCCGGGACCTGGAACAGCTGTGGGCCCAGCTCGACAGTTTCGAGCGTGGGGTGGGCGACGTGTCGGGATGCTTTGTCGGGACCGTGGCCTGTGAGGGCCAGGTCGGTGATCCCGGCTGTGACAGTGACATGGTCGCTGCATCGGTCGACCCCGATTGGCTGGCCTCGGATCGAGCAGACCACGGTCGTCGGCTGGATCGCCTGGCCGCGGCATGGGTTGCGGGAGCGCTCATCGAGTGGGCGCAACTCTATCCCCACGGCGTGCCCCAGCGAATTTCGCTGCCCGGATATGACTTTGCCCGGACCCGGCACTGGGTCCCCGACATCCCCCGGCCGTCCGACATGCTCGTGGACGGGTCGAACACGCGTGTGGACAGATCGGACGCGTCCGGCCAGCTGGATGCATCGGACGCCCGTGTTGGCACGTCGGTGCGCCTGTGTCTGGATCCACAGGATCCGAATCGATACACCGACCAGCTCACCGACGACCAGTTCTACCTCGACCAGCATCGTCTGCTCGGCAAGTGCATCCTGCCCGGTGTTGCGTATCTGGAGATGGCTCGCGTCGCGGGGTCAGAACTGGGCCGTGGCCGCGTGGGTGCGCTGGGCGAGGTCAACTGGTTGCAGCCGCTGTGGGTGGGTCCCGAGGGAACCGAGGTCGCCCTGGTGTTCGAGCCCGGCGCGCGAAACGGCGCGGCACAACTCGGCTTCACTGTCTCGTCGCAGGCGGTGGGGGAGGGCGATGCGCGGGTCAATTCGCGCGGCCATGTTCTGTTCGACCCGCCAGGGGCAGCGCCCCGCATCGACATTGCAGCGATCCGCAAGCGCTGTCCCGATGTCGTGAGTGGCCAGCGCCTGTATCGGCATCTCGCCCGGGGCGGTTACCAGTACGGGCCCCGGTTTCAGTGTTTTGTCGGCGGCCAGTGCGGAGACCGCGAAGTCCTGGCCGAAGTACGCGCAATGGGCAGCGAGACAGAGAATGGTCGATCGGGCGATTTTCTGGACCTGGGGGTCATGGATGCAGCCGTCATCGCCAGTGCCGCGCTGCTCATGAGAGACCTGCCCGAGGACGCCTCGCACATTCCGTTCGCAGTGCGAAAGGTGCTGTTTCACGGGCCCACGCCCGAGCGCGGGTTGATTTATCTGGCCCGCACCGACGACGGAAGCGCGGGCTCGAATTCCACCTTCGACGTCGCCATCGCGGACCGGCGCGGTGTGGTGCGGATCCAGCTCGAAGGGCTCGAACTGCGCCAGTACACGCGCAGCCAGGCGCGCGACGGGGGTAACAGCCCGGCATCGTCCCATCCGGCTCCGCCCGCTGCCGATGATCGAGCACCGGATGCAGTGACCTACAGCATCGTTCAGTGGCGCGACCAGCCGGCCCGGCCGGGTGCAGCGGCGGCCAGCCTGGCGTTGTTTGCAACCGATTCGTTGCAGCGCATGGCTGCAGCGCATCGCGGTAGTGGGCTGGACACAGCGCAGACGCTGTCTCACCAGCGGTCCAGCGGCACGGCAGGCTGCGCGGACGCTGCCCAGGCCGCGTTCTGTTCGGTGCTCGACACAGTCCGGCATGTCCTTGGCCAGCGCATGCCGGGAAACAAGCGAATCCTGGTTTTTGCCACCGAAGACGATGCGTTGTTGGTCGCGCCGATCGTCGGTCTGTTCAAGACCGCCGCGCTGGAGAATCCCGCCATCCAGGGTCGAGTGGTCACCATTGCCGGAATGCGTGACATCAGCGACTCGATGCTCGCGCACATCGTCGCGACCGAAACGGCTGCCGCGCACGCACCAGTCGAGATACGCTACCTCGCCGACGGCCAGCGGCAAGGGCGCGAGATCTGCGCCGCGGCAGAGTCCCGGGGCCAGGCGTCGCAGACCCTGCGCAGGGGGGGTGTGTACTGGATTACCGGCGGAGCAGGTGGGCTCGGTACGATCGTCGCGCGCTACCTGGGCCAGGTTTCGCGCGGCCCGGTCATCCTCAGCGGCCGGCGGTCCCCGGGGCCGGACATCGCATCGGCCATTGCGGCGCTTCGCCGCGACGGCGTGGACGCCCACTACCTGCCGGCCGACGTGGCGTCGGGACCAGATGTCGCCGACCTCGTGGCGGCGATCAGCACCCGCTTTGGCGGGTTGCACGGCATTATCCACGCCGCCGGTGTGCTGTCGGACGGACTGATTCCCGGCCACAGCAGCGACGATGTCGCCACGGTGTTCGCGCCCAAGGTACACGGGGCCGAAACCATCGACTGGGCGACCCGCGCCCAGCCGCTCGACTTCGTGGTGCTGTTCTCGTCGGTCGCGGCAGCGGTGGGCAATGTCGGCCAGGCCAGCTACGCCGGGGCCAATGCATTTCTGGACGCGTTCGCCGACCACCGCAACGCCCTGGTCCAAACGGGCGAGCGCAGCGGCGTGACCTGGTCGATCGCCTGGCCGCTCTGGCTCGACGGCGGCATGCAGATCGGTCCCGGTGAATCAGCTCGGCACGCCAGTGATCCCACCACAGCGGGATTGATCCCGATCACCGCCGAGCAGGGCATCGACGCATTTGCGCACCTGCTCGACACCGAGCCGGGACATGCGATGGCCGGCGGCCACCGCATCGTGACAGCGCGGCCGTTGGCGGCACCGACACCGGCTCCGGTGCCCGAGGTCGAGCACCGGCAGCCAGCGCCATACAACGGCGTCGACGCTCACATGCTCGATACTCATGCCCAGGCACTGTTGCGCTCGGCGGTGGGCGAGGTGGTTGGAATGCCGGCCGAGGAACTGGATATCGGTATGAACCTCGCGCGCTACGGCGTCGACTCGATCATGCAGATCCAGATCATCTCCAAACTGCAACGCGCGGTCGCGGGGCTGTCCAAGACGCTGCTCTTCGAATACACCACCATCGCCGATATCACAGCGTACCTGGCCGACTCTCACCGCGACGAACTCATCCAGTATTTCGGCCTCGGCGGGGATGATCCGACGGCCTCGGCAGGGTCGAGGAGCGGGGACGACGCACCGCTGCAGCCGGACAACCCGCGACCTCCTTGCGCAGTGGTCGATATCCGTACAGGTCGGGATCGCGACCCAGTCGTGGCCATCGATGGCACGGATGGGCGAGCCCCGACAGCAGGATCGACCGGTAGCTCGACAGACATCGCGGTGATCGGAATGAGCGGCCTGTTTGCCAGTGCCGCGAATCTCGACCAGTGGTGGGACAATCTGGTCGGGCACAGGGACGTCATCCGCGAAATCCCCGCCGATCGCTTTGATTACCGACCGTGGTTCCGCGCGACCGCACGGCCAGCCACCGACCTGAGCAGCGACAGCGAGGCCATGTATGCCAAGTGGGGCAGCTTTATCGACGATGTGGCTGCCTTTGATGAGGGGTTCTTCGGCATCTCGCCGCGAGAGGCGCGATGGATGGATCCGCAGGTGCGATTGCTGCTGCAGAGCATCTACCACACCAGCGAGGACGCGGGCTATGCCAGCCAAATGCGCGGCAGCGACGCCGGCGTATTCGTGGGCGTGTGCTTCCGCGACTACCTGGATGTGATCGACAAGCTGGATGACCCCATGAATCCCTACCTCGGCACTGGCAACAGTCTGGCCGGGGTGGCCAATCGCATCTCGTTTGTGTTCGACCTGACCGGCCCCAGCATGCCGATCGATACCGCTTGTTCGTCGTCTCTCTTCGCACTCGAGGCAGCTGTTGCGGCCATCGAGCGGGGCGCCTGTTCGACCGCATTTGTCGCCGGGGCAAATCTGATTCTGTCGCCATTCCGGCACCGCTATTTCAGCAGCATTGGCGCCCTGTCTCCGACTGGCCGCTGCCACAGCTTTGATGCGGCTGCCGACGGCTACGTTCCCGGCGAGGCCATCGTGTCGGTGCTCCTCAAGCCGCTGTCCCGGGCACGTGCCGACGGCGATCGCATCCACGGCGTCATCAGGGGCATTGCCGCCGGACACGGCGGATACACTCCTTCATTGACCGCGCCCAGTGTCGATGGAGAGGCCAGAGTTGTGACGCGAGCATGGCGCGATGCAGACCTCGACCCGTCCACGCTCGGCTACATCGAGGCCCATGGAACCGGCACGCCGCTGGGCGATCCCATCGAGATCCGCGCGCTGACCCGGGCATTGCAGACATTCAATAGCCGGCCGAAGGAGTGTTTGGTCGGTACTGCGAAGGCCCACGTGGGCCACACAGAAGGCGCTGCTGGGCTGACCGGGTTGGTCAAGGTCTTGCTGCAGATGCGACACCAGCTGATTCCGGCCATGCCGGGATTCCGGCAACTCAATCCCGACATCGAACTGGCCGACTCGGGACTGCAGATCAACCGCGAAGCCACGGCCTGGCCGGCGTCTGCTGTGCCGCGTCGCGCCGGCGTGAGCTCGTTTGGATTTTCGGGTGCCTACGCCCACGTCGTGGTCGAGGACCACGTGCCGGGTCGAGCCGGGCACCACACCTCGACCCGCGGGCCGGCACAGCCAGCGGTTTACCGGGCCGGCGAGCCAGAGGCCTGGCTTGTGCCTCTGTCTGCACAGACCACCGCTGCACTGGGACAACTGGCCGACAATCTGGCTGAATTCGTGCGCAGCCACGACTGCGATATTGGCGATGTCGCGTTCACTCTGCAAGTCGGACGAGAGGCATTTGCCCATCGCAGCGCCTTTGTCGGCCGCGACCGGCAGGCACTCCTTGGATTTCTCGACCGGCTCGGACGTCATTGTGCCAGGTCCACCGCGCACCCGGACGACAGTCGCTCACAACCGATCATCGCACACGTGGCGGCAACGCCACGGCCACCGACCGCACACGAAGAGCGCTCGATCGAGCGAGCCGATCTCGACCGAGTTGCAACATTGTGGCTGGACGGCGTGGACATTGCCTGGGCAGTCATGCACGCGGGCGCCCGGCGCACTCGTTTGCACCTGCCGGGCTATCCGTTCGCCGGCAACCGACACTGGCTCGAGCCGGCCATAGGTGCGCCCGATCGAGCCTCGGCGGGCGATCGGGACAGCTCGAGTGCCGGTCCGCAAAACGGCTCCTCCAACCGGGTGGCAGCGGTGGTGGGCTTTGTGCAAAAACACCTCGCCACAGCCACAGAAATCCCTGCGAGTCGTCTGGACGTCGATGCCGACATCACCTCGTTTGGCTTCGATTCGATGGTGGTCGCCCACCTGGTGGCTCAGCTGGAAGCTGTCACCGGGGAACGCGACCCGGCTATTTTTTTCTCGTCGCGTTCGATCCGCCAAGTTGCGCAGAGAATCTGCCAGCGCTACGGTGACCGCATACCATCGCCAGCGTGGGGCTCCGAGGACTGCGTCATGGCCGCCAACGCCGCGCCGTCACCAGACACCGGGCCGGCGAGCGCTGCCCGCAACAGCGAGGTATCGCCCGAAACGCGGCGTGCGGCCGGGCCGGCCGACGTGGCTGTTATTGGCCTGGCTGGCCGCTACCCCAATGCGGACGGGGTGCTGGCGTTCGCCGACATACTGGCGGCGGGTCGCGATTGCATCGAACGGATCCCCAGTAGCCGCTGGGCCTATGCGAATGCCAGCGCCGACGATGGTGGCACCGCGGGTCGCTGGGGCGGGTTCATCGCCCGAGTGCGCGAATTCGACTACGACAACTTCAACATGTCGCTCAGGCAGGCGTTGGTCGCCCACCCCGAAGAGCGCCTGCTGCTCGAGGAGACCTGGCATTGCCTCGAGAGCGCCGGTTACGACCCCACGGGCTGGATCGCCGGTCCCGGGGTCGAGGTCGGAGTCTACATCGGTGCCTCGTTTCACGATTATCAATTCGTGGTATCCGAGGCCGCTTCCGGCACTGTCAGGGATCTTCCGTATACCTCACAGACCTTCACCTATGCCAATCGCCTGTCCTATTTCTACAATCTGCGCGGACCCAGCACCACCATCGATACGGCCTGCTCATCCTCGCTCTACGCCATCTACGAGGCCTACAACGCGATCACAAACGGCATCTGTGATATGGCCATCGCCGGTGGTGTTGCGCTCAATCTACACCGCAGCAAATACGACTTTCTGGACGACCTCAACTTTCTGGCCCGCGATGGCCGATGCCGTGCATTTGCCGACGGCGGCACTGGCTACGTGCCGGGTGAGGGTGTGGGTGTCGTGCTGCTCAAGTCCCTGGGCCGCGCGCGCCGGGATAACGACAACATACTCGCCGTCATCAAGGGAGCAGCTGCCGGCAACGACGGCCGTACCAATGGATTCACGGTGCCCAATCCCGACGCGCAACGCGATATCATCCTGCGTGCCATGGATCAGGCCAAGGTTTCGGCCGACACGATTTCGCTGGTCGAATGCCACGGAACCGGCACTGCCCTGGGCGACCCGATCGAAATCGCCGCGCTCACCGAGGCCTATCGGACCCATACCAGCGACACCGGTTTCTGCGCCATCTCGTCGGTAAAATCCAACATCGGACACCTGGAGGCCGCCGCGGGCATTGCCCAGCTGAGCAAGGTGATCGTGCAACTGCGCCGCAAGATGCTCTTTGCCAATGTCATGCATGGCAGCCAGTTGAACCCCGATATCGAGTTTGACCGGACGCCATTTCGAGTGCAGCAGTCGCCGGCGGCCTGGCCGCTTGCCGACGGTCGATCGACACGCCGCGCCGGCATCAGCTCGTTTGGCGCTGGCGGGACCAATGTGCATTTGATCGTCGAGGAGTTTGACGAACCGCCACAGCGGTTGGGCACGGCAGCCGAGCGAGATTGGTTCATCGTCCCGCTGAGCGCCGATAGCGAGGCCCAGCTGCGCGCGATGGTCGAGGGGATTGGCGCATTTCTGCACGGCGATCTCTGCCGCGCGTTCAATCGCGAATTGACAGTTGCAGACATTGCCGCGACTCTCCAGCACGGTCGTGCTCACAAGCCATGGCGGCTGGCGATGGTTTGCCAGAATTCGCTATCTGGCCTGGGCCAGGAGCTGCAGGCTGCGCTGCGAATCTGCGCTGGCGACGACCGGGACAGCGGTTCTCGGCGCATCGTGACCGGGCATGCCGCACATGGAGCGTCCGATGCCACCGACGGTCGCGGGCGCTCGGCGACCGACCTGGTCGCTGCAGCGCGCGGCTGGGTGACCGGCGCGACCGGGCAGTTTCGGGGCGGAACCGGGCATCGCCGCCGGTTTCTGCCCGGGTATGTGTTCAACGCTCTTGCCGTGGATGTGGGCGAGTACGTCGGCAATGACAGCGCGGCCACCGCTCCTGTGCCGGCGTCGGGACCGGGCCCGGTGGACGGCGCGACCGCGCTTGACCACGCCGCCCGGGTCCGCCACACCCTGGCCTCTGTGCTCGGAGCGCTGCCCAGTTCCTTTACTGACGACATGGAGTTCTCCGACTGTGGCATCGACTCGATCACGGCCTCGCGGATCCACAACGCGCTCATCAAACACTATCCATCCCTCGATCCATTTGCGCTATTCGAGTTCAGCTCGGTTGCCAGGCTGGCCGCTCACCTGGACACCCTCGACCCGTCACCCGCTGCCGCGGGCGCGCCCGATCAGCCGGATGTCACGGCAGTTAATCGCCCCGAGCAGATCGGCGACATTCGCTCGCTGGAGTTTGGCACCGAGCGGATTGCCATGGAGAGATACTTGGAAGCGTACCGGGCCTGGCCCAAACGCAAAGCCGACATTGTTGCGCGCAGCGTGGATGTGCGCGGCCGACGACTCGAGATCGTGGTCAGTGGGTCTGGCCCCACAGTGGTGCTATTGCCGCCATTCAACTGCACGGCCATCATCTGGATCCAGCAGATCCTGGCGTTGAGCGACAAGTTTCGCGTCGTCGTTCCCCATTATCCCGGGCTCGGCGGCAGCGATTGGGTCGCTGGTCTCACTAGCTTTGACGATCTCGCCCACGTCATCACAGCTGCCATCGATGCGCTGGTCGCCGACAGCACGCTCACCAGCCCAAACGCGAACTGGGTGGGCTGGTCATTCGGTGGCTTTCTGGCTCAAGCGATTGCCGCGGAGCGACCCGAGTACGTGGCCAAACTGGTACTTTTGAGCACAACGTCGATCTCCTGGTCGTCGCCCGAGTACACCATATCGGGAGAGGAATTCGCCCAAACGTGCGCGCACGAGTTTGCGCAGAATTACCCGAAACTGCCCGGTTTCCTCAAGAAGATGCCCGAATTCGTCGACCTGCGCCGGCGTGGCTGTGTCGAGCGATTTGTGGTCGGGACCAGCGAGAGAAAGGTGATGGATCGGTATTTTCTCATGATTGCGAAGTTTCAACACCTCGATGTGGCCTCTCGCCTCACTGTACCGACCTATTTGATGAGCGGAGAGTGGGATGAATTGATGCCGGCGAGGTTCGCCCGCAGGCTGGCCGAACACATCGACAATTCCGTGTATTTCGAAGTCGAGGGCGGCCATCACTTCCTGGGTCTCTTCGAGAAGGACGTCGTCAACAAAAAGCTGCGCAAGTGGCTCAAAAAACCCATCAGAGCGCGACCAAAGCGTGCGAGCTGACTCATGGAAGCAAACAATGTATTCATGTTTTCTGGGCAGGGCTCCCAGTATTTCCACATGGGAGCCGGGCTGCTCGATAAAAACCCGAGGTTGGGCGAGTTCTTGGCCCGCCTGGATCGGGATGCGATCGAAGTCCTGGGCACGTCGCTGGTCGATGCTCTCTACGACCCGGGCACCCGCCGTTCAGATGAATTTATCGAGCCTCGCCTGTCCAACGCCGCTCTGCTCATGTTTCAGTGCGGGCTCGCGCAAATGCTTTTCGATGAGGGAGTGCGGGCAGATGCTGTGTGCGGCATGAGCTTGGGAGAGATCGCCGCTGCAGTGGTGGCCGACGCCCTCGATTTCCGGCCGGCGCTGGAACTCGTGGTGGCAACCGGAGCAGCCATCGAGAGACATTGCCAGCCGGGCAGGAACATGGCGGTCCTGGAAAATCCCGGCATGTTCTACGAGACCAGAGCTCTGTACGAGCACGTTGAGATCGCGTTCGAGAATCCCGGGCAGCATTTTGTCGTCTCGGGAACCACGTCGCAGATCGCACAGGCGCAGACCTACCTGCGCGAGCAGGGCATCGCGTTTCAAGAGCTGCCAACTGCATTCGGCTATCACTCGGCCAGCATCGACCCGGCGCGTCACTCCATCTGTCGGTTTCTCGACGATATCCGGCTGAAAAGCCCGAGTATCGCGTTCTATTCGTGTGTCCGCGGTGGCCGTATCAGCACCCTTGACCGGGATTATTTCTGGCACACAGCGCGAGCGCCGATACGGTTCATCGAGGCCATCAGCGCAATTCCCCGCGATCGGAGGTATCACTTTATCGATGTGGGCCCGACTGGAACTCTGGCCAATTTGCTCCACCGCCACCGCGACAAGCTGTCCGGGGGGTCGCACGTGTTTCCCCTTGCCACCCCGTACGGCAATGGTGCGGCGAACCTCGACACCCTGCGCGACGCGCTGAATCGGCACAGCTCGCCAGCGGATCCACCGGCGCCCGCGCATGGGTTGGCGGCCGCACCCCACAGTGGATTGACAGCCCACGTATTTCCCGGCCAGGGCTCTCAATGTGCGGGAATGGGAGCAGAGTTATTCGAGCAGTACCCGGCCATGACAAAACGGGCCGACGACATCCTGGGCTACTCGATCCGCGACCTCTGTGTGAACGGCGGTGCGCGTCTGTCGCGCACGCAGTACACGCAACCGGCGCTCTTTGTCGTGAATGCATTGATGTACCACCAGCGCCAGCGTCGAGGTGAGCCGCCGCCCAGCTATGTCGCGGGTCACAGCCTGGGCGAATACAGCGCTCTGTATGCGGCTGGAGCGTTTGACTTCGCCACCGGGCTACAACTGGTGCAAAAGCGCGGTGAGCTGATGGCCCAGGCCAGGGACGGGGCGATGGCGGCGGTCATCGGACTGTCCGAGGACGAGATCCGGCGGGTGATCGAGTTGAATCGGCTGGGCGACATCGACCTCGCGAGCTTGAACGCGCCCACGCAATGCGTGCTGGCCGGGCCGCGCGACGCAATTATCGCGGCGACTGCCCACTTCGAGGAGGCCGGCTGCCTGCGCTACACTCCCCTCAATGTGAGCGGTGCGTTCCACTCGCGGCTGATGGAGCGGGCGGCCGGGGAATTCGCGCTTTTCCTCGCGCAATTTCGATTTTCACCGCCCAGGGTACCCGTGGTTGCCAACGTTTCGGCCCAGCTCTATGACAGCGAAGACATTATCCCCATGCTGGTCGCCCACATGACACACCCGGTGCGATGGACCGAATCGGTGGCGTTTCTCCGCAGCGCTGGTGTGGACGAATTCGTGGAGGTAGGGCCGGGCCAGGTGTTGAGTCGATTGATCGCGAAGTGCCCCGGGCCCCCGGGCCGACCAGGCCGCCATGGCTGCGCTGAGTTGCCACCCGCACAGATGACCAGAAACGCCGGCAAAACCGATTTTGCTCCACAACCGACAACACGACCCAGCAGAAATGGACATCCGTCATGACACGACAACGCCCGCCGAGAAGACACCGAATCTATCGCTCATTGGTCGACGATAGTTCGCGTTGGGACGACTTTTGCTTGCGCCCCGGCGACATAGTTGTGTCCACAGCATATAAATGCGGGTCGACGTGGACCCAATCGCTGTGCGCATTGTTGGTATTTCAATCCGAAACCTGGCCGGCTCCGCTGGCCACGCTGTCCAGCTGGGTCGACCGGCGCGGAGAAAGCGTGCAGACCATGCTGGCCCGCTACGAGGCGCAGGACCACCGTCGGTTGATAAAGACCCACACTCCGCTCGACGGGCTGCCCTATGACGAACACGTCAGTTATGTCGTATGCGGCCGTGATCCTCGGGACGCATTTCTGTCCATGCTCGATCACGGACAGAACCTCAAGGAGGAGGCGTTGCAGACCCTGGTACGGGAAGCCGGCCTCGATGGGCTGCCACCTTTGCCCCGGGATCCCGACGAGTTTTTTGCCCTATGGCTCACTCGGGGCACGGAAGAATGGACTTGCGAGGGTTTTCCCTTTGGGCCGTTTTTTCACCAATTCAACAGTTTTTGGGCGTATCGGCACCTGCACAACGTATTTTTTTTGCACTACGCCGATATGCTGAACGACCTCCGGGCGGAGATGCAGCGGCTCGCGCACTTTTTGCAGGTGCCACTCGACGAGACAACCTGTGCTCGGCTTGTCGACGCCGCGTCCATCGAGCATTTTCGGCACAACGCCAGTCAGTACGCGCCAGATACCCATCTCGACAACTGGAAACGTGACCGCGACTTTTTCCGCAAGGCTCGTTGTGGAGAGTGGAAAGAGGTATTCTCGGCCGAGATATTGAGCCTCTACGAGCGGGTCAGTGGCGAATTGCTGGCGCCCGAACTCAAAGAATGGCTCGAGCACGGCCGTCAATCGGGTCACGGTGCAAATGCCACGTGAGATTGTACAATGGTCACGAAATACCCAGAAACCCATTCGTTGTGACTCAAACAGGGCGTTTCTGTTGCGAGACCATCGGCCGAGCCGGCCGGGACTCCGGTCGTCTGCGGGCATTGCGCAAACATGATGGCCCGAGTGCGAAGCACTCGGGCTGGGCGCGGTGCCGTTGCAATCCATAGCAATGTGACTGTGTGCAGAAGGACGTTTACTATGATCGCGACATCGAAGTTTGTATTTCTTCATCTCCACAAGTCCGGTGGTACCTTCATCAATGAGTTTCTGCGGCGATTTTTCCCCGCTGCAAAGAGCATCGGATACCATTACCCGGCCAGTGCGTTGCCGCGAGAATACGCCGATTTGCCGAGATTTGGTCTGGTCCGCAATCCGTGGAGTTTCTACGTATCGTGGTTTCATTTTCAAAAACAGAAGCCCAGGCCGGATCCGATCTTTCGGCTGACCGCCGGCGACCCGGCGAACTTTGCGGATACTGTCCGTCGTGTATTGACGCTCGGCGAGGACAGGCAACTGCTAGGCCAGGTCAGAGCCCTGTTGCCGGCTGATCTGATCCCATCGCCATCGGCCAGTCTCGAGCTGTCGCGAAGCGCGCGCGAGGCCATTGGCCCCAACCTGACAAAGGGCTCGCTCGACGCACTCGAAGCGTCCGAAGCCCGGTCGGTCGGTTACTACACTTATTTGTTCCAGTGGATGTACGGAGACCTGCACCACACGACCATCGCGCGGCTGGCCTCGGTGGGGCCCGAGTTTGTGCAATTTCTCGACGCTGTGGGCGAGCGGGTGACCGACGACATGCGGGCGTATCTGCGCGCGAACGTCCCGATCAACCGGTCATCGCACGGCCATTTCGCCGACTACTATGACGACGACCTGGCCGGTTTGGTCGCTGAAAAAGACGCTCACGTGGTGGATACGTATCGGTTTGCGCTCTAGTGCGCATTCCGGCCACCGTGATCACCCATTCCAGGCATCGTGATCACTTCGCACGCACCGGGATCCCGCGCCTGCTGGCGGCGCCGGCTGCTCGTGTTGCTGACCACTCGGCGAGACCGTCAACGGCTCGACGATCAATTACGAGGTCGGGCCGGCCGCCAGGGGGACCCTGGAAACCGCGGTCATTCGTGAGCCGCGAAGCTCCCCCACTCGCCGCGCATCGGTCCGACCCCCACATCGATCAACGAATCGACTGGGCCCAGCGCGTCGTCGCCGGTCGCCACCAGAGTCGGCGGGACGCCCTGTCGCGATATGCGGTGGTGGAGCAGCAACGGGCGTTGGTTCGCGCCGAGCGGGGTGAGACAGGGGACGGACCACGGCGGACGGACCAACTGTTGATCGCTAACATAATCATGCAACGCCGTTTTTCAGACTCTGCGACGACACTTATAGTTGAGCTTATGAGCGATCCTCGTGAGCTTCTGGTCGAAACGATCCGCAACTCGGTCATCGGCGCCGACAATGCCATCGAAACGCCTTACGGTCTGCGACGGGTCACCTACGCCGACTACACTGCGTCGGGCCGCTCGCTGAGTTTTATTGAGGACTATATCCGCGACGAGGTGATGCCCCTGTACGCCAATACCCACACCGAATCCTCGGGCACCGGCCTGCAGACCACCCGGTTTCGAGAAGAGGCACGCAAGTGCATTCGAGAAGCGGTGGGCGGCGGCAAGGACGACATCGTCATCTTCTGCGGCTCCGGAGCGACGGCCGCCATTAACAAGTTGATCGACATCCTCAATCTTCGGTTGCCGGCGGATCTCGATGCCAAGTACGGGCTCAGCGAGTTGATTCCAATGAACGAACGGCCGGTTGTCTTCATCGGCCCCTACGAGCACCACTCCAACGAGTTGCCGTGGCGGGAGTCGATCGCGGACGTCGTGGTGATCGACGAAGACGCCGACGGCCGCATCGACCAAGCGCACCTGAAGCGAGAGCTCGAAAGGTATGTCGACCGGCCATTAAAAATCGGCAGTTTTTCGGCCGCATCAAACGTGACCGGCATCGGCTCGGACACCCGGGGCATCGCCGCGTTGCTGCACGAGCACGGGGCCTTGAGCTTGTGGGACTTCGCCGCGGCGGCGCCCTACGTCGAGATCGAGATGAATATGGCCGACGACAAACCCGGCGGCAACCTCGTGTACAAAGACGCGGTATTCCTCTCGCCGCACAAGTTCATCGGCGGGCCCGGCACTCCCGGGATCTTGGTCGCCAAACGGCACCTGTTTGGCAACCGCGTGCCTTCAGTTCCTGGCGGGGGCACGGTGCTGTTTGTCACCCCTGAGGATCAACAGTATCTCGCCGACCCCGAGCATCGGGAAGAAGGGGGCACACCGGCTATTATCGAGTCGATTCGAGCGGGCATCGTTTTTGAGCTCAAGCGGGCGGTCGGCCACGACATCATCTACAAGCGCGAACGAAAGTTCGTTCGCGCCGCGATTGATTCGTGGGATGCCAACGAAAACATTCGCATTCTCGGCAACAAGGACGCGTGGCGGTTGTCGATCGTCTCGTTCACCATCCAACACGGCGACCGGTTCTTGCACCACAACTTCGTGGTGAGCCTGCTCAACGATTTGTTTGGTATCCAGGCTCGGGGCGGCTGCTCCTGCGCAGGCCCGTACGGCCATCGCCTGCTGGGCATCGACCTCGTGAAGTCCAAAGAATTCCAGCGCGAGATCGTCCGCGGCTGTGAGGGCGTCAAGCCCGGATGGGTACGGGTAAACTTCAACTACTTCATCTCCGACGAGGTCTTCAACTACATTCTCGACGCGGTGCACTTCGTGGCCAACGAGGGATGGAAGCTGCTACCCGACTACGAGTTTGACGCGGAAACGGGTCTGTGGCACCACCGGGAGGGCCAACCCGAACCCCCGATGAGCCTACGCGACATCGACTTCGCATCGGGCCGACTGAGTTACCCATCGCGGCATTCAGCGGTGCCCGAGCGCAAACTGCCCACGTACCTCGATCTGGCGTACGAGGTGGTGGAGAAGTCCCGAGCCCGATTCGCAACCGGCGCCGCGCGGGATCCACAGCTGTCCGCGGATTTCGAGTCGTTGCGGTGGTTCCCGCTGCCCTCCGAGGCTCTCGAAGCGCTGCCGGCCGCGGAGACTGCGCCGGCCTGGGCCGCTGCGGCACGACCGCAAAAGGCAGAGTGATTCTGCGGCAGCCTGTCGCAGGGGACAGAAAATCTACCTTGTGATCGTGTAATGGGCTGAAACGGTGGCGCTACAGACAGTGCTGCCGTTGCAGTGGTACCCTCTCGAGCATGAAGCTCAAACGCCAGAAAAAACTCACCTTGACCAAAACGACGATCTGTACTCTGACAGCTGCTAATCTCGCGGGTATTCGCGGTGGTGACGAGCTCAACGCGTCTAGCAGCTGCCTCGTTGATGGCCAGCCGGCGATCGGCGAGGGGGTAATGAGGCGCTAGCCCGGGACCGGTGCCCGGCCAGCCGAGCTCGATTGGTTTCGCTCGGTGCGCGATCAGTGCCGCGCAGCGGACACGGCGTTCTTTCTCAAACAGCTGGTCGACAATGGCAAGAAGCTCTCGCGTCCCGAACTCGACGGCCAGCGCTGGACCCAGGTTCTCACTCACCCGCCGATTACCGGCCAACTTGTCGACAAGAAGGGCCCGCGCAAAAATAACTTTCCTTCATTTACCCATAATCCTCGATTTCATGCCGAAAATCTAATAGCCACGCAGAATAGGTATCAGATGCGCACTTCCCATGCGCACGGCCAGATCGTATGGGGTGGTGCCAAGTTCATCGATCGCATGCTTGACGGCGCCAGCGTTGAGGAGGGCATGGACCAGGTCGGCAACAACACCCTCAGCGGCGGCGATGTGAAGGGGCGTGCGGCCTTTGGCGCCCTTGGCGTTGGGGTCAGAGCCCGCTTCGACAAGTGTTCGAACGGTCATGACCGACGCTGCCATTGAGCTCGTCGTCTTGGAGGACGCGCAGAAGACCACGTGATGCAATGGAGTAAAGTCGTTCTCATCGCGAACATCGACGTCGGCACCAGCGGCGAGAAGCATACGGAGCGTCTCGGGATTGGCGCTGGATGCCGCGGTTTCGAGTGGACTGTAGCCGTGACGGTTCTGGCAGTTGACCGTGGCGCCGGCGTCCAGGAGCAGCCGGACAAGGGCGGAGTCGTGACCAGCCATGAGCAAAAGAATGCTGTTGCCGGCTATGTCGAGAGCGTTCACATCGGCGCCGGCTGCTAGAAGACGCTGAATGGTTGGCAGTGGTTCCAATGAACCTAGCGGATAATAACCATCGCCGCACATGAGTCTCACGCCGGTGGGGTGGACGCATGCCGTCGCGAGTAGCGCTGTGCGACCGATCGTGTCTCGGGCGTGTACATCAGCGCCAGCGGCCAGGAGCTGCTCTATCAGCCGGCGTTGTATGGACTGCGCCCTGTCGAGCCATAGCCGATGCTGGCTGGAGTGGTACTCGGCCTCGCCCCGCATGATGGCGGGCTCGAGAATACAAAAGGAGGACTCACACAGATGGATGAGGGGTGTCGCGAGATCGGCGTTGTTCGCGTCCGGGTCATTGAGCCGTACGAGGAGGTCGGAGTATTCGCCGTATTCGTCGTGCATACGAGGATTGGCTTTCCTGTATTTCTCGTATTCCGCGTCCAACCGGGCTTGCTCTGCGGGGTTCAGAACTCGCAGAGCGGCGGCCTCGGCTTCGCGATCTCTCGGTGGAGTGCGAACATCGGGATCGGCCCCTGCCCCCAGCAGGAGCTCGGCGATATCGGGCATGCCGACCATGACTGCTGCGTGCAAGCCACGATGGAGCTCTTCGGTGCCGATGTAGAAGGGAAGCATCTTGCGGACGCACGCTTTGTCGGCCAAGAGGATGGCGTCTTGGAGCTTTTGTGTTGTTCGAACATGGCGGACTCAACAATATATATAGTTTGGCGCTTATTGCGGGCCCGATAGCATGGTCCTTTCGGCCGCGTCCAGGGTCGGGTATGGGGGGGCGCGCAGCACAGAACCACTCGGTCTGGACAATTTGGAGAGGACCCAGCAGACAACCATTACCCGTCTACCTCGGCGCGCCCAAGCGATGAAAACTTCACTATTTTTCGCAAGTTACTGTGATTTTTGCTTTGATAGAACGATCATCCTCGATAGGCTTAGCGCATGAGCACGAGCCCTCAGATAGCGGGCGACGAGTTTCCCGACGAGCTGCCCAAACAATACGAGATCGTTTGTGGCAACCTCATGCGCAAGGCAGTGCCGACCTACCGACACGGTGTTCTCCAACTACGGCTGGGCTCGTTCGTTTTGCCGTTCTACGGCAAGCGGAGCGCACCTGGGGGTTGGTGGACTTCGACGGAATGCGAAATCGAGCTCTTCGCCAAGCCCGATGCACAGCGCTATCAGCCAGATTTGGTGGGATGGAAAATCGACATCGTGCCGAAGGAACCACGGGGCGCTCAGGTTGGCACTTGGCCGCAGTGGGTGTGCGAGATCCTGTCGCCGTCCACAGCCGATAGAGATAAGGGCGTCAAGTTGAACGCCTACCACCGCGCCCACGTCGATCACTACTGGCTCGTCGATCCTGACAAGCAGACCCTGACTGTGCTGGCCTGGGCCGCGGCCGGCTACCAAACGCTTCTCACCGCTGGTCCAGGTGACTGCGTTCGCGCTGACCCCTTTTCAGAGCGGGAGTTGGATCTTGGCTGGCTCTTCGATTTCGAGTAGTCGAAACCGGCCTTGCTGATGCCGGTGAGGACATCGCAATGCCCCATTTGGTGGGTAGACAATCGACCACCGAATCGATAGGGCAAACATGTTGTCCAGCGCAGAAGCAATGCCATACCAACGACGCGCGACGTCGACCGCTGGCATCGTCCTCTTCAGGACGAAGGTTGCGTCGCGCATTTCCTTCATCGCGAAGGGTCCATGCCAGGCACTGCAGAGTCAACTGCCACGCGTTCACCCATGGTCGACGGCTTGCCTCCCCAATCGGGCTCAGCATTGCCTCAGACAGCCCGACAATCGCTCGACTGTTGCGCGCCTTGTCGCTTGCCTCCCCAATCGGGCTCAGCATTGCCTCAGATGTTGTGACCAGTCGGGCGGCCGCCGTCAGCTGGCGACAATGATGATATTCTCCACTGGCGCGCCTGTGGCCCGGCAACTTCTTCGTGGCAACCTCGTCCGGGTATACCGCATTGCGCCATCAGACCGCTTCGAGCGTATCGCTGCCCCTGTAACCAGTTGAAACAGCGTTCTCTTTCGGCCATCCTTCCGGTTGCCAAACGGTCTTTTAGCTCGTCGAGCTGGCTTTCTCCTGCGTCGATGGAGCTGTTGATGGCGTCTGCGGCTGCACGTTGCCCTCGGGCCGGTCCTGTTGGCGGATGTATTTGCGGATCTGTTCCTCCTCTACTCCAATCATGGATACTGCATAGCGCTTTGCTCTCCTTCTCGTAGACCGCTGAGCCCGGAGGAGGCATTTTCACTGAATTCTGACGGCCAAGCCTCGGGAGTCCACTGGTCAAACCAGTGGTTTGCCTGTCAATCAAGGAGTAAGAATGATTGACTCTCGCTCAGCAGGCAGCGAGAATCCCTCGACGACTCTCCCAATCCTGGGGAGTCTTCTACCCAATCTAGTTATGCTCTTTGTTTCTTATTCGATTGTGGGGGCCTCGCACTGGGGTACGGGGATTTGTGGACGATTGGACTAACTGAGGAATAAACCATGAAAACACTTGTACGCGTTCTGTCCGTGTTGATTTGCCTCGGCTGGGCGACCTTGGTCTCAGCACATGGGCCAATGTTCGACGACTACTACGCATTTGACGAGAGCAATAACGGCCAAGGCATGACGCCGGAGTTGCAGAAGAAGATGGGCCGCTCTGGGGTAACCGCGGCTACCACCCCGTGCGTGGGCGGCAGTGCCGCGGGTTTCCCGTGCAAGAACATCGATCTGCAGGCCTTTGTCGCCAAGGCGAATATGGGGGCTAATACCTCGAGCGTCAAACTCAACGACATTTGGGGATGGACTGATCCGGTAAACGGCAAGGAGATCGCCATCGTCGGGTTGACCAACGGCACCGCCTTCGTCGATGTGACCGATCCGGTTAACCCGGTGTTTCTCGGCAAGCTGGACTCGCACGTCGGCAGAAATAGCGATTGGCGTGACATCAAGGTCTACAATGACCACGCCTTCATCGTGGCGGACGCGCAGAGTGGCCATGGCTTGCAGGTTTTCGACCTGCGTCAGTTGCGGAATATCAGCAATCCTCCGGTCACGTTGACCGAAACCGCTCACAATGCAAGTTTCGGCAGCGCCCACAACATCGCCATCAATGAAGACACCGGGTACGCCTACGTCGTCGGTAGCAATCGATGCAGTGGCGGCCTGCATATGATCGATATCTCCAATCCCTCCAACCCCACAGTGGCGGGCTGTTTCTCCCAAGACGGTTACGTGCACGATACCCAGTGCGTGCTCTACAAAGGACCCGATACAACGTATGCCAATCGGGAAATTTGCGTGGGCTACAACGAAGACACCATCACCATTGTCGATGTCACTGACAAAGCCAACCCGGTACAGATCTCGAGAACCGGGTACAGTGGGCAGCGCTACACCCATCAGGGCTGGTTCTTGGACGATAAACACGAAATCCTGATCATGAACGACGAACAGGATGAACAACTAAGAGGCGTCAACACCACCTCGTATATATGGGATGTCTCCGACCTCGACAATCCAGTGCAGCTCGGCAACTACGTCGGCCCCACCGGCGCGGTCGACCACAACCTCTACACGGTGGAGAACCCGGGAACCGCTACCGGCGCGCTCGTCGTGGAGGCGAACTACAGGGCCGGCATCCGCATCCTCACGACCGCCGACATTGGCAATGGCAACCTCGAGGAGGGCGGATTCTTCGACGTGATCCCCGGCTCGGACTCCGCTCAGTTCTCCGGCACCTGGAGCAGCTATATCTATTTCGCGAGTGGCAATATCGTGGCTTCCGATATCGGCAACGGTCTGTTCGTGTTGCGGCCCGACTGGGATGCGATCGCCGCCGGGTCTCCACCTCCACCTCCGCCTCCGCCTCCGCCGGGTGATTGCCTCTACCTGGCAACCTTCGAGTCCACTGCCGACGGATGGGTGAAGGGCAGCAGTACGTGCAGCACGGGTGACTTCGTGCGTGGCACGCCGTCCGAGCAAACCGCGAGTAGCGTGGTCACCCAGCCTGCCGGCGCACCGCATGGCAACGGCGCGTGGTTTACAGCGACCAATACAGCGGCAGGCACCAACGATGTCGACGGTGGAACGTGTGAAACTCTATCGCCGGTCATCGACGCCTCTGGCCCCGACGCGGCCTCGGTCACGCTGTCCTTCTTCCACGGTCAGCGCGATGGCGGCGATGACGCCGCCGATGGCCTCATCATCGACGTGTTGAACAACGGCTCGGTGGCCGCCACCCTGGTGGATATCGGCGACGTCTTGACCAATGCCACTTGGAGCGAAGCGACCGCGACTGTCAGCAACCCGGGCAATATCCAGGTGCGCGTTCGCGCTACCGACGGATCGAGCAACGGCGATATCCTCGAAGCTGGTATTGACCAGGTGCTGGTATGCCCGGCCAACTCTCCCCCGCCTGGAGAGTGCACGGTTGAAGAAGGCTTCGAGGGCGGGGCCAACGGATGGGTCAACATGCCTGAGTCGACGTGCACGACTGGCGATTATGTTGCCGCCACCCCGACCGAGGTCGTCAACGGCGGGGTCACCACGCAACCGAACGGGGCCAGAACCGGTAGCAACGCGTTCTTTACTGCTACGAACTCGGCAGCTGGCACCGACGACGTGGACGGCGGAAACTGCATCGCGAACTCACCTTCGTTCCCGGTCACTGACGCCTCGACATTGACGATCGGATACTTCCACGGTCAGCGCGACGCGGGTGGCGATGCATCGGGCGACTTCTTCAGACTCGAGGTGTCGACCGACGGCGGTAGCAGTTTCCAGACCATCGCGTCGGCGGGCGATGTCAGCCAAGACGCGGTGTGGCAGACCGCGACCACGCCGATCGCCGCGGGGTCGGACGTGGTTGTGCGTATTCAGTGCTCTGACGGCAGTGGCTCGGGAGATCTGGTTGAATGTGGCGTCGACGATCTATCGATCTGCCCGCAGTAGACGAAAGAGCAGTGCGTTGAGCTGGCCGGGCCTTCGGGCCCGCCACGGCTCGACTCAACCCCTGAGCGCTCGAATGAGCAGGGCTATGAAGTTGTCAACATCGCCCACCAACTCGTGCATGGAGTCACCCGTGAAGCCGCCCCTGTGCTCTGCTGCCTTCCTCGTCGTCGCGATGTTTGCGGCCGGCTGCGGGACGTCAAAGTCCTCAGTGGCTCGAGGGCTCTCCGAAAGCAAGCCCGCCCCCAGTCTCATCATGCAAATGGCCGCACGGGTTCTGGCCCAGGCCGACGCTCTCGAGTCGGAATCGACCCGGTACATAGCCCGGGGCAACCGCCTGCGCAAGAAGGTGGGCCAGCTGCGGGTCGCGGAACGGAGGCTCGACGACGCAGATACGCGTATGATGGTGAAGAAGACCATCGACACTCTCGTCGAGGAGATCGAGGCGTGGGAAACCAAGGGCAGAGAGCTGCGCGACAAGAGCCGGCAACTCGGCGAAGTTGCCCACATGCTCCTGATAGACGGATTCGACGACGGCTGGGCAGCCTGGATCAGCAACGCCGCTCCGCTGGTCATGGAAGCCGTGGAGTTCCAGGTCGTCGCTCACAACACTCAGATTCGCAGTGTACACCCATCGAAATTGGGGCTCATGCCCGCCGCGCAGGACATGCCCGAGAAACACCGAGGGATGTCGATCCGAGTACCGGCACTGACCGGGCAAAAGGCACCCAAGGAGCTCAACGTCTCGTCCTTCCAGGTGTCCCGCGAGCGCAACCTGTTCGCCCATGTGGAAGTGGAGCCGAGTTCGAAGGGACCCGAGCCCGTGCCGCTCAACCGGATTCACAAGTGGCGTTTGCTGGTCAGCGACCTCGCTGGAAACCCCGTGGAGAACGCCAAGATTGATATCGTGGGACACATGCCGGGCCATGTGCACGGGTTGCCCACGCAGCCGCAGGTCACCGGCGAAGTGGCTCCGGGCGTCTACCGGGTGGACGGCATGAAGTTCCAGATGAACGGTTGGTGGGTGATGAAGTTCAACATCGAGCACGACGGTGGCAAGGGCTCTGTCCGCTTCAATCTGGTGCTGTAGGTCGACCATGCGTAGTCGCGTTCTTTTGCTCGTGCTCCTCATTGTCGGCAATGCGCTCGCGCTCCACGTTGTCGGCAACGCGCTGCCCGCGACGACGGAGCCTGGCGTTTACGAGTTCACCGAGGCCGACAAGGCGTTCTTGTCGCGCTTTGCGCTTTCGATCATCCCGGGCCTGCCGCCCGCACCGAGCAATGCATACGCCGACAATATCGACGCTGCTGGCCTGGGCAAGACGCTTTTTTTCGACAAGCGGCTGAGTGCGAACGGTGAAGTCGCGTGCGCTACGTGTCACCAACCCGAGCGCTACTTTACCGATGGACTGCCGCGCTCCAAGGGGATCGGCACAACGCGCCGAAGTGCACCGTCGGTTCTCGTCGCCGCCTACGGGCCGTGGCAGTTCTGGGATGGGCGCAAGGACAGCCTGTGGTCGCAGGCCCTGGGGCCCATCGAAGATCCCGCCGAGCAGGGGTTGAGCCGCCTGGAAGTGGCGCAGAAAATCGCGATGTATCACCGCGACGCCTACGAGGCCGTGTTCGGGGGGAAAACCGACTGGAAGGCACTGAGCCGGTACAAGGCGCCGGCCAGTCCGCTGGGCGACGAAATCGCGCAGAAGCACTGGGCGTCGATGCCCGAGCAGGGCCGAGCGGCGGTCAATCGGATCTTTAGCAACGTGGGCAAGGCCATCATGGCCTACGAGCGCCGTCTCACCCTGTTGCCCTCGCGGTTCGACAAATTCCTGGCGGCGCTGGCGTCCCCCGGAGTTACCGCTGAGCGATTAAAAGCACTCCTGGGCGAAGACGAGGTGCGCGGCATGCGCCTCTTTATGGGCAAGGCCAACTGCGCGAGTTGCCACAACGGGCCGCTTTTCACCAACTACGAGTTCCACAACGTCGGTGCCCCGGAGCCGGATGAGAGCGCGGTCGATCTGGGTCGCTACGGTGCCATCAAACTCCTGCTCGCGGATGAGTTCACTTGCATGTCCGTGTGGAGCGATGCCGGGTCGTCCGACTGCGACGAAATGAGATTCCTCAAACGCACAGGCCCGGAGCTGGTGGGGGCTTTCAAAACGCCGTCACTCCGCAACATCGCCGAGACCGCCCCGTACATGCAGTCGGGGCAACTGGCCACGCTACGGGACGTAGTCGAGCACTACAACAAGCCAAAAGTGCCGTTCTTCGACCCCGCACAGCATCCCAACCGACCCCACTTCGATATCTTGCCACTGGCGCTGAGCGATGAAGAGAAAGACCAACTGATCTCGTTTTTGAAAACCCTCACCTCACCCCGGCCGGACAGCGACCCCTGGTGGTCTTCCCATCCGGCCACCCCACAGCGTTAAACAGGTCGCGATGTCGCGAACACTGATGTCGTGGCACTGCCGAGGTCGAAGGTTGCGTTGTCCAGGAGCCGTTAAAAGGACACGTTTGGACGCTGCTTGCGTCGAGGTCCTGATATTTCGGGAACTTAAGGCCCTAGGTGGAGCGCGAGAAAGATTCGAACCCTCGACGTCAACCTTGGCAAATTTGAGTACCGGGGTTTTCCCCCAAGCACATAGCTAACCTTTCAACCACTTATCGTGTCCCGACGTGTCACGGCGACTCGTTTCGACACCAGCGCGCCGGCAAGGTTATCAGCAAAGAGGCGGCGGCACGAGCGACGCGAGAGCTCACCAATCTGGCAGTGGCGCGCAGGGAGTTGCTGGTCCGCTGGCAGCTGGTACTCGTCGACGAGGGACTGTCCATCGGCGTCCGCGCCAACCTGGGCAAAGCCCGCAATGCGCTGCAGGATCACCTGAAACCGGACGATCTTGCCGGCGCGCTGCGCGACAAACTCGGCCTTCCCGTGCGCAAGTCCGGCTCCGGGGCTGAGTGGGACCACTTCGGCGAGGTGAAAGACGGCCTCAGATCATTAGAATATGCACGTAGCGCTATGCTTCGCGACCTATATCGACTGACCCCAGGCAGTCCACAGTACAAGATGCTGTCCGCGGTTGCCGACGAGATGGCCGAAACCCGGAGACGCATCCAGTCCTTCCTGGAGATCCAATGACCCAACGGAGAAAATCCCGCGACGGAGACGAACAGCTGGTCATCGACGAGAGTGCCGATCCGGTCGAGCGGGAAGGCGCCCTCGGTCGCCTCCTGGCCGACGGTCGTCGCGACTACCGGCCTCTGCTCCGCCAGTGGCTCGCCCATTCCAATCCGTTTTTTCGCCAAGCGGCGACGAGCAAGCTCCTGATCTACTTCCGTTGCGAGCCAAACATCGACGAAGACATCGCGTGCGTCATTGCCCTGGCACGCGGCGATGCCGAGCCGGGAGTGCGTGGAGCCGCGATCGGCGCCCTTTCAGATTATGTTGAGCTCACGGGGCTACATCGGGAGCGCATTCTGCGGCTGTTTGTGACCGTGCTTGAGCGCGACGACGACTGCATTGTGCAGATGAACTGCTACGAGGAGCTCTTGGGCCATCTCGCCGCGGAGCGGGTCACAGAACTGCCCCCGCAAACCACGCCCTTTGACCGTAACCAGCACGTGGATTGGTCGCTACTCTCCGAGTGGCGCACGCCACCATGACCTCGCTTTCCGAAGCAACTGAAGGGCTTTACCGAGCCTTTTCGAACTATCGGCGGCGCGGAACGAAACCACTGGATTCCCCGAAGCGACAACGCTGGGTTACTCGCCGTTTGCCGATAATAGACTGCGCAGGCGTGAATCGGCGCAGTAAGGGGCTCTGGAGCCATGGCGCAATATCGCAGAGGAATGAAGCTCATCGTGGGATGAGCGTGATCACCGGCGAAGATGACACACAAAAGCGAGCGAGAATCGAATTCTTTGCAGGACAGGACGCGCAGTTCGTTGAGCACGGTGGAGAGCATCTCCTGGGCCTCGTCGATGAGTAGGACTGGTCGCATCAGGGTTGATGCCACGTGCTCGGCCCAGCGCTGGCGCAAGGCTTTGAACCCGCCCCAGCGATTGTGATGCTGCATCGGTACACTAAA
>JAKSDA010000242.1 GCA_022360315.1 Pseudomonadota bacterium
ACCACGACCGATACGCCCGAGCCGGTAACCACGACCGATACGCCCGAGCCGGTAACCACGACCGATACGCCCGAGCCGGTAACCACGACCGATACACCCGAGGTTACTGCCTCGGAGCGTCGTGCACGTGTCATTCGGCAAGACGACGACTTCAATGCTTTACTAAATCGTAAAGGCGTGCCCAAGAGTCACCTCGAAGATGGTGCCATGGTGCCTGCGAACCCGGATGGAGAAACCACGCCTCTGGAGCATATATATGGGTCTCAGCCAGCAAAGGGTGAGAGCCCCTACACGTCCTTTCTCACCGAAGAGGGCGGTGTCGCAAAGACATACGGCGCCATGGAGGTAGAACTGGACGTACCACGTCTACAGGCCGACATCGCCGAGGGAAGAGTATCGGATGTTGAAATATTGACGCCTGCTGAGCTAGAAGCGATGATCCGAGCGGATATCGAGGTCGTTGCTCCCGGTACGGATGCCGACGCCGGAATAGCCGGCGGCCCCGCAGGGATAGACGACTATGTCGCGTCTCTTAACTTGAGCAAGCGCGCCAGTCTTCGACTCGCACGTCGTCTATTAGCTCTCCACAATACCACCAGAGATGGTGAATATCTGATCAAAGGTATCATACCAAGTGAGTACTTGAGTGGTCCTGATCCAACCTGAACCCGATCGCCCGAATTATTAGAATCCATAGGGAGAGACCATCTCGTGAGACGTTCACCAGAAGAGATCCTGTTCACAGACGATCAGGGCGGCGCAGCCACTTTGGAAGATGTGATAGCCGATGGAATGGAAGGTGAATATGCCGACCGTATCCCATCACTGATAGAACTATTGGGCTCTGGAAGTCCTTACCACCGTCTGATGGCCTGTATAGTACTTACGTCTTGGGGACATCCCGCGGGGTTCGAGGCGATAGTACGCTGGGCTTCCAACCCAGGGGGGACGCCATGGGCAGAAGGGCCGGTCACCGTCGATCGCATTTATGGAACAGACGACGCATTCGAGAGCCTCGCCGATGCTTTGAAGACGAGTTACTGGAACGCTGAGACCGCAGAACTTCAGAATATGCAGCGCGAGGCCGCCGAGGCACTGCTAACTATATATCATTTATCTTATTTTGGGCAAACTCTGGCACTTGCGCTGGTCAAAGATCCAGTATGGAAAACATCGAAACAAAGCAAAATCGCTCATACACTGGAGACCTGTTTGCAAACGATCGCGAGTGGAAAGAGGCCAGGTTTTGATTTGTCTTATCAGACTGCATGCTTACTGCTTGTGCTGGCGCCTGCCAATGACATATTGACTGCTGAGATCTCCGAGCGGTTGATCGCGCAATGTGCAGAAAATGACCGGACGCTGCGAGAATTGGCGTTAGCCCTGGGATATGCCAACGGCCTGGCTACGCTGCGCACGCTGGATGAATTGAAGCGCCTGAGTAGGCCGAGCGTTGTAGCCGAAGTAGACCGAGCCTTGACGCTGCGCCAAGAAAGAGCTTCAACCTCAACGTAGTGATCACAATGAAGACACGGTCGCAGTTAGAGGTAACCGTACTGGATGGGACGCGAGTCCATGATGTACAAATGATCGGGGCGGATCTCGTTGATGCAGAGCTTTCCGGCATCCAGGCCGACAGGCTCAATGTCAGTCACGCAAATATGCGAGGCGCCAAATTACTATCTGCACGGCTGAGTAGCTGCTCACTCGAGGGGGCACGGTTCGAAACCGCGGACTGGTCAAACGCCATACTACGCATGTGCGTACTCGACAGCGCACAAGGGGCAAATGCGCATTTCCACAATGCGCGTATTGAAGACAGCTCTGCAAAAGGTGCTAATCTGATAGGGGTCGGGCTAAAGGGAGCAAAACTCACTGAAACGACGTTTGAGCGCGCCCTCTTACGTGAGGCTCTGCTCGATCATGCTGAAGGCATTGGCGTCGATTTCCGCGGTGCCGATCTCACAGCTGCAAGCCTGATAGGCGCTCGATTCGACGAAGCTGATTTTCGCGACGCCGACTTGCGCAGGGCCGATCTGTCGCGCGGCCGTTTCCATGGCGCCGATTTTCGCGGCGCGTTGCTCGATGGGACTTCATTTGAGGGGGCGGACTGCAGCAGCGCTGTTTTTGATGTATGCGCGGGACCTTATCCCGACACTACCAAAACTCACGACGACCCCGGCCAGGTGTTTGACAGGGCTGTGGCGACCATGCTAGGGGATAGCTTGTCCGATCTTTTCGCTACTAATACAGGTTCCTTCGAGGAGGTGGGTGGCTATTTAAGAAACTTGCTCTTGGCGTCCGGCACGACATCGAAGCAGCTCCCTGACGAGTGGAGGCAGTGGACCGAGTCGATTATTGCACTGATGGAGAACGACAACCTCGATGCAGTGATAGAGACGTTGTTCGATGACTCGATTGAGTTGGAGCGACTGATCGCCCATATTGGAGTTTCAAAAGAGGAAATGATCGATAGGTTGCGTTATTTGATCGAGTCGCTCAGCTCGTGAGGAGGTCCCGAGCGCCGAACGGGTTGAGTCACGGTCATCCGGGCCGGAGCTAACCTGTATTTCTCACCAGGCTTGCGATTGAGCATCAAGACCAAGCTCCGAATTGCTCTGCAGACGCAGTCCTTCTGAACAGACGGTCAGTCGAGGACGGAAGGAAGAGCCCCGACAAGACTGGACAACTGCTGGAGTAAGATCGATCAGTTACGCCCTATCTTACCAGCAGGGGGGCTAGCCAATAGTTCAGTCTCATCTAGTTGCCATATTCGTCGTCGGTAACGGTGACTGTGACATCTTCAGCCTGGATGTCCGCGCGGCCCTCGGCAGACAGGGTGAGAATCACTGACTCGTCATGCGCATCATCATCCTGCTTACCAGTAACCGTTACAGTCTGCGGGGTATTGTAGTTGGTCGCATCAAACGTCAGAGTGGTCGGGTCGGCCGAAACCGCTTCGCTATCACTGTTTTCGAGCGTAACTGTAATTTCTTCTTGCGGCTGAGCGGCCAGAGCCACGGTGAACTCTGCTGCATCGCCGCCTTCGACCACAGTCACCTCGGCTGGCTCGACCACGATGGCCTGGGTATCGATATCGAGGACCGTGACATTGACGGTGGCGTCGGTGGTCGCCGGTGCAATTACCTCGATCACGACCTCCTCGTCGCGGATATCAGCGTCTTTTGCAGCCTTGATGGTGACCGTCTTCGCAGTATCGAAATCGTCCGAATTGAAGAGCAGAGTGTTCGGCTCGACCGAGGCGATTGCTTTGTCACTGCTGATGATCGCAACCTCGACAGAACCCTGGGGATCGGCAGATAGAGTCACCTCAAAGGTCTTGGTTTCCTCTTCGTTCAGCTCCAGGATGGCGGGCTCAACTATCAGCGACCGGGCATCGTCGTCAGCAACCGTGACATTGATCGAAACCGGCGGAGCGTCGGGTGCCGAGATCAAGAGCATGAACGCCTCGTCGGTTTGATCGTCGTCATCGAGACCGGTAATCGTGACAGTTTGTGCCTGATCGTAGCTGTCTGGAGTGAACGTGAGCGAGGTAACATCGAGCTTGGCGGCGTCCTGGTCGCCGGACAGGATGGTTACCTCGATGTTGCCCGCCGGCTCGGCCGACAGGCTCACAGTGAGGGCACTGCTGCTGTCCTCGGCGAGCTCCAGGATGCCGGGATTGGCCACGATGTTGAGAGTATCGTTATCGACAGCAGTCACGGCGAGCGTGGCGTCATCGAGACCAGTTGCCGACAGGGTGATCTCGACTTCTTCGCTGGTGATGTTGTCATCTTCGAGAGCCGTGATAGTGATGGTTTGCTCGGTATTGAAATTGTCGTCATTAAATGCGATTGTGGCGGGTGAAACAGTGGCGGCGCCCGCGTTGCTGGAAGCGATGGCCACGTCGACATCTCGCCCCGGAGCTTCGCTGAGCTTGACCGTAAAGGTCACTCCATCGGCATTGCCCTCGCCGGCCATGAGACTGGTGTTCGATAGCAATAGCGCTGGCTCTGGCTCATCATCACCACAGGCGGCGACTGCCAGCCCGAGCAGACCACACAGACCGACAGTGCTCAAATACGATACAGTGTACTTCATGCTATTTTGAATAGTTTGCATAGTAGTTCCTCAGTAAATTGCGTTGTTTGATAATTTCCATCTGAGCCTCGGAGCAATGTTTATTTGCCGAGGCCATCCTCACGTCACTCATTGTAGGAGATAATTGCCCAGGCGCCATTACACGCTATTGCAGTCGATTACATGCGATTACAATCAACTGACGGCATTAACCATATTGCGTCGCAAGCCGAGTATCGTGCCAGCACTCGGTGCCTGAACTATCGCGAAGGTGTCCGGTTAGCTGGACATATAATGATATTAGCAGACAACCAATGTTTGGCTTACCGGACACTCAGCAGGACTTCGAATCGTGATCTATTCCTCGCTATCGTTTTTCTGCTGCTTGCACGATCCCTGCTCGCCGAGTGCGGCACAGCACTCTTCGTGTTTGCGCTCGGCCTCATCCGGATTCTCGAGCACATAATACTCGCGTTCGACTGCGGGGATGCAGTCGGAGTCAGCAATGGGTTTGATGAGCTTTTTGAGGTCGAATTCGTCTTCGCGACCTGCCAACAGCGCGGGTGGTGCCAGACGGTCGCCACACGAGAGCCGCGCAATAACCGGCTACACACAGTCCCCGACAACCAATGCGTTCTGTTCAGAGCCGGGCCATCTGCGGCCGCGGATTGCTGACCAGGAGTTCGGCCAGAATGTGAAGGCTGCGCTCGAGCACATTGATGTCATCAACCACTCCTATGCTCAGCCGAACCGCATGCGGCGTCGGACTGTGGCCGACCGCAAAGATTTCGGGCGATGCCACGAGCACGCCGCGGGCACGAGCCTCGACAACAAATTCTTCAGCCCGCCACGGCTCGGGAAGACCGAGCCAGACGTGTAGACTCTCGGGCCGAGAGTGCCGGGCGACGTGCGCGCCGAGGATGTCGCGGGTGAGCTTTTGCCTTTGCGCTATTTCGCGACGCCGGCGCTGAACAATACGATCAACTGTGCCGTCTTCGATGATCGTCGCCGCCACTTCGGCAGTGAACGGAGACGCCATGACCGCCGTGGTCATGAGAGCGGCGGCCAGTGGCTCCATGACGCTTTTTGGCGCGCGTAAATAACCGACCCGCAGCCCGGGTGCCACACTCTTGGACAGGCCGTCGACTCGAAAACCGAGATCGGGCACCAACGCCGATATCGGCCTGGGTACCTCGGGCGTCAGATAGGCGTAGATGTCGTCTTCAATCACGTAGATGCCCTGTGCCTCGGCAATGGCTGCAATCTCGCGTCGCCTGCTCTCGGGCATGAATACAGCGGTCGGATTCTGAATCGTCGGATTCACATAAATCGCCCGGGGCGAGCCGCGCCGGCACGCTTCTGCCAGCGCATCGGGCCGAAGGCCGTGCTCGTCCATGGCAATGCCGGCGAGTCGTAAACGCAGCAGTCGAGCCAGCGAATTCATCCCCGGATAGGTGAGCGCCTCGGTGAGGATCAGATCGCCCGGTTCGGAAATCACCGAAAAGGCGAGCAAGAGGGCATGCTGCGCACCCACGCTCACCACGACTTGATCCGGCTCTGCCTCCATACCGGCGTACCCCATCCACCGGGCTCCGGCCCGGCGATGGCGCTCGGTGCCAATATTGGGCTGATAGCACAGTATGTCGGCCAGAACGTCCTGGTTCGCCAGGGCGGAAAACGCCGGTGCCAGATCGTCGCGGATGGTCGACAAAGCCGGCGAATTCATGCTCAAGTCGATCAGATCGCGATCGCCAGGTGCATCGCGTAACGGCATGCCAAACTCGAAGCCGGTCGCGGCCGGCTGCCGGATGAACGTGCCGCGGCCAACTTCGCCCGCGACCAATCCGCGCCGCTTGGCCTCGGCATATGCCCGGCTCACCGTCCCAACCGTGACCTGTAGACGATCGGCCAGATCTCGATGCGTGGGTAGACGAGCCCCCGGAGCAAGACGACCACAAGATACGTCTCGGGCAATAGCGTCAGCGATCGCAAGATACTTGGGACCTGCAGCGCCATCTAGCGCGGGCACCCAAATTGTCATGGTTACAATATTGTTATTGACAGAGACAATTCACAAGACAATAGTTGCAATCGGATAATAAATGCTGCGTTCATATTGTCATCGATAGGCATAAGTATCTAATATACCTATATTTATTTGTATCGCTGCAAATCAATCACAGCTCTTGTAAAACCATTCCTTGCACAACCAGGGGGCAAGATCGTGTCTATCTCAGACCACCGACTCGAAACGAATGTGATCCATGCTGGCAAGCCGAGCCCCAGCATCGGGGGAGCGGCGACCGTACCGATCTTTCAGTGCTCGGTCTTCGAGCACGGCGAGGGCGAGAGCTATCACGACACCGTCTATCCACGGCTGAGCAATCTGCCCAACCAAGTTGCGCTGGGTCGCAAGCTGGCGGTGCTCGAGGCAGGCGAAGAGGGATTGGTCACGGCCAGCGGGATGGCTGCCATTACCACGTCGCTGCTCACTGTACTGGGCAAGGGCGGGCATTTGCTGGTTCAAGACAACCTCTACGGCGGCACGCACAATTTTTTGACCAAGGACTTCGACGACTTCGGGCTCAGTCACGATTTCATCGACGCCGGCGATCCGGCCTCGTGGCAGGCTGCGGTGAAGCCCAATACGCGGGCCATTTATGTCGAAGCGATTTCCAATCCGCTGGTTCAGATCGCCGACCACCCGTCTGTCGTGGCCTTTGCGCGGCGCCACAGCCTGGTCTCGATCATCGACAACACGTTTGCCACCCCGGTCAATTTTCGGCCTCTGGCACACGGATACGACCTGGTGGTCCACAGTGCGACCAAGTATCTGAACGGGCATTCCGACCTGGCTGCCGGGGTCGTGGCCGGCAAGTCGGAACTGGTCCAGCGGATTCACCACCGGCTCAATCACCTGGGCGGATCGCTCGATCCGCACGCGTGCTTTTTGCTCGATCGCGGGCTCAAGACGCTGGTATTGCGGGTCAGGCAGCACAACGACAACGCCCTGGCTATCGCGCGTCATCTCGCTGGCAAGAGCCAGGTCGCCGTGGTTCATTATCCCGGGCTGGAAAGCCATGCCCATCATGGACGAGCCAGGGAGCTCTTTGCTGGCTTTGGCGGCATGTTGTCGTTCGAGCTACGCGGCGGGGCATCGGCTGCGGAGCGCTTCATGAACCGGCTCGAGCTGATCACCCACGCGCCCAGTCTGGGTGGCGTGGAGTCTCTGTCCACGCGGCCGGTAACCACATCTCATGCCGGTATGGCGCCTGCTGAGCGCGAGCGCCTCGGCATCACCGACGCTCTGATCCGGGTTTCGGTCGGCATCGAGAATGCCGCCGACATCATCGCCGATCTCGACCATGCCATGGCGGAGTAAATCATGAGCCAGAAAACCGATATTCCCATCTATCAAGTCGATGCGTTTACCGACCGGCCGTTTGGCGGCAATCCGGCGGCAGTGTGTCTGCTCGACCAACCGCGCGATGCGGTGTGGATGCAGTCTGTGGCGGCCGAGATGAATCTGTCGGAAACCGCATTCCTTGTGCCCGAGGGTGCGGCATTTGGCCTGCGCTGGTTTACTCCGCAGATCGAGGTCCCGCTCTGTGGTCACGCCACTCTGGCCAGCGCACACACCCTGTGGGAAACCGGCAAGGTCGAGTCGGATCAGACCGAGATCCGCTTCGCCACCAGGAGCGGGCAGCTGATCGCCCGTCGCGTGAGCCGGGGCATCGAGCTGGATTTCCCCGCCATCACGGGTGAAAAAGGCCAGATTACCGACCAGGTTGCCAGGGCCATCCCGGCGTCGCCGGAGCGGGTGGCCATCGTGGTCGACGACAGTATGCCGGGGGTGGTATTCGTGCTCGAGCTGGCCTCGGCCGATGCGGTTCGCGAGGTCGAGCCCGACCTGAGCGATCTGCGCCGGCCCGACGCACCTTCCATCATCGTCACCGCGCGCTCGGATTCGGACGGTGTGGATTTCGTGTCGCGCTGCTTCTTTCCCAGCGCCGGCATCGACGAAGATCCGGTCACCGGGGCTGCTCATTGCGTTCTCGCGACCTATTGGCGCGACCGCCTGGGCCGGGACGAGATGGTCGCATACCAGGCTTCGCGCCGCGGCGGTACCCTCGGCATACGGGTGAGCGGCGATCGAGTGCGCATTGCCGGCGCGGCTGTGACTGTGCTGCGCGGATCGCTGATCGCCTGAAGCCGGGAGCGGTTGCGAGGCGAGCCGGCCTTGCATCGTCCTGGTTGGGCCGGTAGCGTCTCTACGGCATGACAAAGACACCCGAGAGCCAGATGCTTTATGCCGGATTCGACCTGGGCACGACCAACTCGACTGCGGCATTATTTGACGGTGAGCAGATCGTTCTGGCGCGCAATTCGAGTGGCGGCAACCTCACCCCATCTGTGGTGCGCATGGATGGTAAGGGTCGAATCAGCGTCGGTTTGCGCGCGCGTCGCTTTCTCGACAGCGATCCGGACAATACCCACACCGAATTCAAGCGCCTGATGGGCACGGGCAAGAAGCTCGAGTTTCCGGCCGCAGGCGCAGCAAAGCTGCCCGAGGAGCTGGCCGCCCTGGTTCTCGAGTCGATGCGCGACGATATCCGCGATCAGCTCGGCGTGGCTCCGGCCCGGGCCGTGATCTCGGTGCCGGCTCTGTTCGAGTTGCCGCAAAACTCGGCGACATCCGAGGCTGCCCGTATGGCCGGGTTCGAGCAGGTCGAGCTTTTGCAGGAACCCATCGCCTCGGCCCTGGCCGCGGGGTGGAAGGTCGAAGAAGCAACCGGGACCTGGATGGTCTACGACATAGGTGGCGGCACGTTCGACGTCTCGTTGCTCGAGACCCGAGATGGTCTTCTGCGCGTGGTCGGCCACGACGGCGACAATTTTCTCGGCGGCCGCGATTTTGACGCCGCCATCGTCGATTGGATACTGGTCCAGCTGGCCGACGGCGGAATTTCGCTAAACCGGGACAACCCGGACCACAAAGGCGCACTTCGAGCACTCAAGCAAGCCGCCGAAGAGGCCAAAATCGAGCTTTCGCGGGCCGAAGAGTCCGTGATCAGCCTGCCTGCCCCCATCGAGATCGACGGTCGCGAAATCGACCCCGAGCTGTCGCTGGCCCGGGTCACAGTCGAGCAGATCTGCACACCGGTATTCGAGCGCACCATGGCGGTGTGCCGCCGACTGCTCGAGGCAAAGGGGTTGTCGCCGGATCAGCTCGAGCGAATCGTCCTGGTCGGCGGCCCCACTGTCATGCCCATGGTGCGCAGCCGGGTCGGCGACGAGTTTGGCGCCCCCATTGCCGAGGGCTGCGATCCCATGACGCTGGTCGCGCAAGGCGCAGCTATTTATGCCGCGACCGCCGGGCTCGACGCCCGGTCCGAACGGGGCAACCGGCCTCGAGCCCAGCGCGGTTGTCGTCTGTGGCTGCAGTTTCCACCGGTCTCTGCCGATCTGACCCCACATGTGGTCGGCCGCGTGATGGACCGCGACAAGACCGGCAATGCGGCCAAAAATGACCCTCAACCCGCTGTCCCGGCGCGCATTCGACTGGTCCGCGGCGACGGCAAGTGGACCAGTCCCGTGGCCGAAATCGACCGGGAAGGTGGCTTTGTCCTGATCACCGACCTGGTGCCGCGGCGTCCCAACGTGTTCAAACTCGATGCGTCCGCTGCGGACGGCACCCCGGTCGAGGTCTTTCCCGACGCGATCACCATTGTTCAGGGGATCACCATCAGTGACCCACCGCTATCGCGCTCGGTCGGCGTGGCTCTGGCCAACGATCACGTCCATGTTTATTTCGAACGCGGCGCGGCCCTGCCGACCCGGCGCACCTTTACCCATTATACAGTGGAGAGTGTGGCCAGGGGTTCGGATGAGAGTGTGCTCAAGATTCCCATCGTGCAGGGCGAATTCGATCGCGCCCATCTGTGCCGGCTGGTCGGTACACTGGAGATCAAGGGCGACGAGATCGAGACCAGCGTGCCGAGCGGTTCGCCAGTCGAGGTCACGATCGAACTCGACCGCGGTGGTCGATTGGCGGCCACTGCGCTGGTCCCGTCGATCGATCAGATGTTCGAGCAAGTGGCTCATTTGCTGGTGCCCAACGCCGATCCCGACGCACTCGAGGCCAGTCTGGAGGAGCTGCACAGACGCATCGTCGAAGTGCGTACCGAGGCGTTCCGCAACGGCTGGACCGATGTACTCGGTCCGCTCGACGGCACCGAAAACCGGCTCACCGAAGTCGCCCGCGACGTGGCCGCGTCCCGCGGTGGCGACGAGGACGCCGGGCAAAAAGCCCGCCGCGCTCTGATCGAACTCGATGCGATCGTGGTTGAGGCCGAGTTCAAGCGGCAGTGGCCCGAACTGGAAGAAAAAGCCCTGCACGACCTCGCCTGGGCGTCCAACTGGGTGGCTCAATACGGCACTCCAGCCGAGGTCCGACTGATCGACGAGATCAGTGCCGCAGTCGAAACAGCCCGTGCCGCGCAAAACCCAGGTGAGCTCGAACGCCAGTTGCGCCTGGCCCGCCGCCTCGGTCAAACCGCGTTCTATCGCCATCCCTCGGCTTGGGAGTGGATGTTCGAGGGGGCCGCGTCCGAGATCGCTACCGCGACCGATCTGCCGCGCGCTCAGGAACTGGTCAGGAAAGGCCGCCAGGCCATCGAAAGCAACGATTCGGCTGCGCTGCGCGGGGTCGTCGAGAACCTGTGGAAGCTACTGCCTGCCGACGTCAAAACCCGGCGACTCAGTTTCGATTCCGGGGTACGCTGAGACATGCGCACGCGACGAACGCCGGGCCGTCAAATCTCGGACAACCCCTTTTACGTGCTCGGCCTGTCGCCCGACTGCTCGCGCGCCGAGGTCGAACGCGAAGGGCAAAAATTGCTCGGTATGCTCGAACTCGGCCTGTCCGCAGCGCGGACCTATAAAACCCCGCTGGGCCTGCAAATACGCACAGCCGAAAAAGTTCGCGACGCCATGGCCCAGCTGCGCGATCCCGACCGCCGCCTTGGCCACGAGTTGTGGGCTCGCCGGCAACCCGAACCAACCGTGACGCCGAAGGATCTCATAAATCCGCCCAATCAACCTGAAGACAATCGCGAGGATGGTGGCCGGGGATGGGCCGATGCCCGGTCTGTTCTGGGCTGGAGGCGGCGGTGAAACTGGCCCGGGCGATCTTTCGCATCCTACTGTGGATCGTCTTGATTCGCTTTTTCAGCGGTCTGCGCGCCGAGTCTCGGGCACCGTCGCTGGCTTTCATGGTGCTGTGGTGGTTTGCCGCCGTGGGCGCTCTTTTATTCGGCCTCATGGCAGTTGCCGGCGTTGCCTGGTGGTGTTTGCCGGTCGCCGTCTTGCTGGTTGTAATTGTCATGCCGTGGACCGTGGCGCGGCGGATCCTGGTCCCCCTGGGCATGAGCCGGGCAGCACGGCATGTTGCGACGTTGTCGGGATGGACATGGGGGCGCGATCTCCGCGGCGGGGGGCTGGTCGCCGGCGCCTGGGCGCTGGTCCGGCAGCCCAAGCTCAGCCGCTCGGCTCTGGCCTCGCTCGAGCGAGCCCGCGACCGGGCGCCGCGTCTGACTGCTGCGCAGGTCTTGGCCACGGGGCTGATCGCGATGGCACGCGGCGATGGCGAATCGGCCCGGCGCGAGATCGAGAGTGTCGACGAACTGGGAGTCAAAACCACTCCCAGGATGGTGCACAAACTCGCTCGCGAGTGGCTGGTCGCCGATGCAGCTGAAAGCGGACAATGGCGGCGAGCAGCCGAGCTGTCCACTGGTCCATGTGCGCGCAGTCGGATAACTCGGTTGCTCGGTGCAATTGGAGCGCGTGTTTCCTGCAGCGACAAGGCGCCGAGCAGCGCAGTTCTATGGTGGCGCTGGTTCTTGGCCCCGGGACGGCGACACACCTTTCGGCTGGTCCGCACGGCCAACAGTATACCCACCCGATCCGCGACAAACCGGGGGCACTCGCATCTGCGTCTGGCCACCTCGCTCCGTCCCAATTGCTATCTCGACGCTCTTGGCAGCCATATTGCGGTACTGATAAAGCACGAGCGCAACAACCTAGCCGGCGTCGATCTCGAGAGCCTCGCCCATATATGGGATCGCGCGCTCGACGACCCGGACACCCGCGCAATGGTCATGCAGCGCGCCGCTCTACTGGGGGCCAGAAGCGGCGACAGTGCACTCGCCGACCTCGCCTCGTCGGTAGCCGAGGACATCGCCGACCTGGCCCGGTCGGCCGATCTCGCTCTGTGCGACTGGCGTTCGAATCAACATGATTGCAATGTACTGGCCGAAGCACAAAGGCAACTGAGAGATGAGCTCATGGCAGAAATCGAGCTGGCGTTCGACGCTCTGCAAGAGCGGGCTGTCGACGAGCGCTCGCTGTCGGCCATCGACGAGTGGCGTGAATGGTTATCGCTGCGCGCGATCTATCGTCACGCTGCCGCCCTGGGCGGAATCGAGCTGCGTCGCCTGGCCTTCCCGCACATGCATGCAGCGGTGACCAAGTTGGCGGTCTGGCTGTGGAACGAGCGCCGCGAGTACCTCATGGCCAATGCCATGTTCCGATGGCTCCTATCCGAGGCCATGGCTGTCGGCGACTCCGAGGCCATCGAGCTGCATACTCGCAATTGGGATGAGAGTCTGTGAGGACCGATCGGGCCTCGCAGACCACCACGCTGCCTCTGCATCATTGCACCCCATGAGGGTGGACGCGTCGCCATACCGAGTGACATAACAGTCCATCATATGTCCGGCTGGACACCATCATGGGTTGGGTAGAGCGGCGCCCACAGCAGAGTATGGCAGCTCAAAACGAGACAGGCCGACGCATGAAAGCAGGCTAGCAGCACCTTCAGCGATCGTCCCTATGGATCGATACTACCTGTAGAGAGGAATCCCGACTACGTATCGGGAAGAACCGCTACCCGATTGGTCGCCCCGGCTTCGTCGAGCCGTGACGACATTCAATTCACTGCTGAGCCACATTTTCGGCTGTGGTGAAGATATCGAGATGGTGACGAACGCCAATTCTACAAACTCGCCATGACAGCATTATCTTCTCATTTAAACCATACACATTTCTCCCGGGGCGAGCCAAGCAAATCGCTTTCTCGAACCATCGACCGGGCAGTACCGCAGCGAGCCGGGTCGGTGAATCGACCGGCTGATGCAGCGAAAGATCGCGCCCGTTCTACCGCGAGTAAAGGGCTCGAATCGGGTCTGACCCGATACGAGCACATCCTCGAGCTCACCAGCGACATCACCCGCAGTCCGTGTCTGGCCTCGGTCGGTGAGATCCTGGCCGTCCATCTCGACCGGATCAGCGCTATATCGGCCTGGCGTTGGGTATACCGCAACGGCTCGGACGCCGTCATCATGGACGGATTCGGCCGCACGGCAACTCTGTCGATCCACGCGTTCGAACAGCTGTCCGAACTCGAGAGGCATTGGTGGAACTCGGAGGCTCCGCAGCTTCTGCACAAAGAACAGCTCGTCCGGGCCAAGAGTTTTCTCGCCCTTCATCTGGGTCTCGCGCATGTCCAGTCCCTGTACGTTGCACCCCATCGCCGCGCCGAAGAGCCTCGCAGCCTGTTCCTTCTGGGTTCTCGCGGCGAGGAGTTCGACCCGATGGCCAAACCGCTGATCGAGTTCATCGCAGTGTTGCTTCAGGATAAAGTGCAATCTCTCATCACTGCAGAAGGTACCGGCGAACTGCTCCAGGCAATCGTGGCAGAACAGATCGGAATGGCTCCAGCCACCGTCACTGCGGAGCCGATCACAGCTGACCGGCGCATACCGATCGGACAGCCACTGCGCGCAGTGAGCACCGACCACCGTGGGCCGAGCCACGATAGCACCAACGAGCGCGTTTCTTCCACAGAGCACAAGAACCTCGCGGTTTCACGCTCCACATCGTCGGGCCAGAAAGAACTCGTAAATCGCCTGGGTCGCGGTATCCGAGGTTCTCTCATCGAAGTTCTCGACCAGGTGGAAACGCTTCAGCACGCTGAGCTGAGTCCTGGCCAGCGCTACGTTGCCAAATCCATGCGGCGCCATGTCTACCTGCTATTTGATACGATCGCCGACCTCATAGATCTGACCACCATCGAAGCAAATTGCCTCGATGCGGCCGAAGAGCTGACCGACATGCGCACAGTCAATGAATCGGAGGTCGATTCGCGAACTAACCACCGACTCGCCATGGCGGGCTGAACTGGCCGGAGCGCACCCCGGCGTTCCAATACGCCATTATCAAATCGATATATCGCTTTTTACAGCATCTGAACATTTGATGTATCGATTTGAGATTGATGAGAGGGAGAGGTGAGGTGGATGAGAGGGAGAGGTGAGGTGGTGGAGGATAGGTGATTACAGTGGCTCGACCCGAGCGAGATGGAGGCTCCGACAGTGTCGACGGCAGTCATGCGTCAAGTGCTGCATCAATGCCGTCAAGGCCTGGCAATTGGGCCAGACAGCTCGGTCTCCACGACCACCCTAACAACGGCCTGGCCGCTCCTGGCGTCCCGACGGTCGTCCCCACCGACAAGAATGGGATGTTTGAGTGGGTTCAGCATCGGTGTACGCTTTTGGTAGGCAATGTATGCTGTCCCCAGTTCATCGACCAGGTCACGCTCCTCGTATCGCAACGCGACCAAGATGTAGCCGGTCATGAAAATGGCGAATTCCAGATGTCCGACGGTCATCCGCGGCGTGGCCCAAAATGCGATGAGAAAGCCGAGCATCAGCGGATGTCGCACGAGATGATAAAAGCCACGGACTATAAAATCGGGGGCGGGCAATCTGCGTCGGAGTAGATAGAACGTCGCCTGTTTGAGGCCAAAGAGCAGAAAGTGATCGATGTGGAACGTCGACGCCAGCACCATGATCCAGCCGAACGCGGACACCGCGAACAGGAGCGGACCTGCAGGCGTGTCCCCGACATCCCACACAATGTGAGGAATTGGTTGCCAGGCCCACATCATCAGACCCAATACGGCACTTGCCAGGAGAACGTAGGTGCTCCGCTCAGCTGGCTTGGGGATGTACTTCAGCCACCAGCGCTTGAACGCCGGCCGCGCCATGACACTGTGCTGAAGCCCAAAGAGTGCCAACAGTACTGCATTTACCAGAATTGCCAGCACGAATGACCCCGCTTCACCCTCATTGATCCCCTTGGGTACACCAAAGTTCCACATAAACCCGATGAGGTATACAAATACAGCCAAAAAGCTAACGTACGCGATTAGACCGTACGTGGCGATAATAGCTCGAATCATGTTCCCCCCTTGCTCGTAGAGCAGGTAGTTCTAGGTTTCTCGATACAACTCAAGAGTCTTCAGACAACTCAGAGTGCCCCCCCCCTCGATGACTCACGAACCCGGCCAGCCGTAGATCCACTGGTGCTGACTACTTTGAACTATGACATGTCACGCGGGTGGGCGTCAAACTGATTATGGGCGCAATATCCCGATAATTCCTTTCAAGAATAGTATTTTGTCATTCATGTTATATTTTTCTTGGGGTGAAATTCTCGTCGGGCTCTCGCCCTGCGTATGGGCAAAGACGACCGAGATCGCTTCTGTGGGCAGGGTTGGTAGAAAGTAAGAGGCGCGCAGTATGTGCGCTTTTCCGGCGGTAATTGGAGCGTTTAGAGCGGCCGATTTTTCGATCGTTCCAGGTACGCGGTAGTTGGCCGTTCAGCGCACAATTTTCCCTCGGGGCGAGCGTTTGGCAGGTGAACGATAATGTAGGACCAGTGTTTTGTCGGGCTTTGTTATGTGCAAGTGGAAAGGCGGCAGGGGGGACGGAGGCAGTCTCAGAGACGCAGTCGTGGAGATGGTGGTTCGGAGAAGTGATGTCGCCAACTCATCGACAGGCTGACCGACATCTGAATAGCAATATAGCCATTTCTACCTTGCGGCAAGCTGTGCACAGCGTGCGCATTCGCCGCGAATGAGCGCAATAAACGCCGTATTCTCGGAGGTCCACACTGGCCGTTCGCATCGGCGCAATATCTTCGCGAATGGTCAAACGTGTCCTCATCCCAGCTCGTGCGATCGCCGAGCGCGCCGGACTGGGCGCAATATCTTCGCAGATTGTCAAACGGGTCATCCACGACTGTCGAATCGGTCACCGTGCTCGCATACGGAGTCCATGCGGGCGACAGAAGTTGCAGCGAGGCATACGAGACGATCGGATGTACCGACGGAGAATGCGAAGCGGCGTTCTTGCCGAGCGGAGCGATCGGCGGCCGGCTATCCGAATCAGAGTCGAACAGCTGGGCATTCTGTTGAGACGGGAGTTTTCCGTTTTTCCGACGGCCCGTTTATGACCGGTCGGACGTCCCGGCAAGGAATGCGAGGCGACGTTCTTGCCGAGCGGCCGGGAAGCCGACTACTCAATCGGGGCAAATCGGCTTGTCGCCAGGCAAGAAGCGTATGATCGATAAGGTGCGGTGCGACCATGGCGTGATCGAGCAACCGCGATATTTGGGGTCCATACCAAAACCATCGGCTTTGCATCAAACAAGGGTTTCTGTTGCGCGGCCAGCGGCCGAGCTGGGCCGTCCGGGAGTTCTGCCCGAAAACGATGGCCCGAGTGCGAAGCGGTCGGGCCGCGCACAGTCACCCTGGATCCTCTGCAGCGCGATCGCGTGTAGTTCGTGATGCTGGGCGGCCCGACCGGGTGTTCCGGCCAGGTGTTGGAGCCGATAGAAAGCCCCGGCTTGCTCGCTGCGCTGCTGATTTCATCCGTCGGTGTATCATCGCGGCCAAACGCCATGGTCGGGCCTCTCGATCGGAGGCTGCCTGGTGTGGTACATCTGTCGAGCTGCGTTCCGAATCATGGCAGAGCGTGAGCCGAATATTCTCATTGTTTCGAATCCCGGCGACCGGGCCGAGATCGTGAATGTCCTCATGGACGCTGGCTATCGCGATCTCACAGTTGGCGACGGCGATGCTGAAACGCTGGTGTCCTTCGAGCGAGACCACCCGGAGTTGGTTATCATCTGCGCCAATCTGGATCGCGGCGATGCGCACTCTCTGGCTGCGTCAATGCGCGCAGGGATCCCTGAAAGTCTTCTCAGATTGATCCTGATCGGGGAGACAGACGGGCCGATCCGCAACGCGCTGGACGCGTCGGATTTTGCAGTGGACAGTTTTCTCGCCCGTCCGCTGTCAGCCAAGGCGCTGCTCTTTGCAGTGCGCACATGTCTTCAAGAGGTCGAGCAAAGAGCGGATGCGAGCGGCGACGAAGCTGCTTTGAAAGCCGCCCGGCAGGCCGCGGCAGCGGCCATGGCCCGGGCGGAAGCAGCGCTGGGTCAGGGCGCGGCAGGCGCAGATAGCGCTGCTGCGGAGAAAATTTCAGCAGTGTTGCAAGCTGCCTCTGTGGCACAAGATGCTCGGCAAACCGCACCGACCATCGAACTGGCCAGAAAAGTGGAACGAGCCATGAATCGGGCTATCGACGACTTTGTGCGCGATGCCATGGAGGCTCTTCCCCAGGCGCGCTCGCGTTCAGAACGGTCGCCCTTGCCGGTGGTGGAGGCTGAAGTCGTACAACCGGCGGGAAGCGATTCGGTTGGGCCGACCCCGGTCGCAGACGCGCTGTCCCAGGACGCAGACGTGCAGTCCGGTGATTTGCCTCGTATCGCGATGCCCTCACATGCCCGGGCAGCCGAGTCCTCTGCGCACGGCTCGGTTTCACAAGACGCCCCGGCGCCCGGAGAAACCTCGCGTTCTTCCGAGATGCCCGGCTCGATGTCCACGGGCGCGGACGAGCCCACAGCCCCGGACGCGCCACCGGTGTGGCCAGGCGATACATCGTCGCGCGCGGAACTCGACGCCGACAGCCGGGCGCCGGATATTCAGGGTCTGTCCGAGAGCGGACAAGAGCCCGACGACGAGCTTCCGGCCTGGCGACAGCCCACGGTTATTTTGCCCGATACGGTCATGTCTGCGTCGGCACCCACGGCCGAGAGCTGGACCGTTCCACTGCCAGGTCTGTCGATTGACGATGTGATAGCGGAGCCCGGCGCCAGCGAAGCGCCGTCCGAATCGCCCGGGAGTAGCGCGTCGTCGGGTTCACCCATCGCTGCAATGCCGACGCCGCAACCGACCCCTGGCCTTGCGGTCGAGCAACCGACCAATCGCTTCACTCCGTCTGCAGTGGTCGGGCCTGGCGTCCAGTCGGGACGGGCAGACTCGGCGTCGGCGAGCGCTCGAGCGAGCAGCGCTGGGCCGACAGGGAACGAAGCGGCGAGCGTGGAGGCGGCTGCTGGACCGACCGACACCGAAGCGGTGGGCACACAGGCGGCCGATGCAGAGCAGTCCGAGCCGAGCAGCCGCGAGTTTACCCGCGAGTTGCAGCGCAAGATGTCGGTCATGGCCGAGCGCCTATTTCCCGGCCAGGTACCCAAGAAATCCATCTCGTCCGAACTCGCCCACGGTCATGCTACCGAGATCGATCTCGCGGCGCTCGAAGCGGTGTCCTCCGAGGTTGGCGACGTGGGCGAGGAGGACGACGCCGCGGTGCTGGCCGGATTGGCGTCGGTATCGACCGCGTCGAGTGCCGCGTCCGAGCTCGATGCCGTGCCGGCTGCTGCCGGCGGACTCACCGAGTCCGGTACCGGCGTCCCGGTCGAGCCTTCGGGTGCAGGCGACTCGGCAGCCGCGCGCGTGGGCGACCAACGACCGTCTACTCGCTCGGGGTCTGGTCCGGACCTCGCGTCCCCTTCCGACGTCCGCGAGATCTGTCGCGGTGAAAACGACGCTGCGCTGTTGACCGAGCGCATGTTTCGCCAGCGCTTTACCGGGCGCATTGAGTTTTACCGCGACGGAATGCAAAAGGATATCCTGTTCGACAGCGGCCGGCCAGTGTTTGCCACCTCGAGCCTGGCCGAGGACAGAATGGGCGAACAGCTGTTTCGCGAGGGCAAGATCACCAGCGAGCAACACCGGCAGGTACGCGAGCTGGTCGCCAAATCGGGCCGGCGCATGGGCGAGGTATTGATCGAAGCCGGCTGGCTCAAAAGACGCGAGCTTCTGCCGGTCGTGCGCCGGCACATCGAGGACGTCCTGTACTCGCTTTTTGCCTGGGACTCGGGTCAGTATCGCATTGTCGAGGGTGACTTTGCCGCGGCCGAGCGCATTCGAATCTCACGGCACCCGGCCGCCATGATCTTGGAAGGCGTGCGCCGCAAATACAATCGCGACAGTTTGACCGCGCTGGTCGGCTCTCGCGACACGGTTATCGAGATCACCGATGACCGTCAGCTCAAGACCGTGATGAGTGTCGCCGACCTGACCGCGGCCGAGCGCAAGGCGATCGCCAGCTTCGACGGCGAGCGCAGTTTGGCCGATATACACGCGGCCTCCTCCCTCGAACTGGTCGAGGTATATCAACTGGCCTACGGCTTGATCGTGTGGAATGCGGCCCAGCCGCTCAGACGGGGCGAGGTCTCGGCAGCCAGGGCCCCGGACCAGCCGACGCTGGTCGGTGCCACCGATCTGGCCATCGATCGACAGCGCGTGCTGGCCAAGTACTCTTTGGTCGAAGAATCCGATTATTTCACATTGCTCGGGGTTCGTCGCGATGCCACCAGCTTCGAGATCAGACGCGCCTATGAGGCGGCCCGGCGCGATTATGCCAGCGAGGGATTTCCGCCCGAGGTTCGACGCGAGCTGGGACTACAGATCTCCGAGATCAACGATCTGCTCGAGGAAGCCTATCAGGTATTGCGCGACGACGCGCTGCGCTCGGCTTATCTGGCCAATCTACGTGGTTAACCAGCGAGGAGTATGCTGTGCGGGTAGTATTCATGGGATCACCGGATTTTGCGGTTCCCGCCCTGCGCGGGCTGATCGAACATCACGACGTCGCTCTGGTCATGACCCAGCCCGACAAACGGGCTGGCCGCGGCAAGCGGGTGACCGCGCCTGCGGTCAAAGAAGTGGCCCTGCAGGCGGGTATTCCCGTCATGCAACCCAGCTCGGCCCGGCCCCCCGAAATAGCCGCAAAGCTGGCTGAGAGCGGAGCTGAACTGGGCGTCGTGGTGGCCTACGGCAAGATTCTGCCGCAAGCCGTGCTCGAGGCGTTTCCCCGGGGATGCATCAACATCCACGGCTCGATCCTGCCCCGCTACCGCGGTGCCGCGCCCATCCAGTGGTCGATCATTCAAGGTGAGACCGAAACCGGTGTGACGATCATGCAACTCGACGAGGGCATGGACACCGGGCCGATGTTGCTGGTGCGCAAAATGGCCGTCGAACCCGACGACAGCGCGGGATCTCTGGCCACGCGCATGGCGCCGGTCGGTGCCGAGGCCATGCTCGAGGTCATCGACGGCCTGGCCGCGGGTACGATCGAGCCAGTCGAGCAGGATCACAGCGCTGCAACGTATGCACCCATGCTCAAGAAAGAAGACGGCATTGTCGACTGGACGCAGAGCGCTCGACAGGTCGCCGATCGAATTCGCGGAGTAGACCCGTGGCCTGGCGCCGAGACTTCATACCCGGGCTCGGGCAGCGTCGAGCGTCTCAAGCTGTTTGGCCCCACGGTGATCGATTCGCTGTCGGGCCGGCCGGGTCAGGTTCTCGGCGTGGACGAGCGGGGGCTGATCGTGGCCTGTGGCCGCGGTGCCTGTGCAGTAGCGACTCTGCAGGCACCCGGACGGCGCCGCATGCCCGCCAACACCTTTGTCAGCGGGCGGCCCATTCCAGAAGCGGCGATAATGGGCGGCCCTCTCGACGATGGATCGAATGGCCAGCCGCCCGGCCGCTCCACTCCGCAAGATCGGTCGGGATAGAATCCGAGCCATGGTGCAACGCGCTCGAAGCGCTCGAAGTGCTCGCGATGTCGCCTGTCGTGTACTCCGGCGGGTGATTCATGAACAGGCATTTGCCAACCTGACATTGGCTGGTGAACTCGACGCCTGTGGGCTCGATGCGCGCGACCGACGCCTGGCGACCGAACTGGTCTACGGCGTGTGCCGGCACTTGACCCGGATCGACCGCGCACTCGCGGCCAAGACGCGACACGGCCTGGGCAAGGTCAAGCCAGCCGTACTGGCCATCTTGCGCGTAGGTGCCTATCAGTTGCTTTTTCTCGATCGGGTACCCGATCATGCCGCGGTATCGGAGGCGGTTGCGGCGGCACGCGACCTCGGCGGTGCCCGCCTGGCCGCTTTTGCCAACAGCATTCTGCGCCGGCTGACCCGCGAGGGCGAGCCGTCCTTGCCAGATGCCGACGATGTGTGCAGATATATCGAAGTTGCCCATTCTCTGCCCGGCTGGATAGCTGGCCGGCTGGCCAGCCAGTTGGGCGATCCCGCCGACAGCCTGCATGCTGCCAAAGCGCTGAGCAAGCCGGCAGGCCTGGCCATTCGCGGCAACTTCGCACGCATCACTGGCCATGGTGTGGCTGACCAGAGGTCCCGGCAAGGGATGCGAAGCGGAGTGCCGACGGAGCAGAGCGGGCGGCCGGCCGGCTATTCGATCGGCGGCGACTCACAACCGGATCAACCACTCGCTGCGCTGCGCGAGCTTTTGCGCGGCGAGAGTCCCGATGCTGAAATTCGAGCGTCGCCCTTTTGCCCCGGAGCTCTGATAGTCGCGGGACTTGGCGATCCCGAGCGCAGCCCTTCCTTTCGCGACGGCCTGTGGACGGTACAGGATGTCGCTGCTCAGCTGGTCTCCCGCCTGGTAGCTGCTGTGGGCGAGCCTCTGCGCATCCTCGACGCCTGTGCCGGGGTCGGGGGGAAAACGACTCATCTGGCCGAACTGCACGGCGATCACGCCGTTATCGACGCAGCCGATCGGTCGCCGAACAAGCTTGCGCTGCTCGACCGCAATGCCCGTCGACTCGGGGTCGAAGAGCGCATCGCCTGTCACGCCATCGATCTGGTCGCGGCCGGCGCGACAGGAGCCGAACAACTCGGCCACAGCTACGATGCAGTCGTGCTCGATGCGCCGTGTACCGGCCTGGGGGTTTTGCGCCGCCATCCCGAGACCAAATGGCGGGTAGGCGAATCGGATGTATCTCGCATGGCCGCCGTGCAGCGCGAGCTCCTCGATGCTGTCTGCACCCGGGTCCGGTCCGGGGGAGTGTTGGTCTACAGCGTGTGCACATTCACCGCCGAGGAGGGCCAGGACCAGATCGCCAGTTTTCTCGACCGCCATCCCGAGTTCTCTCTGGCCCCGCCCCCAGCACAGGGGGACGAAGGTGGAACTGACTCCGAGTCGGTGCCGTGGGCCGATCTCTGCCCCGAGCCCGGTATCATGATCACGTGGCCACATCGCCATGGCGCCGACGGCTTCTTTGCCGCCAGGATGGTTCGAAAGTGAAATTATGCACGGCTGCTGGAAAGGTTAAACAGAAACGCATTCGCTGTAGATCAAATGAGGCATTGCTGTTGCGGGCCAACGGCCGAGCCGGCCGAGAGTCCGGCCGGCCACGGGCGTTGCCAAAAATAAATTGATAACCGAACGCAAAGCGGTCGGGCCGCGCGCGGTCACGCTGTATCTTTTCCAACCTGACGCTGTCTAGTAGCGGCTAGGATTCTTCCGCAATTTCGGCGGGTTCAAGACAGTGCCCGCAGCATGGGCTATGATGCCTTTTAATGCGCATTGCGGCACACGTGGTTTTGGCCTACGTGCTCATTCTGTTCATCGGCTGCCTGTGGCGCTTCGTGCCGCTCGGGCGGATGACTCCCGACATTGTCGCTCTGAGTGCGGTATATCTCGGTCTGACCGCACGCGAGCGATTGGCTCCTGCCACCGCGGGCGCAGTGGTGCTCGGTTATCTGGGCGATCTGCTGTTCGGCACACCGCGCGGGTTCCTGGCGGTCACTGCGGGCATCGTGTGCATCTTTGGCCAGCTCATCCACCGGCGACTTCTGGTCCGGGGCGTGGTTGTAACTGCCGCAGTGTCGTTTGTGACCGGTCTGGTCAGCGGTCTCATCGGCCTGGGTCTGCGCGCGTATGCCGATCTGATCCCGGCACGCGCAGGTGTGGAGTTTGGTGTGATCGCCGGCAGCGCAGCGATCACCGGGATTCTCGGACCCCCACTCTTTCGCCTTTTTCGCGCCCTGGACGCGCGCTTTGGCCGCACCTATCGGGCGCGAGAGGTAAACTGATGGAGAGGCCGTGCTGATCCACAGCAAATGGGGTTCGGGCCCTGCCCTGCCAGAGTTGCACCGGCGTCTGCGCTGGATCGTGATCGTCGTGGTCGCGACATTTGCCGCCCTGGTCGGCCGATTGTGGCAACTTCAGGTCGTTCGTGGCGAGCGGTACTACGAGCAGACCCTGTCCAATGTGGTCCACCAGCGCTTCTTGCCGTCCATTCGCGGCAAGATCGTCGACCGGCGCGGCGAATCGCTGGCCGATAATCGACCGGCCTTCAATATTTATGTCACGCCCAGGACATTCGAAGCCGGTGTGGCAAATCGACTGATCCGGTTGCTCGGGCTTTCCGGCGACGAGGTCGAGCGGCTGCGCGAACGGGTCGAGGCCGGCCACAAGCGATCCGAGATGACACCGGTATTGATTTTCGAGGACCAGAGTCGCGAGCGCGCCGAGCTGATCAAACAGGCCAGTTTTCAACTGCCCGGCGTAGAGGTTCACGACGAGCCCTTCCGCTACTATCCACACGGGGAGCTGGCGGCTCACCTAATTGGCTACATGAACCAGATGACAGCGGCCGAACTGGAGAAGTACGGCCCGATGGGCTACGACGCCTCCGAGTTGGTCGGTCGCTACGGCCTGGAGCGCGCTTTCGAAAATTATCTGCGCGGGAAAAAAGGCATCGAGCACTTTGCCGTCGACGCCCGTGGCCAGCGCATCGATCCGAGCGAGGCAGCCTCGCTCATTGCGGGCGATCCGGTGATCGAGCCGGTCGCTGGACACAACCTGGTGTTGACCATCGACGCCGAACTGCAGCGCCTGGCCGAGCGCGCGGTGCAACGCCACCCGGCAGCCGCGGTGGCAGTGGTGGAGATCGAGACCGGTCGTCTCCTGGCGCTGGTGTCCAAGCCGTCGTTCGAGCCCAATACCATGACCGGCCACCTCACCAAGGCCGAGGACGACCTGCTCAAGGCAGACCCGCGCAAGCCCTACATCGATAAGAACATGCGTCAACATTATCCACCGGGATCGACGTACAAATTCGTTGTCGCCCTGGCCGCTCTGGAACGAGGACTGGTCAGACAGGAAGACACCGCGACCTGTCCGGGCCATCACGATGTCGGGCGCCAGCGCTTCGGCTGCACATCGAGTCACGGACCGGTCAATATGGTCCAGGCCATTCAGCACTCGTGCAATGTGTACTTCTGGACGCTGGCCGAAAAGGTCGGCATGGACCGCATGGCCAAAATTGCCCGGGCGTTTGGATTTGGTGCACCGACTGGACTCGGTCTCAACGGGGACGTGCCCGGCCGGGTGCCGACCCGGGACTGGTACGAGGAACGCACCAGCTTCAAAATCGGCTACACGATCAATGCGGCGACCGGGCAGGGCGACGTCGAGGTCACGGTTCTGCAGCTCGCCATGGCCTACGCTGCGCTGGCCAACGGCGGCCAGCTCTACGTCCCTCAGGTGGTCCACCGCATCGAGACTGCACGGGGTGATACCGTGGTCGACTACAAACCGCAAATTCGCCGGCAGATCGATATTGAGTCTGAAAAACTGGCTCTATTGCGGCGCGGCATGTGGATGGTGGTAAACGAGCCCGGCGGAACTGCCTATCAGGCGAGGAGCGAGGTTGTCGAGTTTGCGGGCAAGACCGGTACCGCCGAGGTCCGCGGTAGACGCCAGCGGCGCAAATACCAGGGCGAGCTCAAGGGTTGGCACCCCTATCGCAACCACGCGTGGTTTGCCGGCTATGCGCCGGCGACCAGTCCCGAGATCGGGATCGCGGTGCTCATCGAGCACGGCGGCCAGGGCGGCAAGACAGCTGCACCGGTCGCCAAGCGCATCATCGAGGGCTATTTCGAAAACATCAAACCACAGATGGCCAAACTGAGGCGCGGGCAGGGAGACGCGACGCGGTGACCCGACCTCTATCGCCACTGGGACAGAGTGGTATTGAAATCGCGCGACCCACGGTGGGCGTGAGTCGGTGGCGCCGTTTTCGCGCCCGATTCGACTGGCCGTTGTTCGTCGCGGTGGCTGTCATCGCCACTCTCGGCCTGCTCAATCTCTACAGTGCCACCTACGACACCCGCCATGCCGGCAAATTCGACCAACAGGTCCTCCGCATGTGCATCGGTGCTGTGTTCTTCTTTGCGATGACATTTCTGGACTACCGCTCCATGGTGCGCATCGCCTGGATCCTTCTGTGGCTCACTATTGGCGCTATCGTTGTGGTCTCGCTGCTCGGCGACCAATCCACTGCCAAGGGATCGCAGAGGTGGCTGGCGTTTGGCCCGCTCCGTTTTCAGCCATCGGAAATGGTCAAGATCGCGGTCATCCTCACCGTGGCCAAGACGCTGCAGGATCACAGCGTCGCTCCTCTACCCTGGCGCCACATCCTCCTTCGTATCTCTGCCATTGCCCTGGCCGTTTTGCTCATCGGCATGCAACCCGATCTGGGCAGCGCTGTGCTGGTCGTATTGATCGCTCTGTCCATGGGATTTCTCTGCGCGCCCAAGTTATGGCCGGTCACGGCGATCACCGGGGCGGGCGTGGCGTTCATTCCGGTGCTGTGGGAGACCATGCACGACTATCAGAAACTGCGTGTCCTCGCCTTTATCGATCCCTCGGCAGATCCCACCGGCTCGGGCTGGCACACCCGGCAGTCGATCTACGCAGTGGGCTCGGGCCGGCTTACCGGCAAGGGATTCATGGAGGGGACACAGAATCAATTCGACTTTTTGCCCGAGCACTGGACCGACTTTCCGTTCTCGGTATGGGCCGAGGAGTGGGGTTTTTTGGGCTCTCTGGCCATACTGGCGGTGTTTGCCTTTCTGATCTTCTGGCTCGTCAATGTGGCTCTGGTCGCCCGCGATCGCGCGGGCAGCGCCATCTGCGTCGGCGCCGCAGCGATGCTCTTCTGGCATCTGGTCGTCAACATCGCCATGGTTCTGGGCATGGCACCGGTGGTCGGGGTCACCCTGCCATTCATCTCCTACGGCGGTTCGTCGCTCATCGTGTTTCTCATCGCCATGGGCATGGTGTCGTCGGTGTCGCTGCGCAGACACGGCTTCTGAGCCGGCAGCACCTTGTGGACAGTCCACCCGGGCAGGTTGGATACGGTTCGCCGGGTCACAGTGGGCGTCCCTGCATACGGAGATGGGGCCGCAGAACTACGGCGGCTGTTTTTCTGGATTTGGCCGCACGCAGTAGACCTGAGCCGCGATCTCGATGCCGGTGGCATCCGAGCCATTTCGATAATCGCAACGCCAGCCGGCAGGCAGACGTGGATCGTTGACCGCAAATGGCTGAGTATTGATCAGCCGGCCGAGCCACACCGGTTCGGCCGAGCAGCCACCGGTGATGAGCAGATCCGCGGCTCGGTCGCATTTGGCCACAACTGACGCAGTCAGACCTGGGGCGACCGCGACGCGCGATTCGCGCCGCATGAGATCCTGCTTACTCGCGTAGGCGCCGGGGGGCCCAACCGGTCCGGTAGGCCCCTGCACCCCTTGTGGCCCCTGCAGCCCCTGGGGCCCCTGCAGCCCCTGAATTCCCTGGGGGCCTGCAGGTCCCGCCGGACCGGGCTGGCCGCGCGGTCCTTCGGGTCCCATCGGGCCGGGCCCGCCGCGCGGCCCCGCAGGTCCCGGCAGGCCCATGTCGCCGCGTGGCCCCGAGGGGCCGGGCGGACCGGCGAGACCAGAATCGCGACCGCGGCGCCAAAGTTCGTCGATAATCCGGCCTTCGTCGACGCGGAGTCGCTGGCTTGCCACATCGGCAATACGTTCTTCCAGCTTGCCGACCCGCTCGGTCAGCGCTGCGACCTCCGCGCTGCTCGCCGATGTCACATCACTGCCCTGATGACAGCCTGCCGCGACCCACAGAGCAACCGTCGAAAGTGTCGCGAGGGTTCGTTGTCGGTGTTGGCCTGCAATCAATTCGTGCTTGAAAATCAATTATTTGCAAATATTACCGCAGTTGGCTGGGGGATGCTAGAGTGGCAGAGCAGTGAAGCTGGTACGGACGCTCATCTTTATCGGGATCGTCGTCGGTCTCGCCTACGCCGGAGCTACAGTCAAACTGGGTCAACGGACATTCTTTGGCCATATCGAACAGATATGGGCCAGCGACGAAGCGCGCGAACTGGTCGAAGGAGTCAAAGAAACCAGCAAGCCGGTCGTGGAGCGGATCAAACGCGGCGTCAAGGCCGGCGTTGACGCCGCTGCCGGGCCAGACCCCGACAGCGCGGACTCGCGGTGAGTCGGACTCTGCCAGACCGGCCTTGGCGAAACTCAAACTACTGATATTCAATAAAGATTACCGGGTGACCTGGGTTTGCAGCGGCCCGCTGCGCCACTCTCCTGTGCGATAAAAACGGCGTAGCTGGTCCAGGTAAGGCTCGATGTCAAAGCCGTGCTCTTTCCGCCATGCCGCGGAATAATAGGTACCCTGACAGCGCTCACCGCCGTCGCAAATGAGCATCACAACCGAACCTTCTCGCCGGGACTCAGCCATCTCATGGATGAGTTGAAACGCTCCATACAGGTTAGTGCCGGTCGAGCCGCCGTATTGGCGACTGGTCACCTCCTTTAGAAAATGCATCGCCGCGTAGCTGGCCACATCGGGTACCTTGATCATCCGGTCGCCGACAGACGGCTGAAACGATGGCTCTACCCGCGGCCGCCCGATGCCTTCCACGCCCGAGGGCGTGGCCCGCAATTCGTCCTCGCCCTCGTGGTAATAGTCGAAGAAAACCGAGTTCGACGGATCGACCACGCATATCTCGGTAAGGTGTCCAGCGTAGCGAACATAGCGGCCAATGGTTGCCGAGGTGCCCCCGTGCCGGCGCCACAGACGATCCAGCACGGGATCGGAAAGCGCTCGGCCGCTCTGGCGACGCGCCTCGTCGCTCTGGCTCGGTCCGAGGTTTTTGGACCGGCTCTTAGTACATGCAGCCGCCATGGACTCGTCTCCGACGAAATCACGGAGATACCTAAAGGTCGACTTATTTTGGGATTTTCCCGACAGAACGATACCTTATCTGCCAACCTCGAAGACAGGGAGTAGTTCTGGGACCAAGAAATTCGTCCCCTGTTCGACGAGAGTTGCCTCGAATTCGAGGTCACGACAATCGAGGGGGGCGAGGTTCGATATGTTAATCTAGATAATACAGCCACAACCAATCCCTTTATGGCTGTGAACGAGAAAATAGACTCCATGCTCGACACCTACGGGAGTGTGCACCGAGGAGCCGGGCAAAAGTCCAAGCTGACCACTCAGGCCTACGATAGCCATCGCCGCTGGTGCGCTCGAAAAGGCCATTGCGAGCAAACAACCTGTGTGAGACGGGATACCGAGCCAGGGGAGCGGGATACACCGCTTGCAAGGTGGTAGTCTGCGCACCTGGCCGGGCTGCGGCAAACAACTGGCCAGCAGCGATGGCGCGGATTCCATCGTGTAGCAGTTGTCCTCATATGACCGTCCGTGATACTAAACAGAAACCATTGGTTGTGGAGCAAACAAGGTGTTTCTGTTGCGAGGCCACCGGCCGAGTCGGTCGCCCGGGCACTCGCCCAAAAATGATAGCCCGGGCGCGAAGCGGTCGGGCCGCGCACCATGCGCTTCGCATTCTTTCCAATGTGGTCGTGTGCAGTACCGCGAGGAGAATATGAAAAAGCTATCCAAAAAAACATCGGTTGCAGTCGTGACAGCGTTGGTCTTTGGCGTGGTTGCCTGCTCGAGTTCGACAGTGATTCGCAGCAATGTGCAGGGGGCAAAAGTCTACCTGAACGGCGAGTACGTCGGCACGACACCGTATACGATGACCGACACCAAGATCGTGGGGTCAACCACGACGGTCCGATTGGAGGCGCCCGGATACGAGCCAACTCATGGGGTGATCTCGCGGAGTGAAGTGTTTTCTATCGGAGCGTGTATTGGCGGTGTGTTGGTTCTGTTCCCGTTTCTGTGGATCATGGGGTACAAACCAGAGCACTTTTTCGAGCTGCGCCCGGGCAGCCCAGTGCCCCGGGCCATGATAGCACCGACAATTCGGCCTCGATAACTGCTATGCGGAACTGGCAACTAGTTGGATTGGCCATATTTTTTCTTTTGTGGTCGGGATGTATCGTCCGCGCACCAGCGAGCAATCCGGGTAGTGCCATCGAGGTGCGTTATCGATTGCGCACATTGCGCGTTGGAAACGGATCGGGGGTTGTCACGGCGACCTATCGCAACATCCTGGCCCGCAGTTTGTTCTCGCGTTGCCAGATGGTTCCGAGCGATTCGCAGATGTTCGACCTCCGCGTCAAGCGATGTGGCACGCTTCGTACGGTGGTCGGCAGCATTGCGCGCCTGTTTCTCGAGCGCGCTGCAACCGGGCGCTATCTCCGCCCCGTCCGCTTCGAAGGACGGCTGCGATGGCTCGATTTTCCCGATGCGGTGTCATGCGACTGATCCAGTTCACCGCAATGGCGTGTGGTCTGTGCTGGCACGGCGCGGAGGGCTGGAGCCAGTCCGAGCCAACTCGGCGCTGTGATCCGGCCGAAATCGAGGTCCCGGCCGATGACAAACCGGGAGCGGCTGGTATGGCGACCATCGACTGCGGGCGAGGTGCGCTTTATGTGGCCGAGCTTTTTCGCGCCGGGCATATGGTCGATGCTCACCTGGTGGCTCAAACGCTCGACGCACTCTGCGCCGGGGGAGTCATTCCACCCAGCTGGCGTCTGTGGGGGGCAATCGCGCTGATCGATCTCGACGAGAGCTACCGCGCGCGCCGGATTCTGGCTTCGCTGTCGTCGTCCCGAGATCTGTCTTTGCGCAGGTCGGCCGCAGTGATCGGTGTTTGGTCGTTGCTCAAGGACGGCGATGAACAGGCCTTTGAGCGCGCTTTGCCCGCCCTCGATGAACCGGCTCGAGCCCGCTTATTGGTCCTGCGGGCAATCTATGACCACGGCAAGGGCGGCTCCCGCGAGTTCGAGTCGATATCGTCTCGACTCGACGCCCAGCTTCGCGCCGCGGTGACCGGTGTCTACACCACCCATCGGGCGCAGCGGACCAAAGAGCCCTGGCTTGCCGCTACTATGAGCGCAGTTCTGCCCGGTCTCGGTCAACTCTATGCCGGTTCGGTCGAGAGCGCGGCTGCGGCGTTGGTGCTCAATGGAGTTCTCATCGGGGCCACGGTAGAACTGGCTCGACACGATCTCTATTTCGCCTCTACGACGACTGGCCTGGTGGCCTCGATGTTCTATGTCGGCAGTATTCTCAATGCAGCCGATCTGGCCCACCGGTACAATGATCGCGCTTCAGATGCAACTCGTCGCGAGTTGGAAACCCTTTTGCTTCCGGAGCTCGTTCCTCGCTGACCTTTGCGACAATCGAGCTATACAGTAGACTGGCTTCGGGCCGTGCCCGGTCACATTGATTGCATCCTTTCCAGCGAGACCATGCGTAGATCAAAGGCCCGGGCGTTCTGTGCTTTTGCTTTTGACAAAAACGAATTCGACCCGGCGATTGAGCTGGTGTGACTGCTCCGAGGAACCCATATCGCGTGGCCGGCGCACGCCGTAGCCAACGGCTTCGATCTTTTCGGAGGGTACACCGAGTTCGATGAGCGCCTTGCGGACGCGCATCGCGCGAGTCTCGCTCAGCCGTTGATTGTACTCTGCCGATCCCCGTCCATCGGCGTGACCGCGGACCAGGATTTTGTCCCAGTCGGGATCATTTTTCCACTGCTCCAAGATGACTCTGAGCATTTCCCGGGCTTCGCGTTTCACCCGCGCGCGCTCGCTGTCGAAGAGCACACACTCCTGCAAGATGAGGCGCTGCTGGTCGAGTATGAAGAGTTCGTGATCGGGGCAGCCGTCGTGATCCGCAATGCCGTTATGCACCTCGGCCATGGTTGGACAGGCATCGGCCTGGTCGGCGATGCGATCGCTATCCGCGTCGAACTCGGGGCAGCCGTCTTGGTCTGCGATGCCGTCTCTGTCTTCGGGCAGCAAGTGGCAATCGTCGACCTGGTTGCCGATGCCATCGCTGTCCGAGTCGGCTGGATCGGCGAAAAGCTGGCGGAGAGCAACTGGCTGGTACAAACGGCGGCGGTGTCTGGTGGGATCATCAAAAAGCGATACCTCGAGACCAAAGAGCATCAGGTTTGCCGACGGTGTGGGAGCGTCGTGACTGATCCCGTCCACATAGACAAAGCGCATCATCGGGCCGAGGTTGATCGATCCCAGCGGCAGCCCCCAGCCGACCCCGGCTTCGATCGTCGGCCGTACGTTTCCGTCGGTGGTCGCGCTACCCACGGCCAGTTCGAGCCAAAACCCGTCGCCGTGTCGGGCGTGGTTGCGGTCCGATTCGTGCCTCATGCGCAGCGCGATGGTCAGGCTGCCGAATCCAGTGTACCCGGGACTCGTGGCCGGGTCGCTGCGGGGGTCACCGTCGCCGGGGCGCATTGGTCTGCGGTCAACCCGGGCCGCGTCTCTGAGCAGCCCGCCGCGCATTCTCATACCGAGGAGTAGATGGGGCCAGATCGAGCGATAGAGCGAGATCGCTGGCATGGCTCCGAAAGCGAACGGCGCATCCTGAGTCTCGGCGACCAGAATCGCCCCGGGAGCCTCAGCCATGGCAAGCCATGGCTGGCCGTGGTCATTGCCGGATTCCAGTCGTAACTCTGCCGAATCAGAACCAATCCGATGAGTCCGCGACCCCGGGCGGGCAGCCTTTCCTCCGGTCGATTCATGACCCGACTCGTCCACTAGCTGACCGCCAGACCAGTCCTTCAGCCTATGGTTATCGGCATACGCGTCGGGCGCCGATAACGCAGCGCTGAACGCCAGCGCAGCGGCCGTGCACAGTGGGCGAGCTGCTACCTTTCGGGTCACGTATTCTCCTCACAGTCGAATGGACCATGTTTTCAAGGAGATCATCGGCCATTGCTCCATGCAATTTAGCCCGACCACGGGAGGGTTTCGAGATCGGCTAAAGACTCGGCTTTAAATCGGTTTGATTCGTTACAACTGGGCAAAGTCGCGGTATGGCCTGCCAATGATTTGCTGATATATACCGCCCATGCTGCAATCTCCCACGATCATCGCCACTGTGACGACCGCGCTTCTGGTCGGCGCATGCAGTTCTGCTCCCAGTCCAGTCCCCTCGGCACCGGTGACCGACCAGGCGGAGCCCGGTGCCGTATCCGGTGCAAGAGACACGTCGATTGCGCCGGCGACTCAGCCCGCACGCGATATTCGCGCCGACCTTGCTCTCCTGGCTGAGTGGTTTGCTGGCCGCTTCGACAATCACTTACAGGTGTGGCAGGCAAAAGCAGCCCAAACCGCCGACGATCTGATTCATGAGCACATCCACTCGATTTTTGCCCGAGTCGCAGTGCCCGCATTTGGCGAGTATGTGTTCTACGTCAAGCAGTATATGGACGGCGACCCGAAAAAGACCTATCGGCAGCGGCTCTACACGTTCGAGCCGGCCGCTGACGGCACCTCGATCGTGCTGCGCATCTTCGCATTTGTCGATGACGCGGCATATACGGACGCCCATCTGGAGCCGGGCAAGCTGGCTGATCTGAGCCCGGACAAAGTGCATCCCACGCCCGGATGCGAGGTCTACTGGCATCGTCGGGGCGACCATTTTGTCGGCGAGACCAAAGAGGGCGCCTGCCGCATCCAGTCGAGACGCAGCGGCAAGACACTGATCATCAGCGACAATCTCTATCTCGACAGCGACGAGATATGGATTCACGACCGCGCCACCGATGAGCAGGGAAATTTTATTTTTGGTCACAAAGGCAATATCCCGCACAAGCTCAGACGCGTCCGCGAGTTTTCCGGCTGGGCGGCAATCCGCAAGAGTGATATCGGGCAGGGTAAAGACGGCTATCACCTGGTCAGCGACCTGATCATTCACGACCAGGGCCAGCGAGTCGCCCTGGCCACGCCGGACGGAAGCGAACTGGGCTACACCATCGAGCTGGCCCAGCTGGTCTACCAACGGACCAAAACACCCGTGCTCAAGCTGGCCATCTACGAAAAGGGAAGTGACAAGTCGCTGGCCTATGCCTGGGCCAATCCCGACGCAGAACGGATCGGCGTCAATTTGGGTCGAATTCAGGTCGGTTTGGCCGTGAAGAAAGCGAGCCGCTGACGCCGCATTCGCTCACATGGCGGCGCGATTGGATGCGACATCTTCTGTCTGTGCGTCGGCCAGTTGAATGTCATCCGGTGGCACGCCGATCGATTGCACCTTTTTTGATCGCGCGTCGCCCAGTGCCGCCACGGATTCATCCGATGTGATCGCAACCGGCAGTATGAGGGTGAACACCGCGCCCCGTCCCGGGCCATCGCTGTGCGCCGTGAGCCGACCGCCGAGTTCGCGCGCTGTGTTGGCGCAGGAGTGCAGGCCAAAGCCGCGGCCCTCTTTGCGGGTGGTAAAACCGTGCTGAAAAATGGCCGCCAGATTCTCGGTAAGAATTCCGATGCCGCTGTCTTCTACCTGCACCATCACTTCACTCGCTGCTTTTTGTACCAGCCGCACCGTAATGGTCAGCGGGCCCGACTCTTTGGCTTGAACAGCGTGTTTGGCGTTGGACAGCAGGTTGACGAGAATTTGCAGGACTTTGTGCTTGCCGGTCTCGACCATCCCGATCTCGTTGAACTGACGCACGATGCTGATACCCTGGTGGGGGGCTGTCGCGCCGCTTACCTTGATGGCGTGCTCGATGAGATCGGCCAGAGACACGCTTTCGCGTAAGTCCGATCTGCTGGCCAGACTCTGCTGTGCTTGCACGATTTCCTTAATGTGCTCGATGCTCGCGGCCAGGCTATCGAGTTCGAATTTGACCAGATCGCGTTCTCGATTCGAGGCTTCGGTCAATTCCGCCAGGTAGCTGACCAGTGCGTCGGCCTTTTTTGTCGAAGCAAAAAAGCCCGGCAGATCGCCGCGCTCGCGCTGCAAAAGCGACACGGTCTGGTCGAGCCCGGCTGCAATCGGTGAGCGTTGAAACGTGTTCACGACTATCTGGGTCGAGATATTGACGCTGTTGAGCACGTTGCCGACGTTGTGCAACACTCCGGTGGCAACCTGGGACATCCCGGCCTCGCGCGCCATATCGACCATGCGTCGGTTGAGCTCCATGACCTCGCGCTGCGCCTCTTCGCGCTCTGTGATGTCCTGGATAATGGCGATATACAGGTCCTCGTCCCCGCCGTCCATTTTGGACACTCTCACCTCGAGCGGCACACGGGTGCCATCCTCGTGCGCGGCCTCCAAGCGCCGCGAGCCGCTGCCTTGACCGTCGGGGGTCAGAATCGCTTCGTTCTCGCCTTGCTGGAAGACACCAGCGAGATCGTCATTGCCGATGAGATTGTTGGCTTTATGGCCCATAATTGCCTCGGCGGCCGGGTTTACCGTTCGCAGTTGGCCATATTTGTCAAAAGTTACAATACCGTCGACCGCATTGTCCAGAATGGCGCGAATATGCGCTTCCTTGTGGTGCAATTCGTCCTTCTGGCGGGCCAGTATTCGCAGCGAATCGACCAGCGGGCGAATCATACGGCGGTAGACAAAGAATGCCAGACAGAGAGTCAGCATCACAGCCGCGACCGGGATGGCGAGTTGCAGCCGATGCAACTGGTGACCGGCAGCAGCAGCCTGATGGGCGACCCGGTTTGCGATTTGACCCTGCACATCGGTGAGTTCGGCTGTGGTCGCCTGAAACCTGGCCAGCCATGGGTTGTCGCGGACCTCGCGATTGCTGGACCGCAAGATCCGAACACTCGCCGCTTTGAGGTCTTGCCATACCAGGCCGAATTGCTGGAGCAGAGTGGAAGTGGAGGTACCATCCTCATTGACGCGGCCGCCGGGCCGCGCCGATTCCCTGATATTGCGATTCTGCTGCAACTGGCCGATGTGGACCAAAAGCAGTTGATAGGTCGCTTCGACGCGCTCTTCGATGTGGTGGATTTCCTCGCGCTGCTCGAGTAGTCGCTTCCAGTCGGACATAGACAGCGCAGCCAGGGCGTGGTAATTGGCCCGCTCGTACTGGTGTGCCACGTCCCGTTGTGCCTGCACTGCGGTCACCACCAATTGATGCTGTGTGCGCACCTGGCTGATCTGGAACACGGCCAGCACTGACGCCGCCTGCAGAGCGACCAGCACGAGCGCCAGGCTCGCAAAGGGGATCAGGATGCGACTCAGCCCTAGCTCCTGAGATCGACCGGGACAAATGACCTTACTGGGATTCATTTGATCTCGGTGTAGCCAGCTCGCAACGGGGTATGGTAGGCAGTTCGGATGTCGTTGTAGTTATCGTCGGTCACGGACTCGAAGCGGTCCACCAGGGCCTTGTTCAAAATGCGTCTGCCTTCGGGATCCCTGTGCATGTGCAAGAGCTCTTTCTTGAACGACTCACGCAGGTCAGCCGGCGCTCGGGTGGAACCGACCACAGGCGGAATCCCCGCCGGGCCGATGCTCAAAAGCACGCGAACCAGGTGCGCACTGCCGTTTCCCATGGCCCGGTCGTAGTCCAATACCAGGCTGTCCACGAAACTGAATTCGGCCTGTCCCGACGCGACCATACGAATCGATTCTTCATGCGATCCCGAGCGAAGCAAGGCGCCGAAAAAGCGGTTTTTTAAGCCGCGCTCGAACAGATGGTGGCGCGGCAGGTTATATCCCGAATTGGAGATCTCTTCGTTGTACACAAACCGCGCTCCGGCGAGATCTTCGAGTTTCTGATAGGGACTGTCTTTTTTGACGATGAGATCGGAGTAGTATTTGGGCATCCCCTGATAGCGCCTTGCCTGCATGATGGGCGCAGCCAGGAGTTCCACTGCGGGCTTGGGCTGGTCGCGGAGGAGCACGTAGGGCAAGCCACAAACGAAGCCGACATGGACCACACCGGCCTCCAGCATCGAGTTGATCGTGTCATAGGCAAGACCTGTGATCAGTTGGACCGGCCGCTGCAAGCGTCTGGTCAAATAGTCGGTGAGCTCGCGATACACCGAAACACCCTGCTCCGAGACAAAAGCCGCCGACATGGCGACAACGATCTTTTCCCTATTTACTGTCGTTTTGGGCGCTTTAGCTGTGGTCTCGGCGAGCTTACTGGCAGCGTGCTGACCACCCGCCGTCGCGGTGCCACGGGTGCAGTCTTGCGAATTCGATCCCGAACAGCTGGTCACCAGCCATAGCATTAACGCGACAGCGTTGTATAAACATCGCGGGATTCTATTCATTTCGCATTCCTGAGGTTTTCTGACCAGATGGGTCATCAATGGACGCGACGTCGGTTCATTGCAGCAGTAGGGACAGCCTGCGAGCCTGCTCGCACTGTGAGTGACTATCCGATCCCGGTGGCAGCCATCCGTCCGGGTTGATATGGGTCGATGTCGCAATGGGTCGATTGCACCCATTGCTTCAAGGTCTGGCACAGCGCGTCCAGAGCGATGGGTTTGAACAGCACGTCGTCCATCCCCGCGTCCAGACATCGCTCTCGTTCGCCGTCCGATGTGGCCGCAGTGAGTGCGATGATGGGCTGTCGGTCGCAAAGCAATGGGCGGAGTTCGTTACAGATCGCTTCTACTCCGCCCATGTCGGGCATGTAACAATCGAGAAGGACTGCGTGGTAATATTGCTCTCTGACGGCCTGCAGCGTGAGGCGCTGCGATGCCACGGTATCGGCATGGTAGCCGAGTTTGGCCAGAAACCCCCGGAGGATCATGCTGCTCACTGGATCGTCATCGGCGATCAAGATTCGTGGCGTGTCGAGCGGTTCGGCTGGCCCAGGCGCTGGCTCCGGAGATTTGGCGGCGTCGACCTGACCGGGGCGGAAACAGGCGGTGAACCAGAATGTGCTGCCCTTTCCCACTCTACTGTCCAGCCCGATCTCACCGCCCATGAGTTCGGCCAATTTCTTGACGATCGACAGGCCGAGCCCGGTGCCGCCGTACTTGCGGGTCGTACTGCTGTTTGCCTGGGTGAACGGTTCAAAGAGTCGCTCTTGAACCGGGGCGGGAATACCGACCCCGGTATCCGATACCGCAAAACAACAGGTTACCGATTCGGCCGTGCGGTCCACAACCGAGATATTGACCGTCACGCTACCTTCGGCTGTGAACTTGAGTGCATTGCCCAGCAAGTTGACCAGCATCTGGCGAATGCGGTGGGCATCGCCGCAGACTGATCCGGGGACGTCGTCAGCAACTCGCATGGCCAGTTCGATACCCTTGCTTTCTGCCATGTTGACAAAAAGGTGTTCGACGCCTTCAATGAACGGCCGGATCTCGAAGTCGTTGAGCTCGATTTCCAGCTTGCCGGCCTCGATCTTGGAATGGTCGAGAATGTCGTTGATGATCCGGGTCAGCGCCTGGGCCGAATCACGGATCGTCGCGGCGTATTTGCGCTGAGCCCGGTCGAGCGAGGTATTGAGCAAAAGGGTCGACATTCCGATGACACCGTTCATCGGAGTTCGAATTTCATGGCTCATATTGGCCAGAAAATCGCTTTTAGCCCGTGCAGAGTTGTCGGCCTGCTGTCGGGCAGCGCGCAGGTGGCGCTCGAGTTCTTTTTGCTCCTGGATATCGCGCACCGTCACGGCCGTGCCGACGATGTTCTGCGAGGTATCGTAAATTGGGCTCAAGGCGACCGATACGTCGATGCGACGGCCGTCTCTGGTGACCCATTGTGAATCAAAGGGAGGCAAGCGCTCGCCCGAGCAGATGCGCTGGTTCATCTCTTCGGCCTGCGCGCGATGATCACCCGCGATGAGAACTTGCAGCGGCTGATGATGTATTTCGCCGTGCCGGTATCCAAACATGCGTTCAGCGGCGGCATTCCAGTGCACAATCCTGTCCGAGCGTGTGCTCAAAATAGCGTCGATCGAACACCTGACGATCGCAGCGAGTTCGTGCTCGGAGTCGTTGACTCGGTTTTCGAGCGCGCTCATCTGGCCCTCGATCTCGCGCTGCAGAGACCATTTGTGGCACAGCGCGCGGGCAAGTTGGCTGATTTCGACACTGTCGAATGGCTTCTTGAGCACGAGCAACTGGTCGGAACGGCCCAGTCGCTGGGTGATATCGTGCGCCGAATAGTCCGAATAGGCAGTACAGATAACGACCTGCAGGTTGGGATCGACGCGCCATAGGTGCTCGATGGTTTCTATGCCATCCCAGCCGGGGGGCATACGCATATCGACAAACGACATGGCGTAGGGCATGCCAGCGCTCAGCGCCTGCTCGACCAGATTCAGTCCGTCGACTCCTTGAAAGGCTGAATCGATCAAATAGGGTTCTTCGATGACTGGCTCTTTTGGGCCCTGCTCGGTCAAGCTGCCAAAGAGTTCGGCCTCGCTCAGTCTCAAACTGGACTCCTGCCCCGTCTCGCCCTGCAGAGATTGCCGTATGTCCGCGTGGATGCTTCGATTATCGTCAATAATGAGCAGCCGCTTGTGGCAGGTTTGCTTCATGAAAACGAACTCGTCGGGATGTGCCGTTGGGTACTGTTTCCATCGGATGGGTCGGTCGCTTCTTGAGCGTGGGCCCGCGGAAACAGGTGCCTGCCCGCCACGGCCACACTGCTTCGGCGTGTCGAGCCCACCAAACTCGGCTTGCACGTGTCGGGGCTTGCACAGCAAGCACAGGTGCTGTGACCCATCGAATAGCCGACCGCTTGGCCGCTCTGCTCGGCATTTCGTGTCGGGGCGTCGGGCCGATCAGTTTTGTTCCTCAGTCACGTTTATCGACGGCTTCTTGCAGACGTATTTCGTCCCGCTGTGTGATGTCTGGATTGTGTAGCATCCAGTAGCAGTCGAGGCGGACGCTGGTGCGGAAGAGGAGCAGAGCGCCGTCTTCGGTCCAGAATGGGCCGTGCGGGATGTGGGCCGGGCGCCAGTAATATCCGTCTTTGCGCATGGCAGCGTAGCGCCGCTCGAATGGGGCATCGCTCATCGACCAGTGGCCTTGCACGTCGCCGGTTATGAGATACGCTTCTTCAGTGGTGGGATGTCCGGCAAAGAAGTTGCCCTCGAGCCACATGGGTACCAGGCCGAGGATCCAGGTAGCCCGCCCAGTCTTCTGGTTGGTATACAGGCTTTTGCGCGCCGAGCCGGGCGGCAAGAACGTCGTGCTCTCCCAATTCATCGCACTGAGCTCCTGAATGGGCACGTATTCGGCCATGCGATCGTGTACCTGCGCGTTCAAGTGATAGGCCGAGTTCTCGGCGATCTGTTCCAGCTGGGCGTAGTCGTTGGTGACATAGGTCGGCCTGGCATCAGGCATCCACAAGAGCACAGTATCTTCTTCGGCAGTCCACGGCCCGGTGGGGATGCCCGCGGGAATAAACGAGTAGCTCAATTTGCGGAGGGGAAAGCCGCCCTGTCGGACATGGCCGCTGAGAACGAAGACCTCGACATCGGTTGTGAAGTGTCCGATCGGCGCAGACCAACCCTTTTTGAGGGTCACTCGCTGGGTCGATTCGCCGGTCGCCTCATCGGCTGACAAGATCTGCGCAGTGGTTTGCTGCCCGGATGCAAATTGTTCCACCGCAAAGGGGATGGTGGGAAACTCGACAACCGAGTTGAGCGCTTCTTCGGACTCGACGTGCTGGCGTCCGATCGAGGTGGCCGGATTGGCCCTGAGCCCGTTGTCGATGTGGGGTTGTCTGGTCTTGCTAGTGGGCGATTTGTCGGTGTTTGGGTTGGTGTGCTTGGCCATGCTTGGCTCCTCTGGCTCGCGCGGGGCGTGGCGGGTAGTTATATTCGCGCAATCACAACTTGGCAATGATGCGGAGACTGGCATCCATGTCTACAGAAGAGCAGACCACGTTGCGTGTCGCCACCGAGGCATTCGAGCATTTCAAGAGCGGGCTAGCGAGCGGACAATGGCGGCCATTTCTCGACATGCTCAGTACCGCGACCCGCAAGTAAGTACCCATTATGGCCGACCAGCCCGCCGATGGCTGTGTTGCTCATCGGTCACGTAGGCCCACTATGCTCCCTCTTCGCGCCTTGCCCTCGACGCGCTGG
>JAKSDA010000131.1 GCA_022360315.1 Pseudomonadota bacterium
GAGCTGCGGGTGCAGGAGAAAGGGATATCGGGGCGAATAACGCCCCGCGTCGGAAAAGGGGGGTGCGAATAACGCCCCGCAGCATATCGGGCACGTCCTCACGCATCTGCGTCCGCATCGCCGCTGCCCGCGCCGGCGAACACAACCCCATCCAAGCCATTCGTATGTCGAATGTCCACCGCAAACTACAAACGGAGAGAACCCCATGGAACCGATTGAAACAATGCGATTTGTCTACAATGGTCATCAGGTGCCCACGTATCGATACCGCGGCAAGCCGTGCTGGCGTGCGCGCGACGTTGGCATGGCGCTTGGGTACGAGGATGACGGGAGAGCGTTTGTACGCTATGTGATGTCTCGATGGGATGAGTTGACCCCTGGCGTTCACTACGACAAGTTGAAAGGGGTTGGGCTACACGAGTTCAAGGCCCAAGGGGCACTAGGAGTCAATGAGACCCCGACACCAATGGGCGTAGGAGTCAGCGAGACCCCGACAAGGACACCGAGTGTGGTCGTCCTGTACGAATCGAGCATGCACGGTGCATTGCTCAAGACGACCAAGCCCGCCGGCAGGGCCATGCGGCGAGTCTTCATCGACAAGGTCATGCCTCAGTTGGCACGCGATGGTCGCTATTGCCCCGACCGTACTGTGATGGACGGACGCGTAGTGGACCGCCACGACACTCCCTCGGAGGCCGTCACGTGGAGCGAACTGCTCGAGCTCGGCCGCGGCGACGTGCGCTTCATGCTGCGCCGGATGCTCGAAGTCGTCTCGCAAGACGCCGAGTGCATTCACTTGCTGGGCATCTGGATGCGCCGGGCCTTGGAGGCCACTCCCCCATCGGACACCGGGCATACCCGTCCCCTCGATGAGCATGGAGCCCCATTCGTCCTCGAGGGAGCCGAGAAGATGGGCGATCCGGGCCGCTTTCGAGAGATCACGCAAAAGGTCCTGTCAGAGCTGGCTGCTGGTGAGCCGCACACGCGCAAGCAGCTCATCGCTGCGACCAAGGCGCCTCGCTTCAGTGTACTGGCCGTGATCTCCGAGTTGCTCGGGCGAGGCGTCCTCAAAGAAGAACGCTGCGGCAAGGCCCCGGCGCTGCTGACCCTGACTGTGCCGAAGAACGGCGCCCCGACCTGAGTGTCACCCCATCTGCGAAGACCGCGCCGCATGGTGAGCATGCCGCCCTCTGGCGCGTGCGGTCGCAATCGACCGATGTACACGAGGAGGTTCCCATGTCTGGGCTCGTGATCCACAAGCGGGTTGTGCCCGTGCCAGGACTCGAGATCGTCAATTTTCTCGATGTCCCCGACGTCGCCCTCGCCCCCGAGGACGGACAGACGCGGCGAACCCGCTGGGTACGCATGCAGATTCTTCATACCACCAAGGGCATCCCCCATCACCGCAATCGATCGCCCCAGCGTGTTCGCCCAGGCGCTGGAAGCCGCGATGGGCGTGATCGTGCCGTGGTCGCCTACTGGCAGCGGGATCCACGATCCAGCGCAGCCCACGGAGTCATCGACGTCGACGGCTCGATCGTGCAGCTGGCCGATCTCGCTGTCTGCAAGACGTTCCACGCCGGCAACCGTGGAGTCAACGAGTTCAGCGTTGGCTGGGAGATGCTTCAAGAAGGGGACGGTTCGCTCTGGGAGAGTACGCTGGATGCGCAGGTCGCGCTGGTGATTACGGTCTGCCGGGCGTTTGGGATCCAGTTCCAGCTCCATCGCCCGTATCGTCGTGCGCCCGTGCCCCGCCTGGTGGACGGTGGCGCCGATTGCGTGGGCGTGTTCGGGCATCGCGATGTGAGTAGAAACCGCGGCGAGGGCGATCCGGGGGACATCATCTTCGACAAGCTGCTGGACGCCGGCTTCGAGTCGTTTGACTTCTCCGTGGGCGAGGACCTCGAGGTGTGGAAGGATCGGCAGGAACGGCTTGACCTGGTCGCCGACGGCATTCCAGGTCCACAGACGGTGGCTCGGCTCAGGGAGGCCGGCTATTGTGATGGCATCTGGGCCCTGGGTAAGGTAAGAGCGGATGATGTAGGTGAGCTCGATGACGAGCCCAGGGATTCACGAGTGTGTGAGCTGCCGTGTCCGTTGGCTGCTCTCACACGGCTGGCGACTCAATAAATAGCCAGGTCTTTTGGATTGGAAACCCTTGCATCTGCTGTGTAACTGGGGGCGTAATGTCACAGTTCTTCTGGCAAAATTCTACTTGCCCTTCCTCCGGAACTGCCACGTTCAAGTCTGTCCATGCCTTTCATCACCTGCTTTCGTAATCGTTTCAATTGTAAGGATCAAGAGCCAGTTAATGACGGAGTCGAATTCTCTAATCTGATGCGATACGCAGAAGAGATCGCTAGGTTGCGAGGAAACGAGGGGATTATTGACCTGCAGCGGGCGTCTCTACGATCAATTCAGAGCTATCATATAATAGCTGCATATTTAGATGCAGAATACCAAAAGCCAGATCCCATCAATGTATTAAAAGATTTTGGGATAAGAGATACTTTTAAAAAATTAATTGATAGAGATGGTGCCAGTACAGATATAAAAATAAAATTGGGTAGAGATACTATTTTGCCAACAGTGTGGAACGAAAGTAGTCTTGTTAAGACCATAGGCGTGATTGGTGAAAATCGGCGTTGTGGCGAATTCTTACAATCAGATAATCATCGGGTTATATGGTGGATCCCATTGCATATTGGATGGGTCACGAACGGGAACCATAGCCTTGCCCAGGGGATTCTCAATGCTTGCGGAGAACTCGTTCCCTCGGAAGTATACGACTTGTCGGAGCTGTACCATCATGCACGATACGATGGCTATCGGTTTGTGTGCATTAAGTCTGGAAAGGCTTTGGGAGTACCGCGCTATCGTGAATTCGGTTGGGCATTTGAACTTGGTCGCTTGATCGGCGACACTGCCGATAGCGTTGCGCCATGAGCAAGGCCACACTCCCGACCCGCATGATACCCACAATGTCAGCAACACAGCTGCAACCATGCGGTAAGTGCCACGGATATGGACAACAAGCGGAGGCAGACCGCAAGGTACCGCCCGGTGGGACAGTGTAACTCCGCGATATGCGGAATCTCCCAAGCGTCTCCAAGCAGTAGACAGCTTTGGACAGGGCCGAAGCTAGCGCCATGGTGCCAACCCTGAAGCCATCGGTATCATACTTCAGCTGAGCCAAGGCACGTGCAATTCGTGATCGCTCATCTATGGTGCGGGATAGGTCGTACGGTATTCAGTGGCCCGGTCTCTCCAATGCTGTCACGGTATGGGTTTTGGACGTTACTGGTAAACGCTCGCGAGTTTATCCAGGTCGGTAAACGTGCGCAGAAAACGTATGCAGCGGCGCAAAATGAGCTGGACGCCGTCGGTCATTTAGGTGTAGAGGTATCTCCAATTTCGCCCACGGCTGTGGGTTGATGATTCAACCCGTGGGCTCTGGAACCGTATCGATGACTGATTGTGCAGGGATGCGCTCATGGCGATGTTGGATCAAGAGAGGCCGGTGAATTCCGCTGGCTGCGAAGTGCCGCTTGCGTTGCCAAAGCCGCCCGGTCCGCCATTGCCGGCGCAACGGATTGGCCAGTACGAGCTGATTCGCGAGCTCGGCCGCGGGGGGATGGGCGCGGTCTTTCTCGCTCGGGATTTGAAGTTGGGCCGACGAGTGGCCATCAAATTTCTGCACACGACAGATGCC
>JAKSDA010000040.1 GCA_022360315.1 Pseudomonadota bacterium
CTCGCCAGGGGCAAAGAGTACATCTACTGCGCCACGCGTCATGATCGCAAACGCCAAACCCAGTGTACGCTCATGGGATCGCATCGGGCGGATTACATTGATCCAGTCGTATGGGATACCGTGGCCAATGCCATCGCTCAGTCGCAGATTCTGCGGGCCAGCATGGCAGGAAACGATGATTCTGCCGAGGAGCACCGCGAGGAATTCGCGCAGTGCGAGCAAGAGCTGCAAAGGCTGGTCACCAGCGAGAACGAGATCTCGCGAGCGTTTCGCCGCGATGAACTCAGCGCGGAAGCGTGGCGCAATCAGCTCAAAGAGATCGCAGCCGACCGACACATACTCGAGCGCCGCCGCACCATGGCCCGCGAACGGCTCGCAGCGGCCGATGCAGCTGCTTTCTCTCTGGAAGCCATGGAAACGCAGCTAGAGGCGCTAACGGCCCGTATCCGCGCTGCGGCTCCCCAAGACCGCAAGGCCATCATCGAATCGCTGATCCCCGGCGATCAGCCCTACGGCGTCACCATCTGGCCAGATGGCAAGATCGACATCCGCGGCGGCATCGCGGTGCCCGCCGCGAGTCGAAGTAGTCACAGCACTTATCAGAGCAGACGGGTTGGATTGGCAACTTTTGCGGCAGCGGGAAAGCTCTTTTGTTTCAGCTGATTACTAAGATCGCGACAAAGCAGGTGCGGTCCCCTAAGCACTCGTGATGATGATCACTAAAAATTCTCTCAAATAAGGCAGGGCTTGACGTCGATAGGCGAGCAGCACGCCTTGGTCGTGGAGCAGGGATTGAGCCGGCCCGGTTCGCCGGGGTAGGCAATGCCGATAAGTGCTCAAATAAGAGCTATACTGGGAGAGTCATGGTACGGCGAACAAAGTTTGAACTGCCGGAAGAACTGCGCCCGTTCTTCTGGGACACTGACTTCGACCGTCTTTCCTGGGAAGAAAACTTCGGCTACATTGTTCGTCGCCTGCTTTCTGTAGGCGGATCGGGTGTTATCTCTTGGCTACGCGATGCGATCGGCGACGTTCCGATCCGGGACGCGATTGTTGGTTCGAAGGCGCGAGGACTCACCTATCACCAGGTCGCACAGTGGATTCCACGCAGCCTGTACGAGTCATGGATCGCTGAAGATCCTAACCCGGACGAGCCGGAACCAAACAGGCCTCCAGGGGCTCTGCCCCTGGACCCCGCCGGGGACTCGTCCCCGGACCCCTCGGAGCTTCGCTCCGAATGATTCGGGTAGGGTAAGGGGAGCATCAGGCCGAAGAAG
>JAKSDA010000154.1 GCA_022360315.1 Pseudomonadota bacterium
ATTCAGGGGTCTCGCGCTCGACCTGGCCACGGCCGCTGACCCGGATCAGCTCGACGTACCGGCGCCGCGCGGTTTGCTGCCGGTCGGAATCCGCAGAGTCTCCGGGTGACGTCGCGTTGCTTGGTGCATGGAGCTTCTTCTGGTTCTGCATGGTCTCCTGGGTGGCGCCTGCGCTCGGGTCCCCGTCGCGCATGGGTCCCATCGTGGCGCCTCCACGGCGTTTCCGTCAACCCTCTGCACGGGTGAGAGCGGTCGTTGCGAATGACTTGAACCATGATTTCGAACTCGGAAATGTACATCACAACACGAGTCGCGATCCTTTGCGAAGCAAGAACACTTTTTGGGGATGTGCTCTCGAGAGCGCAGATTCGACTCATTTGCCAAATCATTCGCCAAACCGTTCCGCAAATCCCGGGTAAACGTGCTCAGAACGGCAGTAGAGGCCGAAAACGCCATTCGGCGAACCATTTGCGAGACCGTATCGCGTGGTGAGGGAGTCCAGATCGCTCGATCCGGGCTTCATTTTGCTCTGCATTGACGAATCCCACGCGTTTCCGTGCCGCTCTGAGTATCGTATTCGCAGGTTTGGAGCCGGGGATTATGGAATGTCCGACGATGAGGTTGCCGCACTGCTCCGTGACGCAATCGAGAAGCACGAGGAAGAAGCTCGGCAAGAAGCGCGTTGAGAGGGTAAGGTGACCTTGCGATACTCATGCGATTGCCTGGCGTGGCCAGTACCTCAAGTAAGTCGCCAGGCACAGGTGCGTCGTAGATCGGATTCCCAGCCCATTACGTGAATTGCGATACAATTCGTTATTCGTTACGCAGCGAAGACGCCGCCTCTCTTTCCGTACCCTCGAAATGACCCTGACAATTCCCGGCTCTCCCAAACTATTTTGCGTCGGGATCTGCGGGGGTCGGGATCTGCTGGATCTGCGGGAGCGGGCCTACGGGCGACACGAGTCTATGATCGAACCCAAACGATCCCAGTCTCCGCAGTTATCCTCCGAGTATCCGGCGTTCAGAAGCGCTGTCTGTGCCGTATCGATCAACTTGCTCCAGTTCTCCAAGAAACCTGTTACTTCGACCTCAACTTCTCCGCTGTCGTTCAGTTCGATTTCTCGATTATGGGCGACGGACTCCCATTCCGCCGCTATCTTCATTCGTTCACCATATCGGCGTAGATGCCAAGTTGCTCGGAAGGTGTTGGAAGGCCACTGAACCGAAGTTGATTCGCCGTCGACCACCGCCTCGATGACCTCCTCGATCTCTTCAATCATCACTGGCAGGTCGTATTTGTAGCTGATGGGAACAGGGATCTCGTTCCAGTACAAGACAGCGTCGTCGGTGTCGAGCGGGAACGCCGATTCAAGAAGGTCCTCCAGGGTCTCGGTCTTGGCTGCCTTGGCACCTAGTGGAATTGCTTCCGGCTTCTTAGGGTCTATTCTCATCAACCTCACTCCATCGGATACGCATGAAACGTCCCGCTCTTCCTGACCTTCATCCACACCCGTGTTGCGGGAACCGTTGTTCCGTTTGGCAAGTGTATAACCGACGAGTGACCAGTGGGCAAAGCGAAGGTCCCCGACTGGCCTGGAGAGAGGCTAATCGCGGTGCTCTCAACGAAGTCTAGGTCGGCTTGGCTGCCAAACTGGCCCTGCGGTTTCCCGTCGATTTGGCTCGGGCTGGACCTTCTGTCCATTTGAGCCCGTGTTTCTTGCTCCCCGCCAAGCCCTTCTCGACTCGAAGCGGATTGCGCATAGCCTTGTTGTGAACCCATACGCCAAGATCGCCGACGAAGTACGTGTGATAGCCCTCTACTTCGATGTTGTAGACCGTGTCTGTACGACCCGTCGCTACGAGCCCGTCCACGGCGAGGACAGCGCCTGAGGCGTCGAGCAGCCTGTCGCCGGGCATGAGATCCGCGACCGCGACCCATCCACGACCAACAACCCAGAATGGGTGCTCGGCGGTGGTTTCCAGAACCTCTGCCACACCTCCACAATCGACCACGCTCAGCTCGTAGATTTCGATGCCGTGGCGAACGAAGGTGGTCGAAACCTCCTGGTAGGAAACTTCACCAGTCTCCTCGCTACGGGACAGGACTAGGTCTCCCTCTCGAGCTTCTTCTATTGGTCGTGGACCTTCGCGCGTCTCCACTACGGTGCCTGCGGCGAAGCATCCCCCCCTTGCCGCACTGGGTCGCCTGAATCGGCGAAACGCTCCACCGAGCGCCTTCGTGCCCGCGTGCACGGCCCTTTTCGCGAGTTTCGCGACAAAGGAGGTCACGCCGGTGAATACCGCGGCGAGGATGGAGGCGCCATGGAGGGCGGCCTTGGTCCTGGCTTTGACCTGGAAAGAGGACAGCCATTTGCCGAGGGCGGTGTTGAACAGGCCGAGGCCGGCAAACAGCGGTACGTTCTCGGCGCCGCCCTCTTTGCCGTGGCTGACGCCGTGGGGGGAGCCCCCGGGACGTCCAGTGGCCGTGCTCGGGTGGCCGTGGCCACCGCCGGGCTCGCTGTCGCCGGTGCCCGCGGCGCCGGGTTGGTGCACTGTAGTCTCGGCGGAGCCTGGCCGGGTTCGATTGCCGGAGCCCGTGGTTCCCTGGCTGGCGCTGGTGCCGCTGGCGCCGTTGCCAGAGGGGCCCGATTTGGGCGGGCAGGGTTCGTCGGGGACCTCATCTGCGCCGGCTACGATGACCGTGGGACA
>JAKSDA010000277.1 GCA_022360315.1 Pseudomonadota bacterium
AAAATGCGTCGAGACTCTGCTCCATGAGGTAGCGTACGCCGCATAGAAACCGCCAAGCCGGTCTCTTTCACAGCCTTCGCCTGCCAACTCTCTCAGCCTGCTGGTCGCAGGACTGTCGAAAAGTGCTCAAGTCGACCTAAGTACCGCGACCCGTAAGTAAGTGCCCAGTAGGGTCGGTCCAGCGCGTCGAGGGCAAGGCGCGAAGAGGGAGCATAGTGCCTACGTGACCGATGAGCAACACAGCCATCGGCGGGCTGGTCGGCCGTAATGGGTACTTACTTGCGGGTCGCGGTACTTAGCATTCTGTGGCCTTTTTTACTGCTGGAAATCGCTCGTTTAGCCACGTTCCTGGCGTTGCTTATCAGCACGAGCGAGTCGTTTCTGAGGGCGCTAGACCGAGAAACCGAGACGATGTAGCAAACGTGGAATGTTATGATTATGGTAGCTGACGCCAAACTCGCGGCGAATGACGTCTCCAACCATTGGCCCTGTCCATAGTTCGGAAGACGAGCAAATGGTCCTGGTCCAGCTCGCCCAGGAGGGATTCGTCAACCCCAAACAGGTTCGCGTCGTCCGCCGGTTGGTTCAGAAACACAAACAGGTTCGCGTCGTCCGCCGGTTGGTTCAGAAACGCCTGGTGCGGCGCAATGCCCGCCTGCAATTGATGAACGAGAGCTTTGCCCTGTTCGTCAAGCGGGTGCACAAACGCGCCAGTATCACTCGCTGGGAGCGTACTCTCGACGGTCTCGGCTGGCAGGGCATTCGATGGATCGTGGCCGCTATCCTCCTGGTCATATTCGTGTTCCTGTCGGTCACTCAGCGCACGCTTTTTGACTCCTCTCTCGGCTTTCTGCCCGCCCTGGCAGCGGCCATTCCCACCACCAGAGCAGCGCCGCCAGATGCAAACTGCCATGAATATCGGGGCATCGGGCGTGGTCGGGCCGCAAACCGTCTCTACCTATATCCAGCTGATTCATCATGCGCCGCAATCCATGCACAACCTGCTCGAGGCCATGGATTTGCTGGATCGGGCACCTCGATAACCCGGACAGCCGGTTGTCACAGGTGCAAACCCGTGCAAGAGCGCTGGCTCGGCAGCCATGACTCCCGGGTGATATCCCGTGAGTGAGGCCAATAGGTCCGGGATTCTTAACACTAGTTTACAGTGAAGCTCGCATAGACTTCACACAGCGATCCCATGTTGTGGCCAAGGAGGTAGCAACATGTTCGGATTCGTATTTGGTATTGCCTGTTTGTACGGTCTATCCCGCGCGGTCAGAGGCCGCGGATGCGCGCCCTACCGGTGGAGGATGCGCCATCGCTTCGGCCATGGCCACCATCGCGACTATCGCAGCCACGCCAGCTCGCTGTTGTGGGACGTTCTCGACCATCTCGACACCTCGCCGGGCCAGGAAAAGGTCATTCGCGCCGAGATCGCCAAACTGTTCGACCAGGCGCACAGCGCCAAACGTGTTTGGCGCAGATCTGGTGATGATGTGGCCAGGGCCATACGCACTGAGTCATTTGACCCGACCACCCTGGCCGAGGCGTTTTCCGCCCAGGATTCGGCCCTGGCCGAGTTGCGCGATGCCGTGACCGGTGCACTGGCGCGCATTCACGAGGTGCTCGATGCGCGACAACGCGAAAAGCTGGCCGAGATGTTCGAGTCCGGCCTGATGCGGGGCGGGCCCTACCGCGGCTGGGTATGAGCTGCGTCCACCAACACCCATTTACAGAAGGAAGAACACCATGAAACGAAAACTCTTGATCGCTCTGTTTTCCGCCGGTGCCATCGTTGGTTTTGCCAGCGGTATCGCCCATGTCAGCGGCCATCACAAACACCACCGGGCCGAGAAATACCGCGCCATCGTGGACATGTGCGTGGATGCGGCGCTGCGCGCCCGCAGCGAGCAAGCCACTGGTCGCGACAGGCTGGCCCACCCCGACAGCGAGGACATCGCCCGGGCTACCACACCCGCGTCCGACCCGACCGGCGGGGCCTCCAACACGTCCAATCAGGTGCCCTGACCGTTCCACGAGATACCCGGGCTGTGCTTTGGGCTGTATCGACACGCAAAACGCCATGCTCCGGCGACCGAGCCGACAGACCTGATAAAATGACCGGCGATCTCGTGCCCATTCGCGTATTGCTCATCGACGACGACCGACGCCTGTGCGAACTGCTCGACAGCTACCTGGCGCAAAACGGCGTATCTCTGCGCCACGCTGCCACGGCGCGCGAGGGTCTCGAAACTCTCGGCGACGACACCTTTGACGCCATCTTTCTCGATATCATGATGCCAGATCTGGACGGGCTCGAAGTGTTGCGGCGTATTCGCAAGAAAAACTCCATCCCGATCATCATGCTGACTGCGCGCGGCGACGAGGCCGATCGGGTTGTCGGCCTCGAGCTGGGGGCCGATGACTACGTGCCCAAGCCGTTCAGTCCACGCGAACTGCTGGCCCGGCTGCGCGCAGTATTGCGCCGGGCCCAGCCGAGTGTCGAGGCCGAGCGCCTGTCGGCCGGAGGCATCGCCATCGAAGTCCCCTCGCGCGAGGTCGCCATCGACGGTCACCCGGTCGAACTCACCGGTCTCGAGTTCGACATTCTGGTCGCTCTGGTGCGCCGAGCTGGCCGAGTTGTACCCCGGTCGGCCTTGCTCGCCGAGGCCGGACGCGATGACGTGATGGTCGGCGCGCGCACCGTGGATGTTCACATCTCGAAACTGCGCAAAAAACTGGGCGACGACCCGCGTTCGCCGCGCATGATCCGCACCGTGCGCGGCGTCGGGTACGTACTCTCGCGCGAGGTGGAATGAACCCCCTGCGCCGCTACGTCCGGGTGCGCCTGCACCGGCGCATCTTTGTCTGGTTCGGCGTATCGATCGGACTCACCATTGCCATTCTGTCCGGGGTCATGGCTCTGTTGGCCCAACCGTCGCCGTGGCGTCGAGACATCGTGCGTGCCGAGCGTTTTCTGGGCTACCAGTTCGCTGATGTATGGCAGCGCCCGCTCGAACGCGACCGTCTGGTCACCCGCATCGCCCGAGAGTTCGAAGCCAGTGTGATCGCCTACGATGCCAACGGAATCGTGGTCGCAAGCAGAGGAGGCGAATGCAAACACAGGTTCCTGCGCATCTCGGTACCCGCTGGATCCACCGAGCCCGGCGCCAGCGCCGATGGACCCGGCGAGCGCATCACCGACCGCCTGGCCGCTTCGCTCGGTCACAACTCCGCTTTTCATCCCCGGCCGGGACGTCCGGCCGACCATGCCGGCCCCGAACGCCGTGTGGGCCGGGTACTGGTGTGCCGAAACCGCCATTCTCGGGCCAGGCCATGGGTGTTTTTTTTGGGCCTGGGCGTGGCCGGAGCCTGTTTGTGGCTCGCCGCGGGAGTGATCGCCCGACGCTTGATCCGGCCACTGGGTCGTGTGGTGGCCGTGGCTCGCGATATCGGTGACGGCAAGCTGGACAGTCGGGTAAAACTCGCCTGCCGGCATGGCTCTGACGAACTCGGCATCCTGGCCAGCGCGATCAACGATATGGCGGTGCGAATCAAAAAACAGATCGACGATCAGCGCGAACTCCTGGCCGCAGTGAGCCACGAGCTGCGCACCCCGCTGGGCCATATGCGCGTCCTCATCGAGCTTCTCCGCACCAGCGCCGCCCAGTCCGGTCGACTCGACGACCTCGAGCGCGAAATACTGGAGGTCGACTCGCTGGTCGGGCAACTGCTGGCCAGTTCCCGACTGGCCTTTGACACCCTCGATCGCCGTTCTCTCGATGCCCGAGAACTGGCCACCCGAGCTATCGAACGGGTCGGTTTATCCGGGTCGCTGTTGCAAGTGGACGCGACCGATACCGAGTTTGACGGCGACCCTACCCTGCTGGCCAGCGCTCTGGCCAACCTGCTCGACAATGCTCGCAACCACGGCGCTGGAGTCACAACTCTGCGCATTCGAGATATTTATGAGAGCAAGGGCCAGGCGTTTATCCAGTTCGAGGTCGATGACAGCGGGCCGGGTCTGGCCGAGGGCGAACTCGACACCGTATTCGATACGTTCTATCGCGGTACCCATCGCGCCGGGCAATCGTCGCTCGGCCTGGGCCTGGCTCTGGTGCGCCGCATCGCCGAAGCCCACGGCGGGCGGGCGTTTGCCGAAAATCGCCCCGAGGGCGGAGCACGGGTCGGCTTTTCTGTGGCCCGAGTCATCCCGGCCTCGCCCGTGAAATAGCACTGGTTCTGTTCACGTGAGGCTGTATGGCAGCTAGCTCAGCGGATCGCCGGCCACGATCGACTGGCGCAAACGCCGCATATGGCGGGCATAAAACGTCAGATTGTGCAATGTAGCGAGTCGGTTGTAGAGGATCTCTTTGGCCGCGTGCAGATGGCGAAGGTAACTCCGCGACGCGGTTTGGCAGGTTGCGCACGGGCATTCAGCATCGATCGGTCCGGTATCCATGCGGTGTTTGGCATTGGCAATATTGATCGCGCCCCGGGAAGTGAAAAGAGAGCCATTGCGGGCGTTGCGGGTGGGCATGACGCAGTCGAACATATCAATGCCGCTCTGCACGCCCCGGGTCAGGTCTTCAGGTCGGCCCACACCCATGAGGTAACGAGGCTGGTCGCCGGGCAGTCGATGGGCAAAGAGGTCGAGCACTCGATAGGTCTCTTCAGGTCCCTCGCCCACCGACAGGCCGCCCAGCGCGTAGCCGTCGAATCCAATGGCCAGTAGATCGTCGAGATGACGCGCTCTGCGCCCGATATCCGTCCCCCCCTGTACGATGCCGAAAAGCGCCTGCCCGGCCGGCCGGTCGACCTCTGCACAACGCCGTGCCCACGCCGTGGTCCGCGTGATGGCGCGCTCGTGCTCCTCGGCCGAGGATTCGGCCGGCGGACATTCGTCGAATACCATGGCGATATCCGATCCGAGCACTCCCTGTATCTCCATCGATTTTTCGGGGGTCAACCGGTGGGTCGAACCATCAATGTGGCTGCGAAACGTGACGCCGTTGTCGTCGATGCGGCGCAGAGCACCCAGGCTGAATACCTGAAAGCCGCCCGAGTCGGTCAAAATCGCTCGCGACCAGCCAGCAAAACCGTGCAGGCCAGCGTGGGCGCCGATGACCTCCATTCCGGGCCGCAAGTACAGATGGTACGTATTGCCCAAAATGACTCGAGCATCCAGGGGCGGGGCTTCGAGCTCTGCTACTGTCATGGCCTTGACCGTGCCCAGCGTGCCCACGGGCATGAATACCGGCGTGAGTATGTCGCCGCGCGGTGTCTGCAAAACCCCTGCCCGCGCCTTGCCCTGGCGGGCCACGATCTCAAATGAAAATCCCGGTGTGTTCACGATACGTCAGCGGCTCGGGTCGGGGAAACATCGCGCAGAACGCGAAGCGCATTCTCGCCGAGGATCTTTTTTAACACGTCCGGCCCGAGGCCGCGCGCGGCCAAGCGTGCGGTCAAATGGGGCATCATCGAGACGTCTTCGAGGCCGTAGGACGGCACCACGAAGCCGTCAAAATCGGATCCCAGCGCGGGCACATCCACCCCGGCCACGTCGATGATGTGCATGATGTGGTCGACCACGGCCTCGATCGATTTGCCGCCGAGAAAGCGCCTGGCAAAGATCACCCCCACACAGCCGCCTTTCTCGGCCACAGCGCGCAGTTGCTGGTCGTCGATGTTGCGCCAGTGTTGATGCACGCCAAGAACCCCGGTATGGGACACCATGACCGGCGCCCTGCTGATCTCCAGGGCATCGTAAAAGCCCTGTCGGCTGATATGAGCCAGGTCGACCACGACACCCAGGCGATTCATCTCGCGAATACACTCTTTGCCGAGATCGGTGAGACCCCGGGTCGAATCAGCACCCAGACCATAGGCGGGATAACCGAGCTGATTGGCCGAAAAATGAAGCAGGCCAATGTATCTCACCCCGCGCGCGGCAAACCGCGCGATATTGTCGAGATCGCCTTCCAGCGCCTGTCCACCCTCGATCCCGGCCAGACACGCGATGGCACCTCGTCGCTGTGCGGCGCGGATGTCGCGGTCGGTGATCGCCCAGGTGATCTGGTCGGGGTGACGCCGAACCGCCTCGTCGAGCGCATCGAGCTGGCCGTGCACCGAGGCGGCACAACCCCGGCGCGGATACGGCCATGTCCACATGCCGAAAATCTGCGCCGCCACACCTCCTTCGCGCATGCGCGGCAGATCTACGTGGCCGAGGTAGTTGATCCGTCGCGGCATCGGCCGCTCGTGATGCTCGGCAATGTCGTAGTCCATGCGGTGCATGAGCTTGGGCGTGTCTGCGTGCAGGTCGATAACCGGCACGTCGTCATGCAGGGCACGCGCTTCAGAGACGTCCATGGTGACCGGCTATTGTGGCTCGACGCCGACCGCAATGCCAGGCCGTTGCCCTGGCTTGTCGCCCCGGTCACCGCTTTACGCCATACTGGCCGTCCTATCATCCGCCCCACTCACCCCGTCGTCCGGGTTGATGTGGTCCCGGCCCAACTCGAGTGCGCCGGGGTCGGCCGGGCCCTCCAGGGCAGCAGCCAGCACGTCGGTCATATCCTCGGCCATGATGAATTCGAGATCGTCCCGCACCTCGACCGGCACATCGTCGATGTCACGGTGGTTTTTCTTGGGCAGAATGACCCGTTTGATGCCGGCGCGATGGGCCGCCAATACCTTGGCCTTGATCCCGCCTACCGGCAGAACCCGGCCGCGCAGTGTACACTCCCCGGTCATCGCCGTGTCCGACCTGACCCGCCGGCCGGTGAGCAGCGACGTCAAGGCGGTAAAGATCGTCACCCCGGCCGATGGGCCGTCCTTGGGCACCGCACCCGCGGGCACATGGACGTGAAGATCTTGCGACTCGAGAAAATCAGGCTCGACGCCAAATTCGTCGGCATGGCTGCGTACATAGGTCAGCGCCGCCCGGGCCGACTCTTTCATCACGTCGCCGAGCTGACCGGTGATCTCCAGCCGGCCCTTGCCGTGCATACGCGAGGACTCGATGAACAAGATGTCCCCGCCAGTCTGAGTCCAGGCCAGTCCTGTGGCCACTCCAGGGATGGCCAGCCTCTCGGCCACGTCGTTGAAGAAACGCGGCTTGCCCAGATAATCGTGCACATCGCTTTCCTCGACCCGGATAGCCTTGGCCTTGTAGTCGGGCTTGCGCGCCACCTTCAAGGTGATCGCACGGCAGATCTTGGTCAGCTCGCGGGTGAGCTGCCGTACTCCCGCCTCGCGGGTGTAGTCGCGGATGATGGCAGAAAGCGCGTCCGCCGAGATGGTCAGCGCATCCCCGGCCAGACCGTGCTCGTCGAGCTTTTTGGGCAGAAGGTGTCGTTTCGCGATCTCCGCCTTTTCATCCATTGTGTAGCCCTGCAGCTCGATGATCTCGAGTCGATCACGCAACGGCGGCGACAGGGTCTCGATCGTATTGGCCGTGCAGATAAAAAATACCTCGGACAGATCGAAGGCCAGATCGAGGTAGTGATCGGTGAAGGTGTGATTCTGTTCGGGGTCGAGGACCTCGAGCAGGGCCGCTTCGGGCGAGCCCAGCCAACCGTGACCGAGCTTGTCGATCTCGTCGAGCAACATGACCGGATTTTTGGCTTTTCCGCGAACCAGCGCATTGAGAATCCGGCCGGGCAACGCGCCGACATAGGTGCGGCGATGGCCGCGGACATCGGCTTCATCGCGTACGCCGCCCAGCGCCACGCGGACAAACGGCCGCCCGGTGGCGTCGGCCACCGATTGGCCGAGAGAGGTTTTTCCCACCCCGGGAGGGCCGACCAGACACAGGATGGCGCCGCGCTGGTTGCCGGTCATCTTGCGCACGGCCAGATGCTCGAGGATACGCTCCTTGACGTCGTCCAGACCGTAGTGATCGTCGTCCAGGGTTTGCTCGACCGCGGTCAGATCGTCGTTTACCTCGGCTCGGTCGTTCCACGGCAGGGAGGCGATGAACTCGAGATACTTGACAATGACCCCGTGCTCGGCCTGGGCCGAGTTCATGCCCTGCAGCCGCTCGAGCTCTTTGTCGACCACCTCGCGCGCGTCCTCGGGTAGGTCCAACTCGGCCAGCTTTTTGCGCAGGGCGTCTTGCCCATCGCCGCTCTCGCCCTCGCCGAGCTCTTTGCGAATGGCCTTGAGCTGCTCGCGCAACATGGCCTCGCGCTGGTTCTTGCCCATCTCGCGCTGCATCTCGCGCGACAGCGATTCTTTGATGTCGGCCATGGTCTCGGCCTCGACCAGAAGCTGGTAGACCATGCGCAATCTCTCGGCCACATCAAGGGCAGACAAGATCGCGATCTCGCGCTCGGTCGTGACACTCAACGCCGAAGCCACGATATCGGCCAAAAACCCCGGCTCTTTGTGCGGATCGAGCGACTGCAGGCGCTTTTTGAGCGGATCACTCAAAACCGCACTCAGCGAGCCCAGTTTCTCCTGCAGCGACTCGACCAACGCGCGGACCTCGAGCGGCTTGTCGACAATCTCGTCAGTCGGCCGAACCTCGGCCCGCCAATACGGCTGAGGTGCCAGCAATCCGTCGAGATGAACCCGAGCGAGCCCCTCCAGCATGAGCTGATACCGATTGCGCCGCACCTTGATCACTCGGACCACACGAGCACGAGTGGCCAGCGGAATGAGATCGGCAATTGCCGGGTCGTCGATTCGAGGATCGCGCTGAACCCCAACCGCTACCGTGTCGCCTTCCCGCGCGGAGCGAACCAGCGCCACCGAACGCGACCGACCCACCGGTACACTCATCGTCGCACCCGGAAACAACACACCGTCGCGCATGGGAAGAAATGGCAGCGGCGATTCAAAGGAAGATGGATGTCTGCTCATGGTGTCTCTCGTTTTCGACTCGTGAACGAAATCTAAGTTCGTTCACGATTCCGTCAACGGGCAGGCTTGTGCATCATCCTTTATGCAATTGATATTACTTTTTATTTTTGATCTCGAGGAATTTGATCTCGAGGAAGTAGTCCGAAGAGGATGAGCCGATGGGCCAGGGACAGCTCGCGATCGCGGTCGGCGGTGCTCGTGGCGGTGCTGTAGCTGTCGTAAAACTTCAGCAGGATCCTTGCGATTTCAACTGGTTCCGCTACAGCGAGCTGACCTTTATGGAGTGCTCGGGTCAAGAATTCGGCGACCAGGTGTTCTTCGTCGGCGCGAAACGTTGCCTCGGCTTCCTGCGTGGCCGGGCACAGACAGCGCAGCAGGTCGCGGCCGTGTTGACCTTCGCTGGCAAAGGCGGCCATGCGTGTGATGCGGGCCTCGAACATGGCGCACAGGCGGTCGGCCACGCTGCCCTGGCCCTGTGCTGCGCTGCGCATCGCATCGAGCACACATTGATAGCGCTGGACAGAGAGCTCGGCCACGATGGCGTTCTTGGACGGAAACTCCAAGTACACCGTGCCCACTCCCACATTGGCCTCACGGGCGATGTCGGCTACTGTGGTCTTGCCAAAACCGTAGTGTTTCAGCAACCGCTCGGCTGCGTGCAGAATCTGCTTCCGGCGCCTGGAATCCCGGCCTTTGGACTCTGTTGACCGCACAGACATGACGGGGTTGTAACTCTGAATCATATTGAAATTTGTTCAGAGCTGCAAGCACAGCATCGCCCTGCCCGAGTGGCGGCGACGATCCTCAGCCGGCGCAGATCTGGTAGCAGAATGCGGCCTGGTCGCCTTCGGGGCAGCGCGGGGTGAGAACGACCTGATCGCGGGCCAGGACCCGGTCATTGTTGTCGAGCAATCGGACCTCGAACACCAGTTCTTCGTCAAACACCCGAATGCCGATCGGACTGGGGCCCTCGGTCGATCCCGGACCCGCCCCACCACCACTACACGCCGAGGCCAGAAATACGGTAAATACACAAACGGCCACAGTGACCCGACCGACTTGTCGGGTCGGCCCGATGGTTTCGATCAACAAGGTGGCCGTTCGACCGCCCGGGTGACCACATCGATGTAGTTGGAAGCGGCGCTCAGCCAGTCGATGGCCGCGTCGTTTATCTGAGTGTGAAAAAAGTTGCGCGGGATGGCTCGGTGCTCGCCGAGTACCCATACCAGCACCGGCATGTCGAGGTCTGCAGCCACGCTGGTCAGGACGATGGGGATCATGGGCAGCTCGGATTCGTAGGTGAGCACGACCGGCTGCAGGTCACCGACGCCGACGTCCTGATCCTTGCGCAGCCTGACCGCGAGAAAATACGCTCCGGGCCGAATATACGGATCGACCGCATCCTCGGTTCCGGTCGGCACAAAGAAGCGTTTGTCTCTGAGCCAGTCGAGCATGGCGTCTTTGGACTCGGCGGAAAGAACCACGGTCTCGTACGGGCCGACCATTTCGCGCATGACCAGCGGGCTGCCCGACGGCTCTTCGCCGTCATTCGAGCCACCAGCGCTGTCGTTCGCAGGGTTGCCCGTCGACAGCCCCCCGCCCCGCGCCGGATCGAACCAGCAGTAGCCCTTGTACTCGCGATTGATGAGGTATTTGGGCTGCGTCGTGGCGATGATCTGAGCAAAGAGCTCATCGGTCCCCACCTCGATCGTCTCGGGCTGTGATGGCAGGGGGACCAGCCAGGCAAACTCCTCGGCATCACCCGAGTACTGGATCTGAATATGTGCAATGACCTTGCCCCCTTCCATAGCGAACACGATCCGTTCGCCGCCCTGCACGATCGCCACCGAGGGATCGGGCCGGGCAAAACAACCGCACGCCTCGGCCTTTGGCGTGTGAGACAGATAAACCAACAGAGCACAGAACAAACTGATGAGCGCTATGGCGAATTTGTGAAAAGAGCTGTGGGACGCATGAAATCTCCTGACGATCTGATGCAACCCGCTCCACAGCAAAGTCGAGGCCGATTTGCGAAATGACGTGATCTTCACCCAATAGGCCGCGCCAGCTTCAGAGTTCCGAGACGTGCCGATCGACATTTCAGAAATTCGAGGGGCAGGGTAGTCTGAATTGTTTTTGAGCGATCGGTGTGTATATCGATCGAGCAATCAATCTGGCCATCTCCCAATACGATGTGGATCACTCGTGTATCAGTCCTGCTAGCAGCGTTCGGGAACACTGGTTCTCCCGAACGGGTTCGGGACCGTTCCCGAACGTTGCTAGTTCTCTGTGCCCTGGCGACACCTGCCCTGGCCAGCGCCGATGAGACTCCGCGTATCGCGGTTGTCCAGTTTGAAGGTCCGACCAAACTGGCCGAGCGAGCCAGAGCGGCCGTGATCAGCAGTTTGAGCGACTCGGTTTCTCTCATCTCTCTCGCCGACTGGGAACAGGCCAAAATCGACCTGCCGACGCCCGCGCCACAGAGCACAGAAGCCGAGATATATTCAGCACTTGCCGCGGCGAGTGGTGCGGACGCGGTGATCGTCGGCCAGATATCGGGCCGGAGTAAATCACGCGCGATCGGATTGGTCATTCGGGCGAGCTGGGACGGGGAGGTGATCGAAGCGAGGTCCATACCGCTGCCTCATCGATATATCGGCCGCGGTCTGCGGCGCGCGATCGGCGCCGAGGCAGCAGAGCTTTTGGCTGTGTGGCGCGAGCGTGCGGCACAACGCCGGCGCGGCGAAGCGGCCGGTGCGACTGCAGCAACAGCGGCCGCCGATGCGGATGCGCGGCCGGAACATCGGTCCGGTCTGACAGAAGTTGACGGTGCGGGTTCGCGATCGTCGGTCGGCGCAACTGCGCGCCCGGATCGGCTGGATGCGTCGGCGTCTGAGTTATCCGATCGGGCCAGTGCAACACCCGGTTCTGAGCAGGCGGACCGACCGGACGACCGGCGATTCAAACGTCCACCGCTGCGGGCTGGCATTCACGGCAGCGCCACGCTTGGCTGGGCGTTTACCGCCCGCGATTTGCGCTTTTCGCTGGCTGATGACAGGACCGAATTGGCCGAGCCATTTCGCTACGAGCGCCCGCCAGCCAGTAGTATTGCCGTGGCCGGAGAGGTATTTCCGCTCGGCTCGCTGGATCGCCGTCTGGCCGATCTCGGAATGACTGTTGCTTTTGATCGCACACTCGGTCTGCGCTCGGAGCTCGCAGCTGACTCGGGCAATTCGGGTCAGTCCTTTGCCACAGTGCAGCAGCACTGGAATGTGGGGCTGGTATATCGGATTCCGTTCCCCGTAACGACTCGGCCCACCAACATCGTCGCCTCGGTCGCTTTCGACCGATTGCGTCACCACATCGACATCGACGATCCTGCAGTCGCTCTGCCCGATGTGACCTATAGCTCGATAGATTTTGGCCTTGGCGCGCAGACAGCGATCGCTCAATCGCTGTCGGTAGGCGTGAATATCGGCCTGTTCTGGGTATTGGACGCGGGTGAGATCGAAACCATGGACAACTACGGTCAGAGTGAGGTCGTCGGTGTGGACGTCGAACTTCGCGCGGAACTCACCCTGCTGCGGGCAATCCAGCTGCGGGCCGGCCTGCGCTATCTGCACATAAGCCTCGACTTCGACGGCCCGGGCCAGCTCAGAGACCTCGATCAAGACGGTGAAGTGGACGTCGAGGCCGCCAGCGACGCCTATGTTGGCGGCCATGTACAGATCGGCTATGTATTCTGACCCATGTACACTCCTCGCGCGTTCCGCGACAGCGACGTCGCATCCATGCATGCATTCATCACCGAACACAGCTTTGCTCTTCTGGTCAGCGCAGGTGCGAGTGGGCTGCAGGCAACTCACCTTCCGGTAGTCCTCGATCCAGTGCGCGGTCAACGCGGAGCGATCATGGCTCATATGGCACGGGCCAATCCGCACTGGCGCGATCTCGAACAAGCCGGTGAGGTCCTGTGGGTGTTTAGAGGGCCCCATGCCTACATATCGCCGAGCTTCTACGAGCCGGACCACAACAGCGTGCCAACCTGGAATTACGCCGCCGTGCACGCCTATGGCCGCGTTCGTATGACCGATGAGGCGTCGCTGCGCGCGCACCTCGACAGCATGGTGACCAGGTACGAGCGAGGCCGCCCCGCGCCGTGGAGCACGGCCAAACTCAGCGAAGAGCGGATCGGCAATCTGCTCCGCGGTGTGGTCGGGTTTGAAGTGGAGATCACTCGGCTCATCGGCAAACGCAAGCTGAGTCAGAATCGCTCGCCCGCTGATCAGCGGGGCGTCATCGCCGGACTCGAAGAGGCGGACGATGCGGACAGTGCTGCAGTTGGCAAGCTCATGCGCGAGCTGAACAATCCGGGCTAGTTTCTATTTTTTGTTTAGTTAGTTCCTGGGGGATACGATCGAGGTTTCCCCCACTTCTTGCAGTTTTCCGTGTGCCAATTCAGGGACTTTTTGATGTCGAACTCTCGATGCCTCGCCTTCCACGAATCGTAGGCCCTGATATAGCGATGATAACTGGGTGGTTATTGAGCTGACCCAACCGGCCTCGACTCCGATAGCAAGACTCAGCTGATATAGCGATGATAACTGGGTGGTTATTGAGCTGGATAATATGCCAATTTCCGATCTCGAACGAGTAGGCCATGCTGCCCTGCAAGTCTTCCCCATCATATTTGTAGTCTCTGCCAATAGTGGGAATGAAATCCACTCTCTGCTCAAACCACTTCAGGAGTCGAACAGCACAAAAGCCCCCGGTTGCCCCAGCCCGACGGGCGTCGCCAGCCACGGCTCGAACCATAGTTGCACGGCCAAAAAACCATAGTTCGAGGGCTTGCACAGAAACCGGGACTGGGTGGGAAGATCGGCTCGTCTGTCCCCAATGCAGTGCCGAATTCTTTTAGATTCCAGTCGACTACGCCGGAAGGCAGGGGCGGTAACCGGTCCCGGCCAGAATCTCAACCGGCGGCATTGTCGCAGACCAGAACGCGATCTACGGTCGAGCTGTGGCTGGCCAGATCCGCATCGCTCCCTCGATTCTCAGTGCCGACTTTGCCCGGCTGGGCGATGAGGTGCGCGCCATAGACCGAGCCGGCGCCGACTATATCCACGTCGACGTCATGGACGGTCACTTCGTGCCCAATTTGACCATCGGCCCCATGGTGGTTGCAGCGCTGCGCGCGGTTACCGAAAAAACCCTCGACGTCCACCTGATGATCGACAACGCCGATCGCTACATCGACGACTATGCTGCGGCTGGCGCCGATATCATCGCAGTACACGTCGAGGCTTGCCCCCATCTTCATCGCACGGTCCAGGCCATTCGAGCTGCGGGCAAAAAGGCCTGCGTGGTGCTCAATCCAGCCACGCCCATCGACGGAGTGCGTTACGTGCTCGACCAGCTCTCCATGGTTCTGGTCATGAGCGTCAATCCCGGATTCGGTGGCCAGGCCTTTCTACCCGAGGTACTGCCTAAAATCACCGCTCTGCGCCAGCTCATCAGAGAACGCGATATCGATATCGAAATCGACGGCGGTATCAAAGTCGGCAATATCGACCGAGCCGTCGCTGCCGGCGCCAATGTGATCGTCAGTGGCAGCGGTATTTTTGGCACCGACGACTATGCGGAAACCATACGCATCATGCGCGAGCGGGCCAATGCGGCCGCGACCGATTCAGGCGACTCGAGCAAAGGCTAAAAACCGCCAAACAGCTCGGTGATCCGGACGTCCAGCGCAGTCGCCACCTTGAACAGAGACGATACCGAGGCCGATGACTCGGCCCGTTCGATCTGCGATAGCAGTGACACGGACAATTTGGTGCGCCGGGACATCTGTTTGAGGGTGAGCCCGCGCGCCTTGCGAAGTTCCCGAATACTGCGGCCGATGGTCGCGTGAAGCTCGTCCTCGCGGCGCAGGATGAGGCCCTTTTTCTTGGCGATGCGCTGAATGGCCTCGCGGAACTCACTGATCGTGAATGGCTTGCGAATGTAGGCCGAGACGTCGTGCTCGATCGATGATGTCGCGGTTTCCAGGCTGGGATATCCGGTCAGGATGATGACCGCAATATCATCGTCGGTGGCCCGGATCTGCTCGAGCAGGTCGATGCCGTTCAGTTTGGGCATCATGATATCGAGCACCACGACATGAAACTCGTCCTGACGCATGGCCTCGAGCGCCTGCGTCGGATCGTTGACTACTGTGACCAGATAACCTTCAGAAGTCAGGAAGTCCTGGAGGTATTCGCACACATCCCGGTCGTCATCTACGACCAAGATGTTCAGTTGCGGTACTTCACGACGTCTGGAGGCGTTGGGAGTTGCCAAACTCCACTCCTATTGGTTTCCTGTTCGAGTTCTTTCCTGGTTTGTTAGTCGGGGCGAGAGGATTTGAACCTCCGACTTCATGGTCCCGAACCATGCGCGCTACCAGACTGCGCTACGCCCCGGTACTACCGTTTGTACTATGTACAATAAAGATGCGACTTATCCCTAGCCTTCCATTCTGTCAATAGCGAAATCTTCCGTCATTACAGAAACTCTAGCTATTTCTGAAGAAGCTGCAACATGCATCAAATTCGCACTGCTGGCAACGCAACTTTAATACCGAAATCGATGTAGGCACCATCTTTTTGCACCGTTCCGATCCGAATGAAAGGGATCACACCCATAAATATCCAAAAGGTCGCCTGAGCCCCCCAGCGGGGCGGGGTAATCGAGTCGATCTCGGCAGCAAGCCCGGCGCCGATTCCGCAGGCCGGCCCCGGCCAACAGGAAATGCCGAGCTGCACATCGGCCCATGCCCGGCCGATCCCTCCACCCAGGGTGTCATCGCGCGCAGCTCGAGCAAAACGCACTGCACCGAGGCCAACACCGAGGGCAGTCAAGAGCCCCCGCTCGCGAACACGTACCAGCGAAATCTCTCCACCGAATCCTCCATCCCACGCTCCGCCTTCGCAAACCGCACTGGCAACCGGTCCCAGCGCGATATAAAATCCGTCTAAATCGCCTGAGTCGACCTCGGCCGATGCTGGGGCAGTTTCCTGGGCATGGGCACTCTGTTGCCCAGCCATGGGCAGAATCACGTATAGTAGAGCGATTAGACGCACGCCTCGCAAGACGCCCGAATCGGTTTCACCGCGACCGGCGCACCAAGGCTCCAGGCCCCCGTGATGGGGACAAGACCCCCCTTGCGCAAAATCTGTGCAGTTGGGCAACCTCCTGAAACTACTTACCAAAAGATTCATTGTACAATCCGGCGCGGCAATTGCTTTCCAGCTAGGTGGTGCAGCCTGTCGCTCCCAAAGGGTATGAATATAGCCCCGACATGAACAATCTGGTGATGGATAGCGGCCCGCCGCCCGCAGCAGCCATGCTCCCGCACGAGCTCCAGGTGGCTTACGAAGAGTTGCGGCAGATGCCGATCTTTTATGGACTGCCCGATCAAGTCCTGGTCGACGCCCTGACTTCGGGTGGCATCGAGTGCCGCATTTACGATCGCGATGTGTTTGTCGCCGACCCGTTTACCCTGTCGGCCGGCACGGATCCGTACCAGGGCGGTGAACAGGTCTCGCCCATCTTCTATGTAGCCCAGGGGCAGATCGCGGCCGCAGTGTTTAACCCCGACGAGTTGAGCGAGCGGCGTGCCGAGCAGCAGCGCTACGAACAGATGAGCGACGAGGAACGCAAAGAGCTGTCGCTGCTCAAGCCTCCACCGCTGGCTCGCACGGCGCGAAAAAACCTCGCCGCCTTCATGGAGGGCGATCTCTTCAACTCTGCGGCACTGGCGGCGGGCGGCGGCGAGCCGGTCGCCTTCTACACAGTGGCGCCGACCGTGACTGCGGTCTGCCATCCGGGCACCATTGCCAATCTGGCGGTGCAGTTTCCTTTTTTCGAGGAACGCTTTCGCCGGGCTGTGCAACACAGCCGGGCCCGCCTGCGCCACATTACAGGGGTCAAACAAGAGCTGCTCGACTTTTTCGTCAGGCAGGGCATCTCGGTGTCGGGCGAAAAGGTCCGGGTGCGCCAGCTCGATCGCTGTATCGACTGCAAGCAGTGCGAGATGGCGTGTGAAGAGCGCTACGGCTCGCGCCGGTTGACCCTGGGTGGCTATCAGCTCGGCATGCTCGACTTCGTGTACACCTGCCGGACCTGCACCGATCAGCGATGCATCGATCCGTGCGAGTACGACTCGATCAAATTCGATCAGGAGCGCGGCGAGGTGGTCATCAATGAAGCCTCGTGCACCGGATGCACCTTGTGCGCACAGTCGTGTCCGTACGGCGCGATCGAAATGGTCGACGTCGAAGACCCGACCAACCCGACCTATCGCGAGGATTTTAAGCTCCGCCTCGACGCCAACGGCGCCCTTCGTTTCGGTGCTGGAGCCCCCCGTGTGGCCCGGCCGCGCCGTATCGCCAACAAATGCGACCACTGCATAAATTACGGTGATCAAGCCTGCGTATCGGCCTGCCCGACCGGCGCTCTGATCGAGCTCTCGGCCTACGAGCTGTTTCACGAGCGGCCCAATTCGGACCGAGAACTGGCCCGCAGCGGATACGAAAAAGCACTGAAACGCGACAGCAAAGAGCTCTTGCCCACCGATCCGTTCACCCAAGGCATCGGGGTCAGCGACGCCGGTGACGCCAAAGTACGGCGCGGCCGGCTGATCCCGGTGATCATATGGGGCGTGGGCCTGGCCGTATGGCTACTGGTTCTGGCCGAGGTGTTGTTGCGAGTGTACTGGCCCGAGAGCTCTCTGCAGTACTTTCTCCTCATGCTGGTGCCGGGCAAGCTGCCCGCCCAGGCCATTGCCGAGGTCAACTATCGGCCCGGCAACGAGCTGACCCTGTGGTGCGGCTATATCGGCACGTCCTTGATGGGCATCAGCGCGATCTATCCCATCTGGCGCCGCGTGCGCTTTTTCCGCTACATCGCCAGCAATACGATGTGGTTTGATTTTCACCTGATGGCCGGCACGGTCGGGCCGATGTTCATCATTCTTCACTCGGCGTTCGTACTCGACAACTGGGTCTCGGCCGCGTTTTGGAGCATGATCATCGTGGTCCTGTCCGGCGCGATCGGCCGTTACCTCTACACCCAGGTGCCCGATCTGCTCAACGGGCGCCAGCTGGAAGAACTCGACCATCAGCGGGCGTTCGCTCGAATACAACAGACCTTTCCGATGGCCGCGGCCGAATCCGACGCCATCCTCAATGCCCAGCGCCAGCGGGCCGAGTATATCGCGCGGAAAGCTGGCGTGATTCGCACCCTTGTCTGGATCGTGATGGAAGATCTGCGCCGACCCGGGCGCTGGCTCGGGCGCCGCCGCATATTCAAACGGACCGGGGCGCCCAGGAATGTGGTTCGCGAGATGACCCGCCGAACCGGACGCATGATGATCATTGACCGCCGCCGGGTCATCGTTCCCAGCGCACAACTTCTGCTTCATTCGTGGAAGAAAGTGCACGTGCCATTTACCATGATCATGGTGGTCATCTCGCTCGTGCACATATGGGTCGCCTTCAAATACTCGATGTAAACTCGGTAGGCTCATGCCCAACACCAGGCGTATTGACAAAACGGATGCTCGTCATGCCCGCATTTGCCGTGGGCTCGCAGCGCTGACTGCGCTTTCGGTCGTCTTTTTTGCGTCATCGGTTGCCCTGGCCCAGGACGACGACTTCTTTCGCTCGTCTCCGGGCCCGCTGACCAAAAGCCATGCAGAACTCGACGGTCAGGAGCGGTGCAACGATTGCCATACCGGCGGCCGCGGCCTGTCCAACGACAAATGCCTGGCCTGCCACGACCATTCCGACCTGCGCGACCGCATTCGTGCCGGCAAAGGCTTTCACGCCTCGGCCAAGGTGCGCGGCAAGAAATGCGAATCCTGCCACCTCGAGCACAAGGGGCGCAGCTTCGACCTCATGGGCTGGCGCGCCGTGGTCAAGGGCGGCTACAAGCAGTTCGATCACAAACAGACCGGCTGGCCATTGCGCGGCAAACACAAGGCCATCGACTGCTCCGAGTGCCACAAAAAGCGCAACAAGCAGGGCCTGCGGGTGTTTCTCGGCGAGGATCCGTTTTGCGGATCATGCCACAAGGACGACCAGCCGCACGGGTTCAACCGGCGCGAGATGATGGCCTGCGAGCGCTGTCACAACGAAACCGTGTGGAAACCGCAAAAGCGCGACATGGACTTCGACCACGACGACCCCAAGGACGCCAACATGCCGCTCGAGGGGTCTCACGCCCAGGTCCGCTGCAGCAAATGCCACCCCAAGGCGCGCTTTAACCTCAAGAAAAAAGACCCCGATTTCTGCGGCAACTGCCATACCAGCCCACATGAGGGCCATCTATTCGACCAGAAAAACTGCGCCTGGTGCCATTCGCCCAAATTCCGTTCGCTGCCCACAGTGCGCTTTGCCCACGCCAAACGGACCCGCTTCGACCTGGCCGGGGCCCACAACAAGCTGGGTTGTTACGAATGCCACACCAAAAAACTGGGCAAGCGGCGGCCCGATAAATCGTGCCAGATCTGTCATTCCGACGACAATCGCCACAAAAGCCGGTTCAAGCAGTTTGGCAAGCCGCCCCAATGCGAGTTTTGCCATCCTTCCTCGAGCTGGAAGCCGGAGGTTTTTAACCACGACCGGCGGACCAAATTCGTTCTCACCGGCAAACACGCCCAGGCCGCCTGCCGCTCGTGCCATCGGGGCAGAAACCCGGCCGATTTCGAGCGCTTTGATCCCAAAACGGTCGGCTGTATGGGTTGCCACCGGCATAAAAACGCCCATAACGGCGAATTCAAGGACGGCCAGTGCCTCATCGATTGCCACGTCGAGGCCGGGAACAAAAAAACCGGCAAGGGCGCCAAACGGGTCTTTCACGGCCCAAATTCGTCATTTCCGCTGGTTAAAAAGCACGCCAGAGTCGAGTGCGCACAGTGTCACATCAACGATGTGTACGAGAATACGCCCAAGGAATGCGGCGTGCGCTGCCACGAGGACTCGTTGCACCGCGGCTCGCTGGGCCAGGAATGCAGTCGATGCCATCGGGGCGGCGAGTGGAAAGCGACTCGTTTTAACCACTCCGAGGACACCACCTGGCCGCTCATCGGCCTGCACAAGAACGTGCCCAAGTGCGAGGACTGCCATCCGGCCCAGCAGTTTGCCGATACGCCCAAGGAGTGCGCCGCGGCCGGCTGCCACGCCAAGGACGACGTCCATCAGGGCAAACTCGGCGATCAGTGCCAGGAGTGCCATATCGAGACGGGGGAGAATCTATTCGACCACAACACGCAGAGCGACTTCATCCTCGACGGCCAGCATCTCACCACCAAGTGCAGCGATTGCCACCCCTCGCTCACCTTCAAGCCCAGGCCGCAAAACTGCTTTGGCTGTCATCCCGAGCCCGAGGTCCACAAGGGCCAGTACGGAACTCTGTGCGAGAGCTGCCACACCACCGCGTCGTGGACCGATATCCGGGCCTTGCACGACGTCGGCGACTTTGCTCTCAAGGGCGCTCACGACAACATTCCGTGCGTGCGCTGCCACAAGGACAATCGCCCTCTGGCCGGCTCGGGCAACCTGTGCATCAACTGCCACCGCCACGACGACATTCACTCCAACTCTCTGTCGCCCCGCTGCGGCGAGTGTCATACCCAGTGGTCCTTTGCGCCGGCGCGTTTTGACCACTCCACCGTGGGCTGCTTCTTGACCGGCATTCACCGCACCATGCCGTGTTACGATTGCCACCAGACCGGCAACTTCGGCGGCCTATCGCCGCAGTGTTACGGATGCCACCGCGACACCGCCCTGGCCCGGGCCCAGGTCCCGGCCAGCTCCGCTCACGCCACATACACCTCGTGCACCGGCAGCGGCTGTCACAATCCCAATTCGTGGTCCCCGCCGAGCGGCGGCTTCCCGAGAGAATCGATATGTCGGTGAATACCCGTTTCCGCATTTCGTTGGCCACAGGCACCATGGCCACCATCGCGGCCATGACCGGTGTGGTCCACGCGCAACAGGGCCAGCCCGATCGCTTTTTCTCCGACAAGGTCGGCGAGGCCGAGGCCGAGGGCGAAAAGCCGCAAGAGACCCTCTTGCAGGGCAGCGTCACCTCGAGTACGTTTTTCTATCGCGAGACCGGCTCGGCTGCGGCCGATGGTGTCATCGCCGAGAATTCCAGCCCGGCCGATCGGCTCTATACCGACCTGCGCGGCCAGATCGACGCCAAACACATCAGCGGCTCGAATTGGGACGTCCGACTCGATTCGCGGGTCAGGCTGGCCAATTCATGCGACCTGCGCTCGGGCGACAATGCGGCCCTGTACGGCGACTGCCAGACCCAGACCGGCCTTTACGGTGATAACGAGTACGACCTGCGCGAACTTTACGTCAAGCGGACTGGCGAGTCGTTCGACATTCAGGTCGGCCGCCAGTATGTGCTCGAGCTGGCCGCGGTCAAGATCGACGGCGTCCGGGCACAATATCAAACCTCGGAGAAGCTGTCGTTTTTGGGCTTTGCCGGCCTGTATCCGGCCCGTGGCTCTCGCTCCATCGACGAGGACTATCCCAAGCAGACCATCGGCATGGTCGAGGGAGATCGAGTCATACCAGTCGCTGGCGGAGTCGGCACTGCGTATCGCTACCAGCGGCTCTACGGCGCGGTCGGCGCGGTCGGCATCGTTCCCATGTCCGAAGAAATGACCGGCAGCAACGAAAAGCTGCGCATCTTCTTGACCAGCAACGGGTACTGGCGGCAGTCCAGAAAACTGGATCTCTATCACTTCGCGGTATTCGACCTACAGGGCTCGGGCGGCACCGGCCTCACCAACCTCAGCCTGGGAGGCAGCTATCGGCCGAGTTCGAGCCTGCGGGTCAGCGCTGCGATCAATCACGTCGACACCGAGACGCTCAATGTGATCGCGCAGAATCGCCTCGAAACCCCGGGCATGAACGTCGGGCTGATCCAGAACAACGTCGCGGTCTCGCGTATTGCATCGACCTCCGTGCGAGTTGGAGTGAGCGCCTCGCTCCGCGACGAGCGGTTTGAAGTCTCGGTATCGGGCCGGGTGCGCCGGCGCCCCGACATCGTTCTGACCCCGACAGCTGGCGGCGACAACATCGTGCTCGACAGCTCCCAGGCGACCGAGATCATGCTCTCTGCGGTCGATCGGCGCTCGTTTAAGGATTTTCGATTCGGCGCCAGTGTCCTGCAAGTGCTGGGAATCGAGCTGCCCGGGCTGGGCAAGGACATCTTTCAACACTCCGAATCGACCTACATCCGCCTCTACGGGTCGCGTGAATTCAGACGAGGTCTGGGCCTTTACGAATTCGACCTCAGTTATCTGGCCAGCAAGGACAACAACAGCGGAGAGGGTTGCCTCAATGGGAGCGGGAGCGCGCTCATTCCGGCCTGTTATGGCTCGACCAAGGTCGGCACGATCGGCCTGGGTGGCACTGCCTTCTACCGGATCAAGACCGACTGGATGCTCATGGGCACAGCCAGTCTTGCCCGGCAGGGCTTTTCGACCAGTCAGAACAACATGACCACGTCGCAGCCGGCCAACCTGCTGCTCAGTGCATTCGCCCGCGTCGCCTATCGCTTCTGAGACGCCGGTGCCAGGCCTATCGGGCTTTGTTCGTGCCCGTGCCCGATTGTGAGAGGTAGTCAGGTCGGTTCCAACCCGCGGGTTTTTCCCGGGCGCTGGCAACCAGTGGCACAGCGACTTCATGGACGCGATTGAGCGGCTCCTCGGCGCGCCATGCAGTGTACACTTGGGCGCGTATGCGCCACACACAGCGTCCAGATGCGAATCACCGCTGCGCTGGCAGCCGATTCGCGGCCTTGCCAGTCGCGCTGGCGGTATTGCTTCTCGCCTCGGGGACCGCGCTGGCCCAGGAGGATTTCTTTCGCTCATCGCCTGGCCCGCTGACCCGCAGCCACGCCGAACTCGACAACCAGGAGCGGTGCAACGATTGCCATACCGGGGGTCGCGGTCTGTCCAACGACAAGTGCCTGGCCTGCCACGACCACTCCGACTTGCGCAAGCGCATCCGCGACGGCAAGGGTTATCACGCCTCGGCCAAAGTGCGCGGCAAAAAATGCGAATCGTGCCATCTCGAGCATAAGGGACGCAGTTTCGACCTCATGGGGTGGCGGGCCGTGGTCAAGCGCGGCTACCAGACGTTCGACCACAAACAGACCGGCTGGCCCTTGCGCGGCAAGCACAAGGCCATCGACTGCTCCGAATGCCACAAGAACCGCAACAAACAGGGCCTGCGGGTATTTCTCGGCGAGGATCCGTTTTGCGGTTCGTGCCACGAGGAAGACCAGCCGCACGGATTCGATCGGCGCGCGATGATGGCGTGCGAGCGCTGCCACAACGAATCGGTGTGGAAGCCGCAAAAGCGCGACATGGAGTTCGACCACGACGACCCCAAAGACGCCAGCATGCCACTCGACGGCTCGCACGCCCAGGTCCGCTGCAGCAAATGCCATCCCAAAGCGCGCTTCAACCTCAAGGAGAAAAATCCCGATTTCTGCGGCAATTGCCACGACAGTCCACACGACCGCCATCTCTTTGGCAAGAAAAACTGCGCCTGGTGCCACTCGCCCAAGTTTCGCTCCTTGCCGACCATACGCTTTGCTCATTCCAAACGGACCCGCTTCGACCTGGCCGGAGCTCATGGCAAACTGGGTTGTTACGAGTGCCACACCAAAAAGCTGGGCACCCAGCGCCCGGATAAATCGTGCCAGCTCTGCCATTCGGACGATAACAGGCATAAAAATCGCTTCAAGCAGTTTGGCAGCCCGCCCAAATGCGAAGTGTGTCATCCCTCGTCGAGCTGGAAGCCGAGCGTTTTTAACCACAACCGCCAGACCAAATTCAAGCTCACCGGCAAACACGCCCAGGCCGCCTGCCGTACCTGTCATCGGGGCAGAAATCCGGCCGATTTCGAGCGCTTTAACCCCAAGACCGTGGGCTGTCGCGGCTGTCACAAGCACAAGAACGTCCACGACGGTGAGTTTAAGGACAACCAGTGTTTGCGCTGTCACAAGTCGGCCGGCAACCAGGCCATAAAAGCTCAGACCGCGCGTATCTACCACGGTCCCGGCTCGCGATTTCCCCTGCGCAAACGGCACAAAAAAGTCAAATGCGCCCAGTGTCATATCAACGACGTGTACGAAAACACGCCCATGGAGTGCGGCGTTCGCTGCCACGAAGACTCGCTTCACCGCGGCTCGCTCGGTCAGGAGTGCAGCCAGTGCCACTCTGGCGGCGAGTGGAAAGCGACCCGCTTCAAGCACTCCGAAGACACCACCTGGCCGCTCATCGGCCTGCACAAAACCGTGCCCAGATGCCAGGACTGCCATCCCGCGCGGCAGTACTCCGAAACTCCCAAAACATGCGCCGCTGAAGGCTGCCACGCCAAGGACGACGTCCACCAGGGCAAACTCGGCGACCAGTGCCAGGAATGCCACGTCGAAACCGGCGAAAACTTATTCGATCACAACTCACAGAGCGATTTCATTCTCGATGGCCAGCATCTCGTCACCAAGTGCAGCGACTGCCACCCATCGCTCACTTTCAAGCCCAGACCGCAAAACTGCTTTGGCTGCCACCCCGAGCCCGAGGTCCACAAAGGCCAATACGGCACCATTTGCGAGGGCTGCCACACCACCGCATCATGGTTGGACATAAGGGCCCTGCACGACGTCGGCGATTTCGCCCTCAAGGGCTCTCACGACAATATCCCGTGCGTGCGCTGCCACAAAGACAACCGCCCTCTGGCCGGCTCGGGCAATCTCTGTATCAACTGTCACCGCCATGACGATATTCACGCCAACTCACTATCGCCCCGCTGCGGCGAATGCCATACGCAATGGTCGTTTGCCCCGGCACGCTTTGATCACACCACAGTGGGCTGCTTCTTGACCGGCATACACCGCACCATGCCTTGCTACGATTGCCACCAGACCGGTAATTTCGGCGCTCTGTCACCCCAGTGCTACGGCTGTCACCGCGACACAGCCCTGGCCCGGGCCCAGGTCAGCGCCGCTCACGCAGGATACACCTCGTGCACCGGCGCGGGATGCCACAATCCCAACGCCTGGTCGCCGCAAAACGGTGGTTTTCCGCGCGAATCCATCTGTCGGTAATATCGAATCGATACCCGGCCCAGCCAGGCCGCCAAATACCAGATAGAGACGCGGTGCGACCGGATCGTCGGCCGTACGATCGTGGTCACCAGGCGCAAGAAAGTTTTGGAATTGCCACTGCAATTCTTTCTCGATCGCGGGCAAGCTCTTTTCTTGAATAAATTACAGTCACATTTTACTATTTTCCCTCAAGTGTATCCTAAACTAAGCGACTCTAAGTCACATGCCTGAGATAGAAAGCAGTTATTCAGTGCAAAGAGCTTCTACGACCCAAGAGAGCCGAGTCAAGCGGCCACAAAAAGAGCCTGTGCGCAGTCCCACCGGGCGCCGAGCCAAGCTTCTTGTTCGGCATAAATGTGTCAAATGCAGGCGAGTACTTCTGCTCGAGGCGTGGCAGATAGACATATGGTGTCAGCCGATCGCGCCGACCTACATGCCGTTCCCGCGGGTATTGCAGCGAGACTGCGACTGCGGGGGCCACGCCAACATCACAGTATCGCTTCTGCCATTCAATCCGCAGAGCGGCGACAGTCTGACCCACTGAAAAACGCCGCCTGGGGCGAGGCCAACGGCCGAGTCGGCCGGGACTCCGGCCGGCCGGGGGCTTTGCCCAAAAATGACAGCCCGGGTGGCGATCGAGTCGAGCTTGTTCCCCCCTTTTGGGATGCCCGGGTCTTGTAGCGGCTCTCGGCCGGGGCGCACGCAGATTCGGGAAAAACGTTTTCTCCGAATGCTGCTAGCCCTATTCAGTGGCGTTAGAGCCGGTCCAAAAACCTCGGACCGAGCCAGAGCGACGAGGCGCGCCGCCAGTGGGTCATGGAATTTGAACAATAGAGCGCTCAGAATATCAATGTTCTCAGCAATGTGTTGGCCGGAAAGAGGAAAATCATTGCGGTAGTTATTGGTCTCCGAATTCAGCCAATCCTCGCGCGTCTCCTCGGGCAAATAGGAAAGGCGCGCATCAGCGGGCAATGCCGCAAACTGATCGTCGGACACGTACACCTGGATCATCTTGTAAAGAATGAGCGTGGGGACCGCTGACCATGTATTAGCGGCCAACCATTCGCCCCGCCGCCACATCTGTGCGTAATTGGAGATGGTCGGACGCGCCATCACCATCGGCCAGGCCCATATTCCTGACAGTCGGTACTATGCCCCGGCAGTCCGGGCGATTCGACGTCGGCTGGCGCGTACAACCCACTTGCGTATCTCCTCGACCCACAAAACCAGGCTGGCAACCGCGCCGATTACCAGTACAACATCGAGGTCAAACGGAACCGTATGAAAGACCGTGCCGAGCGGCCGGAAGAATACCACCGCAATCTGCAACAGGTTGCCGGCCAAAAGGCCGCCGATCAGCCACACGTTTCTCATCAGGCCAAACGTGAGCGCCGACTTCGACTCAGAACGGCAGTTGAGTACATTGAACCACTGACAAACCGCCAGGACCGTGAACGTCTCGGTTTGTACCTGGGCAAAGTCAACCCCCTCGGACAGGCGAACCATGAACCAGCCCAGAGTCGAAACCGTCATGGCAGGCACCATGAAAACCATTCTCGACAGAAGTACGCGGGTGAGAAGCGGTTCATCCGGCGATATGGGTTTTCGCTGCATCTCATCCCCCTCGGCCGGCTCCATGATGAGATTGACGGTGACGGTTGCTTCGGTGACCAGGTTGATCCACAAGATCTGCACCGCAGCCAGAGGCGGCGGATACCCGGCAAGAAGGGCGAGAAGCAGAATGGACACCTCTGCCATCGAGGTGGAAAAGAGATAAAGAATGACTTTCTTGATGTTCTGGTAGACCACCCGGCCCTCTTCCACCGCCGCCACGATGCTGGCGAAATTGTCGTCGCCGATCACGATCTCGGCCGACTCTTTCGCAACCTCGGTGCCAGTAAGGCCCATGGCCACGCCGACATCGGCCTTGACCAGGGCCGGCGCATCGTTGACGCCATCTCCGGTCATGGCAACGACTTCGTGCCGCTTCTGGTGCGCTTCTACAATGCGTAGCTTCTGCGCCGGGTGAACCCGTGCATACACAGAAATGGCATCGACCCGGCCGGCCAGCTCGGCGTCGGACATCCGCTCGAGTTCGGACCCATCCACCGCCAGATCGCCATCGCGCGCAATGCCCAGCGACCGTGCGATCGCGTATCCGGTCGCCTTGTGGTCACCGGTGACCATGACCGGCCGAATGCCGGCTCGGCGACAATGCTCGACCGCGTCTCTGACCTCGGGCCGGGGCGGATCGATCTGTCCGATCAGCCCGAGCCAGGTGGCGCGAGCCCGAAAGGCGTCAAATCCGGCCTCGCTGTCGATCTCGGCGCTTCTCACCACTGCCACGGCGAGCACGCGCAGAGCTTGCATGGCCATTTTTTCGGCTTCAGCACGCAGCTCGGCGCGATTGCTGTCATCGAGCGAGGCATCCTCGGCCCCGTTGCAAAAAGAGGAGCACAGGGCGAGAACCTGCTCGGGCGCCCCCTTGATGACAACCACAGGGCCGGCATCCGAGTCGTGCTGGGTCGCCATCATCTTGGCGGTGGCATCAAAGGAAAGCTCGGCGCGGCGCGGAAAGCGCATGAGGGTCTGGCCGGGCACGATGCCACCTTTGCGGGCCAGGGTGAGCAGTGCGACCTCGGTGGGATCGCCGATGGGTTGCCAGCGCGGCGTCGTATCGTCGGGCTCGTGCAACTGGGCATCGTTGCACAGAACTACCGCTTCGAGCAGTCCTGGCAGTCCAGCCACACGGGCAGGATCGACGCGAACTCCGCCCTCGACAATGTCTCCGGCCGGTTCGTATCCGCTGCCGCTGACCGATAACTCGCGACCGTCCGGCAACACCAGGGTGGTCACGGTCATTTCATTTCGGGTCAGCGTGCCGGTTTTGTCGGTGCAGATGATGGTGGTCGATCCCAGTGTCTCGACTGCTGCAAGACGGCGCACCACGGCACGCCGGCGTGCCATACGCCGTACCCCCACTGCCAGCGCGATGGTCATGGCCACGGGCAGTCCCTCGGGAACCATGCCCACGACCTGGCTGATGCCCACCATGACGATGTCGTCGAACGGCACCCCGCGCACGAATCCGACCACATTGACCAGGGCAAACATGGCGAACGCGGCCACGATGATGTAGCGGCCGAACGTGCGAATTCGATACTCGAGCGGTGTCTCGGGCTCCTCGGCTTCTTTGGCCAGACGGGCGAGCTGGCCGACCTCGGTGGCCGACCCGGTGGCGACCACCACGGCTCTGGCTCTGCCGGCAGTGACGTGCGTGCCGGCGTACACCATGTTTCGCCGGTCACCGAGCGGTGTCTCGGCATCCACTGGTGCAAGCGCCTTGGCAACCGGGATCGATTCACCGGTGAGCGCGGCCTCGGCGACGGTGAGAGATGCGCAGTGAAGCAAGCGCGCATCGGCCACGACTGCGTCTCCGGCATCGAGCAAAAGCACATCGCCGGGCACCAGCTGGCGGGCCTCGACCAGTGCATCCACCCCATCTCGAACCACCCGGGCCTGCACCGTGGCCAGCTTGCGCAGGGCTTCGAGCGAACGCTCGGCACGGCCTTCCTGAACCGCTCCGATCACCGCGTTGAGCAACACGACGATGGAAATCACCGCTGCGTCGCTCACGTGCCCCATGACCAGGGCAATGCCTCCGGCGCCGAAAAGCAGGTAGATCAGAGGGCTCTTGAACTGAGCCACAAACACCGACAGCAGAGAGCGCCGTCTGGTCTCGGGCAGTGCATTCGGGCCATGGCGGGCGAGGCGAACGCGGACCTCCGGGCTGGACAGGCCCTTGTCCGCGTCTGCCTCGATGGCGGCAACCGCGTCCTCAACGTCCAGCGTGTGCCACGAGTGTGCATCATGATCCATGAGTTGTTGATGAGGTGTTGTCGCAACCGGGCTTATCGCATACCGCCGTGCATAATATCGCCCGCCCAGGCAGACGTCAGGGCAGGTCTGACTTTTTGCGCTGCTTTGTCTACAGAATTTGCCGGCTCCACATCGGCGCCAGACAGGTGATAGAAGGCGATTCATCTGCCTTTGGGTTGCCGCTCCTACACCTGGCTTTGGCTTATCCGAGCTGCGCCAGCGGGCCGACACAGCTGGCCTCTGTCCGGCATCGCGTCCGCTGCCGCGACCGATCCGACGGATTCCCGGGGGGCCTGCTGGCGCCTCGCCCGAGGCCATCCGGTTGGGTCAGAGCCATATGATCTGTCGCCCGCTGCCAGCACGATCGGCCGGGGCCATTTGCATTGGCGCCCACTGGCAAAATCCTCGGCAAAGACAGTCTCCTTTGTCTCTTCTCTCGGGTGTAGAATCCGTCCCCTCACATTGTGTATTTACCGAGGCCGACATGACAGGCCAGAAAGAAGGACTCGATGAGTTACAAACTGTACTATTTCTCGGCCCGCGGCCGGGGCGAGCAGATCCGTCTCTTGTGTCGCGCATTGCAGGTTCCGCTCGACGACGTGCGCGTGAAGCCAGACAAGTTCCTCGAGTTCAAGGCCCAGGGCCCCTCGATGCTGTTTTTCGGTTCGCTGCCCATGCTCGAAGACGGCGACTTTCGGCTGCCCCAGGGGCCGGTCATCATGAGCTACATCGCCCGCCAGCACGGTGCAGTACCCGACGACCCCAGGCTCAGCGCCAAGATCGAGGCGATCAACTGGGGCGCCGAGGACCTGCGCTCGCGCTACTTCACTCTGTTTGGCCAGGACAGTGCGGCCAAACAGGTCGAGTTCACGTCCGGCGATTGGAAGCAGCGATGGTTAACGAGTTTTGACGGTCTGCTCGAAATGAACGGAGACACCGGCTACTTTGTCGGCGATCGATTGACTCACGCCGATATCGCAGTATGGGACGCGCTCGACGCAGTCCTCAGCTACGTCCCCTCGGCCTCTCTCGACGGATTCTCGCGGCTGCAGGCATTCTACGACTCGGTGCGCACCATACCGTCCATCGAGGCCTATCTGAACTCCGACCAGAGACCCCAATAAACCGCCAGCTCGAGGCACAATTGGTCCATGAGGATTCGTTCGGCCAAAATGTTGCCCACAACTGGACCGCAGGCCATCCGTACTGGACTGAGCAGCTGGCCGAACAGCGCTTGCCAGCAATGTACCCCTGTGCTTGCGAATACGCTCGTTGGACATCAACACACGCGGTACGAACAGCGAGGCAGCTGCAAAAGACAGGGTGGCCAGACTCATGGCGATGATAAAGCGTTGCATCGAGTTCAACTGGTTCTCGCCTGGCGGCACTCAAATACGCGCTCAGGGCATATTCTGGTCTACTCGAGAGAACCGGAAATCGGGCTCAAGACGCACCGATACCTGGCCACACAATGGCCAGGACAGGCGATGGGGTGATAGGGAGACGATGTACGTTTTGGGGCCAGCACTGACATGCGGGTCGCAGTACTCAGACATTTCGCTTTGTGCCCGGGTAGGGACAGAGTGGGTCGGTGCCCAGGATGTCCGACAGCCGTTTGCCGTCGGACATTCGGCGAAACCAGCCGGGTGCCATCCAGGGTGCTTTGCCGTCGACATTCGGTGCACCGCGGCCCGCAATGACGTCGTCTATCCAGATCGTTCGAGTTTCGAGCGAGATTCGGCTGACACCGGAGCGGTTGGGAATGCTGCCATGACAGTGCGCTCCGGACAACGCAATGATGTCCCCCGGCTCGATGATGACCGGGTGAGCGAGGGACGGATCGAGCACCTCGCTCAGCTGCGGGATGACCGCGTCAGCGTCGGCTCGCTGGTGTCCAGACTGTCGATTCCGCTCCACCACCTCGCGCACGTTGAACGCGCTGCTGGTGTTGGACAGGCATCGATTGAACAGCGACGGGTAAACGGCCATGGTTCGTCCTTCGCTGAGCGGATAGACCGGCGCCCACCAGTTCACCTGGGCGTAGAGGTTCGAGCCCCAGGTATCGCGATGAAAGGCCAGCGGCGCGGTGGCGGTGTCCCGGCTGCGGCCGGCCTCGTCGGAGTGGTGGGTCTGAAAACGCAGGATCAATCGATCCCGCGCCGCGCGCGCCGTTGCAAGACCGACGGATTCAAAGAGCTCGAGCCACAAACCCTTCATGTGCCGATCCCTTGCATAATCTCTCCTCAGCTCTCGCAACCGGTCCACTTGCCGCGTCAGCGGGGTGAGTTCGTGGACGGCGCCTGGCACAGTGGGATGGAGCGCCTCGGTGCAGAACTGCCGTGTCGCCTCGACCAGGCGCAACATAGCGGGAAGCTGCCGAAAACAGAGGATCTCACCCGCGTAGATGCGGTCGTGAAACGCAGTGGCGTCGATCGGTGCCTGGATCGAGCAGATCATACTCATGATTGTCGCTGGTTTTGTTCGTACTGGGTGCAGTGTCGTGCTCTGCAATGACGATCGGGGGCTAAGTACCGCGACCCGCAAGTAAGTACCCATTACGGCCGACCAGCCCGCCGATGGCTGTGTTGCTCATCGGTCACGTAGGCCCACTATGCTCCCTCTTCGCGCCTTGCCCTCGACGCGCTGGACCGACCCTACTGGGC
>JAKSDA010000555.1 GCA_022360315.1 Pseudomonadota bacterium
CGACGCCTACGAGAGTGTCGCGGTCAGTGCCATCAGTGACACCTACGACCAGGGCACGGTCGGCCTGGCTACTCTGAACATGGTCGGCGAATACCACAGCATCAAAGTCTGCCGCGCCGTGGCCATTCCGTAACGAATTCGTTGTACAAGCCAAAACGCGCTGTGACAGAGAAGCGTGCAAGTACTGCGGTGCACCGGGAACAGCGCTTGATAGCCTGCTTTCCCCCTGAGCAAGGGCGACGTCGTTAAGATTGTTGTTCAAACCCGCGGCGGCACCAGGCCCCCCCCCACCTCTCCTCAAAGCTATCCGGTGTGCTACCTTGTCCGGGCCGTGCCAGACATCGTCATCGGTGCACGCCGTCCCTCCCACCACCGCACATTGCGCGGCGCAGCAATCGCGGTCGCACTGAGCGCGGTAACCCTCCTGGTCGGGTATTTTATCTACCTGCGGGTAGTGTCCTACACCGAGCCCTCAGTCGATATCCCGGCCGAGCGGATCGTGGTGACAGGCATCGGCCGAGCGACAGGGTCAGGCGCAAATCGCCTGACCTTCGGCCAGAGTTCGCTCACCTACTCGGGCGCCATTGCGGTCTTGCGCAGCTCCGGTACACCACGTGACATCGGTGGTGCCCATGGCCGTCTTCTCGATGAGCGGCTCGGGGCCCCAGTCGACGCCCTCGCAGCCACCATTCGTCACGCCATTCCAGCCGAGGGCCTGTTCGCCCGCCTGGTCCATGGTATGCGACTGCGCTGGCGGTACCGCCTGGTCGAGGACGGAATCCCCGGCCACCAGCTGACCGAGATCGCAACAGTGCTGCGCGGGATGCAGCGTTGGTCCGGGTCGACCCCGGATTATGAAACCTTCGTTCGGCAACAGGCCGCGCTCGATATCGGGGTGGCGGCACCGTGGTCGTCTGGCGCCGCTTTTCGCGCGGTGACCCGCTCGCTGAGTTTCGTGTCCGAGCTGCGCGGTCCCGGTGGCGACCGTCTGTTCGTGGGACGCAGCTTTGCCCTGCCCGGGGCCGGTGACGGAGGCGACAGCGCGGCCGCTGCCATCACCGTTTCGTTCGTGCACGCCGACTCGGTGATCCCCTTTGCCAGTATCGGCTGGCCGGGCCTGGTCGGCGTGGTCTCGGGGGTGAACGCCGAGGGCATTGCGGTCATGGTCCACCCGGTGCGAACCAGCGATATCGCGGTCACCCGAAATGCCCAGCCGGTCACTCTCATGGCCCGCGACATTCTGGAGAATGCACGGACTCTCAACGAGGCGATCGCCATCGCGCAGCACGCCACCCCGCTCGGCGCGGCGGCATTTGTCATCGCGGACGGCAGCGCACGGCGGTGGGCAGTTGTCGAACGCAGTCCAACTCGATTCGCGGTCGCGCGCGATATGCAGCCGTGCGCGGTCACCGACATTCTCACTGCCGATCCGTTCGAGGACGACGCCGACAACGACCGAGCTCGCCGCATTCGTCCGGCGTCCATGCGCCGCAAGCGAGTTCGCGCGCTCCTGCGCAGACGCGCCGAGGCTCCTGGCGACTATGCCGCCATGCTGCGCGATCACCGCGATGCCGAGGGCGCACCCCTGCCACCCGGCCATCGCGGGGCAGTATACGATGCCAGTGCAGTGCACGCGGCCTTGTTCGACGTCTCGGGCATGGTTCTCTGGGTCGCCGACCGAGCCGATGCTCGAGCCAGATTTCGGGCGTTTGACCTGCGTCACGAACTGCGCGGAGAAGGCGTACATCCGGCACCGCCGGCCGATCTGGCGCCGGCCGGGCAGGACCATGACAGCGCATCACTGCGGGTGCGCCGGGCCAGAAACCATCTGCGGCAAGCGCGCCAAAGCTGGCGCGACGGCGATCGAGAGCGGGCCGGAGAACAGATCGCCCGGGCCTTGACCCATGCCCCCAGCCTGCCCGAGGCGCTTCACCTGGCCGGTAATCTGGCCGCCGACCTGGGCGATCACGACCGAGCACGGCACTACTACCAGCTGTTCATGAACACCCAGCCCGATGATCTCAACGCTGCTCAGAAAATCCGCGCCACCCTCAAAATAGCAGCAGAGTAGCGGATTCAGGGCCGCCGCCCGGCATTGCCGCGGCCGATCAGGCCAGCGCCAGAGCTGCGCCGACCGCGCCGCCGATCGCGATGACCGCGAGCAAAAGCCACAGCCAGATGCGCGAATCAGTACGCTGTCTGATCTGAGTGTCCAACCCGGGCGCATCGTGCGCGCTGGCCGATGGCGACGCGGATGGATGCGGCACATTGGCGGCACTGGCGCTCGGCCGATCCGATCCATCCATGTGCCTTGACGGCGTTGCAGCAGGCGCCGGCGCTGCTGCCGGTGCACCTGGAGGCGACCCGCGATGGGCACTCTGTACCGCCGAGGCCGGCGCCGCAGCATGGGGGACGTTGGGCGGTTCTGGCTCGACGGGGATCGGAGCGGGGCCCAGCTGAGACCCATTCGAATCCCTCAGCAAATGCGAGGAAACCGGACCGGCGACGTCCGACCCCCAGGACGGGTTGGAACCGAGGACCTCCATACACGCCTGGCGCAGGTGCTCGACGTCCGCATACCGATTCTTCTTTTCCTTCTCCAGCATCTTCAAGATGATCTGATCGACCTCGGCAGAAATGTGGCCGGTGGCATGCACTGAGGACGGCGGCTCGGGAATCTGCCTGAGCTGGGCGGTGATCAGATCGGCCGGCCCCTTGGCCTCGGGAAATGGCAAGCGCCCGGTGATCATCTCATAGGCCAATACGCCCAGGGCATAGACATCGCTCCTGCCGTCGAGCTCCTTGCCCATGAGCTGTTCGGGCGACATGTACTCGAGCGTGCCCAGAGTCTGCCCACTGGCGGTGAGCTGAGCGATCGAGCCGCCAACCACATCACCGTGCACCACCTTGGCAATTCCAAAGTCGAGGATTTTGACAAATTCCGGATTGCCCGGCCGGTTCTCCAGATAAATATTCTCGGGCTTGAGGTCGCGGTGCACCACTCCGTGAGCGTGAGCCTCGGCGAGCGACGAACACATCTCGGTCAGGATCTTGAACACCCGTCGCCAGCTGAGCGGTGCCTCGCGGTGAAACACATCGTGAAGGCTCTTGCCCTCCAGGAGCTCCATTGCGATGTACAGCGGGCCGTTGGGAACTTGCTGGAAATCATACGTGGTAACCGTATGTGCGTCCTTCAGATTGATCAGCACCATGCCCTCGCGGCGAAATCGCGCGATCAAGTTCTCATCGTGAATGGTGTCGGGATGGATCAATTTGAGCGCGACCTTGCGCCCGGTCCCCTGCTGCCGGCCGCGATAGACCGCGCCAAATCCACCTTGACCGATCTTGGATTCGATCAGAAAGCGGTTGTCGATGACCTGACCGATATACGGGTCACTCGGTTTGTCGCCAAACAGCGAGTTTTGTTCCGCGAGCTCGTAGCGGCATTGCCCGCAGAACCTGGCACCGGGCTGCTGTGAGAAGCCGCACCTGGGACACTTCATGCCCTGCCCTTTGCTGAAAACGTCGACCGATTCGGGGTTCTATGCAGTTTCACGGCGTTCGAGAGACACCGGCGAGTCCAAGCGGATGCGAGTAGACCGGCACAGCGTACACGGAAATCGCGCGCAGCGCCGGGAAAACGATGTTTCTTCGACGGTGCCGGGTGACACTGTATAGCCGAGTACACCGCTGTGATTTTACCCATCCCGACAGAGATCGAAAGCACGAGACTGCCGCGATCGCCGTCACTTCTCTATTGCCTCGAAACGAACCAGTTGATCGCCGATGCGCAGATAATCATCAGCGCGCAGGGCGGTACGACCGCGCAGGCGCACAAACGTTCCATTGGAGCTGTCGAGATCGGTGAGCCTGCAGCGACCATCCTGCCAGGTGAGCGACGCGTGACGGCGAGACAGAAATGCGTCGTCGCGAAACACAATGTCGCCGTCCTCGCGCCCGATGGTCACGATGTCCTGGCTGAGATGGCGTACATCCAGTACTCCACCACTGGCCAAAAGTTCGACCAATCGTCCCCAGGGCTGACGAGGCGGTGAGCCGAAAAGCGCCACACCATGGCGAACCAACGGCGCAGCCTGCCGCTCTTCTTCGTCCAGAAGCTCAAAGCGCACAACTTCACGGCCGAGAAGAATGACCGCGCCGTCGTCCAGCCACATGTGATCGGAAACGCGCAGGTAAACGCCGTTTAATGTATCCACTGGCGCGACCAAACATCCCTCGGGCGCGGGATGGAACCGGGCGTGCTCCAGAGCCAGAAAGCGATCGTCGGAGAATGCGATGTCGACCTGGCCGCGGCCAAACAAAACCCAATCACCGCGCAGGGTATAACGCCGGCCGTCAGAGCCATCCTTGTTGACTGAAATCAACTGGCCCCACGCCGGCGAGGGTTCGGATGGCGAGACGAGGTCGCCCGGTTCCCGGCCCGGTGTTCGAGCAACCGGTTCTGCATCGAAACGTCGCGCCCCCGCGCCGACACGTTCTGCATCGTGCGGCACAGGCCGGGCATCGCCCCCCGGGTCCGGGCCGGGCGGCGGAGCAAGGCGAAGTGAGGTGGGCTGATGATCCGGACGTCCCAGCGCAGAATGCTCCTCGAGCGGAGCGACCGGGTGGCCGGGCACATAACCATATACTCCCTCGCGATCGAGCGGGCCGGTCGGGTTCGAGCTGTCCGGTGCGGCTGTGGAATGGCTCGCCCCGGGCAATGCCCCCCCGGTCTCGCCACTGATTACCCCGGGATGGCGCGCCGTGCCCGGCCCGATATTGGCCGTGCTGATCTTGCGGCCACATTGCTGGCAGAACGCAAACCCCGCCGGGGTCCGGGCGCCACAGAACGGACAGATCTGAGGCGGCGCGTCGATGGCACTGGGCGTTACCCTGGGTACCGCGTCCGGACTCGGTGCGGCGGGCGGCCCGACCGGTGTGGCCGGGTCAACGACCGTTACCGGCCCCACAATGCCCGGACGGAGTGGTACCACATCGGCTGGCGGCGACACTGGCAGGTTCGATGGACGAGCCTCTGCCTGCATGGCCGGGAGCCGTCCCGAGGCGCCCAGGGTATTGCCACAGTTGCGGCAGAAATTCATACCCGCCGGATTTTCGGTTCCGCACCGAGAGCAGCGAACCACCCCGGGCAACCCCGAACCATCCTGCATGGTCTCAAAGGCTAGATTGGGTTTGGGACCGAGTTGGGTGCCACAACTCTGACAAAACAGGGATCCTTGTGGACTTTCGGTACCGCAGTTTGGGCAACGTGGCATCGTCCCTCCATCCGATTCCTGCGAGTTTGCGACGGCTACTACTTGATGACCGCGAAATGAAACGACCGTGAATTGAAACAAATCACCGCATGCGCTAAGACCGCATGGCTAGGTTCCAGGCAAAGTAGCAAACACACTCAGAAAAGGTCAAGTCGTGGCCAGTTTCCCAGCTTTTTTGCTCGCCCCCACCACCGCGGAGTGTCCGGATCGACCAATCCGGACACCGTATCGAGGAATGCGAGGCAGAGGTCGCTTGGAGCGAAGCGGCCGGGCGTCCGGCGGTTTGATCGCGGAGCGTCGGTGGCTCGGGCTCGTTCCGGTCGTCGCCCTGTGTCTTTTTGCCTGTCAGGCCCAGGCAACGCGCACAGCGCCGTTCCGCGACCGTCCCGATTCGGTCCGACCGGGAGATCTGCGCGGACCGTTCGAGGGCGAGGTCGTGGAGAGCGCCAGCGGCAAGCCAGTTGCCGGAGCGCTGGTCTATGCGACCTGGACCCTGCAGACCGGCTATGGCATGAGCCAGCCCAGCGGTTTCGAGCAGTACGTGACCAACACCGACGCCGCGGGTGCGTACGCGATCCCGGCTCTCCAGGTGTCCAACAATCGCACGATCCGGGTCACTGACTTCTATCTCGTCGTGTACAAGAAAGGATATGTCGGCTACCGCAGCGATCGGCGCTTTTCTGATCTGGGTCCGCGGCGCGATTTTGCCCAGCAAAAAAACCGCGTCGAGCTGAAGCGCTGGCGCGAGGAGTACTCGCACGCCCGCCATCTGCGCTACATCGGCGGCGGGCCAGCGATCGCTGCGCTGACCGCGTGGGAGGTCGACGATGCTGCGGCCGAGTTGACTGGCGCTGGGCCGGTGGGAAACCGCAGAGTCACCAGTCTTTTGCCCCCGCAGACCGGAACCTACCTGGTCGCGGCCCAGCTTCTCACCGCCGACGATGTCAAGAAGCTCACCGGGTTTGACGGCGAGTTCGAGACCGGCCCGCTGGGCGACGAACCCGATACGTCGAGCTACAGCTCGCAGCATCTGAAAGCTCTGGGCCGGCCGGAGAATTACGACGTGGCCGTGCGCTTGTGGCGGGTCCAGCCCGCCGAGGCGAAAACCCGCTATGCCGGCCTGGCCGACTCGCTGCCCAATGCCGAGGAGCGCAACGAGATCGCCGACCGCTCGCTGCGCGCCACCGAGGGCAGCATTTTTGGTACCGCGTTTCTGGATAGTCGGCGCAATGTGGTCGTGCTGGTCACCTGCGGCCAAGCACAGTGCAATTCGGCCGACATCGGGGCCTCGCTGGCCAAACATGTTCACCGCCGCATCGAAGAACTCTGGCCGCTGGGAGTCGCCCGATGAAGTACCCACGTTTTCTCTCTGCGATCGCGTTAGTGCTCGCGGCCATGCCGTCGTCTGGCTCGGCCTGGGAGGCCAATACCCATGCCGGCTTGACCGAGCAAGCTGCGTTGCAATCCGCACTCCATACCCGGCTGCACAGCCAGTTTGGTCTGGACCAGGGTCTTTTCCAGGGACTTATCGTGGCCCCGGCCGATGCGCCAGAACTACTGGTCTCTCTGCGGGCGTTTAATCCCACTCATGGATATGTCCCGGACAGCCGCGGTCGCCTGACTGCGCTGGGCTGGCTGGCTGCAGGTTCGGTCTTGGCCGACAGCCCGCCGGGGCACGCAGCTCATCACTTTTTCGATCCCACAACCGGCAAGGGACTGTCCGATGCCACAGTACGCGGACTGGCACAACGACTGCACCACAGTCTCTACACCCGGCTGGCCGGCGCTTCGATCACCCGTTCGGGCATGCCCGCCATCGAATGGGTGACTCACCCCGACAATCCGATGAACCTGGCGGGATTTTTTGGCCAGTACACCAGTGCGGTCACTGCGCGCACCCCGGCCGAACGGCAACGAAACGTGGCTGGCGCCCTTGTGGCCGCTGGCGCGCTCCTTCACGTTTTGCAGGATATGGGCTCGCCATCCCACGTTCGCGATGATCTGGCAGCGCATCTCGACGTGGTCGGCAACGACACTCGCGATACCGGCTCGCGCTTCGAGCGCGTCGCTGCTGTGGCCTATGGGCGACTCGGCGTTCCCGCTGCACCGACCATCGTGACTCGCCCGTCGCTGCGCGCCTTCTTCACCGCCGGGGATCGCGGTGGTCTTGCCGACCGCACAGCCGTGCGGTGGTTTTCGTCCCACACCTTGCCCCGGTCAATCCGGATTCGTCCGGGCGCGGGATCGAGCGCGATCGGCCAAATTCTGTCTGGCAATCTGGCCCGGCCACTCCCGGCGCCGTCAACCCGGCTCGATATGCGATCTGCCCAGGAACAACGCGGCGCTCGCTTGCTCGACAATCAGGGCGTGTGCGTGGCCGACTATCAGCTCAGGCGAAACACACTATCCTGGTATATAGAAGACGACTGTATGGCCGAGCAAGTCGCAGTGATATTACCAGAGGTCACTGGATACAGCGCCGGACTGCTCGATTTTCTATTTCGCGCAACCATCGCGCTGGAACGCAAGGGCAAACAGATTCACGCCAGTTCCACGGGTGCCGACCTCGGCGCCGGCACATTCGAGGTATTCTGGGACGACGAAACCGGCAACCGCACCCGCTACGGCAAGACCGTGTCGATCAAACAGGCCAACCATGGCGAGGTTTTCGCGGTGTTGCCCCGGGTACCCGGAAGAGCCCGGGCCGTTGCCGCGCTCTATCGCGGCGTGGACAAAAACGGCCAAACCGTGACAGTCGCCGGTTATCTCTCCCTGGCCCAGCCCTCGGCAAAAACAAACAATGCGCAAAAAGTGCGCCGCTAGACAAAGCTCCTGGTCGTAGACGGCTGATAGCACGCGAAACCCCATCACGGAACCGAGCCGCTGTTTCGCCGTCTATGGGCTGATGTCATGATTCGTGGTCGCGTTCCCGATTCGCGGTCGGTTCGCCATTCACGGCCGCGGTCCCGCCTTGAAATCGACTTGTCTTTTGGTCGGTTTCGCTTGTGGTATGACCAAGCGGTTGGCCTACTCAAGGATGAGCATTGAAATCGACTTGTCTTTTGGTCGGTTTCGCTTGTGGTTGATTTCTTAGAGCCGGTCCAAAAAACTCGGACCGAGCCAGCGCGACGAGGCGCGCCGCCAGTGGGTGGGCGAGGAGTGGAGAATACTGGCTGTATTTGACCGACGAGCAAGCCCGCTGGCGGTGATGGATCGGCGCTCTGGCGACGCGGAGAGTTTTTGGACCGGCTCTTACTGCGAGCGATCGCAAACTGCGACCAACAGCGGACCGGAACACAGGGCACGAACAAACTGTCAATCACGTCGAATGTGGAGACCGGGCTCGGAATCGCCCGACAAGGTCAGGAATTAGCCATTTCGCCTTGTCGGGCACGACCAGGACATGTCGCTCAGCAATGCCAGATTTTCGTCTTGTTTGCGGAGGCGAAAATATTCCGGCAAATACCCGGCGCCATGTTCAGTTCTACCCACCGGATCCGAATTCCAAGTTCACTCTGCTAAAAAGGTCTGAATCGAGTCACGGCCGTCAAGCACGCTCAGCAGAGCATACCGGGGCCCCGTAGCAAACTGTTATTAACACGCCGCGAATGCGGTCGCATTCACGGCACTAACTACAAACAAACAAGTGGTACTTAAGGAGACAAACAACATGGCAAAAATCAGTAAATCCACCGATTCCTCCAGCCTGGCCGAAGTCGTCGACCGCATTCTCGATAAGGGCATTGTCGTAGACGCGTGGGCCAAAGTTTCGCTCGTCGGTATCGAGTTGCTTTCGGTCGAGGCTCGGGTGGTCATTGCCTCGGTCGACACCTATCTCAAATACGCCGAAGCCATCGGTCTCACCAGCACAGCAGCTGCTCCGGCGTGATCTGCGACATACCGCAGAGCAACGTGAACACGTGAGACACGGGATGGGTCATCTCATGACGAGATGGCCCATCTTGGCACACGCCTGTCTCGATTCTCAACCGACGTCGGCCACCGAGAAACCGCCAGATATTCAGGACATCAACGAACTTCGCATAGTGCGAGAAAGGACAGCGAATCAATGGATAGACTCATGGGATATATGCCGGGGTTGCGCTATGAGTGCCAGCAACGGCGCGAGCACATGGCTCATATACTGAGCGAAACGAATCGCGCTCTCAAACAAGCATCGCAGCGTGCCCGTGAGCTGCGAGCAGAGTTCTGCTCGACCATGTCCAGCGAGCTTCAATCGACTCTCGCCAGCCACGAACGTGAACGTCAGGAGCAGGAGCGCGAGCGTCGCGAACAGGAACGTGTGCACCAGACGGCGCGTCGTGATCTTGTATCGCAATTGCAAACCAGCATGATGGCGGCTGTTCGCCATCTTTCCGAGCAGCGCCAACGACGCGCATCCATGTTGCACGACCGAGCAGCACAAGAGCGCGGCGAGCGCCATAAGCAACGGGCTGACTTCCTGGCATTCATGTGGGGCTCTGCCGATGCCGCGGAGAACCGTGGAGCAGAATCGGCCAGGGCCGACAAAGGCGCCAAAACGACCAAATCGCGGCGCAATTCGCCGTCGTTGAAAGCCACCAGGGCGGCCGGAGCCGACCAGGCTGCCCGGGCCACTGTGCCGACTGACGGCAAGATGCCCGCACAAGCCAGTGCGGCTGTAACTGACTGAAGCACGAATTAAATCCATTTTCAGGACAGGGGGCTCTTGATGTCTCAAACCATGCCGAATGCAGTGGCAACATCACCTGACTCGGTGATGGGTCACGCGATCAAGGTCGAACCCAGCCAGAGTTTTGTATCCACTCCACACGTACAGAAGGTAAACCAGCGCGCACTGGCCTATTTAAAAGCCGGCTTTCCCATCCATTTTGCCGGACCCGCCGGTGTCGGCAAAACCAGTCTCGCATTCCATCTCGCCGTCCAGCTAGATGTTCCCGTGGTATTGATGCATGGAGACGCCGAATTCGGCAGCTCCAATCTGGTCGGCAAGAGCGATGGGTTTCGCCACTCGAAAGTCGTCGACAATTTTATCCATTCTGTCGTCAAAGTTGAAGAGGAAGCCAAGACGATGTGGGTGGACAACAAACTGACATCGGCGTGTCAACATGGGTATACTCTCATCTACGACGAGTTCAACCGATCGCGGCCCGAAGCCAACAACGTGCTACTCTCGGTGCTGGCCGAAGGCGTGTTGAACTTGCCCAAGGGCCACGGCGGGCGCAAGGGCTATGTCCCGGTCCATCCCGGTTTCCGAATCATCTTCACGTCGAATCCAGACGAGTACGCCGGTGTCCACAAGGCGCAGGACGCCCTCATGGACCGCATGATCACGATTCATCTCGATCACTACGACCGCGAATCCGAGATCCAGATCGTCGTGGCCAAAACCGGTCGATCGCGCCGGGACGCCGAAGTCATCACCGATATTGTCAGGCGCATGCGCGGCGATGAAGGCAAGAATTCGCGCCCGACCATTCGGGCCGCGATCACCATTGGCGCGGTCATGACCAGTATGGACGCGCAGGTTGGCTGGCACGATGAGCGGTTCCGCTGGGCGTGTCGCGATGTCCTGGGCCGGGACGTAGCGCGGGTGACCCGGGCCGGCCACACTGTATCGACTCAGATCGACCAAGTGGTGCAGGAAGTCTGCAAACAGTACACCGGCCCTTCAGCCGACGCGCCGATGCCCGATCACCTGAACGGAGCATTCTCATGAAGAAACAGGTAGCACGACTGCGTGGTGTAGCAGATATCCGGACCATGTCGGGCCGGTTTGGAAAATCCAGAATGCCCCATGAGCTTCTCTTGCGTCTGGCCAGTCTCGAACTCGAACGGGCCCGTCGCAATCAGGAACGCACAAGTGCACTGGAGCGAATACGCGTGATCGAAGAGCGATTTGCCGAAATCGACGCCGAGAAAGAATCGATCTGTCAATTGCTCCAAGAAGCGGGTATCTCATTATCAGGGGCTGGCGAAAAAACGCCAACCCGCGCGATCAGCGAAGCATTCTGCATCCGATATTGAGATACGCAAACCAGATCATCCACTGAGGGGCACAGATGGAGACAAACGAAACCACCAGATCGGGGCAATATTTGTATGCCGTGATCCCCAGGGCAGACGAAGCGACCTTTGGCGACATGGGGATCGACGGGGCACGGGTTGGCACCATCACCGAGGGACCGCTATCCGCGGTGGTGAGCGAGACCGGGCTCAAGCGAATCAAACCCAAGCGCCGCCACGTCACGGCTCATCAGAGAGTGCTGCAAAAACTGATGGAGGAGCGCGCCGTCTTGCCGGTGTCATTTGGCGTGGTCGCCGACAGCGCCGAGGCCATTCGCGGGCTTTTGTTCCGCCACCAGGACGAGTTGTGTGGCGAACTGGAGCGGGTCGGCGACAAGGTCGAGATGACCCTGCGGGTCAACTGGGACGTGCCCAATGTGTTTGAATATCTGGTCCATCGCCACTCCGAGTTGCGGGAGATGCGAGACCGATTGTGGGGAGCTGGAAATCAGCCCACCCGAGCTGAGATGATCGAGGTCGGCAAGGCGTTCGAAAGCCTGCTCGAGGAAGATCGGGAGCGCTCACTCGCGGTGGTAAAGCAAGTATTGACCGAACGCGGTGTGACCATCGAGCGCAACGGGATTCAGGATGAACGTGAAGTGATGAACCTGTCATGTCTGGTGCCCCAGGCCCAGCACGAGGAATTCGAAGAGGCGGTGGTCGCAGCGGCCAGCCATTTTGACCAGCATTACTCGTTCGACTACAGCGGCCCATGGCCGCCGTATAGCTTTGTCCATCTCGATCTGCAAAGCAACCACATCAACGAGGTGGTGTGACCATGTTGTTGCGCGGACTGATGCTAGTGTTTCAGGAGGTCGCCGATGCGGTCGAGCAAGATCGGGAAAACGAGAGCGCCGCTCTGAAGGGCGATTTGCGCCAGCTTTACAGCAAGCTCGAGGCGGGCGAGATCTCGGAAGAGGTATTCGACCGCGAAGAAGACCGAATTCTCGATCGTCTCGACGAGCTAGACGGCGAGCCGGACTAGCGCGAGACGGCAACCGGGTCAGCTGGCGCGGACACCGATTCGCATATGCTGGGTTGGTTGCGATCTCATTGAATTGTAGAGTATCGCGCGGGCGGCGCGAATCTCAGGTGTGAGCAAGAGGGTACCGCACCTGAGTGATTTGGGTCAGAAGCACCACAGCAAGGAGTGCCGGTATGAATATTGATGGACCGGAGCAATCTACCTGGCTCGACAACGTCGGCGAAGACGAACCGATCGCTTTGTGCGAAGTCCTGGACCGAGTTCTCAACAAGGGAGCGGCAGTCCGGGGCGATATAGTATTATCTGTGGCCGGAATCGATCTGGTGTATCTAGGATTCGATCTATTGCTCTGCTCGGCAGAAAAAGCCCATGCGATTGGCGTCCTGCATGATTGATCGGCCGACGATACCGGATCCTGAACCGGCAGGTGTCACCATGACCGAGGCTCAGGAGCAAACCCTGCAGCACGTTGGCTCACCGATGTCGATGGACACGTCGATAGAAATAGAAACTTCGGACCCGGACGCATTTGTCCAGGTCATGGATCAGCCGTCCAGCCTGGTCGGGCGGCTGGATGTGGCCGATGATCAGGCGAAAAACGGGCTCGGTCAGCTGGTCCTCACCCTGGTCAAGCTGATCCACGAGCTTCTGGAAAAGCAAGCCATTCGCCGCATGGACAGCGGCACACTGAGCGACGAAGAGATCGAACGACTGGGCACAGCCCTATGGCATCAAGCCGAGATGATCGACCGGCTGCGTCGAGAATTCGGGCTCCGCGAAGACGAGCTCAACCTCGACCTCGGGCCGCTCGGCAAACTGCTTTGACAGCGAGGAACGCATGAGCTCATCACACAGGATTTCGCACGCTACCGACTCGTCGACGCTGGCCGACGTACTCGAGCGTGTTCTCGATCAGGGCATCGTGATCGCTGGCGACATTCGGGTCAAGCTGGTCGACATCGAGCTTCTCACCATCCAGATCCGTCTGGTCATCTGCTCGGTGGACAAGGCCATCGAAATGGGCATGGACTGGTGGGCCAAAAATCCCAATTTTTCGTCGCTGGCCGGGCAAACCTGTGCCGGTGACGAGGGCCGGGCCATAGCCGCTGCCAGCCGGGTAGCGGAGCTGAGCGACCCCGGCCCGGCGAGCCAGGCCCCATCGATGAGCCAGGCGCAAAAACAACAGCGCATTGCCCAGCTCCAGGCCGAACTCGCCCGTCTCAACACGTGACCGGGTCGGTCAGCGCGGCAAAATTGTACGGCGGCCAGGGACCGCTGAGCAGCACCTTGTACTCGTCATCGCGGCCCATCCCGCGAAATGTTTGGCGAAAGGCCGGCACGCTGGCCCGTTCGACCAGAAAGTAGACGGACAGCGTGGGGCACCGATAAGGCGGCTTTGGCGTTGCCGAGAACTCGGTCCTGGAGCGCACAGCAAGCGCCGAGAAGTTACGGGAAACCTTGTCTGCAATGGACTCGGCTCGCCGGACCAGCCAGTCCTGCCCGGCGTGATGGCGCCGGCGCGCCTCCAAAAACGCCCGCCCCGGCCCCGACGCAGATGCAGTTCCCGAACCACGTGCCGAAGAACTCATCGAACCACGTGCCGAAGAACTCATCGAACCACTTGCCGAAGGACTCATCGAACCGCTTGCCGAAGTAGGTATCGAGGTGGTTATAGAAGTGGGTTTCTCTGCCGCCTGGGCATGGGAAACATCCACGGGCGGCAACAGAATTCGGATTGCCATTTCGACCCGGTCGCGCAGTTCGTCCAGGCGGCGGGTGAATTCGCCATATCGAGTGGACAGAACCTCGAGTGTGCCGAGCAGGCAGCCATAGCGGACCGGTATGACCGCGCCCTTGTTGCTCAGCGTGGTGACCACCCGGTCGAATGCGCGAACTGCCTCGACAGTCGGTGGCATGGACAGACTGTCACTGCTGTCCAGATAAGACACAGCAGCGCCGAGTTCGCGATGCCGGACAATGGCAACCGGTCGATTGCCGATGCCGAGCAATGTCCTTGAGTGGACCGACGAATCGACAATGCAGTAAAGCAGCGAGCAATCATTCATGGCCGTCCTCGCCCCAATCGGGGCGAAAGCGATAGGGCGGCAGCGGCCCCACCGATTCGAGTTCGATTCCACAGGCTTTCAGTGAAGGTGCCAGGGCGTCGACACAGCGGAGGAACTCACCGCGATCGCTTCCGGCGAGCAAAAATGCCACATTGATCGCCACGTCTTTATCCCGTCCTCCGGCGGCCCTGGATTGCCCTCGCAATACCTTGTGATCACGGGCGACGCCGGCCAGGGCGTCGACCAGTTGGGCGCGTTTTCCAGCCACGAACGAACCGACTTTCTTGTGCGCGTCCCGGTGGATTTTCTTTTCGAGCAAATAGCGCGCTCCCGACGACGCCGGCAAACGGGCCATGCGCTCATCGCTCGACGCCAGAGCCGATTGCACGGCTTGCCGGTCGAGCAATCCCTTGAGCGCCCACTCCTCCTTGTCGGCCACGAAGTCGAGAAAGGTCGAGATCTCGTCGAAATGGTCTCTCACATACCGCCCGAGCGCGCTCGGCGATGAAAAGAGGGCACCGAAATCGGCCGGGAAAACCGGCGAAAACTCCATGACTGCGCGGATGATCTGATCGTGGCGAACGGCCCGGGGACCCACCCAGGACAGATCGTTCAGTTTCGCTTCACTCTCGGGGCCGACCCACTCGCGCAGAGAAACCCGCTCGGCGATGGAGATCACGTCCCGATACCCGATGGAGTGGATCGCCGTGGTGATCTGCTCATTGCGAAACAGAGCCACAGCCTCGGGACGTGCGAAGCAGTACAGTTTGAGGCCATCGGCGCTTTCGGAAACCCGGCCAGATACGTGGCCAGACCGGAAACCCGTTCCATGCTCGGATACATGACTAGACATATGGTTCATGGCTCTCCCAATCGGGTCGTGACGACATTGTGGGCATGGGCGAAATCGTCCCGGTTGATCGCAACCTCGGGCTGCGCCCGGGTCCTTTCGGAAGATTCGTCATGTCCGGTGTCGTCGTCAATGGACGAAATCGCCCGACGCAGGGCGCGCATGGCTGCGTGCTGACAGATCTCGGCGATCTCTGCTCCACTCATGCCATCGCATTGGTCGGCCAGCCCGTGCAGATCGACCCCGGATACGATGGGCTTGTTGCGCACATGAATATCGATGATCTCGTGGCGACCCACCGCATCGGGCAGAGGAATCTCGATGACCAGGTCGAAGCGTCCGGGTCGCAACAGGGCCGGATCGAGCAGGTCGGCTCGATTGGTGGCGCCCAGGATCATCACGCCGCGCAGGTCTTCCACTCCGTCGAGTTCGGTGAGGATCTGCGCACTGACCCGATCCGAGACGCCAGAATCGCCGCCGCCATGGCCGCGCATGGGAAAAAGCGCATCGATCTCGTCGAAGAACACGATACACGGTGCCGCCTGCCTGGCCTTGCGAAACACGTCGCGCACAGCTTTTTCCGACTCGCCGACAAATTTGGACATCAGGGATGGACCCTTGATCGAGATGAAGTTGACGCCACTCTCGGTGGCCAATGCCTTGGCCAGGAGAGTCTTGCCGCACCCGGGCGGTCCTTCGAGAAGCGCGCCCTTGACCGGCCGGGCACCGCTTTGCCTGAGCAACTCGGGATATTTGAGCGGCCATTCGACCGCTTCGATCAGGGTGTCTTTGACCGGGCCCAGGCCGCCGATATCGGTCCAGCGCACGTCGGGCACTTCCACGAACACCTCGCGAATGGCCGACGGCTCGATTTCCTGCAGAGCCGTGGTGAAGTCGCTCATGGTGACTTCCAGCCCGAGCAGTTGCTCGTAGGGAATGCTGGTCCGGGCAAAGTCGATATCGTCCATGATCCGGCGCAGGCAGAGCATGGCCGACTCGCGGCACAGAGCTTCGAGATCGGCGCCGACAAAGCCGTGCGTCATACGGGCCAGTCGATCGACGTCGACGTCGCTGGCCAGCGGCATGCCGCGGCTGTGCACATCGAGAATCTCGCGGCGGCCGTGCCGATCCGGGATGGGAATGGCGATCTCGCGATCGAAGCGACCGGGCCGGCGCAGGGCTGGATCGATCGAGTTGGGCAAGTTTGTCGCCGCGATGACAATGACGTTCTGGCGCTGGTTCAGGCCATCCATCAGGGCGAGCAGCTGGGCCACCACTCGCTTTTCCACGTCGCCGACCACCCGTTCGCGCTGCGGCGCAATGGCATCGATCTCGTCGAGAAAAATGATGCTCGGCCCCTTGCGCCCGGCCTCTTCGAACACCTTGCGCAGATGCGCTTCGCTCTCGCCGTAGAACTTGTGGATGATTTCGGGACCGTTGATCGAGAAAAAGCCGGCCTCGGTTTCGTGGGCGATGGTCCGGGCGATGAGGGTCTTGCCCGAGCCCGGCGGGCCGTAGAGCAAGACCCCCTTGGGCGCAGAAATACCCAGCCGCTCGAACACTTCGGGATAACGCAGCGGCAGCTCGATCATCTCGCGAATGCGGTGGACCTGTTTGCCGAGACCGCCGATATCCTCGTACGAGGGTGCCTCGCGGCGCATGTCCGAGTGTCCGTTGTTGCCGGCCGGCCGTGCCGCGATAGTGAGCTCGGTAGTCGGTGCGATCAGAGCCGGTCCCCTGGGACTGATGCCCTCGACCACGAATTCTGCCGATCGGTTGGCGAACAGAGTGGCCCGAATTCGGTCGCCCTTGGTAATCGGCAGGCCATCGAGCAAACTGCCGATGTACTCGAGATCGCGTTTGCGCGGTGTGATGTTCAGAGGGGCCAATCTGACCGTCTCTGCCGTGGCGACCTTGATGGGTTGCACGCGCACCTGCTCGCCCAAACCGAGACCCACATTCTCGCGGGTAATTCCATCCATCTGGATCTTGACCTGTCCGCGGTGCTGACGATGGGCGGGCATGGCCTTGGCGACGGTCTGGCGCTTTCCGTGCAGCTGCACCGTATCGCCGACCTGCAGACCCAGCCGGCCGAGATCTTTGGGATCGATACGAACCAGCGCCCGGCCCACGTCCTTGACCGAGGCCTCGGTAATCCTGAGTTCGATCGCGGTGGGATCAGCCGTGGTGGAATTGTCCATGAGTGCCTCGAGCGCTAGCGCAGTTTGATTGCCACGATGCCGTTGTTGCAGCTGATCTCGCGCTGATCCGTGGACACCGAGCGCGGGAGCAGCACTTCTTTGCGGTACTTTCTGTCCGGCATGGCCGCAGAGATCGACAGAATGTCGCCGTCGACGTCGAGCTTGATGTCCCCGGGGCCAACTCCGGGCATCTCGGCGATCACCGACATGTGATCGTCTTCCTCGAAGACATCGACCAGCGGTTCGCGCACTTCGCTGACCGTTGTCTCGTTCGTGGTCTGGTCTCGGCGAACATTGCCAAACGGCTCGACAGTCATTCCGCCCGACTCGCCGAGCCCCATCTTGACCGAGAATCCATAGACTCCCCGGATACCTCGCTTTTCGTCGGAAAACTCGCCGTTATTGGACAGCTCGCTGGCCTTGTCGCTCAGGTCGCTGAGCCGATCGACCAATTCGCTTAACCCTTTGAAGACATTGCCAAACGATCCGCTTTCTTTGGACATACCTCACCTCATTTGTAGGCTGATCAACGCTTTGTGGAGTTCTCACCTTGAACCGGACAAGGTCGAAAAAACCTGAGGGCTGGCGGGAAAAAAATACCCGCGCACAGGCATCGGCCGAGCCACCGCGATCGGCTGATCGGTCAAGATGCGGTCATCTGGAGTACAGCGGTTGGCTCGATGAGGTACTCGACCTCGATGTCGGCAGGCAAGTGCGGGCGAACATCGTGCATGAGTCCGATAAAGAGCAAGCCGATTTGCCCGTGGTTGAGAGTTTGGTCGATGCGCGCGGCGATAAACCGATCGCGCGGCTCGAGCGACTTTGCGATCGCCGCGCGAGAAGACGGGGCTGCTCGTCGCGGTGCGTGAGGGCGAGCGCTGATCTGTTTCTTGATGCGCTGCAACTCTTGTACGATGAGCGACGGATCCTCGGTTCCGACGATCGAGGCGCCCCGATCGACCATGTTTGCCACGATCTGGTGATTCTGACTGCCGCTGGCGGCGAGCTCGCGGACCATTTCGAGCTCACGGCCACACACCGGCAGCCCGTCTTGATAGATCAGCACCGAAGCGGCGTCGAAATCGCGTTCTTGCACGAGCTGTCCGACGCGGCTCCAGAAGTCGCGAATTGCCCGCTTGTGGGCGTCCAGCTTATATTTGCCCAGGCGACGCCGAAATGCTCGATCGACCTCGGCTCTGAGCGAGCCGGTATCCTCTTCTCCGTGAACGATGGGAACGATGATAAGTTGACGCACTGCGATCTCCAGGATGCACAATCAATGCGTTTCTGTTTAATCGTGACATTATCGGGTCGGTCATTCACGGTCACAATTGCCGCCGGCCATTCGATCGACGCCGGTTGTTTCAATGCGGGAGTGCCGAGACCCTGCGCAGGGGGGTTTTAACAGACGCAGGTGCTCACAAAATGAGCCTCGCACGAGACGCAGTCGAGAGTGAAGAGGTCACACCCGCTGCCCAGATGGGGAGCGAACACAGACTGGCGATTGCCGCAATACGGGCACGATACCAGCGCCCAGCCGCGCGGCATGCCACAGCCGCGACAGGCCGCTTCACTGCCCAGGTCTTTCTCGCAGGCGTGACATTTATCTTGTTTGTCGAACAGGTCCGGGTCGGGCGGCACGCCCACCTGGGTCGCAGAGCATCGGGGACACACGTAGGAAATGGTCCCGGTTTCCTCCACGATGCGCGCCCCCTCGTGCAGCCGCACCCGCAGATCGCGATAGACCGGAGTATCCGCGCCGCATCCATGGCAGGGTCGCCAAATTGATCTGTCTGCACGCTTTGGTGGAGTTGGCGACTGCATCGTGTTGATCAGCTCGTGGTAGTCGGCGACGATCTCACCCCATGGGTTCTCTTCGGTCTCCGCGTCCTCGGCCGATAACCTGGGGATCTCCGCCAGGAGTACCTTTCCGCGCAACACATAATCCATGATCAGATCATCATAAACCAAGTTCATCTGGTTGGACAGCCGGGCGACTTTGGTCCCGTTTTGTCCCAAGTCGGTCATTTTCGCCGAAAGTAGTCAAATTCGCCGAAAGTAGTCAAAAAACTCACCCTAGTACTGAATCAAGCAAAAAATCACCGAGCACCCTTTGTAACCGGCGAAAAACAGTAACTTTTTGCTGCTTTAGGGGTCCAGAGCCGAGCGCGGGGTTACTCGGCGTCGAGTTTGATGCCGTATTTGGTCAAAATATCGCCAGTGATGGCATCGATGGCGGCGACTGCGCGGAGATAGTCGACAGTCGCGCGGGCCTTGCGCACCTGGGCCTGCTTGAGCTCGTCCTGGCGCTGCAGGACGTCGAAGTTGGTGGCCCGGCCGAGTTCAAAGCGGGCCTTTTCGGCCTCGATGTTCTTGTCGGCCAGTTCGATAGCCCGCTGACTCAGTGCCACGCGCTGTTCCGCGACCCGGGCTTGCTTGACCGCCAGGACCAGCGACGAGGCGATCTGCGCCTTGACGTCGGCGAGGTCTACTTTTTGCCTGAACAGATCGCTGCGGGCGCGCCGGTGAGCTCCGTTGGCCGCGCGGTTGCCAAAGGCGTGGCGCAGGGTGAGAGTGGCCGAAATGGTGGGATTGTCCAGGGTCGCAGTCTGGCTCAAGGTCTCGCTCGCACTTTCATCCGAGCCGCCTGATCCGGCCGAAACAGCCAGATCGAGCTGGGGCAAAAGGCCGTTTTCCGTGACCTCAACTTCGATCTGAGCGCCTTTTTGCAGCGTTTCGAGCTGGGCGATCTGCGGGCTGCGAGCGTAGGCCCGGGTGAGCAGGGCATCGATGCGGAACGACTTGGGGGTGAGAGCGAGTGGAGTACTGGTCGAGAGCTCGATCTCTCCAGGCCCGATTTCCAGCCCGGAGCGCCGGCGCAGGTCGAGCGAACGCTGGGCGATGGCCAGTTCGGCGAGGAGCACTTCTTCCTGGCGCAGAGCGATGGTCTGTTCGACAGCCAGGGCCTCGGTGGCGGCTACCGAGCCGGCCGAGATGGCTGCGCGGGTGTTGCGCAGCCGTTCCTGTGCCAGGTTCAGACTGTTTTGGCTGATCTCGAGTTCGCGCAGGGCCAGGGCGAGGTCCCAGTAGCCGTCGACAACCAGACGGACCGTGGTGGTCGCCTGGCTGCGCTGGGCCAGCCAGGTGGCGTCCCGATTGATCGCGGCCTTCATTTGCGCCGCGCGGGCGTTGTCCTCACCGCGGCCGCGCAAAAGAGCTTGGTTGTACGTGGCGCTGACATTGGTGCTATAGCTCTGGCTGTTGTTCTCGCCAAGACCTTCTACCTCGGTGGACAGATCGCGGTATCCGGCGTCGGCATGCAGTGAGAGAGTCCCGCCAATGCCGAAGAACCGGCTGATATCGGCCGAGATATTGTAGGTGTCGACCTCTGACTTGACCGGCACGCCGAGGCTGCCATCGATTCCCTGCGAGCGCGACTTGACCCAGCTGCCACTGGCATCGAGCACCCAATCGTGCACGCCAGAGGATTCGACCACAGCTGCCTCGGCAATATCGACGTCGATGGCGGCTTTCTGCAGCGCGGGATCTTGCCGCACGGCAACTTGCAGTACCTCGCCGAGGCTCACGGTCTTGGCCCCGGCGTTGCCATCGGCGTCGGCAGGTTGATCCGATCGAGGCTGGTCACTGCCCGATTGTTGCGCCATTGCTGCGCCCCAGTTGACCGCGATGGCCGAGGCGATCCCCATTGACATAAGGAAGAACTTCGATATGTGCTTCATGATCCGCTCACAGTGGTTCCTGGACACTGGGTCGAACTGCCCGGTCGGCCGGGGTATTCCAGGCTCGAGGAGAGTGCGGCCACGAACCGGTCGTGTCAATGCGATGGGGTCGCCGAAACACCCCGGCACCGAGCCTTTACCGCTGTCGATTCAGCGTGATAGGGTGCCGTTCCGGTCATGGCCATCACCTTGCGCACCTACACCTTTCTCGACGCGCTGCAGCCCCAACTGGCCACGTTCATCGGCAAGACAGCGCGGGGATTTCTGCCCGTGCCCGGGCAGGCGTCACTGTGGGTCGAGATCGCTCCGGGCATTGCCATCAACCAGGTCACCGATGCTGCACTCAAGGCCACCACCGTGCAACCGGCAGTCCAGGTGGTCGAACGGGCCTACGGTCTGCTCGAAGTGCACGACCACGACAAGGGCGAAGTGCTGTCGGCCGGGGCGACCATTCTCGACCGGCTCGAACTCAGCGAAGAGGGCCGGCTCAAGCCCCAGGTCATGACCAATCAGATCATCCGCGCGGTCGAGGCATATCAGACTCAAATCATCAACCGCAACTCGCAGGGCATGATGGTCCTGCCCGGTGACTCGCTGTTTATTTTCGAAACCCAGCCGGCCGGCTACGTGGTCCTGGCCGCCAACGAGGCCGAAAAAGCCGCGCATATTCACCTGGTCAATGTGCGTCCATACGGTGCGTTTGGACGCCTTTATCTGGCCGGGCCCGAGGCCGAGATCGATGCTGCAGCCGGCGCGGCCATCGCGGCCATCCACGGCGTGTCCGGCGTCGAACCGGAGAAATTCGTCGATCGCTAGGCCGGTGGCAACCATGGATCAGCAGCACAGATCGGCGGCCAGCAAGTCGATAACCAGTTATATATCCATTTGGTACCCAACCATTTCACCCAAACAGCGCCCAATCGAGAAGCGGAGAGACGCAAATGGCTGACGCCCTGGGAATGATTGAAGTCAGAGGATTCGTCGGCATGGTCGAGGCATCCGACGCCATGGTCAAGGCGGCCAAGGTCGAGCTGGTCGGCTACGAAAAGACCGGAGGCGGGTATGTGACAGCTGTGGTGCGCGGCGATGTCGCTGCGGTCAAGGCAGCGACCGAGGCCGGGCAGCGGGCTGCCGAGCGGGTCGGCGAGGTCATCTCGGTCCATGTGATTCCGCGCCCCCATGTCAACATCGACGCGGTGTTGCCGCTCGGCCGGCAACCGTCGCGGCGCGAGAGCACGGGCAACGAGTAGCCGGCAGGGGAGTTGGCATGCTGCTCGGCAAAGTGGTCGGCACCCTGGTCGCCTCGCGCAAAGAGCCCACGCTGGAGGGGCTCAAGCTGCTCGTGGTGCGCGCGTGCGAGGTCGACGGCACGCCGTCGGGTGCCACGGTGATCGCGGCCGATGCGGTGGGTGCGGGCATTGGCGAGGTGGTGCTCTACGCCTCGGGCAGTTCGGCCCGGCAGACCGAGCTCACCAACAACCGGCCGGTCGACGCCACGATCATGGCCATTGTGGACCAGGTCGAAGTTTTGGGCGAAACACGCTACGTAAAGGATTGAGCGAGTGGCCCGGCTGGACGAAGCGCGCATTGCCGAGATCGTGGAGCGGGTCCTGGAGCGGCTCACTGAAAGCGGTCTGGCTACTGCGCCACCGGTCGGGCCCGGGGTCCATTCGGCCGCATTGCACACAGTAGCGGCTGGAGTTTCGGCCATTCCCCGGGCCACCCTGGGTGTTTACGACGATCCGGACAGTGCGGTGCAAGCTGCGCGGCGCGGTTTTGAGGCCAACGAAAAACTGCCTCTGGCCATTCGGCGCGCCATGATCGGGGCCATGCGCCGGGTCACCCACGCCAATCTGGACAAGCTGTGCGAATACGCAGTGGCCGAGACCGGGTTGGGTCGGGTCGAGGACAAGCGGGGCAAAAACACGCTGGTTGCCGACAAGACACCGGGGCCAGAAATCCTCCAGCCCCGGGCGTATACTGGCGACGACGGCCTGATGCTGGTCGAACGCGCCCCCTATGGCGTGATCCTGTCCATCACTCCGTGTACCAATCCGACCGAGACCATTCTGTGCAATGCGATCGGCATGGTCGCCGGTGGCAACGCGGTGGTGTTTAATGTGCATCCAGCGGCGGCCGGGGTATGCAACTGGTTCGTACATCTTCTCAACCAGGCCATACTCTCGGCCGGCGGGCCGCGGGATGTGCTGACCAGTGTCGCCGGGCCGACCATCGAGAGTGCCCAGGCGCTCATGAAGCATCCGAATATCCGTCTGGTGGTTGTGACCGGCGGCGGTGCCGTGGTGCGCCAGGCCATGAGTTCGGGCAAAAAAACCATCGCCGCCGGGCCGGGCAATCCACCCGCGGTGGTCGACGAGACGGCTGATCTCGAGCGGGCTGCAGCGGCCATTGTGAAGGGTGCGTCGATCGACAACAACATCATTTGCACGGCCGAAAAAGAGATCGTGGCCGTGGCCTCGATCGCCGACGAGCTGACCCGGCGGCTGAGCCAAAAGGGCTGTCTCTTGCTCGATGACAGCCAGGTGCGCGCACTCGAGCGGGTGATTCTCGACGGCGATCACACCGACAAGCAGTGGGTCGGCAAGGACGCTTCGGTGATCGCGGAACAGATCGGCCTGCGCGGGTACGGCCCGGATCTGCGCCTGCTGTTGTGTCAGGTGGACGAGGGTCATCCATTTGTCCAGCACGAGCTGCTCATGCCGGTCATCGGCATGGTCCGGGTGCGCGATGTGGCCGAGGCCATTGCCACGGCCGTGCGGGTCGAGCACGGTTTTTGCCACACTGCAGTGATGCACTCGACCAATATCGAGTCGATGTCGGCCATGGCTCGGGTGTGCAATACCTCGATCTTTGTCAAGAACGACTGCAATCTGGCCGGGCTCGGTTTGGCCGGCGAGGGGTATACGTCATTTACCATTGCCAGCCCGACTGGCGAGGGATTGACCACGGCCATGCACTTCACGCGCGAGCGCCGCTGCACGCTCAAAGACGCGTTCCGCTTTGTGTGAGGCCATGGGGGGCAAGACAACGTCGACGAGCGGACAAAAAGACCGTCTGGCCCCGGCCGGTGGACCCGCCGATGACGCCGGCGATTCGGCCAGCGATTCGGCCGAGTATCCGCCTGCTCTGGGCATTGTCGAGCTATCGTCGATCGCCCGGGGTGTGGTGGTGAGCGATGCTGCGGTCAAGCAGGCGCCATCGCTCTTGCTCATGTCTCGCCCGGTGTCGAGCGGCAAGCACCTGGTCGTGATGCGCGGCGAGGTTGCCGAGGTCGAAGAGTCCATGCGGGTGGCCCGCCACAGCGCGGCCGAACGGCTCATCGACTCGCTCGAGCTGCCCTTTGCCGACGAGCAGCTGTGGCCTCTGCTCGACCGTCCGGTCGAGGTCACTGGCTGGGACAGCGACGAGTTGGCGGTTGCCATTGTCGAAACTGCCACGGTGTGCGCGGCAGTGGGTGCAGCCGATGCCGCGGCCAAAACTGCTGCCGTGGTACTGCGGGATATGCGCCTGGCCGTGGGCATTGCCGGCAAGGCGTTTTTCACCATGACCGGTGAGCTGCACGATGTCGAGGCCGCGGCATCCTCGGCAGCCTCGTATGCTGGCGAGCATCTGATCCTGGTCGAGGTCATTGCCGCCCCGGCGGCCGAGATTCGCGGCCGACTGATTTTCTGATCGGCTGATCGCGACCGGGCCACCAGCGTGTCTGGCTCGCCAATAGAAATAGGATTCAGGCATCAAACACATAAGGTGGAAGGAATATCATTCCTTGAGAGCGGACCGCAGTCGAGCGCCTCGGTATTCTGGTCCAGCACGCTCCAGCAGTTTGTTGGCGGCGGTGAACTCCAAAGCGGCCTACCCAAACCTTGCGTGCATCGTTCAGAATACCGATGTGAGGCCTCGTTCTTTATACAGCTCGTCGCGGGTCGCGAGGGCGTCCGCGTCATCGATCAAGAGAACAAAGGGCTGCAGAGCCATGAGAGCAAGCGTCGCTTCCTGAGTCGAAGCATCCTGTTTACTCAAAATGCTGGCTTGCTCCTTATTTCCCAGTGCCTGAGCAATCGTCCGCATGAGGATGGCCGCACTGATGTCGAGGCTGACACTTTCGGCGCGGGCGCAGGCATTGCATCATCATTCCCGATCAAAGGCGAGCTGCGGCTGGACGCCCGCTGCGAACGCAGTTTGATCGATATCGATGATTCGGTGTCCACAACGACCCTCAAGAACCGAACGTTGTCTTTCTTTCTGTCGTATCGAATCTACAATTGCAATTTACCCTGGTAGAACGCAGAATTCAGAGATTTTGAACGGCCCTGATGAGTAACCATCTTCGCCCGCCGGTAGAATTCAAAATCCAGGGGTTTCGAGCGGACCCGACGAGCGGCCGTTGATGAATTGCTGCACCACCGGATCGTCCGATTGGCGAAAGTCGTCCGGCCTGCCCAGGCCATGCACTTTGCCGCGATAGAGAAAAGCAATGCGATCGGCAATCGCAAAGATCGAGTCCAGGTCGTGAGAAACCACCACCGCAGTGAGCCCCACAGTTTCCGATAGCTCGCGAATGAGCTTGTCGACCCGGCGAGCCGATACTGGATCGAGACCCGTGGTCGGCTCGTCGAGCAAAACAACCTCGGGATCGAGCGCCAGGGTGCGCGCGATGGCTGCCCGCTTGCGCAATCCGTCGCCGAGCTGGGCCGGGTATGCGTCGGCAAAATCCTCCATGTGGACCTGTTCGAGCCGCTGCCGGGCCTGGGCGAGCGCGACCCGCTGGCGCAGATGCTTGTGCTTGCGCAACGGCAGGGCGACATTTTCAGCCAGGGTCATCGAGTCGAATAACGTGGAGTGCTGAAATACCATGCCGATGCGCTCGCGGACGGCATAGAATTCGCGCTCGGTGAGCTGGTCGATGCGCTGCCCGTCAAACCAGATCTCGCCGCGGTCAGCCCGCAACAGGCCGACCAGATGCTTGATGGTGACCGACTTGCCCACCCCAGAGGTGCCGATGATGAACAGGATCTCGCCGCGCTCGATGAACAGGTCGATGCCGCATAAAACCTCCTTGTCGCCAAACGACTTGTACACTGCCTTGAATTCGATCATCGACGATCGTCCGATCGGTGGTGCGCCATCCCGTCGGCCACCACATACAGTACATATGCCGAATACATGGCTGTCATGACCTGACCACTCATAAACTGGCCCCGACCGTGATATAGGCCGCTGCCGAGATGATAAAATCCAGTGCGATGACCGCAAATGAACTGCCGATGACAGCAGCCGTGGTGGCCCAGCCGACTCCTTCCGAGCTGCCCCGGGCGCGCAAACCGCAAAAACCCGAAATGACCGGAATGGCCATTCCGTAGGTCACAGCCTTGATGAGCCCAAGCGTTAGATGGGTATAGTTGATCGCATCGAGGTTAAAAAAGACCCGGGGATTGACCTCGAACGACGACCACGCGGTCAGAGCTCCGGCCGCGAACGAAAATACCGCGCCCCATATGCTGAGCACCACGGTCATGACCAGCGCGGCGACAAAACGAGGTACGATCAAATAGTCGATCGGTCGCACCCCGCACATGCGCAGTGCGTCGATCTGTTCGGTCACTTTCATGGACCCGATCTCGGCAGCAATGCCCGCACCCACTCGAGTCGCCAGCATAAGCGAGGTGAGAGTGGGCGCAAAATCGTAGGTCAATAGTTTGGCGAATTCACCGCCAACCTGGGATAGATCACCGGTAATTCGGCTGACCTGCAGACAGCTCTGGTAGATCATGACCATGCCGATAAAGCCGAGCGTCACCGCGACAAAAAGAACCGACTTGTTGCCGATCACGTACATCTGATACGCGATCTCGCCGGCCGGGCGGCCGCGCCGAAGAAGGCCGACCAGAGTGCCGAGAAAAATACCCCATAAGTCGAGGCAGGCGGAAAAGATGGACAGTACCCGCCGTCCCAGAGCCGTCATCGCCGTGGTCACTCGCTCGCTCATGATCAGGGCAGAAGATAGGTCAAAAAGAAGTCCAATAGCAGCACCGAGACAGCGGCGGCCACCACCGCAGCATTGACCGCGCGACCCACTCCCACCGCTCCACCCCGCACTGCCATGCCGAAGTAACAGCTGGTAATGGCAATGGCCAGGCCAAATACAGCCGACTTGATAATGCCGTGCAAAAAATCAGTCGGCGCCAGGTTGTCGACCAGACTGAAATACAGGGTCGAAAACTCCATCTGAAGCACGATCATCGAAAACAGTGCGCCACCGCCCAGCGCAACCAGATCGCCGATCACGGTGAGAGCAAAAAGAGCGATCATCATGGCCACGACGCGGGGCACGATGAGATAGCGGATCGGATCGATGGCCAGGGCGCGCAGACCATCGATCTGTTCCGTGGCAGTCATGGTGCCGAGTTCCGCGGTGTTGTTGGAGCCGACGCGGCCCGAGAACATGAGCGCGATCAAAATCGGGCCGATCTCGCGCAAAATGGCATAGCCACCGGCCCAGCCGACCAGGCCGGTGGCGTTGAACCGCTTGACCAAAACCGCCGACTGGATGGCGATAAGCGCACCGGCAAAAAACGCCGTCAGCACCACGATGGGCACCGATAAATTGCCCATTTTGTGCAGATTGCGAACAAATTCGCGACCGTCGAGCGACGGCGGAACCATCGCGCGCAAAACCTGGCCGAATAAAATGATGATGCCACCGGCATCGCGACAGATGTCGAGAGCGGAACTCCCTACTTGAGCAAAAAAGCGCTGCACAGCTGGACGCGGCTATCATAACGCAGTCGGGCCGCGCCTGCCGGTGCCGGTGCGATCTGCTCTGCGTTCTCTGGTCCCGCTGCCGCCGCCAGTGCGGTTGCTCATCGCCCCGCCCCGCTGCTGTATGCGGCGCCAGCTGGCAGTCCGCTGGCCTACTCGTCATCGGCTGCGGCGAGCATGTCGGCGAGCGGCCGCGCAGCCAGGTGCAGGCCGAGATTCCGGGCCCGTTCGTATATGCGGCGCAGTTCGGCCCGACACTCGCCATCCCGCGGTCGGCGCAGGAATCCGGCCACCGCCCGACCGCGCTCGATAAAAAACTGGCCCCACGGAGTCGGCTCGGAGGAGAGAAAGCTGGACAGAACATCGGCGTGGCGGTCGAGGGCGCCAGGATCGCGCGCCTCGATGGCCGCGTCCATGGCGTCGCGGTGGTAAAATAGAACATTGTACGCGGCAGCACCCTCGTCGAGAAGTTGCGCCCCCTCGGCCAGGGCCAGGTTCCGCTCCTCGGCATCATCCGAAGCCAGCGCGAGCACGCCAAAGGCCGATGGTCCGGCGAATACAAAATCACTGCCATCGCACACCGCCAGGGCCGCTTGCAGCATGTCCCGCGCTTCGTCGCGCTGGCCCAGCATCGACTTGATCTTGCCGTGCAACGCCACAAGAGCCATCCTGAGGTGTACGACGCGGAGGTCGTGGGCGAGGACGAGTGCCCGCTCGACCTGCTCGAGCGCCGGACCCAGTTGCCCGGTCTCGCAAAGGATCAGGCTCAGCCAGTGGCGCGAGACCAGCTCGGCCCGGCAATGGCCGATTCGCAGGGCCGCTTCCAAACCATCGACACAGTCGCGCTTGGCCTCCTCGACCTCGTTTTTGTACAGACGGGCAAAGCCGCGCATGGCCAGATTGGACACCGCAATGGCCTCGAAACCGTGTTCACGACTGAGCTCGATACAGCGGTCAAAACAGGAAAACGCCGACAGCATGCGGCCGCTCAGACAGTAGGCGTCACCAATGCCGCCCAGCGAGCGGACCTGCCACTCGAGAGAGGGCGCCTGTTCGGCAAATAAACGGGCTTTTTCCTGCTCTTTAAGGCAGCGCTGATAGTCGGCAGTGGGCAGGAGCAAATTGCCGTGCAGGCAATAGATGATGGCCAATTGCTCGTAGAGGCCGTATCGCGTGGCGATCGGCTTGGCTCGCTCGAGCAGCGGAAAGGCCTCGTCGTCGCGCCCTGCCCTGACCAGGCAGTCGGCCAGGCCGGTGCAGGCCCGACACCACATGGTCTCGATCGCCTCGTCTTCGTCGTCGGGCAGGTGATGAAGAGCGGTCCAGAACAGCTCGATCGCCCGATCCACTGCGAGCTGCTCCACGGCATTGTAGGCCGCCTCGATCAAATATTTCGCCGCCCGCTGGTTGTGGCCACCGGCCAGCCAGTGCTGGGCCAGCGACATGGCTGCGGCCCCGCTCCACCCCTCCATCGCCAGGGCGAGTTGTCGATGCAGCTCGTCCAGGCGTTGCTCGGACAATCGCTCGGTCACGGCTTCGCGCACTTTTTCGTGATACGAATCGATCCACGGACCATCTGGCTTGGACCGCGATGTCCGGTGGACGAGACGGGCAACGCGCAGCACCGACAGCGCGCGTTCGCGCTCGTTGGCCGACAATCCCGCTGCATTGGCCAGAATCCGCAGCGGCAACGGCTCGTCGGCGACAGCGATGACCTGCAAAAGCGAGTTGGCCTTGTCCGACAGCGCAGCAATTCTCCGGTAGATCACCTCGCCCAGCCGCAATGCACTGGCCTGACCCAGTTCATCCGGTACTTCCTGAATATACCGGGTGAGCTCGGCAAGCAACATCGGATGGCCCTTGGCCTCGGACCACAGTTGATGGTCGATGGTCCCGTACATGCCGGGTGCCCTGGCCAGCGCGCGCAGTAACGACCGCTGATCCTCGACCGAGAGCGGGCCCAGCAAAATGCGCTGGCAGATGCCATCTGCTTCGAGCGCCTCGATGACCTCGGCGAGGATCGACTCGCCACTCTCGACCGGCAGTGTACCCATCGTGGCCACGACCAGAAGACCCGGGGGGGCAGGACAATCGAGCAATTCGCCGAGCAGATCGAGACTGTCGCGGTCGGCCCAGTGCAGATCCTCGATGCGGATCACGACCGGAGCCTCGGCGGCCAGAACCGCCAATAACTCGCGCAACGCCTTGACCGCCAGACCGCGCAGTTCGTCCGGGTTGCGGCCGCGCGAGGCTGCCAGTGCATCGAAGCCGGGAACCTGGCACAAGGTGGGAAAAAGCGGACTGATCGCCGCAACTCCGTTGGGCATGAGCGATGCTCGCTCGTCCTCGGACATGGTCAATAGATATTGAGTCACATCGTCCATCACACCGTCAAACGCCCGATAGGTCAGACTCTCGCGCTCGTGGCAGCGCGCCGAGGCGACCACACCGGCATGGCCAGAGGCTTTGAGCTCGGCGACGAAATGCTCGATGAGAGAGGTCTTGCCTATGCCGGACGGCCCTTCCACCGCGGCCACACGCGCGCCACCATCGCGTACCTCGTCGAAAATCTCGTAAAGGCGCTCGAGTTCGCGCTCGCGGCCGACAAAGGCGTCGGTTCCGGCAGCCATGGTCACATCGGATAAAAACGGCGGCCTGGGTGTGTCGGCGCCGAGCCGGGACAGCACTTCAACACCATCCGGCCGCTGTTCGGGATCGCGGGACAATAGCTGCATGCACAGCGTTTCCAGGCGCAACGGCACGCCGGCGACCAGTTCGCCGGGCGGCGTGGGATCGAGGCGCTGCTTGAATTGCAACACCTCCTTGCGGGTGCCCTCAAACGGTCGGCGTCCGGTCAGTGAGATGTACATGGTCACCCCAAACGAATACCAATCGGTCGCCGCAGTGGGCGACCGGCCCAGTGCTTGCTCGGGAGACATGAAGGTCGGCGTGCCGATGAGCGATCCGCTCAGCCCGGGGTCGGTCGGCCGCCTCATCTCGGCGATGATGCCAAAATCCATCAATACCACGCGGCCGTGCCTGGTCACCAGGATGTTCGACGGCTTGAGGTCGCGATGGACAATTCCCGCAGCATGCAGCGTATCGAGCGCCTGGGCGAGTTGTTTGAGCGCATCCTTGAGTCGCTGAAGGTCGACGATGTCGCCCACCACAGGCCGCAGCGCCTCCGGCATGGCCAGGCCGCTGTCCGTATAGCGCACCGCGGGAAACGCCCGCACCGGTGTGTGCTGCCGGGTGATACTGGTCCGAGTGGCTTCGTCGACGGCCGTGGCCTCCCCGCCCGGCGATGGAATTTGCGGAGTCGGCTTGTCCGGCATACTCACACCCCGGACATAGGAGATAAAGTCCAGCCCATCGACCAGCTCCATGGTGAGACCCCAATCGTCGTCCTCCGATACCAGCTCGTAAAATACAACCAGATTGGGATGGCTGAGATCGCTCAGGGCGCGGAACTCGCGTTTGAAGCGATAAATACTCGCCGCATCGACACTGCGCAACACTTTGAGCGCAACCAGCATCTCCCGCTGCCGGTCGTACGCCTCGTAGACCACACCCATGCCGCCCTCGCCCAGCTTGCTGAGCAAATAAAACCTCCCCGACCTAATAAAAGGCATACCCATTGGCAGTGTAGCCAGACTCGAACAAGATTGTTGAACGATCTCAAACAACGCTGCAGCCGAGTCAAGCCAAATGCTACCAGCCGTCCCATCTTGAAAACAACTTCATCACGAAGCACCTGTATACCCGCCGGGGTCGGGTCACGTGGGCGAAGGGAGTTCGCCGGCCGCGCAGCGTCCACAGTGGACTGAACCGGCTGCCCGTTGCACACGGTCAGCGCGCCGGTCTGCACAGCGTCGACAACGCACACAACCTCGCCGGGATTCTGCCCCATGTCCCCGGTTGCCCCCATATTCGCGTCGGTAACCGAATGATTCCCCCTGGATCGACTACCAACCGGCGCGCATGGCAAGACACTTGTCCCCCAACGCCACAACAACAGAATAACCCGTCAACTTGATAAATCTAATTGTCATTATTACTAGAATTGATAATTTCATCCTATGGCAACGTTGATTCGACCCACTGTGCGGCAGCTCGAGTACCTGGTGGCAGTGGCCGAGCATCTGCATTTCCGTCGGGCAGCCGAAGCCTGTGCGGTGAGTCAGCCGGCGCTCAGCGCGCAGATTCAGCAGTTTGAAGATCTGCTCGGGCTGGCCATTTTCGAGCGTGATCGCCGCCGAGTGCTGCTCACCGAGGCGGGCCGAGAGATCATCGACCGAGCGCTTCACATACTGGCTCAGATCGATTCGCTAGCCGACGTGGCGCGGCGCGGCGCCGAGCCACTGGTCGGCCGACTCGATCTCGGTGTGATCCCGACGATTGCGCCGTATCTCCTACCTCGCGTGTTACCGGCGGTACGGCAGGCCTATCCCGATCTTCGGCTGGTCTTGCGCGAAGATCTGACCGATCGGCTGGTCGCTCAACTGGCTGCGGGCAAGCTCGACCTGCTGCTTTTGGCCTTGCCGGTGGATGCATCGTTTGTCGGCGAGATGCTGCTCTTCGAGGAGCCGTTTCTCCTCGCCGCGCCGACCGGGCACGAGCTGGCCAGCCGCGAGATCATCGCCGAATCCGAGCTCGCCGGCCGCTCGGTGCTACTGCTCGAGGACGGCCATTGTCTGCGCGACCAGGCCCTGAGCGTATGTCGCGCTGCCGGCGCCGAGGAGTCGGCAGGAATGCGCGCGACCAGCCTCAACACACTCACGCAGATGGTGGCCAGCGGTCTGGGCATCACGCTCTTGCCCGGGATGGCCGTCGACACCGAGGTTTCTGCGGCGCAGAGTATCGCGATCCGGCCCTTTGCCGCTCCCGTTCCGAGCCGAAAAATCGGCCTCATGTGGCGGGAGTCGTCACCGCGCGAGCACGAGTTTGGCCTGCTCGGCGAGCTCGTGGCGCGGGCCGCAATGGAGTAGGCGCGGGCCGACCGGGTCGAGATGGTCGAAAATCCCCAGCCGCGGAGTCTGTGTTTTCGATTCGCCGTGCGGTACACCCGGGCGGTGACTGCGGGTACCAACGCACAACTCAGCTCGGCGCGATCGCTCCCGGTCGAGGCCGCCACCACGTCGCTGCCCGGCATCGGCCCCACATTGGCGCAGAAGCTCGCCGAGCGCGCGATTCACACGGTCGAGGATCTGGTCTGGCTGGTGCCCAGGCGCTATGACGACGCCCGCAATATCGCGCCACTCGGCCAGGTGATCGACCGGATCCGGCGCGAGGCGGCCGGCGACGACAGCGGTGCGCGGGTCACCTGCGCCGGCCAGGTACTGTCGTGTCGGTTTCACCGCCGCGGCAGCCGGCGCTGGATCGAGCTCCGACTGGGCGACACCGAAGCGCCCCCGGCCGGAGGCCAAGCCGCGCAGATCATCATCCGCTGGTTCAACGCTCACCCCAATATGGCCAAAAAAATGGCCCGAGAAAGCCGGTTGAGCGTATCGGGCCGGGTGGTTCGCCGGGGCCATCACGCCGAGATGGCCAATCCGGACATTCTCGAATTGATCTCTCCGGCCGGTCGGGTCTTGCAGCGGGCTGCCACCATCATCCCGCGGTACTCCGATATCGCCGGCGTGCCGGCGGCCAAGCTGCGCCGGGCGCGCAGCGCAGCAATCGACCGGGTCGATGGCGGACTGGTCGAGGGCGTGCCGCAAAGCGTGTGCGCCGAGCTGGGGCTGGTCTCGCTGCGCGACGCAGTGATCTCGTTGCACAGTCCGCCCGACAGCTTGTCGATCGAGGAGGTTGCCCTGCTCAACCAGGGCAAGAGCGAGTGGCACCGCCGCCTGGTGTTCGAGGAATTCTTTGTCCTGGGCCTGGCCATTGCCCGGCGCAGAAAGGCCCGCACGGCCGAAAAAGCCCTGCCCTGCCCCTGTCCACCCGACCGCGACAGCGCTCTGGCCGGAGCTCTGCCGTTTGCCCTGACCGGGGGACAAAAAAGGGCTATTGCCGCCATATCGGCCGATTTGACCGGCACAGTGCCGATGAATCGACTGTTGCAGGGCGACGTGGGCTCGGGCAAGACAGCGGTTGCGTTTGCTGCAGCCCATCAGGCGGTGAGTGCCGGGCGTCAGGTCGCGTTCATGGCGCCGACCGAACTTCTCGCCGAGCAGCACTTCGGCACTCTCGACCGGTGGTGCTCGGCGCTGGGCATCCGCGCCGCTCTGTTGACCGCGTCCACGCCCAAGAGCGCCCGGCGTTCCCTGTTCCGCGCCATGGACACCGGCTATCTCCAGCTCGCTGTCGGCACCCACGCTCTGCTCTCGGAAGGCGTGCAATTGCCCGGACTCGGTCTGGTCATCGTCGATGAACAGCACCGATTTGGCGTGGCTCAGCGGGTCGAGCTGCGGCAAAAGAGCGCCGCTGCCACGCCCCACCTTCTGGTCATGACCGCGACGCCAATTCCGCGTACTCTGGCCCTCACTGCCTACGGCGACCTCGACGTCACGGTGATCGACGAGATGCCGCCCGGCCGGACACCGTCCGTCACATTGGTGCTGTCGGGGGTGACCGGGCGCGAGCGCGCCCACGCCCTGGTCCGCCAGTGCCTGGCCCGCAAGGAACGCGTATTCGTGGTCTGTCCGCTCATCGAACCCGGCCAGGACGAGATCCGCAAAGACTGGGCCGACGCCACCTCGACTGCAGCCCGCCTGGCCAGCACCTTTGCTCCGGCCCGGGTCGGCTTGGTCCACGGCCGCATGGCCCAGGCCGACCGCGACGGGGTCATGCAAGAGTTTCGCTCGGGCGGCCTCGATATCCTGGTCGCCACCACCGTGGTGGAAGTCGGCGTCGATGTACCTGAGGCCACTGTCATGGTCATCCTGGATGCGCACCATTTTGGGCTGGCCCAGCTTCATCAGCTGCGCGGCCGGGTCGGCCGTGGCGGCGGCCCGTCTCATTGTCTGCTCATGACCCGCAAAAGCACGACTCCCGAGGGCCAGCGTCGGCTGGCCGCGATGGCCGAGATCTCGGATGGGTTTCGCATTGCCGAAGAAGATCTCGCCATTCGCGGCCCGGGCGAGCTATTGGGCGTTCGCCAAGCCGGGCTGCCCGCCCTTCGCTTCGGCGACTTGCGCCAGCACGGCGAGCTTCTGGTCAAAGCGCGCGACGCTGCCGAACGCGTGCTGGCCGACGATCCCGAGTTGTCGCGACCCGAGCATGCCATGACTCGCCGCGCCCTGCACACGCGCACGGCCGGATTGGCCATCTACGGCGCCGAGAGCGGCTAGCGAGCACCGGTCAATCATCGCATCACTTGTCTGCGCCGGTTATTCTTGCGCGGGCGATTGCGGACTGGCCTGGCCACAGCCCGGCGCGTTTTGGCAAAAACCGGCGCTGGGCGCGATGGTGCGGTGCAGCCTGGCGCCGTCGAGACCGCGGTAGCGCGGCTGCCAGGTTGTGGATATCGAATCGATGGAACTGGCCGGTGGCGGCACGCGGTGACAGAGCAGCGAGTAATAGCCGGTAAGAATCGCCGCAGTTACGCTCAGTGCGCCACCCGCGACAATCATGCGCCGGGCCACACCGGGTCCAAAGGAGCACAGCAGCGCGAGCAAAAGCGCGCCCACAACCAGCAGATAAGGCACCACCGAGGCCAACCCGGACAGACCGAGCAGCCAGCCCAGGTTATAGGGCAGGTACCCGGCTAGCCCGAAACGCGCGGTGATGTTGAAAAAGGGATCGGAAAATCCGTCGGGATAATAGGGAAAGACCGCGGCCAGCGCGGTGAAGGTCACCATCGCCGCAGCGACCAGACCGACCGCGGGTCCGAGCGCGATCGCGCGCGAGCGCACTGCCTCGACCGTGGCTGCCACCGGCACAACGTAGAAGGGCACGGTGTACGCAAGATAGCGCGAGCCAACCGACCAGCCGACCTGCGAGTGGCTCAGCGAGCCGGCCAGGACATACGAAACGGCGATGACAAACCCGCACACCACGGCCTCTGCGATGTGGCCCTGGCGCGTGATCATGAGAACCAGCCCGGGACCGGCCAGCAAAAGAAACGGCGAGTAGTAAAAAATCCCGCTGCGGGGCGATACCAGCTGCTGGCCCAGGTGGGCCAGCGAAAAGCCACCCAGGCCAAACAATTCGCTGTTGAGCCAGTTTCTCATCGCCGGGTCCGTGACGTGGTGCATGCCGGTCGTGAATGGGCTTTCGAAGCAAAGCCAGTGATAGGTCAAGAGCACTGCCACCGGCACTGCGGCAGCGAGGCAAAAGGCGATCGCGGCAGCCACCTGTCCGTAGGTCCAGTCGCGAGCTCGAACGAGTAGATAGACCAACAACACCGGACTGACAAAGACAGCGGTATAGTCGACGAGCGCGGCTGCGCCGGCGGCAAGACCGGATAGCGCCGCGGTGACCCGGCCGCCGCGGCCGGGGCGCAGATCGATGCCGCGTATGAGGAAAAAGCTGGTCCCGAGCAGCGCCCCAGCCAGATGATGCGATAGCAGCAGAGTGCCGTAGACCAGCGCCATCGAGCCCACGGCATAACCCAAAACGAGCAGCCGCCTGGTCGCTCGGTCACGGTCGTCGGAGTCGAGACAGCGCGACAGGAAAAGCACGAACAAGAGCGACGGGATGGCCGCGCCGAACAGGCGGAGCCAGAAGAAGAGCCGGGCCAGGGGCGGTGGTTTGCCACCGGAACACAGTTTCATCACCGCGTACACGGGCACGAGCAAGAGGCTCATGCCCGGCGCATGGCTGGAGTAGGTCTGGCCGTTGTAGGTCGAGGTACCCACAGTCAGCTGGAAGCTGCGAATCTCGTCGTCGATAGCGAGACTGCCGCGCTCGGCCATGGCCATCGCCAGGTAGATGTGGGGCAGCTCGTCAGCACTGTAGCGGGCCTCGAAATACGGAAACGAGTAGAGATAAATAAACGCGATCGCCGCACCGAGCCACCACCGACGGGCCCGCAATAGCAGGCGGCCGAGGCGCGCGTAGAGCGGCTGAGTTGCGACATCCGACATGGGCAGAACAGCTCTTTTTACTTGCTTTGGCCCCCGGGGGAAAAGAATGCCGGCCGCAAAAGCCGCCCGGCATGCCCTGCGCGAGGTCGCCAGTCACGACCGCATCAAACACACCGATACAATTGAAATCAACTACTTGCGAAGGGGGGCGGGCAGTCACAGGCTTCGCTGCGCAAGTGCCCAAACGGGTGAGGAGCGGGCGGTCACAGGCGAGACGTCCCGGCGAGATTCCCCCGGGCTGCGCTTGATCTCGACGACTGCTACGAGGACATTTCGGCAATCATGGACCATCGGCTGTCGTTTCCGAAAGAAAAGATCAAGGTCGTCTTGCTCGAGGGCATCCACCAGAGCGCGGTGGATTATCTGCACCGCAGCGGCTACACCAACGTCGTGCACCACGCCCGCGCCTTGCCGCTCGACGAGCTTCGCGCCGAGCTGGCCACGGCCTACCTGGTCGGCATTCGCTCGCGCACCCAGCTCACCGCCGACGTCCTGGCCGATACCGAACGCCTCTTTGCAGTGGGCTGCTTTTGCATCGGAACCAACCAGGTCGACCTCGACGCCGCAGGCCAGCAGGGTATTCCGGTATTCAATGCACCCCACTCCAATACCCGCAGCGTGGCCGAGCTGGTCATCGCCGAGTCGATCATGCTGCTGCGCGGCTTGGGCGACAAGAACGGCGCAGCTCATCGCGGCGGATGGCAAAAAAGCGCCCGGCAATCCTACGAGCTGCGCAGCAAAACCATGGGCATCGTGGGTTATGGTCACATCGGCTCCCAGGTGTCGATTCTGGCCGAGGCGCTCGGCATGCGGGTGATCTATCACGATATCGTGCCCAGGCTGGCCATGGGCAATGCGCAACAGCTGGGCAGCTTGACCGAACTCCTCACCGAGGCCGATATCGTCACCCTGCACGTTCCCCAGGACCCGTCCACACACAACCTGATCAACCGGGATCGACTGGCCGAAATGCGGCCGGGCAGCTACCTCATCAACGCCAGCCGGGGCACCGTGGTCGATGTGGACGCACTGGCCGACGCCGTGCGCTCAGGCCATGTGGCCGGTGCAGCGGTCGATGTATTTCCCCGCGAACCCAAGAGCAACGACGAGACCTTCGAGTCGCCGCTGCGCGGCCTGCCCAATGTGATTCTGACCCCACATATCGGCGGCAGCACGGTCGAGGCCCAGCGCAACATCGGCCAGGAAGTCGCCTCCAAGCTGGTCAATTACAGCGATCAGGGCACCACGATGAGTGCGGTCAACTTCCCCCAGCTATCGCTCTCGGCCCACAAGGACGCCCATCGCCTGCTCCATATCCACCACAATCAGCCCGGTGTGCTGGCCGCGGTCAACCGGGTGCTGACCGGCTCGGAAGCCAATATCCTGGGCCAGCATCTCCAGACCGACCCCCAGCTCGGCTACGTGGTCACCGATGTGGACCGCGAACACGCCGACAACCTGCGCGGCGATCTCCTGGCCATACCCGGCACCATACGCTGCCGGATTCTGTACTGATCCGGACCACCCCGGTCGCCCGGCGGTTTATCCTGCTGCGCGTCGGGCTCGCCCAACAGAAAAACACCGTAGGAGAACACCATGGGCTGGTTTTTATTGCTCGCCGCCGCCGCCATTCTATCGTCTCTGTATGTTGCGCTGGTGGCGTTTCTCAGCGCGCGCTATCCCGAAACACACTGGGATTGGAGCGCGCTCGACTGGGACGACATCGCATTCCCCGACGGCTTTGTGTGGGGTGTGGCCGCGGCCGCCCATCAGGTCGAGGGCGGTTGCGACAACAACAACTGGAGCCGCTGGGAAAATCAGACAGCTCCGGACGGCACGCCGCGCATCTCTCGCGGCCAAAAAGCTGGCCGCGCCTGTGATCACTGGAATCGCTACGGTGAGGACATCCAGCTCATCACCGAGCTGGGCGTCACATCCTATCGCTTCTCGCCAGCGTGGAGCAAACTCGAGCCCGAGCCGGGCCGCTTCGACGACGACGCCATCAAACACTACCACGACGTTCTCGACGCCATGAAACAGGCCGGGGTCACCCCCATGTTAACCCTGCACCACTTTACCCATCCGCTGTGGTTCGAAGACATGGGCGGGTTCGAGAAAGAGGACAACATCGCCCACTTCGTCCGCTTTGCCGAGCGGCTTTTTGCCGAGTACAGGGACAAGATCGAGCTGTGGTGCACGATCAACGAACCCGCCGTATTCGCCGCCGCCGGCTGGTTTCAAGGCCGCTTTCCGCCGGGCAAGGAAAACGCCCAGCTCACCGCCGAGGTGCTGGCCAATCTGATGACCGCGCACGTCAGAGTGTACGAGGCGGTCAAAGCCATGCCCGGCGGTGACAATGCCCGGATCGGGCTGGTCAAAAATATCTTTCAATTCGATCCCAGCCGCCGCTATCACCTGGCCGACTGGGTCGTGGCCCGCACCTTCGATCACGTCTTTAACGGCGCCATCCTGGCCTGTCTCAAGACCGGCCGATTTCGCGTCAGGGTACCGGGCCAGATCGCAGTCGAGCGCGACCTGCCCGGCGCATCGGCGTCTCTCGACTTTGTCGGTCTCAATTACTATTCTCATTTCCACCTCCGCAGCCAGTTGGGCCGCGACCCGTGGTTTCGTTTTGTCGAGCGCCCGGGCGACATTCAAACCGACATGGACTACGCGATCTACGCCGAGGGCTTCCACCGCGCACTCGTGCAGATCGCCGAGCTCGGCCTGCCCATCTACGTGACCGAAAACGGCGTCGCCGACGCCCGCGACGACCGTCGAGCTCTGTACATTCGCCGCTATCTCTACGCAATGAGCCGGGCCATCGACGATGGCGCCGACGTGCGCGGGTATTACTACTGGTCCCTCATGGACAACTTCGAATGGGCCGAGGGCTACGATATGAAATTTGGCCTCTATTCCATGGATCCCGCCACCCTGGAGCGCAAACTGCGCGACGGTGCCCGCGCCTATACCATGGTGGTCCAGGCCAGCCGCGAGCTCGACTGACAGGTCCAAGTGGGGCCGGAGACATTCGCCATGCGTATTGCAACCTGGAACATCAACGGAATGAAAGCGCGCTTCTCGTATCTGGCTCGCTGGCTTGCCGACGTGCAGCCCGACGTGGTCGGATTGCAGGAACTCAAAATGACCGACGACCAGTTCCCCCGCGAACTGTTCAAAGACGCCGGCTACCACGCCGCGACTCACGGTCAAAAAGGCTGGAACGGCGTGGCCATCCTCACCCGAGAACCGGCCGAGGTGACCCAGGTAGGTCTGCCGGGCCAGGAAGAGATGGGCGCGCGGCTACTTACTGTGGATGTGGCTGACCTGTCATTTTCCACAGTCTACTGTCCGAACGGAAAATCGGTCGAGCACGAGGATTTTCAGCGCAAGCTGTCGTGGTTCGATGCCCTTGGCGCCCACATTGCAGAGCGTCACCACGCCGATCAACCGGTGGTTTTGTGTGGCGACTTCAACATCGTGCCAGCGGCGATCGACAGCTGGAACGAGGATCGACTCGGCGGGTTCATCTTTCACACCGAGGCCGAGCGATCTCGCCTGAAACGGCTGTTGAACTGGGGATTATTCGACATTTTTCGGTCCAAACACCCCGACCAGCCCGGCTTTACCTGGTGGGATTATCGCGGCGGCGCGTTTCACAAGCAGCAGGGGCTCAGGATCGATCTCGTGCTCGCCACAGCCAACGTGGCCGAGCGGGTCACCGCCGTTCATCTCGAACGCCGGTGGCGCAAAAAACTAGAAGGGATGATCCCGTCCGACCACGCTCCCATGTGGGTTGACCTGGATTGATCTAATCCCATCAGGTGTTAGATGACATGCGCAAACGTTGTTGTCTGCACGTTTTTTGTGCCTAAACAGAAACACATTGGTGTGGATCAAACGAGGCACTCGCCTGCACCCGCCAGATTGATCGCACTGAACAACTGCTGAGCGGTACTCGCCCGCATCCTGTGCGGCCAGTAGAGATTGTATTCGTCGCGGCATTGTCGCGGAGTTGCAGCGGCCGAGGAGCGCATCTGGCGACTCCTGGTCACGGGCATCGACAACCTGCCGTCAAACAGAGTTGATGGGACAATCTGCTCGACGGAAGGGTGAGACAATGACACATATCAAGAGGGCCTGTCTTATTCCAGCGATATTGGTTTTTTCCGTGGCCCCCGCGCCTTTGCAACTGGCTGCCGGGCCACCCATTGGAGACTGGAAGACGGTCAATCTGGGCGCTGTGCTGAACTCCGAATATCACGAGGCGTTCTCGACAGTTACTGCAGATGAGCGGACGATCTATTTCGCTTCCAACCGGCCGGGTGGATACGGTCGGTCACATCGCGATAGTCCCTGGCAATTGGCCAGTTATGACATATATGTCGCTCACCGTAGCCAAAAAAATGCCTCCTGGGGCACACCAACTCTGCTGGGTCCCAACATCAATACAAGCGCCAGCGAGCATAGCGTGTCGATTAGCCCTGATGGTCACTATATGTATTTTGCCAGCGATCGCCCGGGAGGGTGCGGTGGGATGGATATCTACGTCAGCTACCGGAGAAATCGCCACGATGACCACGGCTGGGGGACGCCGGTCAATCTGGGATGCAAGGTCAACAGCCCGTATATAGACTCCTGTCCGATTTATCATGTCGACAAAAAGGGCCTGGCCCGGCTCTTCTTTGCTCAGTCCAACCTCGACGGCCCACCCCCCGATCTGCCGACACAGCTCAGCAGCCTCGATTTTGTGGTGAGCAAACACAATCGGTACCGCAACACATTTGGCGTGCCGGAAACCCTGCCTCTCAGTACCGAGTATCAAGACTCTCACCTGGATCCGGTCAATGGGTATATATGGGGTCAATATCCCATGGGCTTCGGCCAGGGTGATATCTGGCTATCGCTGAAACGAAAGGGCGTATTCACCAATCCGATCAACCTGGGCCCGGATGTGAACACCGAATATGAGGAGCAAATCCCCACAGCATCCCGAAATGGCACAAGGCTTTATTATGCATCTGATCGCCCGGGCGGATTTGGCGGAGTGGACCTCTACATGTCGAAGCTGCGCAAACAATGCCACCGCGACAGTGATAGTGATAGTGATAGTGATAGTGATTCTTCATCGCTGCGCAGGTGCTGGTAATATGGCCCCGGTGTTTTTGTTGTGGCGTTGATGTACCGCCCGACCAATTGTTCGAGGTAACCGAGGTGGGGCCGATGCCCTTTGCGGGCGCGCTCTCGGGTGCATTTTGTCGTGATCGGACAATCCGGACTCCGGGGCATTTGGGCGATCCGGGCAAAGGGTCGGTTGACCCCGCCAGAGGCCACTGGTAAGAGATGGCCAGATCAAGGCAGTTCCCATGAAGATCAGACGAGCAATCCTCAGTGTCTCGGACAAGCGCGAAATCGTCGAGTTCGCCCGCGGGCTGGCTCGCTTTAGTGTGGAGATCCTGTCCACGGGCGGCACGGCACGTGCCCTGCGCGAGGCCGGTATCAGCACCACTCCGATCGCCGAGTACACCGGTGCCCCCGAGATCCTCGACGGCCGGGTCAAAACCCTTCACCCCAGGATTCACGGCGGTCTGCTCGGCCGCGCCAGTCCAGATCACGACCGGCAAATGGCCGAGCACGACATTGCGCCGATCGATTTGGTCGCGGTCAATCTCTATCCGTTTGAAGAGACCATTGCCCGACCCGGCATCGCCCGCACCGAGGCGATCGAAAACATCGACATTGGCGGTCCGGCCATGCTGCGCTCGGCGGCCAAGAATCACGAGCGCGTCGCGGTCATCGTCGATCCCGCCGATTATGCGGACATACTCGACGAACTCGAACAGAATGGCGGGGAGCTGGTCGAACGCACCCTTTTTGCACTGGCGTGCAAGGCATTTGCCCACACCGCGGCGTACGATGGGGCGATTGCGGCCTATTTATCATCGCTTTCCACCGATGTTGCTCCGGCCGAGCCCTCTGCGGCAAAGGAGCGTCGGGCCATGCCCGACATCTTGACCGTGCAGTGGCGCCGCGTGCGCGATTTGCGCTACGGAGAGAATCCGCACCAGAGCGCTGCGTTCTACGCCGACCGGCGGTCGCCCCTGGTGTCGTCCAACCAGCGGCCGAGCCTGGCCTCGGCCGAGATACTGCAGGGCAAGGCGCTTTCGTACAACAACATTCTCGATCTCGACGCCGCCCTGGCCTGCTGTCTCGAATTCGCCCAGCCCACTGCCGTGGTCGTCAAACACACCAATCCGTGCGGAGTGGCCAGTGATCAGGCTGGCGTGGCCCGGGCGTACGAGCTGGCCCGGGCCACGGATCCGACATCGTCGTTTGGCGGCATCGTGGCGGTAAACCGCACGGTGGACCGAGATCTCGCGTCCCAGCTGGCCGAGACGTTTCTCGAGTGCGTGGTCGCACCCGACTACAGCGAGGCCGCGCGTTCGATCTTGGCCGAGAAAAAGCGCCTGCGCCTGGTCGCGACCGGGCCGTGGCGGGTGGGGCCGGACGATACCGGTTGGGCCATGCGATCGGTGGCTGGCGGGCTTCTCGTGCAATCGGCCGACTATCCACTTGAAACGGCAAATGACGGCGATGTGGTGACCGAGCGCGCGCCCACGGCGGACGAGCTCGGCGCTCTCGACTTTGCCTGGCGGGTTGGCAAACACATCAAATCCAATGCGATCGTTTTCTGCCGCGGCAGCCAGACCGTGGGCATCGGAGCTGGCCAGATGAGCCGGGTCGACTCGGTGCGCATCGCGCAATCCAAGGCCGAATCGCCGCTTCAAAACACCTGTGTTGCGTCGGATGCGTTTTTTCCATTTCGCGACGGCATCGACGCCCTGGCCGAGGCCGGTGCCACAGCCGTGATCCAGCCCGGTGGTTCCATCCGCGACGCGGAGGTCATCGCCGCGGCCAACCAGCACGGTCTGGCCATGGTATTCACCGGACAGCGGCATTTCAGGCATTGATCGGGCCGGTTGATTGTCCGCGCCCGGGCGAGCCCAACAACGACGATCAACAGCGATCAAACACGACGCGCAGCAAGGTTCATCCGAGGCCCATTATGAAGATCTTGATTATCGGAAGTGGCGGACGCGAGCATGCCCTGACCTGGAAACTGGCCAGTTCTGGCCACACTGTTTTCTGCGCACCTGGCAATCCCGGCATGGCGACCGAAGCCGAGTGCCTCGGTATTGCGATCGGCGATGTCGACGGACTTGTGCGCGCAGCCAGTGGGCGCCGGATCGACCTGGTCGTTGTCGGTCCAGAGGCCCCGCTGGTCGCCGGGCTGGCCGATCGGCTGCGCGACAGCGGTATCGCGGTGTTTGGCCCGGGCCGGCGCGGCGCCCAGCTCGAGGGCTCCAAGATCGCGGCCAAGGAGTTTTTTGCCCGACACAACATTCGCACCGCGGAGTTTGCCGCCTGCCGAACCGTGGCCGAGGCCGACGCGGCGATCGACCGGATCGGCGACAAAGGCGACGTCGTGGTCAAGGCAGACGGGCTGGCTGCGGGCAAGGGCGTGGTTTTGTGCAGCGACCGAGAGCAGGCCCGATCAGCTGCCCGCGACATGCTTGAGGGCCAGCGATTCGGCCCGGCCGGAGCGCGCATCGTGGTCGAAAAGCGACTGCTGGGCCGGGAGCTCTCGGTCATGGCGATCACCGACGGCGAGCGTTTCGAGGTGCTCGCCCAGGCCGAAGATCACAAGGCCATCTACGACGGTGATCGCGGGCCCAACACCGGCGGCATGGGCACGGTGTCGCCGTGTCGGTGGGTAACTCCGGCGCTGGTCGATCGCATTGACCGAGACATCTTTGCGCCGACCCTGCGCGGTCTTCGTGCCGACGGCATCGACTACCGCGGCGTGCTCTACGCCGGTCTCATGATCGAGCAAACCGGCCTGCCGTGGATTCTCGAATACAACTGCCGCTTTGGCGATCCCGAGACCCAGCCCATCCTGGCCCGATTCGACGGCGATCTCGCGCCCTGGCTGGCCGGCGCGGCTGCTGGCCAGTTGCCGGCCGGATCCATGCGCTGGGACACTCGCACGTCCGTGTGTGTGGTGCTGGCCTCGGCGGGTTATCCCGGCAAGGCGCAGACCGGCCTTGCCATCACCGGCCTGCCCACTGCCAGGGCCGACGCCCTGGGCCCGGATCGCATGGTATTTCACGCTGGCACGGCCGTGCGCGACGGAGCGATTGTCACCGCAGGCGGCCGTGTCCTCGGCATCACTGCCCTGGCCGCGGATCTGCCTTCCGCGCGCGCTGCAGCCTATAACGCCGTTGCCGCCGTGCACTTCGACGGCATGCAGATTCGCCGCGACATCGGCGATCGAGGAAAAAGCGCATGAACAAACCACGAGTCGCAATTCTCATGGGGTCCAAGTCCGACCTCGAACTCATGGAGCCGGCCTCCAAGCTGCTCGACGAGCTAGCAATCGCGCACGAAGTCCGCATCATGTCAGCTCATCGCACTCCGGCGCGAACCGCCGAATACGCCGCCAGCGGGCGCGAAAACGGCATCTCGGTGTTCATCTGTGCGGCCGGTGGTGCGGCCCATCTGGCCGGAGTGGTGGCCGCTCATACCACCTTGCCGGTCATCGGTGTGCCGCTCGCCCGCACTCCACTGGCCGGCGAGGACGCCCTCCTGGCCACCGTGCAAATGCCGCGCGGCATGCCCGTGGCCACCGTGGCGGTCGACGGCGCCTACAACGCCGCCCTGCTGGCCGGCCAGATCTTGGCCCTATCCGATCAAGAGCTCGGCGGGCGAATCAAGGCCCTGCGCGAGGCCACTACCCGGCGCGTCATTGCAGACGACGAAGCCCTGGCCGGCCGGCCGCGGCAATGAGCGAGCCTGCCGTGGCATTATTGCCGGGCCAGCCAGCCGCGTCCGTATCCAGCGCGGCCATTGCGCGCGCAGTTGCGGTCTTGCGGGCAGGCGGCGTTGTCTGCATTCCGACCGAGACCACCTATGGCCTGGCGGTCGATGCGCAGGATCGCCCCGCCCTGGCCCGACTGACCCACCTCAAACAGGGCCGAGATGCGGGCTCGCCGTTTGCCCTGATCGCTGCCGACCCGGGGTCGGCCCGCACCGTGGCTGGTGCCTGGCCCGATGTGGCCGAAAAATTGGCCACGCGCCACTGGCCCGGACCGCTCACCCTGGTCGTTCCCGCCCGGTCCGGCCTGCCCGCTGAGATCGTCGGGCCGCCGGCCATGGACGGCTGGGCACCCTTCTCGGGCGGAGTGGGCGTTCGGGTATCGAGCCACCCGGTACCGGTCGCCCTGGCCCGGGGCCTGGGCCGGCCGATCACCGCGACCAGCGCCAATCCCAGCGGTGAGCCCCCTGCCCTCGACGTGACCCAGGCCCGGGCCTACTTTGGCGATGCGGTGGTCTATCTCGACGCCGGAGCAGCCCCGGCTCGGTCCGCTTCCACGGTTGTCGCGGTCGCGGCTGACGGGCGTGCCTTGGTGCTCAGGCCCGGCCCGATCGACGTCAGTCAAGAGCTGGCGCCAAGATTGTAAGTAACCTCCTTGCCCGACCAGAGTATTATTTACCAAAGCTCTTCTGGCAGATAGAGCGAGCGCTTTTGGCAAACATTGGTTGGGAGGAGATGCACAATGAACCAGCTTACTCAGCAACAGACCAGCGAGGCGATCCAGTACAACAGAGACCGTTCTTACCCCGAGGCCACCTGGCGGGCGGTCCAGCAGGCGGTCGGCGCCGATGTCGACGGCAAACCCGGACCGAATACAGCGCGTCAAATCGCGCAATTCCAGCGGGACAACCGACTGAGTGTCGATGGCAAGCTCGGTCGCAATACTCTGTCTGCGCTGGGTGTCGATCCGGACTCGGGCCAGCCCACGGCGCCCCGCGCAGAGGGATCTGATCCGGCCATCGACTCGGTTTCCCCGCAACCTGTGCAGCCGAGCCCGGTCGCCCAGCCGGCCGAGCCGGGCATGGCTCCGATAACCGCCGACAAGGTGCCGGCCGGGTTTCGCATGGTCCGCAGCGGCAAGGGGCTGTCGCGGTACAGCGACCAGCGTCTCGATCGCACTCTACTGCATATCCGCGAACACGGTCTCATCGACCTGTCCGATGAGGATATCGACACATTGCAGCGGATCGCCAATATCGAGACCAGCGGCACCATACAGGGCATCAACACCTGGGATTCGGCGGTGGTGAGCATTGGCTTCATGCAATGGACCCTGCAGCACGGCAAGATTCAGGAATGGATCGGGCGCGCGCCCGCGGCATTTGCCCGCTACGGCATAGAACTCGACCCCGACAACAAATACACCTGGAAACACAGCCAGGAGGTAGCGATCAAGGGAGTTGCCGACAAATCGGTCCTGCGCTGGAACGGCTGGGCACAGCGCTTCTACGACGTCGGCCTCGACGAGGAGGCGATTGCGGCCGAGGTCGGGCTGGCCAAACTATTTCTCGGACGGGCGTTACAGGGGCTAAAAAGCCGGCTGCAGAAAAAACACGACGTGGGCAGTGATGGGTACGACGAGTTCATGCGCCATTACGACGCCTCGCTGGCCATACGCGGCATCTTTCAGGCGTCGTTTAACAACCTTCCCGCCGGATCGACGCGCGGGGTCGCCCTGGCTCTCGAATTGTCCTCACCCGGCGACAGCACGGATCGGTTTCTCGAGCACTTCAGAAGGGGAATCCGGCAATCGTTCGGCGAATGGAACTACGACCAGCGGGGCAAAAACCTCACCACCAAGACCCTCGAAGGCGCCCGGTTCTGACCACACTCTCGCGGCGAAACTCTTGCTCATTGGCGACGTGCCGGGATCTCCCGGCTATGGCCTGTGCTTGTTGCAATTTCACGGAGCCTCGACCTGGCACGCGGCCGGGGCAACGCGCGTTTGCTGGACAGGGGCAACCGGTACCACACAAGCTCATGCCGGGTATTGGTGATCGAGTTGACGATTCGTTGTACGCAGCTCGTGCAGGTGTGGCAAGTTAGCGACATGTCGTGTCTGCCTCACCTTGATCCCGCTTTGTCGCGAGGGATTGCGATCCGCAGGGTTGCATCATGAAGCGCTCCGAGCGGCCTCCCGAGCAGGCTGCGCGCCATCCCGCACCCAAATTACGCCCGACGCCCGCACCGGCATCGGTCTTTCCAAACCTGGCCAGCCAGCTGCGCAATGCCCAGCAGGGAGCCGGCAACGCAGCCGTGGCCGAGGCTGCGCTGGCGGCCGGGCGCGAGGCCGACGAGGACGCAGACATTCTGCCGTCCCGGGCCGCTCGGTTCGAGGGCGCGCGTCGTTTGCTCGAGCGACGTCCCGAGGCCGAGGCGCCGAGTCGGCCAGGGCCAGCCTCGGCCTATGACAGCATCATTGCCGCAGCCAACCAGCTGGACTCGAAGGCCAAGACCCGCCGCCACGCCGACCCAGAGCAGAGCGGATCGACGCCGACAATATCCGATGTCGCCACCAAGGCGATCGAGGCCAAGGGCTCTGGCGACTCGCTCGACGGCGCCGTGGCCAACAAGGTCAGTGCCCATCTGAGCGCGGACTTCAGCAACGTTCGCGTGCATACCGACAGAGACTCGGCTGCCGCCACCGCGGCCATGGGTGCCCGGGCATTTGCGCACAACAAGGATATCTTCTTGGCGCCCGGGGAGAGCCCGACGGACGTCGAGCTCATGGCACACGAGCTGACCCACGTGGCGCAACAGGGCGCTGCCAACCGCGCGGTTCAGCGGCGAGTCGAAGTAGGACCCGAGAACAGCCCCGCCGAGCAGCAGGCCGACCAGGTTGCAAGGCAGGTCGTGAGCGGAGCGGCACCAGCCAGCTTGATCGTCGAAGGCGGGCGGCCCGAGCCCAGGCAGGCCAGGCGGGAAGCGTCAGGAGGGCGCGCTGGCCAGGCTGGAGCGACTTCCTCGCGCGAGGTATCGACGCGGGGGCCGCAGAGAATCGTCGACGATGAAGTCGCGCCGGGTGCGGCGCAATTGACCAAAAGCGAGTTCCTGGGCCAATTGGCGGCGGCGATTCGCGATCGCGGCGCACGAGAACTGGGTTCTCTCACCTGGGGGCTCGCCGGCGAGTCGCGTCTCCAGCGGCAAATGGCGGAGTATTCGTCGTACTCTGCGACAGCCCTAGAGTCCGCGATTGTCCAACACGCGCCCGAATGTGCAAACGAGCCGACCGCGCAGGCGCTCATCCACAAACTCGTCGAGGTGGCGAGCGCCGACTGGAGCGGGGAAGAATCCGCAGGCGACACGACTGTCGACCGTGGAACCGGTGCGGCCACGCAGACCAGTCCGGTACAGCGCAAGGGCTCTGGAAGCGGTACATCGCCGCCAACCCCGAAAGAACTGACCGGCGGTGCGCCACTGGATTCACGCGCGGCTTCTCGTATCGGAGACGCCCTTGGTGAGAGCTTCGCTGCCGTTCAGATTTATACGGGCGCTGGAGCAGCCGAATTGGCCAGAGCCCATGATGCACAAGCTCTTACGTACGAGTCACATATTGCATTTGCGCCCGGTAAATATCGGCCAAACACCCTGGAAGGCGATGCACTCTTGGCGCACGAACTCGCACACGTCGTGCAGCAGCGCCATCGAGGCGGGTCGATCGACCGTATGGGGAGCGGTTCGAGCGGTGCCCATGAGGAAGAGGCAGACCAGGTCGCCGCCGGGGTTGTCAGAAGACTCTACGGAGGCGCTCGCGCCGGGGTGCGATCGCTGGCGCAGCGAGTCCGCCCGGTGCTCACAACAGCACCGCAGCTGCAGCGCTGTGACCACGGCCTCGAGGATAAGGTGTGCCCCCGTCGTCATCGGCAGCTGGCCACGTTACTGACCGAGGATGAGGCAAAGGTGTGCGAGCTGATCGTCGGGCATAAAAAGAAAAAATCCGCTGGCCCCAAGGACAAAAAGAAAAAATCCGCTGGCCCCAAGGACAAAAAGAAAAAATCCGCTGGCCTCAAGGACAAAGAGAAAAAATGCACTGACCTCAAGGACAAAGAGAAAAAATGCACTGACCTCAAGGACAAAACAATCAAATGCCCCATATGTTCGGCCATCAAGTCGAAACAATCCGCAGCGACTGAAAAACAGTTTAATGCTTGCGTTCTCAAAGAGTATCCAGACTTCACCAAAAAGGATACTGACTGCGAAGGGCCAGGCGGCGGCGCGGCAGAAGATAAAGACCAAGGCGCACAAGCTCAGCAATGCCCGTGGGACGCGCCCGCCAAAGATGCGGCAGAAGATAAAGACCAAGGCGCACAAGCTCAGCAATGCCCGTGGGACGCGCCCGCCAAAGATATCGATGAGGCCTGGAAATGATGAGCAGCCACTTGCTACTGGTCTATTCCCTGGCCTGGGCAATCGTGGTGGCAGCACTGATAGGTGCAAGTGGTTGCCGAAACACTCTCTCTGCGGATATCCAGGGTGCAGAATCATCCAATCGCGATCACCCTCGTGGGGTCGAAAACATCGCCAAAGCAGTCGATTACGAGACCAATTCCGGTCACGCAGACGTTTTGTTGCACCGCTCGGAGTGCGGTCCAGTCACCGCCCTGTGGTACGGCGAAGAGCTCGAGCCTCGATTTCCCAGAGAATATGGTGTAAACGAGCTTCGATTCGCATTTGCGAGTGCTCGCGGCCAGCAGTATCCCCTCAAGACTCGCGGTGTCCTTCACTTTAGTGACTGGTCGTTCGATGTCTTTGCGCCGGGCTGCCGCCACGTGTTGCTCCTCCAGGATCGCTTTGGTCCCTATCACGTGGTCGAGGTTGACGCGCTGAAGGAGTATCTCCTCGGCCAGCGCGCACCGTATAAAGTGATCCAAGAAAACCACTCGACGGCGCTGGTTCACTTCGATGCGCGCTGGCTATCCGCGTCCGAGTTCGAGTTCAAAGCGGGAGGCGATCCACCCGTCCACGTCCGTCACCGGCTTCCATAAACGATAACCCCACGACCAGCGCTCGGTCGAACGGCGCCAGATTGCAGGGGCCACCGAGTCGTCCGGCCAGACTGTGTTGTTCACAACTCTGGCGTACTCGTCGGCTTGCGGTGACTGTCGGCCCGTGATGGTACTCTGCCCCGCCCATGCCGCCTATCACCTCACTTCTCATCGCCAACCGCGGCGAGATCGCGCTGCGCGTGATCCGCACCGCAGCCGATCTCGGACTGCACACAGTGGCGGTTTTTTCCGAGGACGACGCCGACGGGCTGCACACTCGATGGGCCGACCAGGCCCGGCCGCTGCGCGGCAGCGGGGCCCCGGCCTATCTCGACGTGGTCCAGATGGTAGAGGCGGCGCGAGCCGCAGGCTGCGACGCGATCCACCCGGGCTACGGTTTTCTGTCCGAGAGCGCGGCCTTTGCGCGCGCCTGTGACAAGGCCGGCATCGCATTCGTCGGCCCTCGGCCCGAGACCCTCGAGCTGTTCGGCGACAAGGCCGCTGCCCGGGCACTTGCCGAGCGCTGCGGAGTAGCCGTTTTGGCCGGGACCACCGGTGCCACCAGCGTCGACGCTGCACGCGACTTCATCACCTCGCTCGGCCACGGCGCGTCGGTCATCGTAAAAGCCGTGGCAGGTGGCGGCGGGCGCGGAATGCGCGTGGTGCACGACCCCGAAACACTCGAAGCCGCCTTCGAACAAGCCTCCCGCGAGGCCAGAGCCGCCTTCGGCAACGGCGCCCTCTATGTCGAGCGCTGGATGCCGCACGCGCGCCACCTCGAGGTCCAGATTATCGGCGATGGATCGGGCCAGGTGAGCCAGCTCGGTGAGCGCGAGTGTACAATTCAGCGCCGCCACCAAAAGCTGATCGAGATCGCGCCGAGCCCCTGGCTATCGGCCGAGCTGCGCCAAGAGCTGACCCGCGCCGCCGTGCGGCTCGGCGAAACGACCCGCTACTTGGGCCTGGGTACCATCGAATTCTTGCTCGACGCCGACACACCCGGGTCCTACGCGTTCATCGAGGCCAATGCCAGGCTGCAGGTCGAGCACACAGTCACCGAGGAGGTGATCGGCATCGACCTGGTGCGGGCGCAGCTCGACATCGCAAAAGGACTCTCTCTCGCCGACATCGGCATGACGCAGGCAGCGATCCCGGCACCGCGCGGCTTCGCGATCCAGCTCCGCATCAATACCGAGAAGCTCGGCAAAGACGGGCTGGCGCGGCCCACCTCGGGAACGCTCAGTGCATTCGAACCGCCCACCGGCCCGGGACTTCGCACCGACACAGCGGGCCACGTCGGCTATGCCACCAGCGCGCGCTTCGACTCGCTTCTGGCCAAACTGATCGCGCACTCGCCCTCGTCGGCCTTTGAGGACGCAGTTCGTCGGGCCGATCGCGGCCTGCGCGAATTCCGCATCGCCGGGGTCGCGACCAACCAGGGCCTGCTGAGCCGGCTTTTGGCCCTGCCCGAGTTTGCCGCGGGTCAGCTGCACACGCGCTTTGTCGAGCAAAACGCCGCCGACCTGTCGACCCAGCCGGAACCGGCCGAGACCGCACCGAGCCAGCCGAGCGGCCGACTGATCGCGCAGATCGATGCGAGCGATCCACTGGCGGTGCTCGCCCATGGCAAGGGTCAGGGGTCTGTGCCAGCAGCCCGGGCCATGGCGCCGTCTGCCCATACCGGCCCGGAGCCAGCCGGTCCACCTGGCGCGATTGCGGTTCGCTCACCGCTGCAGGGAACCGTGCTGAGCCTGGCCGTTGCCGAGGGCGACGCGGTACAAGACGGGCGTGCCCTGCTCGTCCTCGAGTCGATGAAGATGGAGCACGTGGTCGGCGCAGAGCACAGCGGCATCGTGCGGCGCATAACAGTTGCACCGGGCGATACGGTCGTCGAACACCATCCCCTGCTCTTTCTCGAAGAAACCCCGGTCGAGACCGATCGAGTAGCTGGCCGCCCGGCCGCTCCGCTCGGCATGACCCCGGCCTCGCATTCGTCTCTGCAAGCGGACCCGATCGACCTGGCCCACGTGCGCCCGGACCTGGCCGAGGCACTCGAGCGCCACCAAATCGGCCTCGACGCACGGCGACCCAACGCTGTTGCGCGCCGCAAAAAAACCGGTCAGCGCACTGCGCGCGAAAACCTCGAGGACCTGTGCGACCCGGGCAGTTTCATCGAGTACGGGCCGATCGTGATCGCTGCGCAGCGCAGGCGTCGCCCGGTAGAGGAGCTGATCGAGCGCACGCCAGCAGATGGCCTGATCGCGGGCATAGGGGCGGTAAACGGCGATATCTTCGACGAGACCGCGGCGCGAACCATGGTGCTCGCCTACGACTACACCGTACTTGCGGGCACCCAGGGTTTGCTGAACCATCGCAAGAAGGACCGCATGTTCGAGCTGGCCAGGACACACCGGCTGCCGGTCGTATTCTTCACCGAGGGCGGCGGCGGCAGGCCTGGCGACACCGACAGCACGGTGGTCGCGGGCCTCGATTGCCTGGCATTCTCCTACTGGGGCCGCCTGTCGGGCCTGGTCCCGCTGGTCGGCATCAACTCGGGACGCTGCTTTGCAGGCAATGCCGCTCTGCTCGGCTGCTGCGACGTCGTCATCGCCACGCGCAACTCGAATATCGGCATGGGCGGTCCCGCCATGATCGAGGGCGGCGGACTCGGCGCATTTCGCCCCGAGCAAGTGGGGCCGATCGACGTGCAAACGGCCAACGGTGTGGTCGATATCGCAGTGGCCGACGAGGCCGAAGCAGTTGCGGTGGCCAAAACGTATCTGTCCTATTTTCAGGGCCGGCTGGCCGACTGGGAGTGCGCCGACTCGCGCGAGCTGCGCCACGTGATCCCGGAAAACCGGCGGCGTGTGTACGACGTGCGCCGGGTGATCGAGCTTTTGGCCGATACTGGCAGCGCGCTCGAGTTGCGCCGGGGCTTCGGCCCCGGCATGGTCACTGCGCTGGTCCGCATCGAGGGCCGCGCTATTGGCATCATCGCCAATAATCCGCAACACCTGGCCGGCGCCATCGACAGCGACGGCGCCGACAAGGCGACCCGCTTCATGCAGCTGTGCGATGCCTTCGACCTGCCCATCCTCTTTTTGTGCGACACGCCGGGTATCATGGTGGGACCGGAGGCCGAAAAAACCGCCCTGGTACGCCATGCCTCGCGCATGTTCGTGACCGGCAGCAGTCTCACTGTGCCGTTCTTTACCGTCGTGCTGCGCAAGGGCTACGGTCTCGGAGCACAGGCCATGGCCGGCGGCAGCTTCAAGGCAGGACTCTTTACCGTGGCCTGGCCAACCGGCGAGTTCGGCGGCATGGGCCTCGAAGGCGCGGTCAAGCTCGGCTACCGCAAAGAGCTCGCCGCGATCGAGGACCCCGGCGAACGCCGCCGCCTCTACGACGAGATGGTCGACCGCATGTACCAGCAGGGCAAGGCCGTAAATATGGCCTCGCTATTCGAACTCGACGACGTCATCGATCCGGCCGACTCGCGGCACTGGATCACCCGCGCCCTGGCCTCGGTGGCCCCGCCCGCCCCGCGCACGGGCAAGAAGCGCCCGTGCATCGATACCTGGTAGGCCCCGCCGGGCAGGGTCTCACCCCGATAACTGCCTCACCCTGACAATTGCCTCACCTTGATAAGAATCTCACGTAAGAATCTCACGTAAGAATCTCACTCAGACAATTGTCTCACCTATACCGTGCCGGTCTCACACTCATCCGGATGCCGAATACAGATTCAGACTCGACATGTGACTCGTTGAGCACTGCCCAGTTGCGATATCCTGGGTTTATTGTGAGTTTAGAGATCAAACGGTTCCCCTGGCGGCGCGCGCTTTTGCGTTTCTTTCAGCCGGACGCCGAGGCTGTGCACGTGGTCATCAATGGCGGCGACGTTCGAGTTCCCATGCAGCCAAACGGCGCTGGTACTTGGCTGGCGCGGATTTCGGGCAATGTCCGCCAGCTGTACGGCAGCCCGTATCACTTCGAGGTCATTCGCGGCGGTGAAAACCGCGTCGTTACCGATCCCCGGGCCCACCTGACCGAGCGCCGTGATGATCGCATCGTGTCGTGCTTCGGCGACCTGGGATATCGCTGGAAACACCGCTTCCGGGCGCCGCGCTTCGAGGATGTGGTCATCTACGAGACCCATCTACCAGCGCTCAGCCGACACCCCTCGACGCCAGTGAGCGACCATCTGCGCGGTACCTACGTGGGCGCGCAAAGCCTAGCCGTGCTCGACCATCTCGAGCGGCTCGGCGTGGCGGTAGAATTTTTACCTCTGCATCCCAGCGACGACCTTCTCGGCCAGGACTGGGGCTACTTTTCGACCTCGTTCCACGCTCCCTCCCTCAAGTACGCCGCTGACAAGAGCAAGGCCAACCGCGAGCTGATGGCACTGATCGACGCCATGCACGGCCGCGGCATCCCGGTGATCATGGACGTGGTTTACAATCACGGCGGCGAACTTTTGGCCAGGGCATGGGGCGAGGATCGAGTGTATCGCAAGGAGCCAGGCGGCCACTTTTGCCACGGCTCGGGTTGCGGGCCGACCATCTGCACCGAGGATCCGGTGGTTCGCGAGACCATTCTGGATTCTCTGCAACACCTGGTCCGCAGCTACCGCGTGGATGGATTTCGCTTTGATCTGGGCGCGCTCCACGACCGGGAAACCATGCTTGAAATCGATCGGCGGCTGCCCTCGCGCATTTATCTGATCGCCGAGCCCTGGGCCCTGGGCGGACAACAGTGGGGCAAGGGCGAGATGAACCGCGACTTCATCGGCACCCGATGGGCGATCTGGAACGACGACTTTCGCGAGCCGGGACGGGCGTTCATCACCGGCAACAGCGATCACCACAACCGGGACCGGCTGATGACCGCAATCACCGGCAGTCACGAATACGACGGAGGCTGGGCAAGCCGACCGCAGCAGTCGATAAACTATTTGTCGTGCCACGATGGCAAGACCCTGGCCGATATTATCGGCGGCGATCCCCGGCGACAGTTCCTGGGCACGTTGCTCATCCTGACCTCGCAGGGCATTCCCATGCTCTACGAGGGCACAGAGCTCATGTATTCCAAAAATGGCGAGCACAATACATATGATCGCCCGGATCTAAACCAGATCGATTGGACCCTGGCCACGACCCATCGCGAGCTCGTGGCGGCCACGGCTGGCGCGATTGCCCTTCGCCGGCGTTTGCCCCACTTCAAGTATACTCGCCATGTGCGCCGTCGCGGTGGTGAAGGCCGGGACTGGGATATCGACTTTCTGTACCCCAACGGCTATCCGAATCACGACAACACCAGTGCGCTGGGTTTTCAATTGCGGCCGCCAGGGGGTCGCAATTGGCAGCGCGAGCGCAAGTCCATCGTGGTCTTGTTCAACGGAAGCGGGCGCGGAGCCGACTTCTCCCTGCCGGGCGGTGCGTGGAAAACCCTGGTCGACGGCCACGCATTGCAAAGCGATCTCCACGGCCTTCCAGCGGTGCCGGCGATCGGCCACTATCACGTTCACCCGGGCACCGGGGTGATTCTGGCCCCGGTGGGCTGGCGCCCCGGCTGGCTCTGAGCACTCCCGGGTTTGATCGAAGCAATACTGTCCTTCTGTCTCTCTATCTATCTATCTATCTATCTATCCAGCTCGGCGCCCGTGAGACTCGCAACTGTCGATGTATCCGACTGGAGACTCGCAACTGTCGATGCATCGCTCGTCGACCTCGTGCGTGCCGAGCGTGACATCGATCGTGGTGTTGTGTGGCGTGGACACCAGTCCTGATGAATCGGAATGACATCGACTGGCGTTGAGCACGAACGATGCCTTTTGGCATCGGCTTCGCCTTGCCAATCAACTGGCGACGTGTTCTGCTCACAGGTAACGGCGTTGCGTCGAACCCGCACAGCACTCCGGAGTAATTCACAGACAGCAGCATCAACCCATGAGCGATCGTCCGGTTATCAAGCAAGATCTCGACCGCCTCGAGACCAAGCTCGAGCAACGATTCGGCAACGTCGAGCAACGACTCGACAACGTTGAGCAACGACTCGACAACGTCGAGCAACGACTCGACAACGTCGAGCAACGACTCGACAGCGTCGAGCAACGACTCGGCAACGTCGAGCAACGACTCGGCAACGTCGAGCAACGACTCGACAACATCGAGCAACGACTCGACAACGTCGAGCAACGACTCGACAACGTCGAGCAACGACTCGACAACGTCGAGCAACGACTCGACAGCGTCGAGCAACGACTCGGAGGTGTCGAGAGCAAACTTGAAATTGTGGCCCAGCAGGTAGCCTGGCTTACCCGGGAATCGGTGACCCGTGCCGACCTGGCCGCCCTGCGAGAGGAACTGGGTCGAGACATTGCCCGGCACGTAGAAGCCGGGTTCAAAATGATGCGCGACCAGTTCGGGCTCCAGGACGACCGCGCCACAGCGATCGAGGGCCATGCAGCCAAACTCCGCGCTGACTTCACTGCGCATACAAGTGACTTCGTGCTGCACAACAAACCGTAACCACCGCCTCATTCACCCGGCAGTCAATCGCCCCGGCACAGCTCAAAATCGGGACAGGACGGGTGCCTGGCCGCCGTCGTCTGGGTAGCGCATTCCGTCGACCAGGGAGCGGTAACAGAGCGGACAGCGAGCCTTGTCCGCTCTGTTTTAGCACCGTACGCGAACGCCCAGCGCGCTCCGCGCGGGCGCAGGCAACACAACCCCGACCGGCGCACAGACGGTTTTACGTTTTTGCTTTTCTTGTATCCAATCGTGAGCAGAGCGGCACTCGAGTGAATCACCGCTTCGCAAACGTAAAAACGACATCGTTCCCCTTTGTTCGTTATAGAATCGCGCCGTCCGTTCATTACCTATCTTGCCAAATCGGGTCAATCTACCCGCGACACGCGCACTGAGCGTGATGTAGATCGTGGCCTTGTCGGTTGTAGAGAACAATCGACGCCGGGCGTTTTAATCCGCTTTCGTCGCCATCTCGGTCGCAACCTCGGTGTCCAAAACCCGATTTCGACGGTAGAGCATCCAGGCCGCGCGCGCCGACTACGGCCATACGCCCAGCTGTCTGTACGTGTTGGCCACTTTCTCGATGGCCACTGCCAGGGCCGCCGTGCGCAGATCGGGAATATTGCGCGTTTTGCGGGCCTCGCGGATCTCTTGAAATGCCTCGCGCATGGTGTCGTCAAGGCCTGAGCGGACCAGATCGATCTCGCTGGCACCGCGCGCCATGGACTTCCAATCACGGGCAGAGAAGTGCATGCCGGTGAGTTCTTCCACAGAATGCATCATCATGGTCCAATGTGCCTCCTCCATGCGCCGGGACATGCGGCCAAAGCGAATATGGGCCAGGTTCTTGCTCCATTCGAAGTACGAGACCGTCACGCCACCGGCGTTGAGGTACAGATCGGGGATCACTGCGATGCCCCGCTCACCCAGGCGCGCAGAGGCCCGTGCCGTGGTGGGTCCATTGGCCGCCTCGGCGATCACCCTGGCCTGGATGCGGTCCACATTGGTCGTGGTGATCTGATTCTCCATAGCCGCCGGAATGAGAACATCACAGGGTCGCGTCAACAGATCGGCGCCGTCGTGGACGTATTGTTTCGAGTCATATCCGGCGACTCCTCCGTGTTCGTCGAGATATTGCTTGACCGAGGCGACGTCCAGACCTCGCTCATTCCACAGGCCACCGTCCCGCTCGATGATTCCGATGATCCGACAACCATCTTCGGCGTGCAGAAAGCTGGTCAGGTGATAGCCGACATTGCCCAGTCCCTGCACGATGACCCGCTTGCCCTGCAAGTCTCCCTCGAGTCCGGCAGCCTCGACGTCGGCCTGTTCGCGAAAAAACTCGCGGATTCCGTATTGCGCTCCGCGCCCGGTGGCCTCTTCGCGACCGCGAATACCTCCCTGCGCCACCGGCTTTCCCGTGACCGTGGCCAGAGCCTGCACATCGTGCGGATTGAGCGTCATGTACGTGTCGGCGATCCACGCCATTTCGCGCGCGCTCGTCCCCATGTCCGGCGCAGGCACGTCAAACCCGGGACCCAACGCGTTTTTCCAGCACAGTTCGGCAGCAAACCGGCGGGTCACTCGTTCCAGCACATCGACCGATTCAATGCGCGGATCGACCCGCACCCCACCCTTGGCTCCACCGAAAGGCACGTTGACCAGGGCGCACTTGAAGGTCATCAGGGTGGCCAGAGCCACCACTTCGTCGGAATGCACCAGGGGACTAAAGCGGATGCCGCCCTTGAGCGGTTTGCGATGCTGTGAGTGCTGGGCCCGGTACGCGTCAAAAAAACGCACATCGTTGTTCACTCGGATGGGCAAACGAAAGTGAATGAGAGTGGCACATGACTTGATTCGCTCGGCCAGACCCGGGGGCAAATCGAGATAGGCCACGGCGTCGTCGTACATGCGATGAACACTGTCGAGAAACTTCTGACCTTCCTGAGATGCCATGGCCCGATTCTAACGCTCGGCGCCGAGTGCGTCTGTGTATGCGCCATGGAACTGAATGCCAGTTCGCGGCATGGGCAAGAGAACCGCACACCATCCCCCCGATGGCGAGAGCCGATCCCCAATCAGCCAGTGATAGTCTTTTCGCCGAAAAACAGGACCCTGACTCCGGCCCACACACCCCGAAAGCGTCGACAATTAGCGCTTATTCACCAGAGTGGAACGAAGCCGGGATCGGCACAAGAGTGTCGAACGCTCGGACATCGGTCCGGTAGATGCAAGGACCCGGGCAGCCGCCCGCATGGTGTGTTATATACTACGTTATCTTTGTTACCTCTGCTACGATGGCCTCGACCGGCCGATGGCCAACAAAGGAAGATTCGGTGTTTCTGAGTAGCGGTTTACTTCCGTGACAAGTAATCATTGGCCTGGCCAACCTTGCACATCACAAATTACATCCCACATGGCGAAAGGAAATCCCATGAATAAGGCCCAACTGATCGATCTCATCGCAGAAAAAACCGACCTGTCCAAGGCGCAGGCGAAAGCTGCCCTGGAAGCAACGTTGGAAAGCATCACCGGTAGTCTAAAAGAGGGTGACAGCGTTCAGTTGGTCGGTTTTGGTACCTTCAAAATCAACCATCGTGCCGCGCGTGTCGGCCGCAATCCGCGAACCGGTGAAGAGCTGCAGATTCCCGCTGCAAATGTGCCTGCATTCGTGGCCGGGAAAGCGCTGAAAGAAGCGGTCAATTGATCGAAAGCACTGGTTTCGATCACCGTACGAATTCCCCTGCACATTTGCCTGCCGGGACGTATGGTCGAAGATGTCTCCATCGGGAGCAGAGACTGCATCGAGCGATCAGCTACAGGCCGATCAGGTCGCGGAGCATTGCCATGTCGAGATGATCGCGCACACAGGACGCGAGCCGGTTGTACTCGGCGTCTGTGTGGGGAACCGATTCGCCATGCACCTCGGCAAGACCTTTTCTGGCTCTGAGAAAACGCAGCAACGAGGCGCGAATTGCAGCGTTTTCGAGTAGGCCGTGGATCATGGTGCCGACCACTGTACCGTCCGCGCTCACTGCGCCGTCGGCAACCCGGACCGTCTCGCCGTTGCGCGAGATGATCTCGAAAGCCCCGGCGTCCAATGGCTCGATGTCTACCGGTTTCGAATCCACTCCTGAAGTGGTCTGGCGCAGCCTTTCGGACCGTCCCATGTGGATCTCGTAGCCGACAAACCCGGGCTCGCGATCGCCGGGCTCGCGATCGATCGAGGTCGAGTCGACCAGGAACGACTGGCGGACTGCTCTGGCCCGCACCTGTGCGGTGATTTTTTCGCGCTGAAATCGGGTCTCGATAGCAAGAAGCCCGAGACCGCGGACCGACGGATGGGCGGACTCGACCCGGTCGGGATCGAGGATTGTGTGGCCGAGCATCTGAAAGCCGCCACAGATGCCCAGTATGGGTCGGCCAGCGCGGCTGTGGCGCACGATCGACTGATCGAGTCCGGTCTCCCGCAGCCAGGCCAGATCGGCCACCGTGCTCTTGGAACCGGGCACAATGATCAGGTCCGCTCCGCCGATTTCGGATGGTCTCTCGACAAAACGGACCACCACCCCGGATTCATACTCGAGAGCTAAAACGTCGTCGTAATTGGAAATTCGCGGCAAGCGGAGCACGGCAATGTCGATCTGATCGGCAGCGCCACGGGGCTGGCCCATGCGATGCTCCAGCGATACCGAGTCCTCATCGGCAATGCGAAGTCGGTCGATATGCGGCACTACGCCCACAACCGGGATGCTGGTGCGGCGGACGAGAAACTCCAATCCACTGTCGAGCAGGGAGGGGTCGCCACGAAATTTGTTGATAATGAATCCCTTGATCCGTCTGCGCTCGTCCGGCTCGAGAAGCTCGAGAGTGCCGACCAGAGCGGCAAAAACGCCGCCGCGATCGATATCGCCGACCAAAAGGACCGGAGCGTCGGCCACCCGGGCAACATCCATGTTGACAATGTCGTGCTCTTTGAGATTGATCTCGGCCGGGCTGCCCGCTCCTTCGATCACCACGAGATCGTAGTGCCGGCGCAGATGGACCAGGCAGTCCGAGATCATGCTGCGCAGGGTGGGCTTGTAGGCGTGATACTCGAGCGCGGTCATACTGCCGATCGGCTTGCCCATGACCACGACCTGGGACCGGGCATCCCCCTCGGGCTTGAGCAAGATCGGATTCATCCACACACTCGGGTCGGTGCAAGCCGCCTCGGCCTGGACCGCCTGGGCCCGACCGATCTCGGCTCCTTGTGGGGTGACAAACGAGTTTAGCGCCATGTTCTGCGCCTTGAACGGAGCGACGCGACGCCCTTCGCGGTAGAAGATCCGACACAATGCCGCCGTGAGCAAGCTCTTGCCGACCGACGACGCGGTGCCCTGAATCATGACCACCGGGGCAGTCGATGCCGAGGTCGCGGTCATGGCAGCACCTCCGCAAGAGCGGCGATCAGGCGTTCGGTCTGATCGCGAGGACGCGCGGCAATGCGAATAAAGCCATCGAGGCCAAACGAGCGACAGTCGCGCACCAGAATTCGATGGCCGACCAGCAGCTCGCGCCGCACCTCACCACTGTGGCCGACCCGGACGGCGACAAACGATGTCGTGGAGGCGACCGGGCAAAGACCCAGCTGGCCCAGCGCCCCGGCCAGATAATGCCGGTCTTTCATGAGTCGAAGGCGGGCCTGGTCGACGAAGGGCTGTTCGTCGATGGTGGCCAGGATGGCCGCCAGGGCCGGGGCACTGGTGGTCCACGGCGGCCGATTGCGCTCGAGCGCAAGGGCGAGCTCGCGAGTGGTGATGACATATCCGGCGCGCAGCCCCGGGATGGTGTGTTCCTTGGTCAACGAACGACAGAGGATCAGGTTATCGGGCACCGATATGTCCATATCGCGATAGTGGTCGCTCAGGCCCAGAAAGGCCTGATCGATGACAAACGTGACCCGAGCGGCTCGTCGGGCCAGCTCGATCAACTCTTCGATCGGACAGCCGACTCCGGTGGGATTGTTGGGCGTGCACAGATATGCGACAGTGGCCCCGCAGTCGCGGAGCCGCTTTTCGATCGCGGATAGATCGACCGCAAACCCATCTTCTTCCGAGGCCCGCCACTCGGCAATCCGACCGCCACGAGCCCGCGCCGCCGCGGTGAATTCTGAAAACGTCGGCTCTGCGATGAGCACTGCATCACCGGGTCGAATCAGCGCGGCAGCTGCGGTCCACAAGAGCTCAGCCTCGCCGTTGCCGAGCACCAGCCGGTCGCTGTCGACGTCCAGATGACGACCCAGGGCCTCGCGCACCGATCGACCGGTGGGGTCGGGATAGATCTCGATCGAAGCGGCTCGCGCGGCCGCAACCACCGCGGGCTGAGGTCCGTACGGATTGGTATTGACACTGAAATCGACGATCTCGTGGGGTTCGATGCCGAGCTCGGCCAGCTCGTGGTCGAGCAGGCCTCCGTGTACCCGGGATGGAACGGCGAGATGGTTTGTTTCGCTACTGGCCAGCATAGAAAACCCATGAGAGTAAAGCGACGACGAGAGCAAACAAGAGCGATGCGCTCAGGGCAATTTGCCACGCGTCGTCGATGGTTGATGCCGGGTCCGACCGCAAATCCGGGGTCCCGTCGCCGGGATCGCCGAGACAATAATGATCGGGTTTTTTGAGTTGAATGTGCAGCAGCCCGGCCATGGTGGCCATGGGCCGCCCGGCATTGGGACTGGGCGTGGTTGCGCCGTCCCGACGCATGATGGTCCAGCCGGCGCGGCAGTCCTTGCCCGCCATCCAGCCGGCGCAAAGGAGAAATCCGGCAGTGAGTCGGGCCGGAATGAAATTGAGTACATCGTCGAGCCGGGCCGACGCCTTGCCCACGTATTCGTACTGGCCGCGGTAGCCGACCATGGCGTCGAGAGTATTGACGGCCCGGTAGAATATCGCCCCCGCAACCCCAAAAAGTGCGAAATAAAACACCGGCGCGACAAAACTATCCGAGGCATTCTCGGCCACTGATTCGACAGTGGCGCCGGCCAGATCACTGGCCTCGAGATTGGACGCATCGCGGCTGCACAGGCTGCGCAGCTGGTATCGGGCCCCATCGAGGTCATCGTCGCGCAACGCATCGCGCACTCGATGAGCCGCGCGGCCCAGCTCGCGGATCGAAAAACTGGATTTCAACAAAAACACCGCGACCGCCAGCTCGACCAGCGGCCAGGCGCGAACGGTCCACAGCACGACCAGGGCAAGAGCTGCACAGAGAAACGGCACCGCCACGGCCATGACGGCGCCAAACGCGAGCTCTTGTGCGGGGCTGCCCCGGGTCGGCGAGCGCCCGGGGGCCAGGCGCTCGAACAACGCGATGAGTTTGCCCGTCCACACAACAGGATGGGCAACCGCGGGAGGCTCGCCAAATACGAGATCAACTGCCAGCGCGAGACAAAAAACCTGCCCCGGGTGCAAAAGCCACGACAGCTCGATCTGAGTCGACCAAATCACGTCCGCTATCGGTCACTTTCCCGTGTCGGTCACTCCGGCCGCCGCAAACGTGGCCATCTCGCGCAAGATGGCCCAGCTCGCCTCGACCAGGTTCATTGCCAGTGCCGCTCCGGTGCCCTCGCCCAGGCGAAGTCCGAGATCGAAAAGCGGCACACTGGCAATGGCGCGCAACACGATCTGATGCCCGGGCTCGGCCGACTTGTGCGAGGCGATGAGATATCCCTTGCTGGCGGGCGCCAACCTGACTGCGACCAGAGCAGCCGCCGAGGCGATGAATCCGTCGACCAGGATGGGACACCGGCGGGTCGCTGCACCGAGAACCACGCCGGCCAATCCGGCGATCTCGAAACCGCCGAGTTTGGCCAGAACATCGATGGCATCGTCCGGATCCGGCCGGTTGCGCTCGATCGCTGTGCGGATCACCTCGATTTTGCGGCGTCGGGTCGACGGGTCGATTCCGGTGCCAAACCCGGTCACCTCCTCGGCCGGAGCCCCGGTGTAGACCGCAGTCAGGGCGCTGCTCGCCGTGGAATTGGCGATGCCCATATCGCCAATTGCCAGCAAGCCGATGCCCGAATCGACGAGTTCTCGTGCCAGATCGATTCCAGTCCGCAGTCCACGCTCGGCGAGTTCGCGGGTCATGGCGGGACCGGAGCAAAAATCGGCCGTGCCCGGCCCGAGCCGACATTGGCGAATGTCGAAAGCCAGGCTGCTCTCGGGCCGGTCGACCGGCTCGCTGACCCCCATGTCCACGACCACGATCTCGGCCCCGGCAGAGCGGGCCAGAACATTGATCGCAGCGCCCCCGCGGGCGAAGTTGAGCAGCATTTGTCGGGTCACTTCCCGGGGATATGCACTCACTCCACGCCCGGCAACACCGTGGTCGCCAGCCATCACCACGATCGCCTTGCCGCCCAGCGCACCGGTCGTGCTGCCCCGGATGGCTGCGATCTGACAGGCCAGATCTTCCAGTCGCCCCAGACTGCGGCGCGGTTTGGTCTTGGCGTCGAGCAGACGCTGCGCGGCTCCGGCCATCGCCTCGTCGATGGGCTCGATGCGCCCGATAATGTCCTGCAAGTCATGCATAGCGTTCTTCCACCGTAGTCACAGGGCCTGGCCGCAGGCGCATCATCACACCGAGAGCGGCGAAATAGATCTCATCGGCACAGCCGGCAATACGCTGGTGCGTATATCCAGCAACATCCCGAAACATCCGGCCGAGCGGGCTGTCCGGTACGATCCCCATGCCGACTTCGTTGCTGACGACAACCAGGTCGAACGGAAAATCGCCGAGCGAGGCGACCAGGCGATCGACCGCGCCGATAACCCGCCCTTTGATCTGATCGTTCTTTTGATCTGCGCTGGCCTCGATCAGAAGATTGGACAGCCACAGGGTCAAACAATCGACCAGGACTACGTCGAACGCTCGCAGCCGATGAAGGGCATCGCCGATCTTCAGCGGTTCCTCGACAGTCTCGAAATCTGTCCCTCGCTCGCGGCGGTGGCGGTCGATGCGCTCGGCCATTTCGGCATCGAAGGCCTGGGCGGTGGCAACAAAGGCGCGCCGCTGTCCGAGACGGTGGGCCAGGGCCAGAGCAAAACGGCTCTTGCCCGAGCGGACGCCGCCACCGACCAGGACCACCTTGCCCTTGCGCGTCAAAACAGCTCGCCCCCGCAGCGCTCTTGCTTCCAGGCCAGCGCTCCGGCCAGGACGGCTCGCTCCACCGAAGCGCCGATCACATGGCCAATGGCAGTGTGTTTGCCCGCGTAGGATTGGCCCGACGGTGCGTCGGGGGCCGCGACAACAATGCAGTCGGTTCCGGTTCCGGTCGCTGGCAAGGGGTCCGTGCCGCGCCTCACCCCGGCCCGGATCAGCGCGGCGGTGCGCGCCTCGGCAGCCAGGGAAAGAGATTCGAGCAGCGCCTCGCAGCGCAGCGGCGTCGAGATTCGACAGAGAATATTGACCGTTGCCGGGCCGGATTTCGGGCTACTCGAGTCAGTGGAATCGGGCGGATCGCCGATCCGTACCGCGTTGCTGAGTCCGACTGTGGCGACGCATCGGGCCCGCACAGAGCCGTATATGGCCTCTGTATCGCAATACCGATCGAGCCGCCGGCTGGTCAGCAAACCGACCGCCCCGGCAAGGCCCTCTCGGACCATTCGCTCGCCGAGTAGCTGGTGCGCGTCGATGGGCGGGCGAAGCTCGCTGCCCTCGACTCGATGCCAGACCACGGCGGTCGCGGTGGACAGGCCGCCGCCCACGATGGCCCAGCTGGCCACGCTATGGGCGCCCGGCAAGTGAACGACCAACCACCGCTCGCTCGAGCGAACTCGGATGCCGTCGTCAAGAGTCGGCGAGTCGGCATTGTCCGGGACCTGCGCAGCGCTCACGATACCCTCTCTCGAGCCCGGTTGCAGACCTCGACAAATCCGCGTGCGACCAGCGGATTGGACGCCCAGTGCGCGTGTACATAGGACGCCAGCACGCTTCCCACCTGATAGCCCTCTCGATCAGTGCGACCGCCCCGGCGCTTGCGCACGGTATAGGCGCGGCCGAGGTCGTGCGGGACCTCTTCGAGCTGGGAATAGCGAAACTGATGGCCGCGAAAGCGCAGGCCAGTGGGGCCCAGAACCGAGGGTGCCAGGGTTTCGACCTCGACGTAACCGAGCGCCTGCAAACGGTCGAACACAGTGGCCTCGGTGGGAAGCAGGCCGACCATGGGTGTGCGCTTGCCGTCGACATTGCGAATGGCCCGGGCCAGATACATGAGGCCTCCGCACTCGGCGTAGATGGGGCCGCGCTTGTCGGCAAATGCGCGAATATCGTCGATCATCGCGCGATTGTGGCCGAGTGAGTCGGCAAATAACTCGGGGTAGCCTCCGCCGAAATAGAGGCCGTCGACCGGCGGCAGGCGTCGATCCGACATGGGCGAAAAGCGGATGAGTTCGGCGCCGAGCGCTTGCAGACGGGATAGATTGTCCTCGTAATAAAAATGAAACGCGTCGTCAAATGCGATGCCGATGCGGCACCGAGCAGCGGGTTTTCGAGCTGTATCCGCCGATTGCGAGTCGTCCTTTGCGCTGGCTGGCCGGCCCGATGACGGCGTTGCCGATAGTGCAGGCAGCGGTCCCGACGGAGCGGTCGTCGAGTCGTCGGGCCGGGCCGATTCGACTGCCGATTCGAGAGCCGGTGCCGATTCGGCCACACGCCCGGTCGCTTTCAGGTCGATCCACTCGGCTGCGTGGCTGCCCCAGGCGGCCAGTTGCTCGTCCGACACGGTTTGGTCGGCGGTGTGCAAGCCGAGATGGCGGCCGGGAAAGGCCAGTTCTGGCGCCTTGGGCAGTCCGCCGAGGATGGCGGGTTGCCGCTGGGCACGGCGCAAGAGATCGAGATGGCCTCGGCTACCCACTCGATTGCACACAAGACCGGCCAGATTCACCTCGGCATCGAAGGTCGCAAAGCCCTGGGCCACCGCGGCGATGGTGCGGGCCATGCCCGATGCGTCGACCACGAGCACAACCGGTGCTCGCAGCCATTTGGCGATCTGCGCGGTCGAGCCGGCCTCCTCGGTGGCAGAGGCGCCGTCGTAAAGGCCCATCACGCCCTCGATGAGGGCAATGTCGGCACCGCGGCTCTGCCGCACAAACGTCTCGACAACGGCGTCCTTGCCCATCATCCAGCCGTCCAGATTGTGACACGGCACGCCGGCGACCCGGCTGTGATAGGTCGGATCGAGATAATCGGGACCGCATTTGAACACCGCCACAGTGCGTCCCTGCTCTCGCAATGTGCGTGCCAGAGCGACCACGACCGTTGTCTTGCCCACGTTGCTGGACACCCCGGCAATGACCAGGCGCGGAATGGTATGAGACGTGGCCATCAGTAATCGAGTCCGATCTGCGCCGGTACGCCGCGGTCGTAGGGGTGTTTGATGGGCTTCATTTCGGTGACCAGATCGGCCGCATCCAGGAGCGGATCGGGTGCGTTGCGCCCGGTGACGATCACGTGGACGTGCCCGGGTCGTTCTTTCAGACAGGTAACGACGCCCTCGAGGTCGATAAAGCCGTAGTTGATGGCATAGGTGAGCTCGTCGAGGATCACGATATCGTACGACCCGCTGCCGACCAGCTCCTTTGCCCGCTCCCAGCCCTGGCGCGCGGCCTGAGCATCCCGGGATAGGTCGTCGCTCTCCCAGGTAAACCCCTTGCCGGTAACCTCGAAAACAAGTGACGGCAAGGTCTCGGCAAAACGGCGTTCGCCGGTTTTCCACTTGCCCTTGATGAACTGCAAAACAGCGACTCGAAAGTCGCGGCCCAGGGCACGAAAAGCTACCCCCAGCGCGGCCGTCGTCTTGCCCTTGCCGTTGCCAGTGTAGACCACGAGCTGCCCCTGGCGGTTGGCCTGCTTGTCATTGCTCGCCCCGTCCTGGGCCGCTTCGTCCTTGCTCGCTCTGTCACGGGTGACTTCGTCTTCGGTCACGGGATACTCTCCTGTCGTTCAGCCGGTGAATCTACCCGGTCGGTGCACGATGGTAGCCGTTTGCTTCACGTCGTGCCCTGTCGCCGTGCCGGAGTTGGCCCTTTTGTCCTGGATTTGCGAAAACCGTGACTGAACTCGGGGTCGTAGAGGCGCGAGTTGGCAAAATCGGTCGACGTGAGCACGTGGCCGACCAAAATGATCGCCTGGCTGCGGATGTTGGCCTCTTTGACTCGCTGGTGGATATCTGCCAACGTTCCGGTGACAATCTGCTGATCGCGACAGCTCGCCTTGTGGACCACGGCTACCGGGCAATCCTCGCCGTAGGACGGGATCAGCTCGCCGGCGACTTTTTTGAGCAGAGTGATGCTCAAAAACAGAGCGAGAGTCGCCCGGTGCTCACCGAGCAGAGAAAGGCGCTCTCGCTCGGGCATGGCAGTCCGACCCTCGACCCGGGTCAATATGACCGTCTGAGATAGTTCGGGCAGGGTGAGCTCCTTGCCCAGCGCCGCTGCCGCCGCGGTAAACGACGACACGCCGGGAACGATCTCGTAGGCGATGCCGAGCTCGTCCATCCTTCGCATCTGCTCGGCGGTGGAACCAAAAATGGACGGATCGCCGGTATGAACCCGGGCGACATCCAGGTCCGCATCCCGCGCCTCGACCAGTACATCGACGATCTCGTCCAGGGTCATTCCCGACGAGTTCAGTACTCTGGCATCGGCCCGGGCCCGGGCAATCACGTCCTCGGGCACGAGCGAACCAGTATACAGGACCACCGGGCACGACGAGATCAGTTCGGCACCGCGCACGGTGATTAGCTTGGGATCCCCCGGGCCTGCTCCGATAATGTATACGCGCATTTTCTGACCTCTCTTTGCGGCTTGTGGCTGCCGGTCTCAGGTACAGCGAAGCACGCTGTCCCGCACGATATCCCACACACGAGCGGGCATCTCGGTCAGCCATCGGGCATTGCCGACGCCCGTTTCTGGAACTTCGTAGTCGTCGTACTCGTCGCCATGGCCGCTGCGATCAGCGCAGACCAGCCGCCACAGACGCTCGCTCACCGAGCCGTTGCGCTCGATCAGCATCCGCCTGGCCAGTTCGCTGGCCAGCTCTTCTCCTTCGAGCTCGAAATGCAGGCTGTATCCATCCAACTCGACCGGGCCCTGCGGGGTGAGTTCGACAAATGGCCGGGTGGCCGCATCGATTTCGCCAGGCGGGGCAAACCCCGCAGCGGGCCAGTCGCACGGCTCTTTGGTATTTCCGATCAGAAAATAGCGGCCCCGGGTTTCGGCCAGCATGGCTCCGGCCAGCCGCGACACCCGGGCCATCAGTCGACCTCCGGGGCGTTTGTCGCGCTATCGAGGGCGAGTGAATATCCCGGTCGTTGTCCGGGCAGAACCTCTCCATCCCAGTTGTATTTGTTGGTGTAGCCGCGCGGGGTGATCATGTAGCCCGCAAAGACGAATGTGTTGGTCGAGCCGACAATCACTGTGGTGTTCATGCCGATCTCGTATTCGAGAAAGGTATCGAGATCGGTGAGGACAACGTGTTGGCGCCGGCGATATGCACTTTTGACCAGGCCCACCGGGGTCGAGCCATCGCGATGGCGCCGGATGATCTCCTGAGCTTCGACGATCTGTCGGGTGCGCCGGCCGCTGGCTGGATTGTACAGGCCGATGACAAAATCGGCCGACGCAGCTGCCTCGATTCGGCGCACAATGGCCGGCCATGGGGTCAACTGGTCGGACAGTGAGATGGCGCAAAAATCGTGGCCGAGCGGAGCGCCGAGCAGAGAGCCACAGGAATTGACCGCGGTCATGCCGGGCAGCATGCGAAGCTCGGGCGCATCGCCGCGTTTCCAGCCGATTTCTTTGAGCACCTGAAATACCAGACCGGCCATACCGTACACGCCGGCGTCGCCCGACGAGATGATCGCCACCCTGGCGCCGTTTCTGGCTCGTTCGACAGCGGCCCGGGCCCGGCCGATCTCCTCGGTCATACCGGTGCGGACGATCTCTTTGCCGTCGAGCAGCTCCTTGACCAGGCGAATATAAGTCGTGTAGCCGACCACCACGTCGGCCTGGGAAATGGCATCGATCGCCGCAGGCGTGGCATGCTCGCGCGCGCCCGGCCCGATGCCGACAATCGATAACGTGCCGGTCGCGGCCGGCGTCTGGCTTTGGGCGGTATCTGATCGTCCATCCATGGCAAGATTCACTTTCGTCTGGCAAAAGCAACCCGCGCCACTGCAGCCGTCATCGAACGGCCGGCATCTGGCTCGGTATAGCGTTGTTTGGGTACGAGGAGCTCGCTGGCCCCGGCTGCCAGGAGCGCGGCCGCCTCGGCGACCGAGCGGGTACCGACGTATTTTTTGACTGTTTCGGACGGATTCTCGACCCCGGCCACCACGTCGAGTTCGGCAGCGGCATAGGTGCGGAGCGGCCACTGGTATTTTTCCGCGAGGTACAAGAATGCCGCTTCCTCGCGCTTTTTGTCGATGGTGGCCATGTCGCGCACCGACCGGACGTCGAGCTGGTGCTCGTCGAGGATGGCCAAAACGCCGCGCTCGACCATTGCGGGGTCGGCATTCTTGTCGCACCCCAGGCCCAGGCTCAGGCTTTTCGGCCGGTAGAGAACCGAGTTTTCCCAGTGCGCCGGGTGACTGCGGCGCACGTCGCGATCGCTGGCGATGAGAAGGATTTCCCAGGCGTCCGGATCGACGTCGTCGAGCGAGGTGGTGTACTGAACCCCCGGGGGCAACGGCCGACTTTCGGGCCACCAGGTCGGCTCGCCGGTCTCCTGCACAAAGAGGACCGGCGTTGCGTTGACCACAGCCGCGCAGCCACGGGTGACGTTGCGGTCGGGATCGTCGAGAACCCAGCCCAGTTCTCGGCCCAGAATATCCACGGTCAACGTCCCGATCGCGTCCGAGGCGGTGGTGATCACTGCCTGGGCAGCGAGGGCGTCGGCGACGTGGTGGGTGTATTCGTTGCCCCGGCCGACGTGGCCCGACAGGACACATACAGCGAATCGAGCGGCGTCATCGACACATACCACTGCGGGATCGACTTTTTTGTTCTTCATGTGCGGAGCGATCATGCGGACCACTGCTCCGATACTGATGATGAAGACGTGGCAGTCGTAGGCGGCGAAGGTATCGGCCAGAAGCGGTCCCATGGGCAGGGGCAGGGCGAGCGCGCCGGGTGGTACCCGGTCGGGCTCGCGGTCGAACAGCTTTTTCGATACGTAGAGATCGGCCGCTGAAAAGCGGTCTAGAAGGGCCCTGGCGTGGTCGATTCCGTGCCTGGTAATGGCGTAGATGGCAACGCCCTTGCGTCCGTTCTGGCTCATGGGGCCGTCTCCTCGGCGCTTGCGCGGGATATTTGGCGCTGCGCAACATCGCCGAGCAACACTCCGCTGTGGCTCTTTTTGGCGATGATCATCATGGCAAAGCAGTCGCCGCGCTGCTGGCGAATCTCGCGGACGTCGCGAACGATGGTCTGTCCGCCCATGGTCGCCCGGCAGACATACACGGCTTTTTGAACCAATCCCCTGCGTTCCAAGGTCTGCACCACGGTGTCCATTTCGGGGCCGATCTTCATCAGAACCACGGTATCGAAGGCGTCGAGAGTGGCTTCGAGGTCGGCCACGCCATAGGCGGCGGGCACGATGGCGATGCGTTCTTGACCGTCGGCCAGCGCCATGCCGCTGACCGCGGGAACCGCGGTTACCGAGGTGACCCCGGGAACGATCTCGATATCCAGTCCGGGCCATCGCCGGGGCGCTTCGCGAAGCAGATATATAAACGTACTGTAGAGCAGGGGATCGCCCAGGGTGATGAATGCGACCGACAGTCCGCGCTCGAGCCGCGAGCCGATGGCGATAAATGCCTCCTGCCAGGCCGGCCGGACCCGCTCGGGGTCCATGGACATGGGAAAGGTCAAAAACAGCCGTTCCTGGCCCGAAATGCCCTCCATGTGGGGCTTGACGATAGACCAGGCAGTCGATGGCGAGTACTTGGAACTGCGCGGTATGGCGATCACGTCTGCGCTCTTCAAGCGGTCGAGCGCGCGCAGTGTGATCAGATCGGGTGCGCCCGGTCCCACGCCGATTCCAATCAGTGTTCCGCGGGCCGCCATCACATTCCCCCGCGGTCGGGCCGGGCCGATTCGCTGGCTGCCGGCGTGGTCACTGAGATGATGTGGACCGGATTGAGCGCTTCGTAGCGCAGGTAGCGGGCGAGCGGGACGCCGCGCGAAATATTGACCAGGGTCACCTCGGGGACAAAACCCCGGCTGCGAAACCCTCGATATGCGTCGGCGACATTTTCCATGGTGATGGCGTTGACCACCAGGGTGCCGGCCGGCGCCAGTCGGTCGAGCGAGGTCTCGATGATGGCGTCGAGGCTGCCCTTGCTGCCGCCGACAAATACTGCGTCGGGCGACTCGAGATCGGCGAGCGCGGCGGGCGCGCGACCCTCGACCACAGTTACATTGTCCACGCCGTGGCTGCGGATATTGTCGCGGCAGATCGCCACACCTTCGGCATCGACCTCGACGGCGTAGACCCTGCCGCGGGGGGCCAGCAGGGCGGCCTCGATGGACACCGATCCCGAGCCGGCGCCGATGTCCCAGACCACGCTGTCAGGGCGGATTCGCAGCGCGGCCAGCGACAACATGCGCACCTCGCGTTTAGTAATGAGGCCCTTCTTGGGCATCCGTTTGGCAAAAGCGTCTTCGTGCAGGTAGGGAATCATGCCGGGCGCCCGCCAGTCGGGATTGCTGCGAACGAGAACCAGGATATTGAGCGGCCGAAACTCGCTTTGTTCGGCCAATTCGGCCAGCTCGAACGAGCGGACTCGCTCCTCGACACTGCCGAGGTCTTCGCACACCCAGGCCCGCCACTCGGTGTCGCCGGCCTCGACCAGCAAGGAGGCAATGCGACCGGGCGAGTACTCCTCGTCGGTCAAGCAGGCGACTTTGTTCATCGCCTTAACTCGGGTGATGAATTCATTTCTGCGCCGGCCATGCAGAGACAAAAAATGGGCGTCGTCCCATTTGAGCCCGATCCGGGCAAAGGCCCATTGAACCGAGCTGGGCTGGGGAATGATGTCGACGTGCTGAACGCCGAACTGGCGCATGACCAGGCTGCCGATGCCAAAAAACAACGGGTCGCCCGAGGCCAAAATGCACACATTGTTGTCGGCCGCGAGCTCTTCGACCTCGCGCAGGGCTGCCAGCACCCCGTCTTTGAGCACGATTCGCTGTCCCGCGAACTCGGCGAAAAAAGCCAGCTGGCGCTCGCCGCCGACCAGGACCTGGGCCGACGACACCGCGTTCATGGCCCGGCTGGTCAGCGATAGGCAGCCGTCGGCGCCGATTCCCACCACGGTGATGGCCGGTCGCGCGCTCATGACGTCGCCTCGACCGAAAGCTTGAGCAACGCGTGAATGATCGATACAGCGATGGTACTGCCGCCCTTGCGACCGCGGGCAATGATATACGGTCTCGATTGGTCGAGCACAGCTTCTTTGGATTCGGCGGCCGAGACAAAGCCGACCGGCACACCGATGAGTAGTGCCGGGGCGGCGCCTTGTTCCCGAACCAGTCGCACGGCTTCGAGTAGAGCGGTCGGCGCGTTGCCCACGGCAACCACCGCGCCGTCGAGCTTGCCCAGCCGGTGGGCCTTGCGCACCGATTCGATGGCCCGGGTCGAGTTGTTCTGCTTGGCTGTCTTTATGACATCTTGGTCGGAAATATAGCAATTGACCTCGCAGCCGTAGGTGTCGAGACGGGCCCGATTGAGGCCGGCCTCGATCATCCGGACATCGACCAAAATGGCGCAGCCGCCCCGCAGGGCTTCGATTCCAGCGCTGACCGCCCGGGGATGAAACGCCATGAGCTGGGCAAACTCGAAGTCTGCAGTCGCGTGGATGACGCGCCTCACAATCTCCCACTCCTCGGGTGGAAAGCTGTGCTCGCCGACCTCGCGGTCGATGATGGCAAAGCTGCCTTGTTCGATTTTGCGCCCCAGCGCAGTCATTTGCCGCATGTCGTTCATAGTGCCTCCTGGGTGAAGTGGTCATCGGGCGGATAGTGGCCCAGCAAGTTGCCCGAGAAGTCGACCAGATAAACCGAGATATCCACACCGCCGCCGGCGTGTCGCGTGGTCGCCTCGACGACGTTGCGACAGATGGCCGTGGTGATGCCAGTGATGCCTGCCTCGCTGCACAGCTCGAGTACCCGGCGCGCCGTGGCGGCCTGGCGAATCTCGTCACACAGCGGCGGCGAGGCACCCGATCGCGCGGCCAGATCAGCCAGAAGCTCCATATTGACCTGGGAGCCGGCGGCGTGGGTCTGCATCTTGCCGTCCGCCATCTTGGACAGCTTGCCCATCATGCCCACGATGTGGAGTTTGCCCACGCCCCGGCGCGCGCTGTGTTTGACCGCCACGCCGACAAAATCGCCCATCTGAATGAACGCTTCTTCGTCGATCGCGGGGTGAAGTCGCATGGCGTAGGCTTCGGATTTTCCGCCGGTGGTGAGGACCAGTGCCGGGTGTCCGCGGGTGCGGGCGACATCGATGCTCTGCACCACACTGGCCTTGAACGCCGCCGTGGAATACGGCCTCACGATTCCCGAGGTACCCAGGATGGAGATCCCCCCGTGCAGGCCGAGTCGGGCGTTGATGGTTTTTTTGGCCATGTCCTCGCCACCGGGCACATGAATGGTAATGCGTGCCCCGCCAAACCGCGTGCCGGCGATCTCGTCCATCACCATTTCGGTAATATTGCGCCGCGGTACCGGATTGACCGCCGGAGTGCCGACATCGAGTCCCAGGCCGAGTTTGGTCACGGTGGCGACTCCCGATCCGCCGCAAATCTCGATGCCGCTCGCCTCCTTGAGCTCGACCTCGGCGATGAGCTCAGCGCCGTGGGTGCAATCGGGATCATCGCCGGCATCTTTGATGACACTGCACCGGGCCAGGGCACCATCGCGCTCGCACTTCTCGAGAGGAAAGGTGACTTTCTGGCCATTGGGCAAGGTGGTTTCGATATCGGACGCGACCTGTCGGGTGACGGCCAACCGCGCCGCTGCCTTGGCTGCAGCGGCAGTGCACGCACCTGTGGTAAATCCGGTGCGCATTCCCTGTTTGTTCCGGGCCGGCACCTTGGATTTCACGGCGCTGCCCTCCCCGATTCAGCCAATGAACCAAAGCGTGCCTCGACTGCCCGGCGCCGTTCGGGCAGATATTTTTCAGCCCGGGCCGGATTGGTGCGGCCGAACGATACCCGCAAGAGCAGAGCCTGATCGGCACCAACCACCTCGACAGCCGCGTTCCGGCCGTCGGGCTGAACAAACCGCACGGCGCGAATGGCCGATCGCTTGAGGTGGACGTGGGAGGCGCTCTCCTCGCCGATGCGCAGCCATTGTTCGCCACCGCCGACGGCCCTGGGCCCGATGACCTCGGCAATGGCCGCGTCGTGGGCGCGCACGATGATGCGGACATCGGGAAACGCCAGGGCGTCCGATAACACGGCGACGATGTCTTCAGCTCGGCCGGAGTCCACAGCGGCGTCATCAGTGGATCGGGCAGAATGGGGAGCTTGTTCTTGCTCTGACATGGTTAGCTCTTTTTGGGTGGCCGGTTAAAAAAGTACTCCACGCGGATCCGATGCCCGGCCATACCAGCATCGCCGAGGTCTTGTGCGAGCGGCAAGAGCACCGTGCCGTCGCCGACCAGATACGCATCTCGGTACCGGGTTCGGGCCAGAATATCGGCCAAGATCGACCGGGCGGCGACCACGCGATCGGGGTGGCCAACCGGGGGCAGGAATCGGATCTGAAACGAATCGCACCCGGCGGGAATGAGATCGCGAACCAGTCCCGGCGGCAGAAAGTAGTCGTCGGAATCGACGCACCACACCACCGTGGTCAGGCTCAGGCGATCGCGAAACTGTCCACCGCGCAGAAGACCCAGTGCAGCCGTAATCCCGGTATCGGTGGCAAGGACCACGGTCGCGCCGGTGTCGACCCGGTTGGTGCCAGCGACCGGCCCCACCGCGGTGGCTGGCGTTTCGGTCCCATCGGCGGGCGTGCCATCGGCCTTTGGCACGCCATCGGCCTTTGTCTCACCTGCCCGCCCGGTGGCATCGGGGCGCCACTTGCCCCACGGACCGCTGAACGCGAGCTCGGTTCCGACCGCGATGTCGTTCATGAAGTTGGAACCGAGACCGCCGCCGATGCGGCGAATGGCCAGCTGAAAACAGTTCTGTTCGGTGTCGCTGGTGATCACCGAGTAGGCGCGTTTGACTTTTTTGCCGTCGGCCACTTCGATTCCGCTGTCGATAATAATGTATTGTCCGCCGGTGAACCCCAGCGGCTCGCCCTCTTGCGTGGCCAGTTCGAGCAATCGGGCCCGGGCCGTAGCGTAGTGTTCGGCGACGATATGCGCGATTCGCCGTTTGGCCATGGTTCAGCTCCCCGGATAGATCTCGTGGACAAAATCGTGCATGTCCTCGAGGTTGCGGTACAGGCGCGAAAATCCCTCGATCTGGTTTTCCAGTTCGAGTTCGACTTTTTTGGTCAGAATGATCAGGGTTTTGAGATAGGGCAGTTGGGGATCGTCCGCCGCTGTGGTGGCCACTCTCTCCTCGAGCTTGGCGATGGCGGCGTCGTAGAAGCGCTTGAGCGAGTCCAGATCGCCGGCCCTCATCAGCGACGAGATCGGTCCCGGCTGGTCGGCTGCCGGGCCCAGTTCGGCCAATTCGTGCTGGCGCTCGCTGTCGTCGTCGCGTCCCAGTATGTTCATCAGGGCCAGGCGCAGTGCGCCAATTTCGTGACATGCCATGTGTGTTCTCCTCTATTGCATAATGTTATCGACCAGCCGGGCGACCAGCCGGTCGCCGAGCAGGTGCTCCTCTACGATGTCTCTGGCGTCGCTCTCGGCAACTCCCCGGTACCAGACACCGTCTGGATAGACGCTGACTGTGGGACCTTCGCCGCATCGCCCCATACACGAGGTGCGGGTCACGCGGAACTCGGTCTGCTTGCCGGCCTCCTTGATCTGCCGGCGCAGGGCTGTTATCAGCGGAATACTGCCCCGGCTGGCACAATCGACATTGCCACAGACAAAGATGTGCTTGCGCAGTGGCTTGTGGGCGTGGACGTGGGGCATGGCTTGCGAGTGAGTTACTGTATGGCGAACACTCCACAAAAGGGCCTGCAAACCGCCCACATTGCTCGCCACTCCGCCGATCGGGCGCCGGTACTGGCAGTTGTCGCAGGGCAGGGAAGCGTGGCCCTGCAGGGCTTCTGACAGCCGTTCGTCCAAAACGCTCAAAAGCGCCGGATGGACCCCGAGATGGGGCGCCAGGGCGGTTTTGATCCAGGGATAATTGGCCGAAAACGCCTCGAGCTTCTGGCCCAGCATTTCGATCAGGCGGCCGGCGAAGAGAAAGTAGGGTACCGCGATGATCCGCTGCGGTCGGGACCGGGCGACCAGTTCGATGGTCTGTTCAAAACGCGGCCAGGTGATGCCGATGAAGCTGGGCTCGACCCAGGCAAATCCCCGGCCCTCGCCAAAAATGCGGGTGATTTTGTAGAAATCGCCGTTGGCGTCCGGGTCGCTGGAGCCGCGCCCGACCATGATCACTGCGGTGCGAGCTGCTGCCGCTTGCGGTAGATCGGCCGGCAGCACCGACCTGGCCCGCTCGAAGGCCAGTTCGGCCAGCGCCGGGTGGACGCCGAGCGGGCGCGCCGCGGCAAAATGAACCCGGGCAAAGGTCTGGCGGGCTCGGGAAAGGACCAGCGGAATATCGTTTTTGACGTGACCGGCGGCGAGCAGAAAAAGCGGCATGAGGACAATCCGGTCGGCCCGCCCGGCCAGCTGGTGGAGAGCCTCTTCGAACGGCGGGTCGGCCAGCTCGACGTAGCCGTGGCTGATGTCGAGTTCGGGTCGGTGCGCGCGATACTCGGCCACCAGGGTTTCAAATTCGAGGTTGGCGCTGGACTGCCGGCTGCCGTGGCCGACGATGAGGACCGCTGTAGAACTCATGCCGGGGGGTGCTCCTTGTAGCCGGGTTGCCGGCCGAGTAATCGCAGTAAAGGCGGACCTCCGTGGGGATCGGGCACGCAGCGAACCTGCACGCCCAACGTCCGTTGCAGAACATCGGGCCGCAAGATCTCGCCGGGGCTGCCGATCGCGGCCAGCGTCCCGGCCGACAACATGGCGATCCGGTCGCACGACGCCGCGCATTCCAGATCGTGGGTCGCGATGACCACGGCGACCGTGCCGCGAATGCTGTCGAGCACAGCCAGCAGTTCGGCTCGATGGGCGGGATCGAGATGATTGGTCGGCTCGTCGAGAACCACGATACGGGGTTCGGCGACGAGGGCGCGGGCCAGAGCCACTCGCTGCCATTCGCCGCCGGACAGGGCATTGCAGCGCCGATCGGCCAGTTCGCGGAGTTCCATGCGGCCCATCGCCGCGTCGACCAGGTTGGACTGACGAGACGACGGCGGCCCGTCCAGGCCCAGGCCGAGGGTGATCAATTCCCGTACGGTGAATCCGACCGGCGCTTCTGCCTGAAACAGAACGCCGAGCATGCGGGTTCGCTCCGAACCGGTGGGCAGCCGTTGTCCGCACCACTCGATGTGTCCCTCGCTCGGCCGGTCAAGGCCAGCCAAAACGCGCAGTAAACTGGTCTTGCCGGCGCCGTTCTGGCCGACCAGGGCCAGTCGTTCTCCGCCTCGCACGCCGAGGGTCACGTCGCTCAGAATGCGCCGGCCGTCCCGCGCCACGGCCAGCCCGGCAGCGCTGATGACCGTTTCGCTGGCGACCGGCTCGGCGGTCATCCAACCGGCCGCGGCAACCCGGGCCATCACCAGTTCCTCCGGTTGAGCAGAACCAGAAAAAACGGGCCACCGAAAAGAGCGGTGACCAGCCCGACCGGAATTTCGCGCGGGGCAAACGCGGTGCGCGCCGCGGTGTCGGCCGCCATGACGACCAGGGCGCCGACCAGCACTGCGACCGGGACCAGGCGGCGATGGGTCGCTCCGACCAGGCGGCGCGCGATATGCGGCCCGAGCAGGCCGATGAACCCGATGAGTCCCCCCACTGCGACCGCGGCTGCGGTCAACACGACGCCGATGAGCAATGCGGTGCGCCGCAGTGGGCGAATGTCGACCCCCAGCGAGGCGGCGACATCGTCGCCCAGGGTGAGTCGGTCGAGACGCTCGGCGCGCACCAATGTCCAGCCAATGGCACTTGCGAGCGCAATGGCGGGCACTGCCAGCACATTCCACTGCGGCGTGCCCAGACCGCCAAAAAGCCAGAATGTCGCCGAGCGGAGCATGGTTGCCCGCGGTGCCAAAACCAGGACCAGGCCAGTGGCGCTGGCCAGTAGAGAGCCGACCGTGACACCGGCGAGCAATAGACGGGTCGGATGGTAGGAGCCGCGAGTCAAGGCCCGCACAGTGGCAGCGGCTCCGGCCGCGCCGATCGCTGCAGCGGGACCGGGCGGAAAGCCGGGCCACAGGGCCAGCGAGGACACGGCACCGGCCGAGGCGCCACCTGACAGGCCGAGGATATAGGGATCGGCCAGATCATTGCGCAATAGGGTCTGCATGACGACTCCGGCCAGGGCCAGGGAAGCACCGACCAGGGCGGCCAGAACCACGCGCGGGGCCCGCAGTCCGGCGACGATGTCATCGCCGCGGACGAGCTCGGCCACAGCAGTCCAGCGCCATCCCGACGAACCGGCAGCGAGGGCCAAAAGGCCCATGAGCAGACACAGGGCGAAAAGAATGTGCGCGCTCTTGAGCCAGCTCAAGGCGACACCTCCGCAATGGCGCGGCGCAGCCGCTCGAACCCCTCCACGCTGCGCAGTCCGCCCAGCGAACAGCCCAGCGGGACCACGGCAATGGGCAGGTCAGCCAGTCCCGGAACCGCCTGCAGCCGCCGTCGCTTGCCGCCGACATCGGCCTGACCCTCGTAATCATAGGAATGGATCACCACCAAGCGGGGCCGGCGAGAAACCACCTCTTCCCACGAAACATGGGTCCAGTCGGCATCCAGGCCGGCAAAGATATTGCGCCCACCAGCCCGCTCCACGAGATCGCTGAGCACGGTCTTGCCGCCCGCGGTAAAGGGCGGATCGCAGCAGTCGTACACAAATACCGGCACCGGCCGGGCCGTCGATTCGGCCACCGCTGGAATCGCCGAGCGGAGGTGGTCGATCAGTGACCGGGCATTTTCGGCCCGACCAAGGCGCACAGCGACGTTTCGAGTCAGCCGAATCACATCGTCCACAGTCACCGGATCGGCGAGAAATACTTCGATTCCGTGGCGCTCGAGCGCAGCGACGAGATCGGGATCGCGCTCCCTGACAACCTGCAATCCCAACACCACAGTGGGCCGCACAGACAGGATCGATTCGATTCCATGGACCTGCGCAACGTGGGCCACGGCCCGAACCGCGTGGGGTTGCAGATCGACCGGATCCGACATCCCGACCAATCGGTCGGCGCCGTCGAGGGCGACCACCATCTCGGTGGTCACATCGTGCAAACTGATCACGCGGGGAGCTGACAGATCGGTGCGGGTGCCGGTACCTGCGGGCGAGTTCGTCCCCGGCGCGGACACAGCGGTCGATCCCCGGGGCGCCCGCTGACGCTCAGCCTGCGCGGCGTCGCGGCACCCGGCGTGGACGAGCCATGCGACCAAGGGCACGATCAGCCCGGCGCAAAGCGCGTGTCGGCCGGATGCGTCACGTCCCCGGTCTGGCATTCGAGGTTTCTCAGTGGCAGTAATTCTGGCCCCGCACTGTGGTGACCGACCAGGGATAGACGCCGACATCGTCAAATCGCGCCACTTCCTGCCGGGTCGCGATATCGACCACGGCAAA
>JAKSDA010000087.1 GCA_022360315.1 Pseudomonadota bacterium
GTGCCCAGTAGGGTCGGTCCAGCGCGTCGAGGGCAAGGCGCGAAGAGGGAGCATAGTGGGCCTACGTGACCGATGAGCAACACAGCCATCGGCGGGCTGGTCGGCCGTAATGGGTACTTACTTGCGGGTCGCGGTACTCAGCGAGCTTCGGGTTGGGCCGCAGCTATCCACTTGGTTCACGATGAACGGAGCGAGATGCTTGTTTACCAGTTCGAGAGTGGTAAACTGCAGCCGATCACGCTCAACCTCCTGACCCCCTCACGAGGAGGTTTGCGGGTTGCGCTGGAGTCCAAAAATGCCTCGTGAGCGGGTCGAGGGTTGCACTCGAAACCTCCGACCTCCAAAATACAATTCGGCGGCGGGAGATCGAGTGGCGAAACGGGACTCTACTCGTCGTCCCAGGAGTGATGCTCCTGCAGGTGGCGCAACAGCCTCTGTAGCCCGTCGGCGTCGAGAGTGTCGATCCTGGCCTCGCGTGCCTGGGTGAGCGCGATGTCGAAGACCTGGCACAGAGCGCGTACTCCCTGTCGAATTCCTGTCTCGACACCTTCGGACTTGCCCTGGTCGTAGCCCTCGGACTTGCCCTGGTCGTAGCCCTCGGACTTGCCCTGGTCGTAGCCCTCGGACTTGCCCTGGTCGTAGCCCTCGTCGTAACTGTGGGTTTGCAGCTCGACTATGATCGGATTGCCCCGGTCGATGAGCCCGCGGGCAACTGCGTTGTCGGCCTCGACCGCTTCGATCAAAGCGCGCACTTTCAACGGCCGGCGCAAACAGCGGTCTTTGATATGCGAATCGCCCTTCAGGATTTTCCAGCCGTCCTTGCGCGCCGACCACTCCGCGACCGGACCGGCCTTTACATGTTCAGCACCACCGCGCGTCTCGACCCGGACATGGATGGCAAATACCCGGCGCACACCCCGACGGAGCAAATAGCGGGCGCGTTTGGCCAGACTGGCCTCGCTCTGCGTATGCTTGACCTCGAACGACAGCTCTTCGAGATGGCGGTGGCCCTCGGCATCGGTGCCCTGTTTGCGAATGCACGCGTCAGTGGCGAAGTCGTTGTCGTGAGAAACCCGGGTGAGCAACTCGGTCGAGCCCACATAGCCGTCGGCCACATTGGCCCGCAGGACATACGCAATGTCGAACTGACGGTCGGCATGGGGTGGGCCCGATGGCGCTACCTGAATGATCTGACCGTCGATCATCTCCCGATCGCTCTCGGGCTCGACCACGTGCTCGTCCGGCGGCGGGAATTCCGGCTTGCCCGCACCGGGCAGCTCCACGCGAACCGGACGGCTCGCACCGGGTGCGAGAATCATGGAAGCATGGGGTGTGTCACGACTCATAGCCGACCTGAAAGGTAGCACAAAAAAAGACGCTCGCGGAGGTTGCGTGGCAGTCTCTATACCGATGCCGCCGAGCGGCATATGCGACCTGCCGATCGCATGCGAGGTCGGCCGGAAGGCCCGTAAGGAATGCGAAGCGGAGTTCTGGCGGAGCGGCGGGCGCGCGGCTATTCGATCGGAAATGCCGGCGACTGGACGTCCTGGCAGGGAATGCTGAGCAGTGTTCTGGCTGAATATTAGCGGCCAGGACGATCAATCAGAACCGATAGCTCGCCGACAGTCCCATGTGCACGCCGGAAGCGACCAGGTCGTGTTCTTGACGAGACACCCGCACATACCGCAATTCGCCAATGACACCGATGTTATTCCATACCTGATACTGGGCGCCGGCACCGACGTGAATATGACTGGTGGTGAAGTCCAGGTTTGTATTGCCACTTTTGGCCTTTTCGCCGCCGCGCCCATAACCGCCACGACCGTAAAGCTCTACTCCGTAGAGGTCTACGACGTGAACAATGCCACTGGCAGTGATCGGACTGAGAGTCCGCTTGCGGTTGTTACCGGCCAACGTGACGTTGAGCTTGCGGGTGCCGAGCTCGACCTCCCAGCGCGAGTTGATGCGAAAACGGGCAAAAACCCCCCAGCCATTGAGACTCTCGGCGCTGGCGTTGGGCGTGTCGCCCGAGTCCAAGTCGCCGGTGACAAGCTGGAAACCAAAGGTAAAGCGACGAAGTATTTGCTGAGCGCGGCTTTCATTTTGCGGCGCTCCGTCCGAAGTGGGCAGTGCCGGCTGCGCTGCCGGCGCAGGTTGAATCGCTGGGGCTGACTGAGGTACGACCGCAGGCTGCGCGGATGGCGCCGGCTGCGTGACTGCAGACGGCTGCGCTGCTGCAATGGTGACCGAGCTGAAAAGAAAAACGCCAGCAAGAAGTGTCGTGCGTAGGGCCATGTGACAACTCCGACAGGAAGAGGTGTGGCGAGAACTAGTACAATCCCCATGCCAAGCCTGCGTCAGAGTAAGCTGTCGTGATCGCAGATCCGGCATCGTGTCTCGCGTGATGACTTTTGGCCATAGATGTGAAGGGGTGTTCACAGTTGAGGGCTGACAGAGAGGATGGTGACCAGCCGGGCAGCGTCTGGCGACATGCTGGACAGAAGATGCTGCAGGAGAGCAACGGCCACACTCTCACCATCACTCTGTATTCTCCGATTGATGGCCGCGCAGTGCCAGCGCATTTGCGTGTGGCCCGGTTGATTTCACTGCCCTGGACAGATACCGGGACGTGCGTACCGGATCGAATCGCGATTGGCGGGCGCGGTGCTCAGTCGGCGATTTCATCGCTTTCGCCGGGCTCGTAGAGGGACTCTTTGCCGAGGCGATCGAGGCAGATCTCGGCAGTCAAGGGCAGCATGAGCGAACCGCAGCGGCTATCGCGATAGTAGCGCTCGAGCGGCAGAGCGCGCCGGATGCTCTGGCCGCCGCAGGTCCGGATGGCCAGTCGACAGATGTCATTGCAGTGCTCCATCACAGTGTATTGAGCGGCCAGGATGCGCAGACGCTCACCCTTGTCGGGGTCGGGCCGGGCCTCGGCGAAAGCGCGCAGAAACAATGCCTCGGCTTGTTCGAGCGCGATACGCATCCGGGCCACGGCGATCTGCTTGGTCGGATACATGCGCCGCACGACCGGCGGAATGCCGGGGACCTCGCCGCGCAAGTACCGGACGGTAAAATCGTATGCTGCTCGCGCAATACCCATGTAGCTGGGACAAAGCGTCATGAACACGTGTGGCCAGCGCCTCACCATGTGCATGTAAAGGCCGCGCGGCAAGAGCTGCTCGCTGTCCGGTACAAAGCATTGGTCGAATACGAGGTCGTACGACGAAGTCGCACGCATGCCGAGAGGATCCCAGTCGCCGACGATGCGCAGTCCGGGCGTGTCCTTGTGAATGGCCAGATACAGGGTATCGCGGCGTCTTGGCTCGCTGTCGCTACGGTGTTCGGTGACCAGGACACCGTAGTAATCCGCCGCACCGGCCAGGGAGGCAAAAATCTTCCGGCCACTGACCAGCCAACCGCCATCCACCGCCACTGCCTTGACGCCGAACGGAGCGGCCCCGACATTGGACGCATTGCCCTCGGAAAATGGCTGCGACCAGATCGCACCGTTCTCGACCACGCGGCGAAAATGCTCGGCCCGCCGCTCGCCGTGCCGGGCGCGCTCTTCGTCGCTCATGTCGAGAGTGTCGGCCAACCTGCCCGAATACATCATCGCCATGCTGTGCATGTTGAACGTGAGCGCAGTGGCTCCACAGTAACGGCCCATCTCTGCCGCCACGAGGGCATAGGTGGCGAGGTCCACGCCCATGCCGCCGTGGCTGCGGGGCACACACAGCTCGAGCAGACCCGCGCGGCGAAGATCGTCGTAGTTGTCGCGCGGGAACACGGCGTCGCGGTCGTGAGCAGCCGCGCGCGGGGCAAATCTGTCGCGGCCGAGCGCAGCCACGAGCTCGATCAGTTCGACTTGCCGGGGACTGAAGTGCAGATCCATATGGGCACAGATCAGCCGCGCTCTTTGAGCGCGAGTTTGTCGATCTTGTTGACCGCGGTCTTGGGCAGCGCAGCCATGAACTCGATGTGTTTTGGTACTTTGTATTTGACCAGATTTTCGGCCAAATAGGAGGTGAGCTCGTCGCCCGATACCGAAGCCCCGGGCTCGATGGCGACAAAGGCCTTGACCACCTCGCCGTGGAACGGGTCGGCTATGCCCACGGTGGCGGCCTCGCGCACTGCCGGGTGGGCGAACAAGAGCTCGTCGACCTCGCGCGGATACACGTTGTAACCGCCGACGATGATGAGCTCCTTTTTGCGATCGACCAGAAATAGCTCGCCGTCGCGGTCGAAATATCCGATGTCGCCGGTATAGAGCCAGCCGTCGCGCAATGCCGCGGCCTCTTCTCGTGGCCGGTTGCGATAGCCGCGCATGATCTGCGGGCCGCGCACACGCACCTCGCCGGGCTGATCGGGGCCGACCACGCGTGTGCCGGCCTCGAGGTCGACCACCTCGACCTCGGTGAGCGGCGGCGGTACTCCGACCGATCCGGGCTTGTAGCGGCGGTCGGCACGGCTGCACGTGATCGGGGCCCCCTCGGTCATGCCGTAGCACTGCAAAATGGGCACACCAGTGACCTCCTGCCAGGTGCTCTGCAGATCGTCGGGACAGGGCGAGCCGCCACCAATGCAAAAACGCAAGCTGGATAGGTCGGCGGTGCGAAACTCGGGGTGGCCAGTCATGCCGATATAAATGGCCGCAGGACCGCCTTCCAGCACGGTAATGCGATGGCGCTCGACGGCCCGGATCATCGACTGTGGGCTGTAGGCCCGTTCGATGACCAAGGTGCCCCGGCCGTAGAGCGGCAACCAGGTGGCGAACTGATGGCCAAAGCCGTGAAACATGGGCGCCACGGTGAGATAACGCTCATGGTCGAAGCGCATCGGCCACATGGTGAAAACCTGGGCAAAGAAATACGCGATGCTCTTGTGGCGGTGATTGACTCCTTTGGGCAGCCCAGTGGTGCCGCCTGTGTGGGGCAAGACCGCGAGATCCTCGGGCCCGGGCAGAGGCTCGGCAAGCGTGAGGCCGGCGTCGTCGCGCCACGCATCGAGGTTGAGACCGCCGGCACCGAAATGCTCGACCCGGGCAATACCGGCCTGGCGGGCACACTCGGTGGCCCCCTCGAGCCAGGCCTCATCGCACAGCAGTACAGACGGCGCATCGCTCTTCAACTGCGGAACCAGCTCGGCCGGCGGACAACTCGGATTGAGCGGCGCTATCTGAGCTCGCGCCGCCATGATCCCCTGCATGGTCACGGCAAACTCGATCGAGTTGCTCATCAGGGTCGCCACCCGCTGTCCCGCCACATCGTACCGGGCCAGATGACCGGCCAATCCAGCAGCACAGCGCAGATACTCGGCGTAGCTCAGGCTGTCGTCGCCACACATGAGCGCTGTGCGTTCGGGAGCCCGTTCGGCAGCCTCGACAAGAGCATGGACCACCGATGGCAACACCGAAGCCCGGGGATGCAAATTCACCTGGTGCGTTGCGGCAGCATGCTGCTCGTTCTCCATACGATCCTCGCGATTGACCTCATCGTATCACCGCCCGAGGCCCGCCTGTCCCGGTCCCCGCCCCGGTCCCCAAGGGGTCTTTTTTCTTCTTTTTCAACCATTTGAAATTGCGGTGCTTTTTAAGTCATGTGGACAGTCGCGGGGATCGAGAGCACTGGTATCATGGCCGCGTCGTGTCAGATCAGGATCACAAGAAAACAGAACGCGCGGCCCGCGAGCGTTTCGAGCGGGCCATGGTCGAGCTTCGCGAGGGTACCTACCGGTTCGCGTCGAAAGTGCGCGGGCAGGCCGGGATCATCGTGGAGGAGCTCATCGATCCCGACGGCGAGACTGTACTGGCTCTCGCCGATGTGGAGGGAGACGCGGGGGCACTGGCGCTGGCGTTTCCCCTCGACCTCATCACGTTCGAGACCTGGCTCTTTGGCCAGATCGGCGATCAGGAAGAGCTCGATATCGAGCTTGACGCGCACTGGCAGCTGTGGTTCAACTTCGGGGCGTGGATCGGCGAGACGTTGCGGCGCCGCCACGGCGGCCATTGGCTCACCATGAGCGACGATCCCAGGACGTGGCGGCTCGGCTTCTCCAAGGTCATGCTCGAGATCGCACCGTTTGGGTTTGCCGAGCAATTGCTCCGCATGGGCCAGGGCGGGGCGCAGAAATTGGTCGGCGAGATCGAGCGGCTGCGCATGATGCACGCAGAGCAGAAAGAGCGCGATAAGGGCAAAGAAATCGATCGATTCACTGCCGAACACTATGTCCGCATGCACACCATTCCGCTCGGACAGTGGCTGGTCATGGACTTTCGTCAACTCGAGCGGCTGTGGAACCACGCCGCGGCGCGCGACCTGGTCAGGGAAATCAAAAAACAAGCCAGGCGACTCGGCCAGCAAAACACGCCGGTCGTGGCTCAGATCATCGAGGCGCTGGGCAAGGCGGCACAGGACAAGCCGATCGGCCAGCAAGGGGGCGACCGGGCCCTGTTCGAGGCCGTGGCGCAGATCGTGGCCTCGCGCCGGGCCGCCTCGCCGGTCGCCATCGACGTGCTCGAAAACTACGTCTTGCCGACCATGCACATCGGACTGCCCGATCGGTTTCCGTCGCTCACCGACGATGACCTCGCCGAGTTGCGCAAGGGTATTGAGCTCTACGCGTTGTTCATCAGGGTGACGCCCACCAAGTACGAGGCTGAAAAAGACGGTTTTCTCGGCTCTATCCCCCACGAAGATCTGTCGTCGCCGTACGGTGATCGCAAAACCCTCGAAGTCAACCAGGGCGACTGGGTCGTGCTCGATACCAAGCGCTTCAAAAAAATGCTGCTCGACTTCGATTCCCGGCGACTGCTCGACAAGTACGACCACTTCATCAAGTACCTTCGCTCCAACCCGAAAGCGCCGCGCCAGCGCGACGACGGACGCTATCTGGCCGAAACCGTGGCCAATGCTCTGGTCGATCTCAAGGCGAGCCTGGTAGCGGCGAGCAAAGAAGGTCACTCGCTGCTCTTTCGTATGCTGCCGCCGCCGGGATGATCACCGGACATTGATTTAAGACATTGATTCTTGACGATATCGATACATCGGTGAGCCAGCTCGGTATCTATTGAGGCGGCTCGGTTCTGTGAGACGGCTCGGTTTTGTGGGGAGCGGAGGTCAGCGATTGATCGAGCTGATCGCCCAGCCGGCGACGCAGCAATTCGGCGTTGTAGGCCGCAAAAATCTGCTGCTGAGACAGCATGCCCAGCACTCGTCTGGGCTCTTCGGGGGCCACAACCGGTAGATGATCGTAGCCGAACTCGAGAAACATGCGCAGTGCGGTACGCAGATCGGTATTCGGGTTGAGCGATCGAAACGGCCACATGGCGTCGGTAACCAGAACGATGTCGAGAAACTCCTGCTCGGCTACGACGGAACGGACGTTGGACAGCGACACGATTCCGACCAGATCGCCGGCGCCGTCTTTGACCGCGAAAAACGAGTCGGCCGTGGCCGACACGTGGTGGAGAAAATCGCGAACATTCATATCGCAGGGGACCGGCTGTGCAGCCCGTCCGTGCGTGTAGTGATCGCGGACGTAAAGCGTTTCGAGAATGTCCACGGTGAAATCGGCGACGTGGGCCGGCGACTCCAGGGCGTTTTCGACCTGCTTTTCATATTGGCTGAATCGCCGCAGGAGCAGCATGGCGATCATCTCGGTAAACATCAGTGGAACCAACAGGTCGTAGGAGCTGAATAGCTCGGAAATGAGAATGATGGTGGCGATCGGTACGCGGCCCAGACCGGCGTAAAATGCCCCCATACCGACCAGGACAAACGCCCCCGGCTGGCTGACCACGGTCGGTGCGATCTGGTGAAAGAGCAACCCAAACGCACCGCCGATAAAGCCGCCGATGAACAGGGTGGGCGCGAATATGCCGCCCGAGCCGCCCGAGCCCACGGTTAGCGACGTGGCGATCATCTTGGCCACAGCCACGCCGAGCAGCAGGCCAAAGCCCCGGTAGCCGATGGGCAACTGCCGCGCGGGATCGTCGATCGGACGCAGAGCGTCCTGCATCCAGCCATAACCCGAGGCAAATACCCAAGGCACGGCCAGACACAGGGCACCGAGACAGAAACCACCAATCGCCGGCTTGGCCCATGCGGGCACCTTGATGCGATCCCACACGCGGCCTTGAAACCGAGTCAGCTTGAGCCAGAGTACGGCCAGTGGCGCGCAGGCCAGACCGAGGATCGCATAAAAGACCAGTTGCGCGGGATGGAAGTTGTACGAGACCGGTACCGAGAACAGCGAGCCCGCGCCGAAGATCATCGTGAACACCGAATAGGCGGTCACCGAGGACACCAGACACGGAAACAGCCCCTCCGACTCAAAGTCGTTGTGGTACAAGACTTCCAGCGACCACAGGGCCGCGCCCAGCGGGGCGCGAAACAACGCTGCAACACCGCCAGCCGCACCGGCGAGAAGGAGCAGCCTGCGCTCGCGCGGGCTGAGTTGTAGCGCGCGCGCGACGCGAGATCCCACGCCGGCGCCGATCTGAGCCATGGGCCCCTCACGTCCAGCAGACCCGCCTGTCCCCAGAGTGAATAACGTGGCGACCAGCTTGACCACCGGGACACGGGTTCGAATCCGTCCCTTTTTGTTGTGATAGGCATCGACCACCGCATCGACTCCAGCACCCTTGGTCTCGGGCGCGAATCGCCAGATGACCAGGCCGGCGGCCAGACCACCCATGGTCGGCAAGGTGAGAAGGAGCCACCAGATGTTCCCGATGTCGCTGTGATCGAACTGGCGCTCGACGCCGCCGAGGCCGGACAGCATTAAGGCGCCACCGGCCTCCAGAACGTAAAAGACGCCCGAAGCAGCCAGGCCGACCACCAGACCGACCAGAACCGACATCTTGGCCCAACGCCACAGCGAAACAAACTCGATCCCCTGGGTGAGCGCTGCAATGCCTCGCCGCGGCAGCAACTCGATGATCTTGTCCGGAAGAAGTCTCGGATCCACCGTACCGCGAGCATACAATGAAGGACAACCAGAATGGCTACTGTGACGGCGGGCCGAGGTCGAAGAGGAGGTTTCGCGACCGGCTCCACACGCAGCGGCCACGATAGCCAGAGCATCGCCGAAGCGCACTGCTGGAGCCACGTCGACAACCAGCGGAATCTCGCGCCGCGACGGTGCTAGCTGCTAGCGAGAGAGTTTCGGTCAGGTCGCGCTACTCTCGGAAGGGCTGCTCGATGTGAGCTCGACCGGTGCCGAGTCCACCGATCCCGAATCGATCACCGCCGGCTCCATGACCCCCGACTCGACCGATGCTGCTTCCATCGCTCCCAGCTCGGTCTCCGCGGTTTCCGATGCGCTCACTGCAGACTCGCTCAGCGCAGACTCGCTCGCCGCAGATTCGGTGGCACCGGAATTGCCCGACCCCGACTCGGCCGTATGACCTGTTTGTTCGTTCTCGGCCAGCTCGGACAGTTTGGCCTCCAACTCACCGATGCGCGAGGCCAACAATCTGAGTTCTTTGTGCATGCCGGAAAATGGAGAGATACCCCCCACGACGTTGCGAATGCGGTCGTCGACTCGTTTTTGCCATTCTTCAATGGTGCGCTGGCTCTGCTGGATCCACTCGCGAAATTCGAGCAGGCCGTCGCGCGACCGCTTGACCATACCGCCACCGTCGGCGTTGTCATGGCCGGGCGCCGGAGCTGTTTCCGCCTCTCCGTCACCGGCCTGAAAAGCTGCTCCCGACACCGGTGGGGACGTGCCGTCGTGCACGGTAGAATCCTCGCCCGCTTCGTCTTTGCGAGCTTCCTCGTCCTTTCGTCGGGGCAGAATACTGGTGACACGACGCTGGGCCTCGGTGACCCGGCGCTGAGCTTCGGTGACCAGCTGCGCAAACGACTCGCCCCCGTTCTGGATGATGTTACGCATCGCCTGTAAGGGCAGAAAGCTCCGCTGCTTCTTCTCTTCTTCAAAGATGATCTGCGCCAGTGTCACCGACGTGAGATCTTCTTTGGACTTGTTGTCGATGATCTTGACGTCGTCGCCATTGCGGATCATTTCTGATATCTGATCAAGCGTGACGTAGCGCGAGTGCTGCGTGTCGTACAGCTTGCGATTGGCGTATCGCTTTATAATGCGCACTTCATTCATGGGGTCCCTCTCGTCTGTTTTCCAAAAGCGGCACGATTTCATGCATATCACGCACCGCGTAACGGCACAATGAGGGGCACACGTGTCAGGTCCGACAAATGAGACAACCAGTTCCCGCAACGCTGCCCTCGGCGCAACCCGGGCGGCTGAAATCGTTCAGAAATTGCGGCCCATCGTGGCGCTGCGCATGCGCTGTGTGATCCTCTCCGAACACGTGGCCACGCTGACCGCCACTGCAGCGGTGGACGCATTGGCCGCTCTGGTTTCCCGGGCCACTCGGCGCAACGACGCCGACTACCTGCTGGCGCTGGAATGTCTCATCGCGATGCTCAGCGACCCCGCGCTTCTGCCCTATCAATCCCGCGCGGCGCTCTATGCTGCTGCCAAGGAACGCGGCCACGACGCGATCCGGCGCCTCTTGTTCGAGATCTCACCCGATCTCTCACCCGGGGCAACGCTCGCCGGTCCAGCCGAGACGTCCACTGGAGAACGGTCGGTTGTCCCCACTGGTCGACCGCTGACTCTGGGCGAGCGCAAGTCGCTGGCCCGGGCGCACCAGCGCGACTTGCTCAGCCATTTGCTCCGCGATCCCCACCCGGACGTGATCCGCATTTTGCTGGGCAATCCCCATCTCACCGAGGCCGATGTACTGTCCCTGGCCTCTCGCCGGCCAGCGTCGGGCGCGGCGCTGAGCGAGATTGCGGCCAGCCAGCGCTGGATTGCGCGCTATCCGGTCAAGCGGGCACTGGTCAAGAATCCATACACTCCGCTGGTCCTCGCCATACGCCTGGCCACAACGCTGCGGCCCGGCGATCTGCGCGATGTCGCCGGCGATCCCCGCCTCAATACTCTGTTGCGAGAGCACGCCGCCGGACTGGTCGCCTCGCCGTGAAAGCTCGCAGCCGGGTCGCGCGCAGCACCCGAAAACCGGTTTCCCCGCCTGATGCCGGCGTGAATCAGTCGTCAGCCGCGGCTTTGCGGACCTTGCTGTCCACCACTTCGGCCTCGGCAATGTCCTCTTCAGAGTCTTTGAGCTCGGCTCGTTTCTGTGAAGAAAGCTCTTTCTTCTCGGAAACTTCGATCTCGTCATTGGCACCGGCTGTACGCCGGAAATTCTTGATGCTGCGGCCCAGTGCATCGCCGATCGCCGGCAGCTTTCCAGCACCAAATATCAGCAAAACAATGGCCAGAATGATAAGTAGCTCGCCCATTCCGGGCATAGGTCACTCCTGCTTTCGACTGACGGGTAGTCTATCCCGGTCCGACACGATCGCCAAACCCCCATCCAGGGCAAAAATGGACGCGCAAGCCGTACACGCAGCGCTTCATGCAACGCATACGCCAAAAATACAGGACCAGACGGCAGAGTGATCCCAGCCAGAGCGGCCTCAGAGTCGTGGTGACAACGGCAAAAAACTTGAGAAGGCGAGTACTTGCCCCCTATTCTGGAGCCACCCGGGCGATTGGCGACAAGTGCGACAAAAAAACGTGAAGCAAGTACGTCGTCCGGCGTCAATTGTTATTGTAGTTGGGTACCGTACGTGCGCGTTGCACGTACGCACAGGACTCGCGTTATTGCACCAGCTCATGCGGCTCTTTGTCATGCTACGCCGAACTGCCTTCATTTCCGCAGCATTTTTGGCGATTGCGCTCGTGGGTCGGCCGATGTCGACGTCTGAGGCATCGCCGGGGGCCGAGAAATCGGTACATCCCGGGCGACAGATTCCGGCTCCGGGTCCTACACCGCCAGCGGCGCCGCCTCTGCAGACCGACTTCGATCAGCGCCGGGCCATTCGCGGCTGTCCGGTAGGTGCAGAATGCCGCAAACGCGCCGAGGATCAGCTGCGCGAGTTTGAACTGGAGACATTTGGACCGGTCGATCGGCAATCGCCCTGGTTTGACGACACCGATGGCAGCCCTGCCGCGTACGGCCAGACATCGAAGTTTGCTTTGCAGTCGCGACGGCCGGCGGTCACCCGGGGCACCGATGTGCGCCCGGATCTACCATGGCTCGATCAGCTCGAGATGCCGGATCTCCCGGTCCAATGGAACGAGCGGCTCATCGAGTACCTCGAGTTCTACAAGAACGACCGGCGCGGTCGCAACATCATGCACGGCTGGTTGCGCGCTCAGGGCAAGTACCGCGACCTGCTGGTGTCCCATTTGAGGCGAGCTCGTCTGCCCCTCGACCTGTTGTATGTGGCGATGATCGAGTCCTCGTATGATCCGCGCGAGCATTCGTATGCTGGTGCCAGCGGATTGTGGCAGTTCATGCCCGCCGGGGGCCGTATCTACGGGCTCGTCATCGACCGCTGGATCGACGAGCGCAACGACCCGGTGCGATCGACCGAGGCCGCGATGATGTACTGGGCCGATCTATACCAGCGATTCGGCGACTGGCCCCTGGCCATGGCCGCGTACAACGCCGGTTACGGAGCTGTGCTGCGCGCCGTGGCCACGTTTAACAGCAATGATTATTGGGAGCTGTGCAGCTACGAAAACGCACTGCCGTGGGGCACTCGGCTCTATGTGGCAAAGGCGCTGGCCGCGGCGATCGTGGGGCGCAATCGCGCCCTCTTTGGCTATGCCGAGGTCAAGCCCGAGTCACCGGTGACCTGGGACACCGCCACTGTACCCCGGTCGAGTTCGCTGCGCGCGATTGCTCGAGCTGCGGGAACCCGCGTCGAGGTGATTCGCGCGCTCAATCCGCAACTGCGCCGCAATCGCACTCCGCCGCAGATGACCGACTATGTCGTGCGCATCCCGCGCGAGCGCGCTCGGCTATTTGCCGAGCGGTTTCCCCAGCTGCGCGGCGACTGGGACCGGTACGACGCCTATGTGGTTGCCCACGGCGAGCGCTTCGAGGATATCGCCACCATGTACAGCATCTCGCGTCGCAAGCTGGCTCGACTCAACGGCATCGAGCATGTTTCCGAGGTGCGAGGCGGCACGGTACTGGTCGTGCCCAGGACCAGCGAGGCCGACAAAAAGCGCAACCTCAAAAGAGCCCGGCAGGATCTCTACACCTCCGGCTCGCCGCGCGGCCGTGAAGGCGACAAATTGATCGTCGCGGTGCCCGACAAGAATCTGCGCGTTGCGGGCAAGAGGCGGGTTTTTTACCGCGTGGTCACGGGCGACACTCTGTACGGCGTGGCCAGAGCATTGGGTGTATCGCGCTTTGATCTGGCCAGCTGGAACGGCCTTGACCGCGAAGCTCATCTGCACCCGCGAATGATCTTGCAGGCGTTCATCGCCGGGACATTCTCGGCCGACAAGCGCGGCATCGCCCTGCTCGACCCCGGTCGACTGACGGTTGTCAGCCGGGGCTCAGCTGAGCATATCGCTGCGGTCGAGACCCGTCGCGGCCGCCAGCGCAAGGTCTACCGGGTCGACAAGGCCGAATCGTTCGAGTCGATCGGCAAAAAATTTGGCCTCAGCGCGCGCGATCTGGCCCGTATCAACCACCGGCCGCCCACCACCGTGGTCGAGCCCGGCGAAGAGATCATCGTCTACATCGTGGTTGATGACACCCGCTCGGAACGCGCTCAAAAACAGGCTCGAAAACAGGCCGAGGCGACCAGGCGGCGGAGCGGCAAGCGCGCGACCGGGCAGCGCGCCAAGGCCGGCAAGCAAAAAGGCCAGCGGGCCCGATGACCCGGCCCTCGGTCAGGATTTGCATATCGCGGGCGAGCACGGGTGTACCCCGTCCGCATGTGGGTACAAACGGGTGCGCCGAGACCACGCGGTGGTTTGACCGGAGGCTGACAAAAAAGCCTGTGATGTATGGCCGGCCCGCGCATCCAGCGCTACTGTGCCGCCATGGCGAAGAAGAAGCGCCACAAGGTCGGCGTTGCGCCCGATGGTACCAAGCTCCTGGTCCGCAACCGGCGCGCGACGCACGACTATCAGATCCACGAAACCATCGAGGCCGGCATGGTCTTGGTCGGCTCGGAGGTCAAGTCACTGCGCGATTCTCACGCGTCAATCGGCAACGCCTATGTCGAGTTCCGGGCCGGGGAGGCGTGGCTGGTCGGCGCCACTATCAAGGAGTATCCCTGGGCCAACCAGTTCAACCACGACCCCGAGCGCGACCGCAAGCTCTTGTTGAAAAAGCGCGAGATCCGCCGATTCATCACCAGGGTAGAGCAGCGCGGTTTCACACTGATTCCCCTGTCCATATACCTCAAGGATGGCCGGATCAAAGTCGAGCTCGGCCTGGCCTCGGGCAAACAACTGTACGAAAAGCGCGATGCGTCCCGCGAGGCCGATGCCCAGCGCGAGATCGATCGAGCGATGAAATCGCACCGCACCAATGGACCATAGCATCAGAACCCGAGCGGCCACGGTTAACCTTACACAATAGGAATAAAACTATGCTGAGACTGCTAATTGGAAACTATTTGTTTATCGGGCTTGTCGCAAGTGGGTGCGTGATGGATCTCTCGCAACCTGTGGACGAGCAAGCCTCGATCGAATCGGCAGTAACTCTGCCGCACAATCAGATCCAACCCATCACGGGCATTGCTGAGGATAGGCATGAAACATGGGGCCCCGAGTTCTCCTACAAACAGGGATGCAAGCCATACACCGCTGTCGACCAGCATGGCAACACCAACGCAGGACTCAAGGCTTCTGGTTCCGAAGGCGGCAAGTGCCGAGACAGTGATATGGGCCAGCTCTACGCGCGCACGCGCGAATACCCCGATGGATTGGTTGCGCACATGTACTCGCTCTATTTCCCGAAAGACAATGGCTTTCCATTCCCCTCACTCGGACATCGTCACGACTGGGAGTGTGTGGTTATTTGGGTGAAGGATGATTCAGAGGTGCTCAAAGTCGCGTTCTCACAACACGGTGATTTCAAGACCTACGATCCGGGAGACGTCCATTGGAGCGGAAATCGCGTCCGCGTTCAGTATGCTCGAAGCCAGTTTACCCATGCATTTATGCCTGGCCATAAGGGTGGCTCGACACCCGTTATAGCCTCCTGGGATATGCTGCCCGAGCCTGCCAAGCGTGCATTGAATGACACGAGCTTCGGAAGGGCCATCACGCCGATGCGCGAAAACCGGTTTCAGAGCCAGATCGATAAGTCGTGGCCAGATCGCCCGGCCGTTGCTCGGTTTGGAGGTAGCGAAAGACGGTGAACATGCCCCAGCCGTTCGGGCCCGGCCTCGCTGGCCCTGAGTCTGATCACTGGCCAGAGCGGACGAGTTACGAACCGCCGACCACGCACGAAAATTTTGTATCCCGGGTAAAATCCTGTGGCTGTTCACCGCCCGCTCCAGTGCAGATATTGGTGGTCTGACTCTGTCCGTCGCGGACCACCGTGCGGGCCCATGCCGTGACCAATCCGGTCTTGCTCGCAGTGCCGTTGCAGTCGGTCGCCACAAATGAGTGCAGGTTGTTTGCTTCGATATAAAACAACCATTCTTGTCGGGGATCCATCGAAATAAAATACGGACTCCAGCTGGCCTGATCGACCAGCGCTGCACGCTCGTCGATCAACATATACTGGTATTGATCGGGGCACGATGGCGGTGTGAGCGTGATGTAGACCTCCTGCGGAAAATGAAAATGGGAGGGGTAAAACGTGCCCGCTCGTTGGTTGGTGAGACCGATCTCACCCTGAAAATCCTCGCCGTCGATCTGATCGATCTTCAACATGCCCCATGGCCCCATGATCTCGGCGTAGGCATAGCCACCGCGAAAGCGATCGCTGCCCGCACTCTCGTGGTCGATGTAAAACGGTATCCAGCCGGCGCTCGCCCACAAATGGGGCAAGCCGTTGATCGTCACGTCGCGCTTCCAGCGGGTGGAACTGATCGCATTCTGCGCAATGGCGAGAAAGTCCGCGGCAAACTCGCGCAGAAATACCTGCAGCGGCTCCTGGCTGGTATAGGTCGTTTCATAGAGCGGCCGGTCCAGCCACGTGGCCACTGCCGATATATCGCGCATCGCCGCACTGGGAGTGAATCCGCGAAAGGCCTCGTCCACTGTGCTCATCGTGGGATCAAAACACTTCTTGGCCGCGTCCCGATTTTCTACCACCACCTTGACATGTTCGATCATCTTGGCAACATCGTCGTAGTTGCCAATGCACTCGGTGATCTTGCCTCCATCTTCGGACTCTGAGTGAATGGTCGCCGTGGCCGTGGCACACCCGTTCATGCCCGAAGCCAGCGCCGCCTGATAGGCGTCCAGATATTGAACGACCTCCTCGTAGATCTGATCGACCATCTCGGCATCCTGGCCTTGCCAGCTCAGCGTCTCCACGCCGTCAAGACACGTGATGGTTACTTTCGAGTCCGAATCGCATGCAGTGAACGCAAGCATTGTCGCCATACACGCAGCCAGCCAATGTCGATTTGAAATACTGTATTTCACAAGATCTCCTTTCTCTGTCCTCGTTGCTGTGTCCTGTGCAAACGCAAAACAATCGCGCCCCTCTACCAGCGATTGTCGGGCATCCGCAGCATAGAAGGCGAGGCCCCGCGCAACAAGGTGAACACGAGGCCGCAGAGCAAATCAATAACTTTCGTTCATGACCACCGATCGACCGACGCGTTCGATGCACTCGGGCAACAACGATGGCCAAAAACCGATCGATCAATAATCCAAAGCCAAAAAACTGTCAAAATTATCAAAATGATATGAGCGACAGCAATGAATGGGTTCGCCGCTGGCGTGCAGCGCCCGGGTGACCCCTTGCCGAGGTCTGCGGCCCGAGGTGCAGGTCGATCAGCCGCGGGCGCAAATTGTCGCCCGGGCCACGCATCCCTGTTACCGGTCGGTCATGGTACCGTAACTCATCGGACATGGATCGATTCACCCGCCGTGAACCGACATGATACGGCGGGCGCGAACAACAGGTCTGGCGCCGACGCTGCGGCCCGGAACGATTGGCTCGCCGGCGCCACTTGCGGTTATAGTGACGCCACATGACGGTTGGACCGGAACAACTCGGCGAAGCACAGCGCAAGGCCATCGCCTATCTGCGCTCGCCGCAGGCAATTCGCGAACGTTCGGGGGCCATCTTTGACGCCGGTATGCGCGGCGACCTGGCCCATTTCCACATCGAACTCGACCGACTCGATACCGCGGCCCGACGCGTGATCGCGACAACGCGAGCAGCGTACCCCGACCTGGCCATCCCCTATCACAGCCGGTGGAATCACTTTCGCATCGGCGGTGTGGATCGCCTCGCACAACTCGAAACGCACTTGCGCGCCATGGATGCTGCCGAGCGCGGCCGCTGTCTCTACGATCTGGTCATTGCCAGCGTGCTGCTCGACGCTGGCGCTGGCCAGAGGTGGACATACCGCGAATCCGCTACCGGGCAGACATTTGCGCGCTCCGAAGGTCTGGCTGTGGCCAGCTTTCAGATGTTTGTGCAAGGCGCGTTGTCCAGCGACCCCGATCGGCCACTTCGCGCCGATGCCACACAGCTGCAAGCCATGACACCGGACCGTCTGGCCCGGCATTTCCAGGTCAGCGATGACAACCCACTGGCCGGATTGTCCGGTCGGGCCGCCCTGCTCCAGCGCCTCGGCCAAGTGGTGGCACAAAATCGCGCCATCTTTGCCAGCGCGGCACATCCGAGCGCATCGGACCAGCCGCCACGCGTGGGCGGTCTCTTCGACTATCTGACCAGCCGAGCCGAACGCGGCACCCTGCCGGCACGCACCATCCTGGCCGCAGTGCTCGACGGACTCGGACCCATCTGGCCCGGCCGGACCACCATCGCCGGAGTCGATGTGGGCGATGTCTGGCACCACCCCGCAGCCGGTGGCTCGGGCCCGAGCGCCGGCCTTGTGCCGTTTCATAAACTGTCGCAATGGCTCACCTACTCGCTCATCGAGCCGCTCGAGGGCGCCGGCGTACAGGTCGTCGATACCGAGGAACTCACCGGCCTGGCCGAATACCGCAACGGCGGCCTCCTGGTCGATACTGGTCTGCTGATCCCCAAACATCCCGGCGTGACCAAACAGGCTCACCTTGCCAGCTCCCCCATCGTGGTCGAATGGCGCGCCCTCACCATCGTATTGCTAGACCGCCTCGGCGAACATATACGCCTCCTCTTGGGCAAAAGCAGCGCCGAGCTGCCCCTGGCCAGAATACTCGAAGGCGGTACCTGGAGCGCCGGACGGCAGATCGCTGGCGAGTTGCGCCCGGGCGGCGGCCCGCCCATCCAGATCAACAGCGACGGAACTGTTTTTTGAAAGAGCGGAGATTTATATGGAAGGACAGGTTCACCCCATCGATCATCCCCTAGTCCAGCACAAACTCACACTGATGCGGCGAAAAGACTGCAGCACTAGCAACTTTCGCAGACTTTTGCAGGAGATCAGCATGCTGCTGGCCTACGAGGTGACCCGGGACATGCCGACGACCCTGCACCCGATCGAAACCCCGCTCGCCGCGATGCAGGCGCCGCTTCTGGACGGCAAGAAGATCGTGCTCATCTCGATCTTGCGCGCAGGCAGCGGAATCCTCGACGGCATGCTGCGCATCCTGCCCTCGGCCCGGGTCGGCCATATCGGACTCTACCGGGATCCCAAAACGCTGGTCGCGGTCGAGTACTATTTTAAGGTGCCCGACCATATGACCGATCGCGACGTCATCGTGGCCGATCCCATGCTGGCCACGGGCAACTCGGCCATCGCAGCGATCCAACGCATCAAGAACACTCGACCGAGATCACTCAAGGTAGTGTGCCTTTTGGCGGCACCTGAAGGGATCAAGGCGTTTCATGAGCATCATCCCGAGATCCCGATCTATACTGCGGCAGTCGACGAGCGTCTCAACGAGAAGGGCTATATCTTGCCTGGCCTGGGCGACGCAGGTGACCGCCTCTACGGCACCAAATAACCGAGCCTAGCTAGACTGCTGTATGTGAGACCCGTGCTGTATGTGAGACCCGTGATCGACTGCTCATGAGCTGGTCATCGACTCGGTCATGGGCGCACCGGAGTCCGAAGAACATGATACCCTTCCTGACACTCCTGTTTGCGCCGGTCAAAACTCGGCACCGTCCCTGCTTGGCGGGATATGTGTAAGGAAGGAAATGCCGATGAGATCACAGCACTTCGGACCCTACACACTGCTGCGACGGCTCGGAGACGGAGGCATGGCAGAGGTGTTTTTGGCCAAGGAGCAAAAATCCATCGGTGTCGAGCGTCTGGTCGCGATCAAGCGGATCCACCCGCATCTGGCCAAAAGCAGTCGGTTCACGTCCATGTTGGTCGACGAGGCCAATATCGCCGGCAAACTGACCCACGCCAACATCGCGCGTATTCTCGACGTCGGCAATATTGGCGGCGAATACTTCATTGCCATGGAGTACGTACACGGCCGCGACTTGCGCAGCGTATTCAATCGTCACAAGAAGATGGGCCTGCAGGTGCCAAACGCCCACGCCTGTTATATGGGACTGGCCATCTGTGAAGGGCTCGACTACGCACACAATTACCGCGACTACTGCGGTCGTGAACTCGGCCTGGTTCACCGCGATATCAGCCCGCACAACGTCATCCTGTCGTTCGACGGCGAGCTCAAGATCATCGATTTTGGTGTGGCCAAGGCGGTCGGTCGCCTGGTCCGGACCGAGACAGGCGCGATCAAGGGCAAGCTGACCTATATGTCGCCCGAGCAAGTGCGCGGGCTGCCCATCGATCGCCGCTCGGATGTGTTTGCGACTGGCATCGTCTTATTCGAACTGCTGACCGGTCAGCGTCTGTTTTTGGGCAGAACCGTGGCCAACATCGTTCAGAACGTGCGCGACGCTGTGGTTCCGGACCCGCGCCACTACAATCCGAAACTAACGCCAAAGCTCCAGGCCATCGTGCTTCGCGCCCTGGCCAAGGAGCCCGGCAACCGGTACCAGAGCGCTGAGGAATTGCGCGCCGAACTGGCAGAGTTCATCCGCAGCGAGGGTCTCTATGTCAGCCGCGCGCGCGTCGCCGACTGGCTTCGCAACCTCTATGCCGAGGAATATGCGGCCGAATCGACACGCACTGCCCAGTTGTGGTCACTCGCGTCATCACGCCCATCAAGTGGGTCCCCGTTTGATGACACCGATGATGACACCCACGGTGATGACACCCACGGAGAAACGCGGGACAAGAACAGCACCCGGGGGCGCCACGTGCACACGACTCCTGGCTGGGTGCCAGCGCTATATCAAGAGCCGGCGCAGCCCGACAGTGCACCGGCCACAGCACACGACAGGGGCGAGCACGGCGAGCGGGAAAGCGGCCACTCAGCCACGTCACCCGATGAGAACAAAGCGTCGCACGGCACGCCGGAACGTCCGGACGACAGCATTGACGCCACCCAGGCGACCCGCAGTATCGCCGATATCGATGCGCTTCAGCCCGACTGCGTCGACGGCGCGGACCAACGCTCCAGCTGAGTACGGTTGCCGCAATGTTCTCCCCAGGGTCATGCCCGACCCCGGGGGGTCATGCCCGACCGGGTCACGTCCGGCCGGGTCATATGACCGATACCTCGGTAGTCTCGCAGTGATCCGCACAGCGCGGCGTCAGCTCGCTGCGCTCACTGCCAAAGAATGACCGGCCCGGCGTACAAGAACCCTCATGGCACTGTGATACCGGTCAGAAACGCGCTGCTAAAATGGTTGAACAGCAGGCGGTTCCGGTTGCCGAATCCGAAATGGTCTCCGTCTATATTGTAGTCGTTGCCAAACTCCAGCGTGATTGTGGTAACGATGGCCTTGCCGACTCCCATAGGGTACTCGGCATAGATCGGCCTGTCCTCTGCCCCGCTGATCAGCACCGTGGCAGACGATGGTAGGACACCGCTCAAGCTGCCCTGATGGGCAGATTCTCCGGCAAGCCAGGCAATGCTCGTATCGTCGGCATCATCGTCGGTGCCGGCGTTACCGTCGGGACCGAGCACGAATGGATGATCGATCGCAGCCACGTGCAGTGCATTCGAGTCGCCATCGTCAACTGCCGGCCCCGACAACCCCGGCACCAAGTAGCCAAATCCGGCGGGAGCGCTGTCTGCCAGATGCGCAACCACGGTTCCACCGCGCGATTGCATGAACTCTGTGAGATGGCTTTGAGCCACGAGACTTCGCTGGCTGTTGGCGGCCAAGGGATCGCCTAGGTGATTCGACTCGATGATGATCACCTGGGCACTGGCGGGAATACCGGTCGGCAGCGAGGTCACCGGGCATACGTCGTAATGCAGACCACGAAGCAGTTGGAAGGGATTGTCGGGGTCGGGAAAGGCTTCAGGATATGCGCCCTGCAAGGTCAACTCATTGCGATTGGAGCACTCGTCGGCTGGGTGACGCCAGGCCGGGCAATCCATCTCAGCAACATAAATGATGATCGGAGTGACAGCTGCGCAGGTTTCCGCAGCTGTGGCGGCCTTGGCGGCCGCAGCGGAAACATCACTGCGGGATTCCATGCGAGTACTGATGATCCCCTGGTCCTCTGCCGACACTGAATCGTCGATACAGGCACTCGACCATACCAGGATTAAACTGAGTAGCACTAGATGTGATAGCCTCTTGTCTTGCTGAATTTCTGTCTTCGTCATTGTAGTTTCCAGGTTGATGGTTCACAGCAACAATTTGTTGTGTCGGCGACTCTGTCGCCTCGTATAGTGATTGTCGCCGGGTGACGAAGTGTTGGCAAAAATCACTTCGAATGATTTTCTGGTCAGCTGCTAGGGGCAGTGCGGCGGGTCGTCGCCGTCGCCGTCGTGCTGGGAGGGCTGGAATGCGTTGAAGAAGTGGTTGAAGAGCAGGCGATTGCGGTGGCCAAACCCACTGTGTTGGCCGGAAATGTTGTAATCAGTGCCGAATTCGAAGGTGAGAGTACTGGCGATGACCCGGCCCTTGCCAAGCGAATATTCGGCATATACGGGCTTGTCGTCCGCCCCGGCGATCAGCACCGTGGCCTGGGCCGGCAAAATGCCGTCCAGGGTGCCTTGATGGGCAAAAACACCGACGTCCCAGGCGATAGTGCTGTCGTTGCCATCGTCGTCGGTGCCCGCCTCGCCGTCGGGACCGAGCGCGAACGGGTGGTCGACGACAACCACGCGCATGATATTCGAGTCGCTGCTGTCGTCACGCACATCGGTCAGTCCCGGCGTCAGGTAACCGAATTCCACAGGGATATTGCCAGCCAGGTGCACGACCAGTGTGCCGCCGCGCGATTCGACAAACTCGGCCAGATGTGTCTGAGCAGCCGGAGATCGCTGGCTCATGGCTGCTTCGAGCGACCCCTCGCTATTGGACTCGATGATGACCACCTCGGCATCCCGGGGGATGCCGGACACGAGCGAGGTCACTGGACAGACTTCGTAGTCCTGCCCCGGAATCAGTTGAAATTCATTGTCGGGATCGGGAAACGCTTCTGGATACGTGCCTTGCAGGGTCAGCTCGCTGCGATTCGAACATTGGGCGGCGGGCATGCGCCAGGCCGGGCAGGTCATGTCGGCGCGATAGATCAGAATAGGAGCGTCGGTGTCGCAGTCTTCAATGGTTGTGACAACCGTCGCCGCCTGAGCCACAGTGCCATGGCCTTCGGTGCACGGATCTGGCGCCGGGTCGTCGTTGTCGTCGTCTGGTGGTGGAGTGCCATCGCCGGTCGGCGGGTTGCCGGATCCCAACCCCGGATCGTCGCCAGCTGCGCGGCGCGGACTCGAACGGGCGATCATGGTTCTCTCCGGCGCCGCACAGGCCGCGTTCGAAAGGGCCGCGATCGAATCGCCGAGCGCGGCCAGAAGCATACGGTCGGCCGACGAGACAGAGCCGGTTCTGGCCATTGTGTCGAGTTGCATCAGCACCAGGAGCCGTTGCCACGGATCGCAAATGGGCTGGCTGCCGGCGATCGCCATGAGAGCGATTTTCTGGCATTCCGGGTCGTTCGGCACCTCGCCGGCGCAGCGCAAAACGTCGCGCACGTGTGGCGTCGCGGCAAGCCAAGACGGCAATTCTGGCCCCGATTCCTTTTCATCAGTATCTTCTCGTGCCGCGGCCGGTCCGGACTGCTCGGGTTTTTTTGGCCCGTGCTCATCGGGCGAGGCGGTTGCGGGCTTCGGTCCGGCTGGCGGCGCGACCCCGGGTTGCACCGCTGGAACCGGGTGAAGGCCGAGCGGCCCCTGGCCCGGCGAGAACAACGGTGGATCGATGTCTCCGCTGTCCGTCCACTCGGCTTCGCAGTCCATGAACGCCAAAAACAGCAGGGCGATCAGAGATGGTACTCCGGCCAGCTTGGGCGAGGCAAACAGACTTGCCGCCGCGTTCAGACTATAGACAGCACCCCGGACCAGTTCCGCAAACGGAACCAGCAACATTGGAGCAACGCGGCGAAGTCCCCGCTCCGTTGTCGGCTGGCGCTCCAGGGATTGACGCAGTGCTTCGAGGCCCCGTTTCTGACGCCAGCGCACCGTACCGGCAGGGATGCCCTGCTGGCGAGCGATCTCCGAGGAAGAGTATCCCTCGTGATAGCGGAGCAATAGCACTTCTCGAAGAGGTTCGGGCAGACCGTCTATGGCGTCGACGACGCGCCGCTCTTCCTGTAACCGCGCAACTGCCACATCGGGCGACAAAGCGGTCGTGTCCTCGATCTGAAAAAACGCCTCTTCGCGTTTGGAACGCCGGCGATCGCTGCGCGCACTGGAACGCGCCACGTTGTGCAGGACTCCGCGCAGCCACGCCCGCGCCGGCACATCGGGCAGCGGTTTGCCCAAGATCGCTATGTAAGTGTCCTGAACCAGGTCATCTGCTTTTACAGGACAGTGGACTAGTTTGGTCGCCTGCCGATGAAGCCATCGCCGATGCCGCAGTAATTCGTCTAGGTTCATCTCCCACCCAAAGTTATGACCGCCGATACACGAAGTGTTGGCAAAAAAGTGACCATCGGCAACTATTCCCGGTCGCGGTGCCGCATTCCACTTGGTTAGAGCCCATCTCTACCAGCCATCTGGTCGCTCTCACCGCGCGCAGATTCCAGATTCATGGGAAAAGAAAATTACATTTTTCGTGTTCGCGCCAACCAAGATCACAGGCTGACCGGAACGGCCGAGGGTGACGACCCATTGTGGTTGTTTCCGGCAAAAATCGCTGTTCTCGGGGTGTACAGACAATGATTCGAGGGTCTGGCGAGAACAACAAAACTTCACTGATTCTCTCCGCGACATGATGATTCGAGCGCAGCGAATATCCTTTCAAGATTTTTTAGTGATCTCATAATATTCCGCTACACAATCAGAACTCCTCTCCATCGGAACGATGGTTGGTTCGCAGGCATGGCCTACCGGCAACTTGCCAAAGAAAGCGCGAATGCATCCCGATGATAGGGTCGCCAACCGTGAAGACCGCTCCCTGGTTGGTCGTGGGCCGCAGCCGGGCGGCCGGCTATTCGCTCGGCCGTTCGATTGGACAAGATTCGGTCCAATTGACCGACCAAACCCTGCGGCAATCTGGCGGGCGAAAAAGCCCGTATGGCACAATCGACGCCGGACGGGCCCACCTGCAACGGCCTGTCGAGGTGCTGTATGCCAAAAAAACCCGATCAGAGCTATCACATGTCCGCGGACGAGTTTCGCCGCTGGGGTCACGCGGTGATCGATTGGATCGCCGACTACCACGAGCGCATCGAGTCGTTTCCCGTCCTGTCACAGGCCCAGCCTGGCGACGTTCGCGCATCGCTGCCCGCGCAGCCGCCCGCGCATGGCGAGGATTTTTCGGCTGTGCTCGCCGATCTGGACCGAGTGATCCTTCCCGGAGTGACTCACTGGCAATCGCCGAACTTCTTGGCGTATTTTCCAAGCAATGCATCGGGACCGGCGATCCTGGGCGAGCTGTTATCGGCGGGAATCGGCGTTCAAGGGATGCTGTGGGCGACCAGTCCGGCCTGCACGGAACTCGAGAGCCACGTCCTTGACTGGCTGATCGACATGCTCGGGCTGCCCGGGCATTTCAAATCGACCACCGACGGCGGTGGGGTGATTCAAGATTCAGCGTCCAGCGCCACTCTATGCGCGCTCCTGGCAGCACGCGAACGCGCCACCGGGCTGGACGCAAACGAGCACGGCTGCGACCGCAGACTGGTTGTCTACACGTCGCTCCAGGCTCATTCGTCAATTGAAAAAGCCGTCAAAATTGCTGGACTGGGCAAGCAGGCCCTGCGCCTCGTCGATACCGACGAGCACCACGCCATGAAGCCGGGCAGATTGGCCGAGGCGATCGAGGCCGATCGGGCCGCGGGCAAGGTGCCGTGCCTGGTTGTCGCCACGGTCGGCACCACCTCATCCCACGCGGTCGATCCGTTGCCAGCCATCGGCAAAATCTGTCGCGAGCACGGAATCTGGCTCCATATCGATGCGGCCATGGCCGGCACGGCTGCCCTGTGCCCCGAGTTTCGCACCATTCACCACGGAGTCGAGCTGGCCGACAGTTATTGCTTTAATCCTCATAAATGGATGTTCACCAACTTCGACTGCAATGCGTTCTACGTCGCCGAACGCGCCGCGCTCATCCGGGCACTTTCCATTCTACCGGAATATCTGCGTAACCAAGCTACCGAATCAGGCGCGGTATTTGATTATCGCGACTGGCAAATTCCGCTGGGCCGGCGCTTTCGCGCCCTCAAGTTGTGGATGGTCATCCGCCATTACGGCATCGAGGGGCTGCAGCACCACGTACGACGCCATGTGGCTCTGGCACAGCAGTTCGCCGACTGGGTGCGCGATGACGATCGCTTCGAGGTTGCCGCGCCAGTGCCGCTCAACCTGGTGTGCTTTCGCCACCTAGGCGGGGATGCGATCAATCAAACTCTGATGGATCGTCTCAACCAAAGTGGCCATCTATACCTCAGTCACACCCGGCTGGACGGCAAGTTTATATTACGCCTGTGTGTCGGCCAGACCAAGACCGAGGCTCATCACGTCGAGCGTGCCTGGCAACGCATCCGCGATGTGGCCGGAACAGTGGAGAAAGAGCAAAATACGTGATTCTGCCAATGGCCGAGATGTCGCCCTGACACCCTCGGCCTGGACTGGATCAGGTCGGATCGATCCGAGCTCGATCCAGGCCGGCGAGAGTGGTTGGCGGCGGACACGCCGAGAATGGGGAGATGTCCCCTCCTTGCACAGTGTCCCATTGCTGCGCAGAGCAATTCCTGCACAGTCGGCTGGCCGTGGACGTACTTCCATCGACCCACTTGTATCCGCAAATGGGCTTCGGCCGTGATTATGTACGTTGCCATACATTTCACCCGATAGAATTCTACATGTGGGGGACTGGCCTACGCCATGCAGTCAACACGGGTAAGCCAGTTACCTCGCCTTATGGAGAATCGTCTGATGAAAGCCCTAAAACGGATTTATTTGCCCTATTTGATCGTCGCAGTCGCCGCCTGCAGCAGTACCGACAACGGCTCGATCGAGCAGCAAGCTGTCAGTCCCGCGGTGGAAGAAGCTGTCGCGAGCACGGTCAGCCAGACCGAGACAGTCGACGCTGCCCGAGTCGCGATCGAGGAGCTCGTGGCCGCTGCCGAGCAAGCTGAAGAAGCCGCGGCCGAGGCGGCCGAGACGGCCGAGGATGCTGATACAGAGCAGCAGTTGACCGATGCCAGCAATGCTCTGCTCGACGCTGGCAACACCGTTCTCAGCTCGGCCCAAAGCGCTGCCGAGGCCGCCGACGGCGCGTTCGCCGCGGCTGTCGAGGCCGCTGCGGCGTTGACCCAGGCGATTGAAAACGCCTCTGCCGCCGGCGATGCCGCTGCACTCGAACTCGGCGAAGCACAGCTCGAACAGCTCGCCAACGAGATCATACCCGACGTGATCGACCAGCTCGAGTCAGCCGTCGAGTACACGGAGGAAGTCGCCGGGTATGCCGCCGAGGTGGCCGAGGTGGCCGAGGAGACGGAGCTGACCGCGGTTAGTGAAGCCCTCGGTGGATTTGCCGCCGAGGCCGCCACGGTGGCCGAACAGACCGCCGCGCGCATCGACGCTGGTGAAGCTGCTGCCGCGGCAGCCGGAACTGCTGCAGATGCCGCTGCCGGCACCGCCGGTCAGCTCGAAGGCGACGACGATGATGACTAGATCCTGTTCCGGCCGTTCCGGCTCGGTCCCATCCTCGAGATGAGCTGTAGAGCCTATCCAGGAGGGGACGGAGCGAGGTCTTCGAGTCTCACGTCGTCCGATTAACTGCGTGATCCATACTGTACAACTCACCCATTCAAACGTGATTCTAGAGGTATCCGAGACTCGAAGTCCTCGCCCTGTCCCTGCTCCTCTCACTTTTGGCAACTGCAATGGCCATCTCTGTCCCCGTTGCCCCCTCTCAGCCCTTCTCTGACCTGAAACCTCTGGCCGCCTCCTCGAAAGCATCCGATCCCTGCCCGGCCACGGGCTGCACTGTTGGCTGTGGCTCGATTGAATCTGTAAAAGGCCGGGTTTCCCGGCTGCCACGCATTTAGCTGCGCACTCTGCTACTCTTGCGATGTGCGAATTCTCTTCTGTGGATCGGGCTGGTTTCCCATCGTCGACATGATTGCGCAACGGCTGCAGGGCGGAGCGACGCCCGGAACAATGCCGCGAGCAAAAATCGACATATGGGATCGCAAGATGCCGCTCACCGAGGCAGTTCGCGGTATCGATGTCATCCTCGCGTCCAACGCTCGAATCGATGCCGATGTGATCGCCGCGGCCGACCGTGTTCGGCTCATCCAGCAACCGGCCGCAGGGATCGACGGCATCGACATCGATGCCGCGCGCACCCGCGGTGTGCCGGTGTGCAACGCGCCCGGAACCAACCACGTCTCGGTTGCCGAGATCGCGCTCTTCCTCATGCTGGCATTGGCGCGCCGGCTGCCCCGGGCGCAAACCTGCCTTGCCGAACGTCGCCTCGGCGTGCCGCTCGGAATCGAGCTGCGTGGAAAAACCCTGGGAATCATCGGAATGGGGCGAAGCGGCCAGGCCCTGGCCGAGCTTGCCGAAGCCCTGGGAATGGTGGTTCTATCGGTGCGCTCGACGAGCGAAAGCGCCGAGTGGCGGGCGCTCTACACCCGGGCCGATGTGATCAGCCTGCACTGCCCGCTCACCGACAAGACCCGCGGCCTTCTCGACCGGACGTCCTTTGAGATGATGAAACCCGGCGTGCTCATTGTGAACTGCGCTCGCGGACCCATTATTGATCGTCCGGCGCTCGAGGCTGCACTCGACTCGGGTCAGGTCGGCGGCGCGGCCCTCGATACAGTCTGGCACGAGCCGTGGGATCCCGGCGATCCCCTGGGCCAACGCGAAAACGTCATCATATTGCCACACGTCGCCGGCTCGACCGCGGAGTCGCTCGGCCGTATCGCCGACATTGTGTGCGAGAACGTCGTCCGGGTCGAGCGCGGCGACGAACCTCTCCATCGTGTGGCGTGAATCGCCAGGGCCCTTGGTTGTCAAATACCTGCCGGCAGGGACAGAGCGAGGTCGGCCGGTCGGCGACTCGGCCGCGGCAAGAAATTCAGCCGGAAGTGTGAAACGTCACCCCGGGCTCGGCTATCCAAACCCATGCCCAGCAATTGCCCGTATGGGAAAAGTGTGATTACAGTGCCGTCGTTCCCTTGGCCGATGCCCATCACCATAACTCGGATGCTCGCAGAGCCGCGACCGGATACTCGGCGGCCGGGTCGAGCCGGCGCGACGACGCAACGGTGACTTGGTGCAACGATGAATTGGTGCAACGATGAGTTGGTGCAACGATGAGTTGGTTTAGCAACTATGCAAGGTCGTCCGTCGGGGCGAAGCACATCATGGCTGTTACCGGCCTGGCCTTGGCGCTTTTCGTGTTCGTTCACATGCTCGGCAATTTTGCGGTCTACGCAGGTCAAGATGCCATGAATGGCTATGCCGAAACCCTCAAGAGCACCGGCGCCTTTCTGTGGCTGGCTCGGCTCGGCCTCCTTGCCACGGTGGTCATCCACATTGCTGCAGCGGTTCGGTTGAGCGTGCTCAACAAGGCTGCCCGGCCGGAAAAATACCGGATGTTCAAGCCGATCCGATCGTCCTTTCACGCTCGTGTGATGCCGTGGACCGGCCTCATCGTGTTCGCATTCATCGTCTATCATCTGATGCACTTTACCCTCGGCACCTTCTACTACGACTATTATTCCGCGGTGCAAGAACTGCCCGGCGGCGCCACTCGCCACGACGTGTACAGCATGGTCGTGCAGGGATTTCAGATCCCCGCCGTGGCCCTGTCCTATGTCGTGGCCATGGTTCTTCTGTGCTTTCACCTGGCCCATGGAATGACCAGTTTCTTTCAATCGCTCGGTCTCAACCACCCCAAGTACAACGCGATCATTCGCTATGCTGGTCCGGTCTACGCCGCCATCATCCTCATCGGTAACAGCTCCATCCCGATCGCTATCCTGGCTGGAGCCGTCGACCTCCCCGGAGCCTGATCATGGATTTGGAACCGAGAATTCCCCGCGGTCCCATCGAGGATAAATGGGACAACTGCAAGTTCGACATGAAGCTGGTCAATCCGGCCAACAAGCTCAAATTCGACATCATCGTGGTCGGCTCGGGTCTGGCCGGTGGCAGCGCTGCCGCGACGCTGGCCGAACTGGGCTACAACGTGGCCTGCTTCTGTTACCAGGACAGCCCGCGCCGGGCCCACAGCATCGCTGCACAGGGCGGCATCAACTCGGCCAAGAACTACCAGAACGACGGCGATAGCGTCTATCGCCTGTTCTACGATACGGTCAAGGGCGGCGATTTTCGCTCGCGTGAGGCCAATGTGTACCGACTGGCGCAGATGAGCCTCAACATCATCGACCAGTGTGCGGCCATGGGCGTGCCGTTTGCCCGCGAGTACGGCGGCACTCTGAGCAATCGCTCGTTCGGCGGCGCTCAGGTCTCGCGCACGTTCTACGCCAAGGGCCAGACCGGGCAGCAGCTCTTGCTCGGGGTGTACTCGGCCATGAGCCGGCAGATCGCCGCCGGCAAGCTCAAGATGTTCACCCGCACCGAGATGCTCGATGTGGTAGTGGTCGACGGTCGCGCGGCGGGCATCGTGACCCGCAACATGGTTACCGGCAAGATCGAGTCGTTTTCGGCCCACGCAGTGGTTCTGGCCACCGGCGGCTACGGCAATGTCTTCTATCTGTCGACCAACGCCATGGGGTGCAACGTCACCGCGGCGTATCGGGCCTACAAGAAGGGCGCCGGCTTTGCAAATCCCTGCTACACCCAGATCCACCCCACCTGCATCCCGGTGAGCGGGGACTATCAGTCCAAGCTCACCCTGATGTCCGAGTCGCTGCGCAACGACGGCCGGGTTTGGGTGCCCACGAGCGCCGACGACGTCGCCCTGCCGGCCAGTCAAATTGCCGACGACAAGCGCGATTATTATCTCGAGCGCAAGTATCCCAGTTTCGGCAACCTGGTTCCCCGCGACATCGCCTCGCGCAGCGCCAAGGAGGTGTGCGACGAGGGCCGCGGCGTGGGTCCCGGCGGGCGCGGTGTGTATCTCGACTTCCGCGACTCCATCAAGCGCCTGGGCGAAGACGCCATTCGCCAGCGTTACGGCAATCTTTTCCACATGTACGAAAAGATCACCAATGAGAATCCATACCGGGTTCCCATGCGGATCTACCCCGCGGTGCACTACACCATGGGCGGACTGTGGGTCGATTATCACCTGCAGAGCACCATTCCGGGTCTCTTCGTGCTCGGTGAGGCCAACTTTTCGGACCACGGGGCCAACCGGCTGGGCGCCAGCGCGCTCATGCAGGGACTGGCCGACGGATACTTCGTGATTCCCTACACCATGGGCCACTATCTGGCCGCGGCTAGGCCGGACAAGGTATCGTCGGATCACCCCGAGTTCAAAAAATCCGAACAGGCGGTCAAGACCCGTATCGACAAGTTGCTCGGCATAAACGGCGAGCGCACGGTCGATGACTTTCACCGCGAGCTCGGCAAAATTATGTGGGATAACTGCGGAATGGCCAGAAACGAGGCCGGTCTGAAAAGCGCGGTGGACAAGATCGCCGCCCTGCGCGTCGAGTACTGGGAAAATGTCCGCGTCCTGGGCGGTTCTGACACGTTTAATCAGTCGCTGGAGAAAGCCGGTCGGGTGGCGGATTTTCTCGAGTTTGCCGAGCTCATGTGCCTCGACGCCATCGAGCGCCGCGAGAGCGCAGGCGGCCACTTCCGCGAGGAGTATCAGACCAGCGAAGGCGAAGCGCTGCGCGATGACCAGAATTTTACTCACGCCGCAGTGTGGGAATACCAGGGCGACGGCAAGACCCCGACCCGGCACGTCGAAAAACTCGTCTTTGAGAATGTCAAATTGGCCACCAGGAGCTACAAATAATGAAACTGAAACTCCACGTCTGGCGGCAAAAAGGACCCTACACACCGGGCGAAATGGTCCAGTATCTGGCCGAGGGCATCAACGAGCATATGTCGTTTCTCGAGATGCTCGATGTGGTCAACGAGGATCTCATCAGCAAGGGCGAAGAGCCGATCGCATTCGACAGCGACTGTCGCGAAGGCATTTGCGGCATGTGCTCGATGGTGATCAACGGACGACCACACGGCCCGGATCAGGGCACCACAGTGTGTCAGCTGCACATGCGCCGATTTCGCGACGGCGACACCATCTACATCGAGCCGTGGCGGGCCAGGGCCTTTCCGATCATCCGCGATCTGGTGGTAGACCGATCGTCGTTTGACAAGATCATGCAGGCCGGCGGTTATGTCACGGCCAACTGCGGCTCGGCGCCCGACGCCAACGCCATTCCAGTGGCCAAGGAACGGGCCGACGCCGCGTTTGCTGCGGCCGCGTGTATCGGCTGCGGCGCCTGTGTCGCGGCGTGCCCCAACGGTGCGGCCATGCTTTTTACCGCCGCCAAACTGTCTCATCTGCACCATCTTCCCCAGGGCCAGCCCGAGCGACTGCGCCGAACCCAACATATGGTCAACGCCATGGACGCGGCCGGTTTTGGCAACTGCACCAATCTATACGAGTGCGAGGCTGCGTGTCCCAAAGAGATCGACCGCGACGTCATCGCCATGATGAATCGCGATTATGCCAAGGCCTCGTTCAGCCATCGCGACTGAGAACTGAGCACTGCAGTGGTTCCGATCACTGCGAATTCGCCCAGGTGTGACCCTATATGTGACAGTTACGTGTAAGAAACTGACACAGATGTGGCAACTTCAACAGCGGTTGATCGATCTCGGCGCCGGGTATCCCACATTCCCAGGCAATTGTGGTTTTGTGAGGCATCGGCATGACCATTGCTGTAGGCTCAGGGCAGCATGCAGAGTGTGAAGCGAATCCTGATCTACACCGCGTTGCTATCCTTGCTCACCCCCGCCCTGGCCCGGGCTCAAAAGCGAGATCGCATCGCGCTTTTGCCGGTGTCGGGCACCAATGTGCACGAGGGTTACCTACAGGCTACTCAGGACTTTTTGCGCGCTCACCTCGAATCGACCGGCACATTCGAGGTCGCGCTGATCGCGGGTGCCAACTCGACGCGCGAGATCATGTCGTATGAAGCTGTGGGCCGGGCTCGTGAGATCGGTGCTATCGTCGCAGTCGTGGTTCACGTATCGCGACTCGGCAGCACTGCGCGGGTCCGTCTGGCTGCCTACGACGTCAAGACCGCGTACATGGTACACGTTGACGAGATGGCCGCAGAATCGCCCGAGGACCTGGACAAAGTACTCAAGCGCCTGGCCATCGGCCTGGCCACGGGCAAAAAAGCCCACCAGGTGGCAGAGATCGACACAGTGACGCAAAAAGAGGCCGACGCTCTACTCAAACAAAAAGCCACCAACGTGGTCGGCATGAAGATCGGCGCGGTCACCCCGGTATCGCGCGCCGGCGAGGGCGAGACCGCCCTGCCCGGTCTGGGCCTTTTCTGGCTCTACGATGCGCGCAGCTTCCTGGCCGACATCTCGGTAGACTTTCACTACAAGAGTGGAGACGGCGACATTTCGATCGGACTGGGAGCCTATTACCCGTTCAACAAGAGCAACACTACACCGTATCTCGGCCTGGCCGTACGCTATGGCAGAGCGGGCTACACTGCCGGCAGCGAAAGCCGCGGTGGGACAGGTGTATCGGTTCACGCGACGTTTGGAGTGCTGATCGGCCGGCTGTCCACGGTCCAGCTGCGCGGCGAGACGTCGTTCTTTGTCAACACATTCGACGAAGAGGACAGTTTTGGCATGAAGAGCCGGGCCAATGGGGTCGTGGTCAGCGCGGGGATCGGATTCTGATGAGTGCCCTGCCCAGGTGGTGGTCGACTGCGCTTGCCGCCATCCTCGCCGCTGCGCTGGTCGGGTGCGGAACCACGACCATCATGACCAACGACAAGCATGCGCGAATCTATGTCAACGGACAGCTGATCGGCAAGGGCAAGGCCGAGATCACCCAGCGCGGTTTGCCCCGCAGCGTCGAGGTCCTGGTCAAGACGCGCGACGGGCGGCGAGAAACTGTGCGCATGAAGCGTCAGTTCACGGGTACGACCTTTCTCCTCGGTCTGGTCACTCTATCTATCGGATTCTTGACCGGCTGGGAGTACCCGTACGCTGTGGTAGTCGACCTGCCGGACAAAAAACCGCCACAAAAAACCGGCTGGGACAAACCGGCCAGTTCGTGGTCCCGACCTCCCGACGGCTGGCAACCGAAGACAGATGCCGAAAAGCCCGTCCCGGCTCCGGCAAAGGCGCCGGCCAGTCGTCCCTCTGGCTCCGATGAATCCGCTGGGGCAGACTCGCCGTGGGATCGCCCTCCGCCCGAGAACACCCGCCGTCCGGCCGATAGGAGGCCGCAGCCGACCAGTACCCCTGGTTCCAGTCATTCTGATAGCTCGGGCGGGGCAGACTCAGCGTGGGACCGTCCGCCCAAGTTCTAGCAGCATGCGGGAAAATCGTCTTTCCCGAATCTGCGTGCACCCCGGCCGAGAGCGGCGATCAGCCGGTTTCGGGCCCGGCGGGAATCCGCCGGAGGGCTTTGTCCAATAATGGTCGCGGCGTGCGGGATTTTCCCGAACGCTGCTAGTGGCATTTGCAGACAACGGCCGATGACGCCGCGTGGAACGCGTAAAAAAAGTGCTGTACTTTACAGTAACTCCGGAGTGTTGGGTTGAAACACCGCTGAGTCGCAAACATTGAGTTCGCGCAAATGCATCGCGATTCGCTACTATGAGGCACGAGTTTTCACTTCTACAGTGAAGGAGGGCCTAGTTGACGCGACTGATTGCGATACTCACAGTCGTAGCGGCTGCTGCGACATCGGTTCCCGGACTGGCCAGCGCTCACACAGTCAAGATCTGCTGGCGCAGTGAATCCAACGGAACCACCACGTTTTATGCTGCCACTTATCATGTGGGTACATCCATTCGCGGCGGCATGCTCATCGATGGAATGACGTACCTCTTCACCGCGCAGCAGGAGGCCGATCCCACCAATATCACGGCGTGCCAGCCACAGGCATGTGTCGGGGCTCCAGACCCTGCTCGCTGGCAGATCGTCAACGTCGGTGGGATTTCGCTAGGCGAGCACACGTTTACCACGACCAGCACCCACCACGTCGAGACCCCGATCGCTGGATGTTATCCGCAGACGGCTGTGTTTGGAGCGTGCGTCGATACAGATAACGACGGAATATGCGATCGGGACGACAATTGCCCCGAGATAAGCAATCCAGACCAGGCCGACAGCGATGGCGATGGCATTGGCGATGTGTGCGACCCGTGTCCACCGGGTGACAGAGATGGCGACGGTGTTTGCGATACCACAGACAACTGCCCAGACGACCCCAATCCCGACCAGGCCGATGGTGACAATGACGGGATTGGCGATGTCTGTGATGTCTGCCCGGCCCAGGATCCCGACAGCGACGGCGATGGCGTCTGTGATAGCGAGGACAACTGTCCCGATGATGCCAACGGCGACCAGGCAGATTACGACGGCGATGGCCTGGGCGATGTCTGCGATCCGTGCCCGTGGGGTGAAATTCCCGACGACGACGACAGCGACAGTGACAGCAGCAGTGACAGCGGCAGTGACAGCGATAGCGATGGCGATAGTGACAGCAGCGATAGCGATAACCAGCACAGCTTTACCGACGGCGACAGTGATAGTGATGGCGATAGCGACAGTGATGGCGATAGCGACAGTGATGGCGACGGATCGACTGTTTGTGCCCCGGATCCCGGTATTATCAGCTGTGTGATCAGCGGCGGCGATTCGTTGTTCCCCTGGATGTTGTTCGCTGTGCTGTTGATTGGGTTACGCCGGCGTCGCCGCCGTTGCTGACCGATTGCCGCACCTCACGAGGGAGACCTGGTAACTGTGATTTCTGCTCGTGCAGTCGAGATTCGCGGCGCAGGTGGCGTCGATGTATTGGCTTTGAGTGATATCGAGATCCGCGGACCCGGCCCGGGCGAAGTGCTGATTGCAATCGCTGCGTGCGGACTGAACCGGGCCGATGTGATTCAGCGTCGCGGCTTTTACCCGGCCCCGCCAGGTGCGCCGCAGAACATTGCTGGACTCGAATACGCGGGTACAGTCGAGGCGATCGGCGAGGGCGTCACGTCGGTCGACAACGGCGACCGCGTCATGGGGATCGTGGGCGGCGGTGCCATGGCGACCCATGTGGTGGTACACGAACGCGAACTCGTCCGCGTACCCGAAGGCATGAGTCTCGACCGTGCAGCCGCCATTCCCGAGGTATTTTTCACCGCCTACGATGCATTATTTGTCCAGGCTGAGCTGCAAGCTGGTCAATGTGTGCTCATTCATTCGGTCGGCAGTGGAGTCGGCACTGCTGCGCTCCAGCTGGTTGCGGTGGCTGGCGGACGGTCGGTCGGGACCACGCGCACTCCTGCCAAGCTCGATCGCTGCAGGGAGCTCGGCTTGCACCACGGGATTTTGGTCGACGACGGGGCGTTTTCAGAGCAATTAAAAAAGCTGACTCGAAATCGCGGTGCGGATATCATTATTGACACCATCGGCGCCGCGTATCTCGAAGAAAACCTCGCTGCGCTCGCCCTGCGCGGTGTTGTCATCATTGTCGGCCTGCTCGGTGGCGTCAAGGGCAGTATTTCGCTCGCGACGCTCATGCGCAAGCGAGCGCGCATTGCGGGAACCGTGCTGCGGGCCCGCCCGCTGGAAGAAAAAGCCGCTCTGGCCCAGCAGTTTGCCCGGCGGGTCGTACCGCTTTTCGAGTCGGGCGCGATCCGGCCAGTGGTCGGCGATGTCATGTCGATGGCCGAGATCGCGAAAGCTCACCAGCGTATGGAGCGCGACGAGACGTTTGGCAAGATCGTGCTCGCCTGGTAGAGCCCAGCAGGGTTTCGCGGCCGGCGTCCGTTCGATGACCGACCAGCGATGCAGTCATCGGCAGCGACCTCGCTACGAGACCAGGCGACGTTTCTTGTCCCGAGTGACTACACCGACGACTCCGAATCCGGCCTCTTCCAGCTGCCGGATACCTCGCTGCAACCGGACCGCGTGCAGTTCGTGGCGTGCGGCGAGAGCTTCGACTTTGGTGATCTCTCCGGCGTCGAGCCAGGCGCCGCGACACTGCGGGCACCAGTCGATCAGAACATCTTCTCCTGTCATATAGGGGACTTCAACCAATTGTGTTCGCTCGCAACGCGGACACAAATAGGGAGTGAGCCGGGCCTGATTCAACAACAGATCAAGATCGGGCAGATCGTGTTCTGTTTCGCAATACAGGGCCAGTTCTCCGCGATCAAACCAGATTCCATGGCAGACGCGACAGAAGTTTACGACCACGCCGTCCGATGTATTGAAATCTGCTGCCTCACCGGAGCATTTAGGACACTGCATCAAGACTCCTCGGAAAAATAAGCTCATGTTTTGATAGACGTCAGCGAATTACATCTCACTTTCTATAATTCGACCGGCCCACCGAGGACTTGAGGAAGCCGGATTCGGTATCGACCAGCGGCTTCGGCCGTGGCAAGCCCGCTGGCGGTGATGGATCGGCGCTCTGGCGACACTTAGAGTTTTTGGACCGGCTCTTAATCGCTCAGCGTGTCCGCCACGGCACGCAGGAGCTCATCGGGCATGAAGGGTTTTTGTATAAAGCAGTCCACGGCAAGAACGCCGGAGCCGGTATCGATGTCGCCATATCCGCTCATGAGGATTACTTTTATATCCGCTCGTTCGCGCCGGAGTTCGGCAAGTGTCTGCCGGCCGTCGAGATGCGGCATGGTGAGATCGAGCAATACGACATCGATACGCTGACTGTGCTGCCGAAATAGCTCGATTGCCTTGCGCCCGTCCGCTGCGGAAAGAACGCTGTATCCCTCCCGCGTTAATGTTCGCTCGGCAGCCCTGCGGACCAGAGCCTCGTCATCGACCAAGAGTACCGTCACCCCCGCGTCGGGTCGACGAAGCTCGGCCGAGCGGTAAGGCTCGGTGGGATTGGCGCGCGCCTGCGCAGCGGGCAAAAACACCTTGATCGTCGTGCCCGCACCCAGTTGACTAACGACGTCGATCGCTCCGCGATGGCCCCGGATAATTCCCAATACGGCAGCCAACCCCAGTCCCCGCCCGGCCCCCTTCGAAGTGAAAAACGGGTCGAATATCCGGCCCAGGGTCGCAGGATCGATGCCGCTGCCAGTGTCCGAAACCTCGAGAAAAACGTAGTCGCCAGCGGGCAGATCGTCGTTTAAGTAGGTCCGCGACAGGTCCTCTCGGCTGCACCGCTCGACCCCGGTCCGCATGGTGATCACCCCGTCTTTGTCGGCAAGGGCGTCAGATGCGTTGGTGAGCAGGTTCAAGATGATCTGCTGGATCTGCGCGGCGTCAGCTTCAATGACCGGCAGATCAGAGGCGAGCTCATGGCGCAGCTGAGCCCGCTTGGAAATCGATGCCTTGATCAAATGACCGAGTTCGCGGGCCACATCGGAAAGATCGAGGACCCCGACGGTGAATTTGCCCAGGCCCGAGTAGGACAGCATCTGCTGACAGAGATCCGCAGCACGGCGGGAAGCGATGAGAACATCCTCGATAGCCCGGTGCACCACATCGAGCTTTTCGGTCCTGGCCAGAGCAAATTCGGCGTTGCACATGATCCCGACCAGTATGTTGTTGAAGTCGTGAGCAATGCCACCGGCCAATACACCGAGACTGTCGAGCTTCTGAGCGTGGCGCAATTGCTCCTCGAGGCGCTTTTTTTCGTCGTCCGCACGGCGCATTGCCGTGACGTCCATGAGAGTTCCCTTGATCATCACCGACTCGCCCTCCTGGTCGGAAATGCCGAATGTGGTCTTGAGATGGCGCACCGGGCCTTTGGCCGGATTGGTACGAAACTCGACCACGCCGCCACTGCGCGATCGCAGGGCAAACTGTTGGCTGCGCAATACATGGTCTCGGTCGTCTGGGTGGACCAGGAGGGCAAACTCGTCGAGCGTGGGCGGGCCGAGCGAGGGATCGCGACCGTAGAGCCGGTACATTTCTTCCGACCACTGGTTTTTGCCCGCACTCAGGTCGAATTCCCAGGTCCCGATGGCGGCCTGGGCCTCGGCATTCTTGAGCTGGATCTGGCTTTTTTCCAGGGCACGCTCAGCGCGCACCTTGGCGGTGATTTCCTGCGAAAGGATCTGCACTGCGATGACCTGGCCGGATTCGTCCCGGATGGGCCGATAGGACGATTCAAACCACCGCGCGCCACCGGGCAGCTGGATCGACGTTTCATAACTGGCGATGTGACCGGCCAATGCGCGAGCGAGACGCGGCCGGGTCGTGGCCGCGATGTCGGGCAATACGTCGTAGACAGATCGGCCGACAAAATTCTCGGGATCGCCGCGGAGATGGTCCGCTCCGGCTCGATTGATGTGAAGGATCGTCCCGTCCACATCCAGCGTGGTGACCGGGATCAAAACATGGTCGAGATACAATCGATACCGGAGAGCTCGAGCGAGCTCTCGTTCGAGCCCTCCCTCTCGCAATGGACGCCGCGCAAGGGCGCCCGGGCGTTTGCCGCTGTCCTCCGACATGATCCTATGTCACGGGTATTCTAAACCGCGAACAGGATGCCCGAATATACCGATTGCGCGGTCGACTCGCTCATTGCGCCAACAGGTCTCGGGCCCGCTTCATATTGGGCAACTCGGCCCCCTCGTCGATCGATTGGCAGAGCTCAGCCAGACGGTCTAGTTGTTCCTGGTACGGCTTGTCCAGACATCGAGCCAGCTCGATCGCGTCCATAAGAGCGTCCAATTCGGCCATGCGTTCGCCGCGCTTTTTTGCCCCGGCAATGGTCTCGGCAAGCACTGTCTCGGCTTGCTCGAGGTCGCCCGGTTGGCCGCGCATGATGAGAAGCTGGGCGCGCACCCCCTGCCAGATCGCCTCGTAGTAATGGCCCTTGTGATCGGGACCGGCCGGCAAAGCTCGAGACTGCAGCTCGAGGGCGTCCTCGACCCGGCCGAGGCGGCCCAGCTGCTCGGCGAGCAGCGAGTGAAAGTAGGCCAGTGCAGTGCCAGCTCGGGCACTCCATTCGGCCAGTCCCTCCCTCATCTCGGCGATTCCCTCCTGGCGGCTCTTTTCGCTCTCGGCACGTTCGGCGAGGACCCAGCCGTGCAGGAATTCGGCAAACGGCAGCCAGTGCATGAGCCGATACTCGATGCCGAGCTCCATGCCCGCTTCGGCAAGCTCGATTACCCGCGCCAGGTCGCCGCGCGCTTGAAAGATCTTGAGCGACATGCACAGGGCAAAGCCCTGGCTGTTGGGATGGTCGAGCTGACGGGCAATCTCGATGCCGCGTTCGGCACTTTGCGCGGCCCGATCGGGGTATCCCTGCGCATACAGCACCCAGCCCCGGAATACGTGGCAATACATGCCCGGATCCAGACTGTAGATATGTGCCAGATGGCGGTGCCGGTCGAGCTCGTAGATGTCGATGCCGCGCTCGAAATGATCGAGGGCTCGCCGGTACTCGCCGGTGATGGTCAAGCTCGCCCCCCAGGCGGCATGTGCGGCGAGATAGAGCTCCTCTTCGTCAAGCCGCTCGGCCAGGCCGAACAACCGCTCGGCAAATGCCAGAGCGTCGTCATAGCGGCCTTGGACCTGCGTGGATGCCCACATGCCCCACAGCGCCGAGAACATGTCGCGGTCGTATTTGAGCTCTCGGCACAGGTCGCGGGCACGCGAGTAATTCTCCTCGACCGCAAGAGTGCCATACCCGCTCGTCGCCATGAGCGGCGGGCCCAGAGCCATGAGCACGGTGAGCTCGAGCTTGTCGCGCTCCACTCCGTCGCCCTCTTGAGGCAGCCTTTCGATCAACTCGAGCGCCCGGCGCAACTGCTGGATACACTCGACATGGGCTGACCGCTCGCTGGCCCGCCGGCCGGCCCGCAGCCAGTAGTCGATGGCTTTTCGGTCGAGCCTGGCCTCGCTGTAGTGGTGGGCGAGAAGTTCGGGGTGTAACTGGGTGTAGTCTGGAAAATCGGTCTCCAGGGTATCGCCGATGCGGGCGTGATAGTGCCTCCGGGTCTTTTCCAGCAGCGACTCGTACGCGGTGTCCTGGACCAGGGCATGCTTGAAGATGTATCTGGACGAGGGCGGGCGCCCGCGCTGGATGACGAGCTCGGAGTTGACCAGCTGGCCAAGCGCCCGGCCGAGCTCGACAGTGGAGATGTCGCAGATCGAGTCGATGAGGCGAAAGGTGAACTGGCGTCCGGCGATCGCGGCGATCTGAGCGACCTCCTTGGCCGAGCCCAGGCGATCGAGCCGGGCCATCAAGGAACCGCGCAGCGTGGCCGGTATGGCCAGCGACGACAGATCGCCGTCGAGCTCGTAGCGGTCTTCGAGTTCGATGACCTGATTCGATTCCAGTACGGCCTTGGTCAGCTCCTCGACAAAAAGCGGCACGCCGTCGGTCTTGTCGGCCAGATGCGCAACCAGTTCCTCGGGCAACCGTTTGGACCCGGCCACGGCGCGCACCATGGTCTCGACCCGCTTGCGCGACAGCCGCGACAGCGGCATGCGGATCACATGGGTCCGATCGCGCCAGTCGGGCAAGTACGATGGTCGGGTCGTGGTCAGGACCAGGATCGGTGCCAGCGGCACTTGATCGACCAGGTTGTGCGTGAACTCCTGGGTCGACGGATCGGCCCAGTGCAGGTCCTCGAGACACGCGACCACGGGCCGGGATTCGGACAAGGCGAACAAGAAGTCGATGAGCTGTTCCTCGGCGGATTGACGAAACACGGCAGGGGCGGGATTTTCTCCATCCCCGCTCTCTTCGAGGTCGAGAAAGGCGACCATGAACGACTCGAAGCGCTCGCGGTCGATGCGGTGTTTGCGGAGGAAATCGCCGACCTTGCGGCGCCTCACCGCAGTGGAGTCGTTGCGGGCCAGACCGAAGAGGATGCGCAGCGCATGGGTGATCGGGTGCAGGGCACTGCCGACGAGATACGGCGAGCTCGGACAGTCGAGCCAGAAGTGGGTGCTATCGCGGATCATGCGCTGGAACACCCGGGCGATATGTGATTTGCCGATACCGGCCTCACCGGTCACCATGACGACCTGACCGCGACCGTCGTCCACTTCGTCCCAGCGATCGATGAGCGTCGAGAGCTCGCTGGAACGGCCGATAGAGGGCCGGTCCGGAGGGATCTCTGTCGGGGTTACCGCATCGGCCAGACCCAGTGCGCGGTACACGGCCAGAGCACCGTAGGTGCCGAACTCCCGCATTCCCTCGGCCACGCATTCGAAGCGATCGCGGACCAGCTTGTAAACATCTTCTGTGATGAGAATGTTGCCGTAGCCAGCCGCTTCCTGCAGGCGCCCGGCCAGCCGGTCGACGTCGCTGACGATCGAGACCCCGCCGGTCGTGGCCAGATGCACGCTGCTCGTGATCACCAGACCGGTGTGTACGCCGGCGTGCACGTTGAGGGCGAGCTCGGCGCCGTCATTGGCCCGGGCAAATTCGTCCATCCCATGGAGCGGGATATCGATCTCGCCCTCGCACACTCGCTGGATGATCTCGACCGCGGCCTGGATGGCACGGCCGGCATCGTCCTCGTGTGCAATCGGAAAGCCGAAATAACTGATGACACGCGTGCTCTCCACCCGATCGATGACGCCTTCGAGCCGCGCCACAGCAGCTTCGCAAATCCGCCGGAACTGGCCCATGAGCTGGTATAGCTCGTCGGGAGCGAGGATTTCGGATAGCAGGGCCAGCGGCCCAAACTCGCATACCATGGCGGTGAGTTGCCGCCGCTCGACCAGATTGCGCGACGGCGTGGTGAAGCTGTCCGATTGCACGCCAGCCTCGGCCATGTTGTACGTCCGCGCCTCGGTCTTGACCGCTGGCATGAGGACTCTGCGACCCGTGGCCGTGTCGATCTCGATGTACTCGCCGTCTGGATCCACAGTGGCCATAGCCGCGGTATCGCCCTCGGGATTGACCGGTGCCTCGATCCGGTGCAGCTGGCGCAGAGTCGATACGTCGCACGGCGCCAGCTGGGCCAGTGCATCACGCGCGTCGGCGTAGCGGCTGGTCGGATCCTTGGATACGGCCGAGCGCAAAACCCGGCCCAGCCGATGCGCGGCCATGGTGGGCGGCAGCTGATGCGGCTCCGGCCGCAAGTGCGCGAACATCGTCTCGGCAATGGTGTTGCCGCGAACCACTCGCTGGCTGGTGAGACTCTCGAGAAATACCAGCCCCCACGCATAGATATCGGTCTGAGGATTGGGCTCCTTGCCGTGCAACTGCTCGGGCGCCATATACGCCGGCGTACCGCCGACCGTGTCGTCCGGGGTGATGTTCTGCAAGCTGCTGGCAAGCGCACCCTTGGTGAATGTAGCGATGCCAAAATCGAGCACCATCGCATTGCGACGCGCTCCCACGCTGGTGACCATAATGTTGGCTGGCTTGAGGTCGCGGTGGATGACACCGAGGTCGTGGGCACTGCACAGGGCGTCGAGTACCTGCAGCATGAGATGTTTGGCTTCTGTGGGCGCAAGCGGCCCCTCGCGCTGCAGTAGCTCCTGCAAACTGACACCTCGAACCAGCTGCAATACTGCATAAAGACGGCGATCGGGTAACTGGCCGCTGTCGATCAATCGGACAATATTGGGATGGCTGAGCTCGGCCACCACGGCCATCTCGCGCTTGAATCGGGCCGCGATTCCCGACCCCGACTGCTCGTCCACCGCCCGGGCAATCTTGATTGCCACCAGCTGTCCAGTGGTGAACTGTCTGGCCTTCCAGACATCGCCAAAGCCGCCGCGGCCGATCATCGAGATCAACTCATAGCGTTTGTCAATGACAGCTCCCGGCCCCATCCCGACTGCCTCAGACGGCACAGGTCCTCCCCGAATTCGTGCGGGGCAACCTCCCGAGCAATCGAGTCGATCGAATAGCCGGCCGCCCGGCCACTCTGCTTCGTGCGAACTCCGCTTCGCATTGCTTGCCGGGACGTCCGGCCGAGTCGGTAATCTGCATCAGAACGTCACTTCACGGCATGGCCCGGTCAGCCGCAGAGACGATATCAACGCCGTCTGCTGCATCCAAGCTCGCAATCCACCAATCCTCCAACATCTCAATACACTGCAGGCCGACAACCGAACCGCACCGCCTGACAGCCATTGCCAGGACAAACAGAGAGCTTCTGCTCCAGCTCGCGAAAACGGGCTGGCATGAATCTTTCTCATCCTGTAAGAAAGTTCGGGTACTTTTTTGTGGCAAAGAGTAGCCCATATGCCGTCTACTAACTACATGATACCTGCACCAGTGCAGGATCGCTTACGGCAATTATCTCTGTTGACAAATAAACAATGGGGTAGGGAAACAACGTGACCGGCTCAATGACGTCAATGCAGATGCAGCAATACGCTGAAGAGGTATCCACACTCGCGCTTAGAGTCCAATCTTTTGGCCACAGGCATCGCTTCATCAGCGAGCGCGAGGTCCTAGAAATCGCGGCGATCGACCAGCCTATCTTGCGCAACCTACGGATTACACTCGGATATCACGATATCGTGCGGGGCATGGCCGAGTTGCTCGGCAGCAGGAACATCACCTGGCCCGGATTTGCCTGCTGGGCGTCGCGCACTGCCGGCTGTTTTATCCGGGGAGATTATATTCCTCAATCCGTACAGCGATACTTGAAGAAACTCAAGCTCTTCCACAGCGGCTTGCACACCGTCCATCGGATTTTGACCGGAATGCGCGGCGAGGCACCGCCAGCACATTCTCTGTTGGGCAATATCGTGGAACGAGTGTCTCGCGAGATCACCAAGAATGTCTCGTGGGGCAATCTCATGGTCTTCGAAGACATCGCCCCGATCTTTGCGCGCATGCTCGAGAGATTTCGAGATGCCAGGAGCCACGACCAGGACGCCATCAACCGCTTTGTCGGCGAGTTCAAACCGGGTCTGGTCCGAGATGGCGGTCAGGATCTACTGGCCGCGGCCTTCGCCAACTACTACCAGGCCATATTCGAACGCGACCCTAAGAAAAAAGCTGAATTGATTTTATTGGCCAATAATCAGGTCGGTTATCACGAGCAGAGCCGGCTGCAGCTTCCGATCGTGCAGTCGCTCAACGCGCCCATCGCCGATTTGATCACCAAAGAAGCTCATCAGCGGGCGCACGAGCTGACCAGTCGTCACCTGCACAGATGGGTAGATCGCCAGATCGATCGCATTTTGAAACCCTTTTCCGCGTGGCTTCAGGAGGAGTGGCAAAGCATTGTCACGAGTTGGTTCATGCATCTTCAATTGCCCGACGACAGCAGCCGTCCGGACAAGATCGTGACCGACGACAGCTGTATCAAAGTTGGCGAAGATGCACCGCCCAGCAGCGAGCACTTCATCTTTCCCCCCGAACTCGCCAAGCTCGACAATACCGAACTGAAGGCGCTTCTTTACGACCTTGACAACACGCCCGACTCGACCGCGGGCAGCGGGGCCAATAACTGGGCTAACCTGGCCGATCGAATGAACTATCTGGTCGATCTCTTTCGGACCAGACAGCAGGATACGCTGCTCTATCGCCAGCCATTTACCGACGAGCAACTCAGCTTCATACGAGACGACCAGATCCCCGATGGTCCTCTTTAGGGTCGCGCAAAAAACCAGCGAAGCACTCAGACGGGATGGATCAGCGGCCAGCCAGCGGATTATCGCCATGGCCGGTACCATTCTTTCAGGAACCGCGCATCCACAAACGCAGGCGAGGCACCCATGCTTTGGGGCCTGACACCAGATATTCGCAGCGGTTGCCGACAGCGTCGCGATAGACCAGAAGAGGGCAGGACGCAGTCGCCCCGCCGCTGGCCGAGCGACTGCTGGCCACGACCTGATCCAGCTGAGATTTCGGTATGAGGACACAGCGCTTATCCCGGTGAATGAGTAGGAACGAATCGGACAGAAAAATCCCCTCGCGCCAGCGTCCCCTGGCCAGCTGCCGCCGGATTAGCACCGGCGCGCACGCCAATGCGGGTTAAATAGGTTGCCCCTGCAACGATCAGCGGCGCGATTACCGGCCCCAGTACCAGAGCACTGGTATCCGCTTCACCGCCTCTGATCCAGGTCGACACGGCCTCGCCTGCCGAGACCACGAGCGGCACGGCCAGGATCCAGAGAACCAGCGCGCCGAGAAGCGACCATGAGCTACCAAGTCGCATCGGCAGCAGCGTGACCCGGTCACTCAACGGCGTTTCTTTGTCGATGAGAACAGCGGCCTCTGGCGGCAGTGTCTCGGCAGTTGCGTCAATGAGAACAATCACGGCGTCCTCGTACTTCGCACTTACTCGCGGGTCGCGGTACTTAGTATGCCCGATTCCGGGACCAGAGCGGGCCGACGAATCATCGGGTGAGTGGGCAAACGCACAGTGTGTGGGCACGATGTGCCGCACACAGGAGGCAGCCAAGCTCTGGATCGTCAGGCATCAAATCTAAATAATTCTATATAGTTGGTAGATTTAAGCAATGCCTGAATATGGCACATTGGTTGCATTTCCACAGTCTGTAATATTTCATAGCAGTTGATGAGCAATCTGGCCTGTGCTGTGCGGGTCCTTATCTCCAAGCGATGAAGTGTTGTGCCAAGAACTCACCAGTATCTCCTCGACAGGCGCCAGGTCGATTCAGCGGAGGTTCCATGGACGATGTTTTCGACATAGATGAACTCGTTGCTGCTGAGACAGACTGGCTGACGTTGTCCAATCAAGAGCGAGTTGCCTGGCAACTCTCGATGTTGACCGGAATCGATGACAGCCAGGGGTACTCGCCACGGAGTCGCCGTGATCGATGCCAGCAAGCAGCAGCATTCGGCTCCAGTGATACGCGAACCAATGATTGACGGCCCGTGCAAGTACGTGCGTGCTCAGGGCGGTCGATCGAATAACCGGCCGTCCCTGCTCCGCTGCGTATGAATTCCGCTTCGCATTCCTTGCCGACGTCCGGCCGATCTGGCGTGTTTGTCCAATATCGCTGGCCGGCTTTCAGTACGACATTGGCATTGCTACAGCTAGTCCTGTCGACGCTATTTGGCGAATCGGTTAGCATGAATCCAGACGGGCCAGCATGCCGAGCAGGAACGACGACGACCAGACTCAGACGACTAATACGACTGTTGTCACTATTGATACAAAGCTATCGACGGCACGTTGGCGGTCTCGTTCCGATACAACTGCGCGGTACGACCGATCACGGATTCCACGCGGCTCGGCTGTAGGTAGGTATACAGTAGGCCGTCGTATCGGGGCGGGCGATTCCGGCATTGTGTACGTGGCCCGGCACAAGAAGACCGGTTCTCGTGCCGCCATCAAAGTCCTGCACGACGATCGTTCGGTCTCGGCGCGACTGGTCGAGCGGTTCACGCGTGAGATCGAGACCCTGAGTCTTCTCCGGCACCCGAACATCATCGAGGTCTACGACATCGGGCAGCTCCAAGATGGCCGGCCCTACTACGTCATCGAGCTCATCACCGGAATGAGCCTGACCGAGCTTCTCAATATCCACGGCCGGCTGCAGCCGCTGGAGATGCTCGAGCTGTTTGATTCCATCTGTTACGCGCTGCAAGCGGCTCATGACGCGAACATCGTTCACGGCAACGTCAAATCGAACAACATCATGATCGTCGAGGAGGGTCACCGTCGGATGGTCAAGGTTCTCGACTTTGCCCTCACCCGGCTGGCCCGGATCGAGACTGACTCCGACTCGGTTGAACTTGGCTTTCCCGGCTCGCCCGAGGCTGCAGCGCCCGAGCAGATCCAGAACCAGGAAGTCACCGCGCGCACCGACGTGTATGCTCTGGGCGTACTTCTCTTTCAGATGTTGACCGGGGAGTATCCATTTGGAGGCTCCGACGATCTGACCATCATGGAAGCCCATTTGCGCTCGTCGCCGCCGTTGCCCAGTCAGTTGGCGCCTCTGTCTCAGGCCATTGACAGCATTGTTTTGCGCTGCCTCGAGAAGGAGCCCCACCGTCGCTTCGAATCAGTGCTATCGCTACAGAACGCCATGCACCGAGCACTGGCCGACGAGAAGCGGACAGCGATCGAGACTCCGCAGGCCGTGGTGGTTTTTATCCAGGTTCGAGCCAAGCTGTCGGACCGCGAAGATACAGTGCACAACACAGTATTGCGCGAGGTCATGATGTTCCTCGATACCACCGAGGACTCCCTGCGCGAGGCCGGGTTTACAATTGCCAGCAATGTGGTCAACGGAATTCTGGGCATCACTCCATTGCCGGCGGACCGCTCGGGTGCCAAAAAGGTCCGTACCCACGCTCTCCACATCGCTTGTCAGGTATATCGGGAGCTCGAAGAGCGAACGATTGCCGAGAACCAATCCATTGAAGCCTGCGTCGTCATCCGTATAGACGCCAGACTCAGTGGATCGATGACCGGCGAGGTTCAGGCCCCCCCGGCAGTGCTCGATGAGATCAAGTCGTGGGAAGTGGAGGGGACCGGCGTCTATGCAACTGCGGACCTATTGCCCGACCTGGCCTCTGACGATTCGACGTCGAAGACGCCGCAGGGTTACGTCGCAGTCGATTACGGTCGTTGGGCCTAAGTACCGCGACCCGCCAGTAAGTACCCATTATGGCCGACCAGCCCGCCGATGGCTGTGTTGCTCATCGGTCACGTAGGCCCACTATGCTCCCTCTTCGCGCCTTGCCCTCGACGCGCTGGGCCAACCCTACTGGGCACTTACTTACGGGTCGCGGTA
>JAKSDA010000393.1 GCA_022360315.1 Pseudomonadota bacterium
ACCACGCCCAGCCAGGAGCGACGTATTCCAGCCAGTGGGCTCTTACCCATCTGGAGATTCACGATTACGAGCAACCTGATGCGAATTGCCTGAATGATCCGTTTGATCCCTGTTATCCTACCCGCCAGCCTGGGCATCTTCGTACTGACAGGAGCGAGACACAGTTGCCAAGATCTTTACCCAGTGATGCGTGGGGCCTTCGAGTATGGGATATCACGTCGGGTTCTCCTATCGAACTGCGCTCATGTACCACGGGTGGTTGTGAGTCCAACGAGTACCGGTTCGGCCCTCGCCTTGGGCCCGATCGGCCGCGCCGATATCGTGTTGTATTGAGCCTGCCCGATATGGGCTTTTTGGGCACGGATCGGTTCTGTGATCCAGAAGGATTTGCCTATCGGGATGTACAGCTACATCCAGTTTTTTATCCGTCGACATATATCGCGGGCAATCTCTACGAATCCTGGCTTTATTGTGCCGGCGATAGCTCGGATGGGATCTGCGACACGACTATTCTCCATCGTCGTGTCTGCATGCTTTCGTGCGCTGAAATTCTGTCGAATACGCCGTTGCAAGTCACTGGACGCGTGGCGGCGACCGCGCGCCAGTTCCCCCGCCAACCGCTGAGCAGTGGCACGTTCCGCGATCCCGTGCAGGTATCCGCAGAGACGTTCCGGTGGCAAGCCCTGGAAGATGATCCGTTGCCGTCTGGGTATCCCATCTCTCCTGACCCCCGTCCATAAGGCTGTGATCTGTCATGCGATCATGGATCATGGTAAAAATTTGCATTTTTCTCAGTATGGGATGCGGTGGGACACCTGGCAGTGATGCAGTTGATTCGGGCAGTGGGGGTGCCTATCCGAGCGATGCAGATATTTGTGAATGTTTGTTCGAGGATCCCCTGAGTCGCGGTCATATTCAGCGTACCCATTTTACTGAGGGGCCGATGAGCCTCCGGTATGGAGGACAGGCCAGGTACTGTTGGGATATTGAAACACTCGTGGGTGGTAGTTGTGAAGAAGAGCGCTTTGACTTCCATGTCAGAATCATCCACGCCGGGGTCCACGTTAATCCCCGCGCTCTGTATCAAGGTTGGGGATGTGGCTGGCGCGATCTTCTCGCCGATGAAAAGCAAATCACAATAACTAATCGAACCATCTGCTTAAATCCGCGGGATCTGGAACAGGAAAAACTCAGCAATCCCGAATGCGACTGTCCGCCAGTTCATCCTCTCGTGGAACGGATTGTTCGCATCGAGCGAAGCGCCACTCTCAAGTCCAATCAATACGGTCAAGCCTCGGCCCGATGCCAGGAGGACAGTGTACTCATCAACGGCGGATGCAGCCTCACCGGTCCGTATATCCTGGGATGGCAGGAAAAAACCCTGTCGCGCAGCGGATTCTCGCCCGGTACCGCAAATTCTTGGCAGTGCGCGTGGAACAATCCGAACGAATACAGACAGGCCATGCTGGCCACGGCCATTTGCCTCGAGCCGCCCGACTACGGGCCTGATCTGGCTCGGGGTCGAATTGTCCGGGCCAGTCGCCAACAGGTGTTGTCGAGCGGGGAGGCGACCACGTTCACAGCGTCCTGCGAGCCCGGCGACTTGCTGATTGGCGGCAGCTGCATGATCGACAGCAACGACCCGCTCAGCCACCAGATCACCATGTTCTATTACGGCGTCGACAGTTTCGAAGACGGCAATCACGACCGCACCACGTCCAACACTTGGCGCTGCGCCTGGCATAATCCGAGCACCAGCAACCCCATGGCCACGGCCACTGCCATATGCGTCACGCCGCTCCAGTAACTGGCATTCATGCAATCCGACCACAACAAGACAACGCTGGACACCAACGACCTGCTCGAAATGGCGGTGGACATGGCCGGCAATACCGAGCCCAAACTATTTGGCGAAACCGAGACCAGACCGCTCGACAGCGAGCCGCCAGTGCTCTCGTTTATACCCTCGCTGGTATATGACGAGGAGGGCGACCAGATCGTTTTCGACAACAATGCCGTGCTCACTCATTTTGGACAGGGCCCGCCCAGTGATCTGGCCGATCCGGACCATTGTCCCACGGTTCACAAACACGTCACCCGGCTGCACGCTGGCGATTCCAATCCACTGCGCTGGAATTTCTCGGTGACTGACCCAGGGGTGGGCCTGAGGCCCGATGGGGTCGAGTACCGGGTGCGCATTCCATCGCAGAG
>JAKSDA010000162.1 GCA_022360315.1 Pseudomonadota bacterium
CTCTGCGATGGAATGCGCACCCGGTACTCGACCCCATCGGGCCTCAGGCCCACCCCTGGGTCAGTCACCGAGAAATTCCAGCGCAGTGGATTGGAATCGCCAGCGTGCAGCCGGGTGACGTGTTTGTGAACCGTGGGACAACGGTCCGGATCGGCCAGATCACTGGGCGGGCCCTGTCCAAAATGAGTGGGCACGGCATTGTTGTCGAAAACGATCTGGTCGCCCTCCTCGTCATATACCAGCGAGGGCATAAACGAGAGCACTGGCGGCTCGCTGTCGAGCGGTCTGGTCTCGGTCTCGCCAAATAGTTTGGGCTCGGTATTGCCGGCCATGTCCACCGCCATTTCGAGCAGGTCGTTGGTGTCCAGCGTTGTCTTGTTGTGGTCGGATTGCATAAATGTCACGAGCGCCTGGGCAAGATCGGTGCGCAAGCTCTCGGGATGCAACCGGCACAGCGCAGTGCACGCCGGATCGGGTGGATCGCCCGAACAGATATCGGATGGCCGACAGGTGCCGATATCGAGCTGGCTTCTCGCCCCGAGATATCGTCGACCAATGCGTGGGTCAGCGTCATTGTATTGACCACCTGAACCGTATCACCCGATTGCTCGGCGATCTGCTTGGCCAGCGTCGACAGCGCGGCCAGCGATAAGCTGTACTGCACCGCCGGAGACAGGGCATCGCCTCCGGCGTCGAGATCGGCTGGCTCTACTTCGATGACATCTGGCAGACCGAGATGCTGGGTAAGCAAGGCCAGAGACCGCTCCGAGACCACTCCGATCGTGGTTTCGACGTTGCCGTCGAATCCGCTAAAATGAGCCCATGCTCGCGCCTCGGCCAGGGTCGTCCACGGCGATATCGCAATGACGTAACCGTCCGGCCGATCGTGTACCCGATAGAATATGGCCGACAGATGCGGCTGCTCCGTACCCGGTGGTCCCCAGCGAGGACTGCGAGCTGGCCGCGATACATCGTCGAATGACAAAATGTCCGACGACCAGTACTCGCCACTCCGGCCGCCGTACACTTCAAAGCGCAGCGCTCCGTAGTGATCGCTGCCCACATCGATATGAAAACCACCTCCCACATCGGTCTTCACGGTCAGGATAGGCCTGCGCTCCATCCTCTCGCCATTCGGGCCCAGCTGCCAGACCCGCATCTCGGCGTCGATCAGCGGCGATGTGCCAAGTAGTACCACTCCTCTGATATCACTCCTCGATGGATCGCCCAGGGGATTGCACCCGAGCCCTCCACCCATGGCCAAACCAATCGCAATACACGCCCACACGCAATACAGAGCCATCGGGGCAACGCTGTTGCGAAAACAGGACGACTGACATGTGGTCCACAACAGCTGCCCGGCCATGGTACAGACATGTGATAATTTATAACGACCACGGTATTGCACCATCAGAATCACCGCGCAGAACTAGTTAAAAGTCACGCGCCCTACAGGCGCGCCAAATTTCACAATGCACTCTAACGCTGTGCTGCTCAGACGCGCAATATGCTAAATCCATTATTTTGTGTAGTCATATATACTAAAACCATGAGTTAATGCTGAGCTCGCTGGTATCAGAGTGCGTATCAAGGGTGAGCACGAAGGAATCTTGCCTGGAGGAGCGGCGGTGCGAGGTTGAGGTCGCGAGTTTCCGGTTGATGAGCCGGCCCGGCCGAACATCGGCCATCGCGGTGTCTGAATAGGTTACAGACGCGGTATCCAGTTGCGTGTACGGGCCCGTGGTCCACGAGGCTAAACCACCGATGTCAGACAACACCGGCCAACACCGATGAGGTTCGATAAGTCGATCATCGACGCACGGAGTGGAGTCGGGGACGGTGTAAGCTTTTCAACTTGGAGACCTGCTCCTACAGTGGCGCCAAGTTGAAAAGCTTACACCGTCCGTGCGCCGGTCAAAACCGGCGGGGAGTAGCGAATGAAAGAGTCGTACA
>JAKSDA010000353.1 GCA_022360315.1 Pseudomonadota bacterium
GAACCCCGGGATATGCACGATGAACGGGTCGCCGTCGTCATTGCGCAGGATCTCCCAGTAGCCATTGCCGTGCACTTCGAGGTCGGCGCGGGTGCGCTTGCGCACCGTGATGAGCGACGAATCAAAACAGCAATATTCTGCCCAGATATCGAGCCGGGCCTTTTCTATCTGCGCGTGCTCATTGAGCTCCACCTTGGCCCGGGCGATGTCCTCGGCCGAGGGAACCAGCGAGACGTTGCTCGGCAGCGTCCCCTGCTGCTGCTTCCACAGCCGCTCCATGTACAGGGCCCGATGGATGTGCTCATCGGCGTCTTCGGCGTCAAAATCGATCACCGGCTCAAAGCGCTGACCGTGCGAATCGATGTTGCTGCAGTAGGCATCGACGTTGGGCCGCAGAGCGTTACTGTTCTCAAAGATCGAGCACAGGGTCTCCGGGTCAAACGGGGGAGGCACCGCGCCGAATTCTCCGAAGCCGCGCTCGTCATCGTCAATTGACCGGTGCGCCTGGGCGAGCGGTAGTCGCTCGGCGTCTACTACGTGGGCCTTGATGAGGATATCGCGGCGTTCGTCGAGCTCGGCAGCATACATATCAAGATCGGTCGTCGGTTCATGCGACATGGTCGAACTCCTCTCCCAGGACGGTTACATGGACATCGGCGTCGGCGTCTTCATCGGTGCCGCCGAAGCGTTCTTTCTGACAGGCTAGGGCCAGGGCCCAGAACTTGTCGGCGTGGCCACTGCGGGCCTCCTCTCCGCTGGCTTCCACGTCAAAGCTCACGTTGCCCGATGCGGTGAGGCGCTTTTTGATTGAGTGGATCTGCGAGACCAAGATCCGGTCCTTGGGCAAGTGCACGCGCTGCTGCTGCAAGAGAATGCGGAAGTCGTTGCACCAGATTTCCTTATTGGCCTGGTTGAAGGTCTCGGGACGGACATACACGTCGAACGTGCGCTGCAGATTTTCCGTCAAGTGCATGCCGATACCGGTATGATCGATGGACAGTCGCGCAATCGGCAGAACGTTCATCATGCGCACCAGATCCGCCTCTTGCTCGGCGAACGGTACCCGATCGTATGAGCGCATGAGCCGCACAAAATAGGCATCGCCGACCACTTCGACGATGACGAGCTCGGAGGTATCTCGCTTGCGTCCCACATCAAAGCCGGCAATAAGCCGTCCCTCGAGCGAGTCGGGGAAATCGCCAAACTCGTCGTACAGAACCAGCAAATCGCTCGTGCACGGGAGAATGAGCTCATAGGGAAAAAACGAATAGGTCTCGTCGCAGAAGACCAGCTCGAACTCCTGCTGAAAATCCTCCAGCAACAGCGACTCGAACTGATCCTGAATATCCTGGGAGCCAAACCGGGCCACCCGTTCCTCGGTGAGCATGGCCGGTGCCTCATGGGCTGCCGCCGTCACATCGGTACAGAAAAAGCGACATAGCCACCAGGGCACCCGCTGTCGCGTATAGGCACGATACGGCCGGAGCTCCTGTTCAGCGATTTCCCAGAACACGCCGCGTCGTCCGAGGGGCGAACTGCAGCCGGTAAACTGGCCCTGTGAGCGAACGATCAGCGCGGTCGAGCCGGCGTAGACTTCGTGATCATTGGTATAGTGCGCCAGCTCGTCGAGATAGATATCGCCCTGCTTGCCCCGCGGCGCCTTCGACGGATTGGAGATAATGCGCGAGACCCGCTTCGACGGCCCATTCGACTGAAACCCCAGCTCGGTCTTGGAATCGACCACCAGCCGCTTCTGGTAGCACAGCGGCAACTCCTCGTGCAGCTGCCGGGCGTAGTTGATCTTCTCCTTGGCGTCGTCGAGGTTGTACGAGACAAACACCGCGGTGTGGTTGTCGCGCAAGTAGCAGCGGGCCAGAGCCTCGCATGCGAACAGAAACGAGAACCCGACTTGCCGTGCCTTCACCACCCACCGATACTTCGCCGCGTTGGTGAGAAACGCCTGCTGATACCCGTCGAAGACGAGCGGCGCTGCTTCCCACTGGCCGAGCCCGGTCAAGAAACCGAGTACGGTGGACAATAGGTCGAGAGTTGACGGTTCGGGTTGTTTGACGATCGCCAGCATGGGTCGGGGTTTGCGGTCTCATAAAACACAAAGCCGAAATCAGGGCCCGACTGGACACGGGCTCTTTCAACTTTTTGCCTCAGCCGTCTAACCAGCGGATATCGCTTGCCTACGCACGTGCCCAGCGGTAGCTTGCAAACGTCTCAGAACCCCCAACATAAGGAGATTCGCCATGGGACTCACATCCCTGACCAGGGAGGAGCAACGGCATCTTCTCGCGTCGTGCCCCCGACACGGTCGCAACCACGCGATCGTGTCGCTCATGCTGGGCACCGGACTGCGGGAGATGGAAGTGTGCGCCCTCGACCTCGCCGACGTCGTCACCAAAAGCGGCAACATCCGATCCCGGGTAGTGCTGCGCATCCACAAGACCTCACCGGGCCGGCAAGTGCCCCAGCACGTGTTTTTGCCCCACACCCTGCAATACAACCTGGCCGAGTTCCTCAAGTGGAAGATCCGCCACGGCGAGTCGGTCGAGCCAGCAAGCCCGTTATTCGTGTCTGTACGGGGTCATCGACGACTCTCAACCCGTGGCCTTCGCTACATCCTGCAGAGCCTGTTCCGCGCCCTGGGATGGTCCCAGGTCAAGGGACACAGTCTGCGGCACACCTTCTGCACCAACCTCTTATCGCACTCGAACAACAACCTGGCCCTGGTTCAACGCGCAGCACGGCACGCCAGGCTCAGCACCACCCAGCGCTATGTCGCTCCGTCCGATGCGGAACTCGCTGTAACGCTGCGTCACCTGCCGTGCTGACGAAGGAGAATTCATGGCAAGAGCACAAACCAGTTCCACGAAGACACGCTCGAAATCAAGCCCCAGCACACGCACGCGGGGCAAACCTACAAAAGCAGCAGCTACGAAGCGCAACGGCGTCGCCAAAAAATCAGCTGCCAACGACTCGAACGGAGTCGCCAAAAAGGCCAATGTCAAAAAGGCCAATGGTGTCGCCAAGAAGACTGCGGCGAGGCGGGCCAATGACGCCGATGGTGTCGCCACGAAGCCAGTGGCGAAGAAGGCCACCGGCACCGACGCAGTCACCGAGAAGCCCGCTGCGACTGGGACCAACGGAGTTGCCAGGCCATCGGCTTCTACGGTGGCTGCGGCGAAAGCGCCCAACTCCACCACGCCCAGGGCAACCGCGGCTGCGGCGACGGAGGTCCGCTTCACAGCATCCACGGCGACGGCAGTCACGGCGAAGACGGCGAAATCTACGCCCCGCACAACGACAAGAGTCCCGACGGCGCCCAACACCCCGGCGCCCAAGAAGACCAACGCCAAGATCACGACACCGACCACACCACCCGTCGCAAGCGATACCTCCGTGCAGTCACCTGCTCCGTCAGCCAAACCAGCCGCAACAGCATCCACACCCACACGGCCATGCCGGCGCAAACCACGGCAGGAGCAGTTGCCCAGCGACCGTGAGTTTCAGCCATTGGTCACCGCGGAGACGCATACCAAGACCCGCGATGTGCAAACGTGCATGGCTCGGCTGGAACACGGCGCCCTGGTCCCGGAAAACTTTCAGCGCCCGGGAGGCCAGTGGGCGGCCGACGATCGCGGCCGGCTGATCGAGAGCATCGTCGCCGGCTATCCCATCGGGGTCATCACCGTGTGGCACGACGAACCCAACGACCGCGAGCTCATCGTGGACGGCCAGCAGCGCATGACGACCCTGTCGGACTACCTGCAAGGCGGCTTCCACTGCCCGGAGCTTCACAAGTGCGAGTACGACGACCCCGACCTGGCACGCTGGATCGCCGGTCGGACATTCGAGGAACTCGCACCACCAGTCCAGAAGCAGATCCGCAACGCCTCGGTCAACTTCTGCGTCTTGCCGGCGCGCCTCAGTGTGCACGACCGGCTGCAGATTTTCGCCAAGATCAACCAAGTCGGCGAACCACTCCATCATCACGACGTCAGACTCGCCGAGTGCAGCGCCAGTTCCAGGGTCGATTTCTTTCGCCTGGCCGGGGTCCCCGATCCCGAACACCCGCACTACCAGGTCATGGTGCAGAGTTCGCAGGAACAGTTCGGTCTCACCTACCCCTGGCGCTCTCACGCTGACTGGTCGCAGTGGTGGTCAGAGCGCTACCGTCGCGGACAGGCCCCCTCGGAGATGATCTTGCTGGCTTGGATGATTCGCCATCGCGACGTGGTCGCCGCGCTGATTGAACGAGTCCGCTCCAGCAGTCTCACAATTCCCGGGTTTCTCTACAAGGACACGGTCCAGGCCGCCCTCACCCTCATCTGTATGCAGCTCGCCCGCGAGGATGGCGCCAGTGAGAACAACGCAACGTCGCATTGTCTCCCACCCCTGGCGTCGATGCAGGCCTGGTTTCGGGACTTCGAGATGTGGTTTGTGGCCATGCGCAAAAAGTGCCCCAGGACCAAGCCGGGGAGCCGACGCAAGATCGCAGTCTTCCTGGGACTGGCACCAGAGCTGTTGCCCGAAACGACCAAACTCACGGCGTCGCAGTGGGAACGGATCGACCTCCTGCTCACCGGGAGGCGAGACGAGATCATCGCGACATTCGGCGATCCGGGCCATATTCGCGGCAAATGGGCGGGCCAACAAGGGTACACCCAGTGGATGCATCGCGCCCTTACCACCATCGCAGCGGCGTGATCACGAAGACTCGGTGTACGCTCATCGTGCTAGCGCCGCTGCTCACGACGACGACATGAGCAGTCAAGCCATTCTACTCCATCCGGTCAACTGCAAACGACGGTTGGCCGCAGCCGCGGACGAGCCGCGCATGAGTGAGGAACGGATGCTCTTCTATCGAACGCTATGTATCGCGGGCGTGCTGCCGGGATGTATCCCTATGGCGCTCCCTCCACTGGACATTGAGGCGGCGACCGGGGCCGCTACCGGCGATCTCAGCCCACCGGTAACCCCCGAGTTCACGGAGCCCCCGGCGAAAGCCAAGGGCGACCAGTCGGCAGCCAGGGTGCAATCGCTGCGAGTCGGTACCAACCTGCGCCAGGGGTTCGTCAGCCAAAAGAACCGCCGCTTCGATCTGGGCGGTGGCCTCATCGTCAGCGAATCGATCGCGGAGGGTCACGACCGCCAGGGCTTCTACCTACATGCATCGTATTATCCGCACGTCGGGTACGAACGCTATCGGGACCTAAAAGACCCGGCCAACTTCATCTTCGTCCCCACGGTCATGGATGCGTTTCCCCGTATCCGGTTTGGGCTCCATGGCTCTGTTGATGTGCTCTCGTTCGATACCTTCGAGGACCGAGGGATGACAATCGCTGGCAGCGCGGAGCTTGTGCGCGGCAACCACCGCGCCCGGACCCCGGGGTGCATCGCACGCTTTGGATACTCTGGCGAAGAGAGCATCGGTCTCAAACTCACGGGGGGCGTGCGCCAGCTCGATGGCGCACGGTACTGGCTCGCGACTGTAGGCCTCACCGTGCGGCTGCCGGCAGTGGGCGGGGTGGTCGCCGTCCCGGTGCTCTGCGGAGACGACAATGAGTGACCGCAGACCTCGTCGGCGTCTTCCGTATCGGACGTGGCACGCTGCCCTGCGAACGCCGTTGGTCCTGCTGGCTGGCCTCGCCCTCACGAGTTCGTGCATCGAGCGGTACGTGCAGGACGTCGACGATCAGGGCAACCAGGAGTCCCATGCGTGTATCACCAACAAGCCCGTGCCGATTCCCCAGGGGACGTACCGCGATGCCGGCATTGTCCTGGATTATCAGCGGCTTGTCCCCGAGCCGGACCCGCGGGTCGGCCTCGACGTTCGGTATACCTCGCAGGTCATAACGACCCCGGAGCGGCTCGAGCAAGCCTACTACGACGCGCAGCACGGCAACAGACGAGCTGCGTTGTTCGTGTGTATCGCCGAAGTCGGGATCCGCGGGTATGGACGCCAACTCGCCCGGGCCCTGGCGAGCAAAGAGTGCGCGACCGTCATCCCCTGCACATCTGGCTTCGAGAACCTCAAGTTATCAAAGACCACCTACTCGGGCCGGCGATTGCGGGGACTGCTCGCTCAGGCGTTCGAGAAACAGGCACGCTGGGAAAAGCTGACCAATGAAGTCATCCTGAACGGGCTGGCCATTTTCGCAGCCGGAAAGGTAGCACTCGGGGTCATACAGGCGACGCGAGCGCCAGCAATAGCCAATCGGGCATTGCCACACGGCTCAACCGGAAAAACCGGCAGTATGGCGAGCTCTCGCGGTAACGCATGGCAGAGTACTCCACGCGAAGGCAGTGTCTGGTCCAAACCCCCCGGGCACGCCAACACAGCGGGGAGAAGCTCCTCGAAGGCAGTTGGCAGCCCGCTGGAAGCCCCTGGGCGTTGGGTCAACGTCTCGGAATCCATGTCCGCACGCGCAGCTGCCTATCAGACCAGAATCACCGGACGGACGGGCCAATCATACGTTGTTAATGGCGTGAGGTTCGACGGCTTCAAGAATGGCGTGCTGCTGGAAGCAAAAGGGCCAGGATACGCAAAATTTGTGAAGAACGGCAGGTTTCGAGCATGGTTCACTGGAAGCGATGGTTTCTTGGCGCAGGCAAGGCGACAGTTGGCAGCGGCTCGCGGTACCCCGGTTCAATGGCACTTCGCGGAAGAAACAGCAGCAAACGCCACGCGGGCACTATTTCGGGGAAATGGAATCTCAGGTATTCAAGTGGTCGTCACCCCCTGAGCTACTGCTGGAGGCTACTGATGTTCGTCGGCGCATACTGGTCACAACGGCAAGAGTCGAGAGAAGAATCGGCGAAGCGCATTGTCCTGTGCCTCTCACTGTTGAAAAGTCAGAGCGAATTATTTGCAGAATGGTTCATGAAAGCTCGGACGAAAGCTGCGGCCTTTGAGAATCCACTGTCCATCGACTTGGATACCGTTGCCAGCACGTTGCGCGTTGATCGGCGTGATGTCGGTGGCGAGGCGATGCCGGAACTCGGCTTTAGCCTGAGCGTCTGGAATGGCAAAAATGCCTCGTTTACAGCGACCGTCGGCGTGTACAGCCCATACGTCCGAAACGCGGTCCTGTTGTCATTCGACGAGTCACCGACCACCTTCAGCGCCGACGACTGGAAGGCGCTACTCGAGGCGATGATCCGAGCATTTGAACCGGACCATGCGGTCGTCACCAGCCATGAGCACCTAGACCGGGTTGGAGCGGAAGCACCATGGGAATCTGGATGGTTTACCTACCAACGTGGTGGCGAAATTCAGGAGGGTCCCTTTGAGTAGCCAGTGGCGCAGCAATACTCGGCGGATAGCGTAGCGGTGATGCGTGGGCGACAGATAGCGACATGCAACCCAGCTCTCCCACATGACGACGATTTGGCCACGCAGACGGGCTACCCCAATACCAGCTGGGGAGTCAGGGCGAGAGCGCCGTGTTCCTGGGTGCCGGAACTGCTGCCTGGTCGGCCGAAACGCGCCCCGTCGCAATGGGAGAACGCCAACGTGCTCCTTGCCGGGAAGCGCGGCGAGAGCATTGCGATATTTGGCGATCCGCGCGATATTCGCGGTAAATGGGCCGGTCAACGAGGAGTCACTCAATGGATGGAAAGCGCCTTCGCCGCCATTGCGGCGGTATGACCATGGCAACCGCGCGCTTATGCACATCGCTCGCCGCACTGCTCCTCATCCCGGGACTCGTGTGGGCCGACGCCGACGAGGAGTCTCTCTCCGTCCACGTCTCGACCGGCGGCGCGCGCATCGCCGACCCCATCGTCCCTGACCTCACCGCCTACGCTGTCTCAAGCGAGCTCGAGGTTCGCTACAGCAAGGGTACCGACTGGCTCTGGGATACCTCCTGGCGCCATGTGCTCTCATATGAGCTCAGCGTTGCATGGGGCCAGACCCTCTATGCCATGGGCCACAACGTAGAGGGCGTCCTATCCCGCAACGTCTCGTGGGCCCGTGCCGAGGCGGGACTGCGCGCTCGCTTCGGCTATCCATGGATGGCGTCGGTCTACACTGGCCTGGGCAGTGAGCTACTGTATTTCTGGCGTGGCGACTTCGACTGGTACGACGACATGGACATCGGGACGGTAACGCCCACGCGCCGAAGCAAGCCGTTTCTCGTGGCACTTGGCGGTGGCCTGGACTATCGCGTCGACAAGCGCTGGCTCGTCGGCGTCCAGGTGGTCATGCGCCATAGTGCGCCGTGGACAGGCCCACACGGTACGCTCATGACCGAATTCCGTGGCGCGTACCACTGGTATTAGACGAACACGATCAACACTATATACAATATTAACCTCATTCAGACTCAAAAAACATTTTAATTGCCCTGGACAAGCTATAGACTGCACGATTTCGAAAAACCCGGCCTGCTGCCGCCGATGCTAGGATATCTTCCTTCAGAGAACTGGCGCTACGATCAAACGGCACAAGGCTGAAATCATCATATTCGCGCAAGAAGCGTGTGACACCTTCCTCATTTCCTGGCCAGCTCAGTGTATCGATGTCGTTCATTTGCTCTCTGAATTGCGCGGATATGGTTTTGGGTTGATAAAGTACAAGCTCATTTAGCTCCTCGGATTCACTTATTTTTGCGGCGTAGGTGTTCATTTCCAGTTCAGGGGTGCCCGCCTCGATCAACTGACCAAGGCACAGCGCGGGTCCCTCATCAGCGTAGCGGATACGCGAGGGCTTTGGATCAATGACACGCATCGCAAGGAGGCGCCCCAGCTCCCGAGGAGGTGCATCAACCCCTTCAGGAAATAAGCTGCGCTCATAATCCTCGCAGAGGCGTTCCAACAACGCAAGTGAACAAGTTTTAGCAATGTTCGGGCTTCTGGGAAGGACTGTTCCAATAGCAAGCGCGATATCGGGGTACTGACCTTGCCAGACAATCCGATGAAGTTTCGGGTTCGCATCAACCACATCAGCCACTTTTGCGAGCAAACTATCAGATTGCGCTCTATCGTGCGATCGACAACCCACAGCGAAGAGCGACGTAGTGCCCAGCACATCCCAAAACCTAA
>JAKSDA010000261.1 GCA_022360315.1 Pseudomonadota bacterium
CGCCTGCAATATCTACCTCCACGGCAAAATTTTCGGAAAAGCCTTTTGTCATGCGCAAACCGAGGCTGGTGAACGTCGTGGCATCTAGCTCACGTCCCTCACCCTCCACACCATTGGAGATCCAGAACGCCCCCACCAACACTTGTGGGCTTATGACGAGCTGGCTTCCCCATAGCCTGCGTTCCTCTTCTTCGGCCGTTTCCGGACGCCATAAGTTTGCGGCTGTGTGCCTTGGAATCGCCATGCTGATACGGCGGGAGCTGTTGGGTCCGCTGAGTTCGATACGCAGATTCTCAAGTTTTAAGCCTGCCGCTTGTTCAATTGCAACGACGATCTTGACGACATCTCCTTTCATGATCCTTGCGACAATTCCATTCTCGTCTGGTTCACCGGGATGAATGAGTGAGGCCGGCACAAGTCGACCGGAGGTGTCGCGCACACGGACATGAGCGAGACGATAGGGGTTGCTATCAGCTGAATCAAGCCCTAGTGCATCCACGCGGACAACATAATCCTCACCTTCCCATGTCGCCATTTGCGGTATGAGACGCAAGGGATCGACATCTTGAAATCGTAGCGCTCCTTTTTGCGGTAGTAGGATACCCAGATTCTGTTGCAGCACCTTGCTCGCCGCGGTGTGGTGTCTCTGTTTCTTGGCCCAGTCTTTGAATTCGGCTTTTGCCTGAACTTGGCCGTCTTGGTGGCCCCGGTCATATGCAGTGTCAATAGCACGCTTGTGCTTGTCCTCGGCCGCTTTGATCTCCGATTCGTGGATCACTTTAGCGAGAAGTGGTGGTGTCGTTGGGTCATCGGTCACGACAAAGACGACAACGGCCAGGTACTCGACATGAGTTACGGGGCTCTTCGCGCGTACGTGGAAGGTAAACGATTTACCTTTTGCATGTTTTCTAGGGCGGAGATCTAACGCATCGGGGGACCAGCGTTCAACCCGCAGCCACCACGGATTTTTGTCGCCAGAAAAGCTCAAAAACCCATTAGGACCTTTCAGTTTGGTCCAATGAGCTGAGGTTATGGGAACAGTAAACTTGCTCTCTTTACCACGGACAATCAGCTCCATAACCGGAGTGCCATCACAGATGTTGGTGGCCGTTCGCGATGGACAGGTTTTCGTGTCAGCACTGGCAGTTGGTGTGTCTTGCGCCAGGGCAGTAGCCGACGCAACCAGCACACTGAGAGCTACGAGAATGCTGAGCGGTTTCATCGTTGCCTATTCCTTTCAGTATGCGCCCATCGGCTCTGATGGTTGGTCATTAGCCTGTACAGTTTTTTGTCACGCGATATTGCTGGTTGTCTCTGCACCTCGGATCGCTGCTGAGCGATCTCCGCTTGCCGTGTGGCTATGGCCTTTGGCTTCTGTCGCGCTTCAGCTGGGCTTGGTCGCTTCAGGTGCATAGGAGACGCGATTTCAGTCCTCGGGCTCGATGAGACCAAGTGATGCGTCACCAGAACAGCGAGCAAGACCAGTAGAGAGGCAACCAGTAGCCATGCCGCTGCAAGCGGCCGAGTTGGCGCCTCCAGTTTGCCGGGCAGCAGGTGTGCGTAGTGTTTGCCGACCATGCAGTGCAGCACTCGCTCAGTCTTGGGAAGACGTGAGTGTTCACTGTGAGGTGCGCTACTTGCCCGAGAATCGCTTGCCAGCGCTGAGTCGGACTTGACGTGAGATCGGGCCAGGGCGGTCATGTCAGTCGTGGAGGCGAGCTTCTCGCTGTCCCCTTTCAGAAGACTCAGGGCTTGCTTGGCCGCCATTCGGTCTGATGGCTTGTGGTGGAGAAGCCCTGTGATGATCGTAGCAAGAGTTTGCGGTGTATCCGGTGGGAACGATAGCTCTACATCAGTTCGGCCGGGTGGCTCCCCACAGCTGGGTAGATCACCAGTGACGAGTTCGCAGAGCACTACGCCCAGTGAGTACAGATCCGACTCGTGTGTCA
>JAKSDA010000234.1 GCA_022360315.1 Pseudomonadota bacterium
CGCCTGCAATATCTACCTCCACGGCAAAATTTTCGGAAAAGCCTTTTGTCATGCGCAAACCGAGGCTGGTGAACGTCGTGGCATCTAGCTCACGTCCCTCACCCTCCACACCATTGGAGATCCAGAACGCCCCCACCAACAATTGTGGGCTTATGACGAGCTGGCTTCCCCATAGCCTGCGTTCCTCTTCTTCGGCCGTTTCCGGACGCCATAAGTTCACTAGTTTGTCGTATGCAGGCAGCACAAACGTTGCTGGCGAATCTGAGCCTCGTTCGAATAACATCAACCGCAAATCAACCGTAGACATCTTTGGGGGTACTCTGACCGCAAATACCATCCTAGTTGGGCTTCCTGAGACGACTGTAGTAATCGCAGTCGTATCGTCCCTGACCCAGGCTACATTTGGCGAAACGATGCTTGTCGGAAGTTCTTGCCTATCCTTGGCAACGACTTTGGCATCGGCGATTTCAAACGGGCGACCGGGTGACAGGGTTAGCTCTGCATCAAAAATGCAATATCCATACTTCCAATCTGCATATCGAAATCGAGCTGTAATGCGATCATGCACTCTTCTAGCCTCGCCCCCTTCAGGCATCAGTCGTTGTGTGCGTTTGTTCTCCAACTCCCGAGCAACGCTCACCAACATGTGGTGCCTAGTTCGTTGTGCCTGCGCCTCTTTCGTTCTCACCAGGCCAAGTGCAGCTTGTTCCCTGCCCCTGCTTTTGGCAACCTGCTCCTTGGAAGCATCGGCTCTAGCCTCGGCAGCTTCGGCTCTGGCCTCGGCCGCATTGGCCCTGGCCTCGGCTGCGTTGGCCCTGGCATGGGCAGCATGTGCTCTGCGCCTGGCATGCCATGCGTTTTCCTCGGCAGCTGCACTTCTGGCTTTTTCTTTGGCCAGCTCCTGCGTGAGAGCTCTAACCTGAGCAGAAAGGGCTCGCATTGTGGCCTCTAGTTCGCTGATGTGTTTAACGAAATACTCCCCACGAGACATACTGCGCTTGTCGACCGCCCGGATAATGATTGTTGCCTCAAAGTCAGGCCCTTGGAACTTGATACTGCCCTCAGCCCCGACTGGAGTATTTTCCTTCACCATCACAGACAACGCCCTATCGCGTTTGTCGTATTTGATGTGAAACTTTTGGAGCTTCGGGTCTTGTTGGTAGAAGGGCGTGACGCCCTCCGGAAGAAAGATACGGGTCCATACGGAACTTACGGGGCGACATGCGGTTCCGCCTTTCCCTACAATGATGACATCCTCGTCGTTTGGGCAAGGCATCGTCTTTGGCCCTATTGCAGCAGTCCTCGGTTCAGCGATGCCAGTTTCCAAGTGGAAGAATATCAACAAGTTCAGTGCTACGAGCCGGAGAAGATGCGCCCGTCGCTGTATTGGTCTCATCGCAAACTTCCTCGACAGTTCTAGCTGAACACTATCACAGCTGTAGGGCGGAGACGGGCCCACTACTCAACTTATTGAGGTGGGGGTTTGTAGGAAACAAACCCGGTTGGCGACAGGTTTGATGGTACCAAGTGATGCGTTACCAAAACAGCGAGTAAGACCAGTAGAGAGGTAACCAGTAGCCATGCCGCTGCACGTGCCTGATGTTTTGCTCCGGTGGAAACGCGACTCCGACCTGATTGAGGATAAGAATCATAAAGGAGTTGAGTTGGCGCCGCCAGTTTGCCGGGCAGCAGTTGTGCGTAGTGTTTGCCGACCATGCAGTGTAGCACTCGCTCAGTTGTGGGAAGACGTGAGCGTTCACTGTGAGGTGCGCTACTTGACCAAGAATCGCTTGCCTGCGCTGAGTCGTACTTGACGTGAGATCGGGCCAGGGCGGTCATGTCAGTCGTGGAAGCGAGCTTCTCGCTGTCCCCTTTCAGAAGACTAAGGGCTTGCTCGGCCGCCATTCGGTCTGATGGCTTGTGGCGAAGAAGCCCTGTGATGACCATAGCAAGAGGTTGCGGTGTCTCCGGTGGGAACGATAGCTCTACATCAGTCCGGCCGGGTGGCGCCCCACAGCTGGGTAGCTCACCAGTGACGAG
>JAKSDA010000229.1 GCA_022360315.1 Pseudomonadota bacterium
CTATAACTTCGAAGTCGAGGGAACGCATACCTACTTTGTCGGAACCGCGGGAGTTTGGGCCCATAATACGTGTGCCGCAAGGGGGGGAGGCAGCGCACTTAGGCGCGTTGGTGATCTCCTGGAAAGTGTCGATGATGTGCTTGCGAATCCCAAGCTGCTCGCGGGCAAACATCCGAAGCAGGTGGAATCAATCATCGGAAAGACACCTGGATGGAAGCTCGAGACACTGGGCAAGGGAAGCCGGAAAGGCCAGGGATGGGTCCTGCGGGAATACACGCCGCGTGGCGATCCAACTGGGCGATCACTTCGGTGGCATCCGGGGGGCGGGCATCATGGCCCCGCCCCCTATTGGCGGGTCACAGGCGGCGTTGACGGAAAGTCGGGTATCATTCGATGACCATGTCAGCAGAGTCGCGAGTAGCGCTGAAGAAGTTAGTGGCTTCGTTGCAGCGTTTGTCCGCGAGTAGCGACGAGCAACTCGCTTACCTTCGTAGCGCAGGAGATGGCACATGTATTGATGAATTGGCTCTTGAGTTTGATGATGCGTATCGTGGACTCGGCATGCTCATCCGAGATGGGGTGGTCTCATCCGACGTTGCAGAGCAAATAACTCGGCTCTCAGAGCGGCTCGACGGCATGAGTGGCGAGGCACAGGAAGATCTGTGGGACGCCTGAACAACTCGAACGTGCGGCTGAGTGGTATGGGGTGCGTCGCGAGGCTCGCGTGGTTTTGTGTGCTCTCCCGGGAGATGAAAGCGACACCAGCGTCTAGCCCAACTTCCGCAGTTAAGCCCATGCAGATCAGTGATTTCAGCATGTTAGGTGACGATGTTCTAGGGTGTTCTAGGGACGGTGTAAGCTTTTCAACTTGGCGCCACTGTAGGAGCAGGTCTCCAAGTTGAAAAGCTTACACCGTCCCTGCGCCGGACAGCCGGTCGGTCATCACTCGGTACGATGGCGCCGGCAACATCACCGCCGTGACCCCGCCGGGTCGGCCCGAACACCGCTTTGCCCACGAC